>CAVTFP010000015.1:0-459710 GCA_963733645.1 uncultured Alphaproteobacteria bacterium
GTCCCGCACCTCGCCAATGATTGGGCCTGTTGGTTCGACGCTGCTGGTCTGCGCCAACCGATCCGACCGGGCAGCGAAGTCTTTTTCGACAACAACGCTATGGCGATGCAAGCGGTACTCGACGCGGTAGGAGTAGCTATTGCGCAGCCCCTCTACGTCACCGACGCGCTGGTAAGTGGTCGCCTAGTCGCGCCGTTTCCAATCATCGCTACTAAACGAGAGGGCTGGTATTTCGAATATCGTCCCTCCCGCACCGAGGAGCCGGCGCTGCTCGCCTTCCGTCAATGGCTACACGAAGAGGCAAAACGGCAGCGCGAGACCGAAGCTGAACTAATGCGGCGAGCGGTGAGACCGCCGTCGAGAAAGTAGGATATGGCACCTTAAGGTGCGTAACCGAACCTCGCCTACTGATGCCGTGGTCTCCTCCGCCCGGCACGCGAGTGCCTGGGTGTGGGTGCCAATAAAGCGATACATCCTTCGCGAAATTTGTGTGGCGCATGAGTCCGGTTGTGTGCAGGTTTCTCGGACGCCGGAGTGACGTCTCTATCGGCGCGCGCGTGTGCCGGCGTCCGAGAAGCGCCAAGGCACGAAATCGCGGTGGGTGGGGCACCCGGCGGTGCAGCAGGCTCTATGGGGATTGCATGTCGGCGCTGTGGACGGCATCGGGTCGGGAGGCGGCCACCCGCATAGCAGAACGCTTCCACAACTTTCGCGTTTCGGCATGAATGTTGCACAAGAGGGGAATTAATGTTCTCGGCATGTGTAATTTCAAATAGTTGCGCGTGGCGGAAATGGCACATCCGACAACCATTGCGCGATTGATCAGTCGATCGGTGTGTAGTGACATGAAGTGAATTAATTTTTTGCGAGCCGAAATATGCTCGGCACGTTCAAGCACACTGGTTGGCGCTATTCGTCAAGGCAATTGTGTAATTGCGTTATCGGTGGGGGTGATGTGGCTCACCGCATCAGGGTGCTGGCCCGCAGATCATCTGATCATCTCGCAGTACGCTTGTTGATCGTGTTGACCTCGCCACACAGTTATCGCAGTCCTGTCGATCGGGTTACCGGCCTCTTGGCTCCCGCCCCCGCGAAGCGGGCTATCGCGAAGCGATTTCGTGCGTTGGCCCACCGCGACCAATCGGGGCGTTGAAATACCTTGGTCGCTCGTAGATGCATAACCGACATTGGGCAGCGTTGGCGCGGCAAAGCGTCGGTAGTGAATGACGACCCGTACCGGACATTGAACGGTTCAGGTTTGCTGCACCGCGCTAAAGCTACTTCCAGGGTGCTGGTTTAACCCGCTACGATGGCTTGTAAGGGCAGTGGCAAGGTCATGAAGCGGCGCTCAAAAGCAGGCGGTAAAACGGTAAAGGCGCAGCGCGGCAAGGCGGCTGCGGGTACACGCAATTCGCCAAAGGCTGAGACCGATAGCACCCGTTCTGGCGGCCAAAAAGCTCCGAGCGCGCTGCCCGCCGACGAGACTCTGGAACAGCTTGCGGCGACCGCCGAGGTTCTGAAGATCATCGGCACGTCGCAGGGTCAACTAGAGCCGGTATTCCAAGCGATACTGGAACGTGCAGCGCGCTTGTGTGAAGCCAAATTCGGCACGCTTTATCTCTATGACGGAAAGACTTTCACCGCAGCCGCCACGCACAACGCTCCGGCAGCCTATGAGAAGCTGCGCAAAGGCGGCCCTATCCAGCCGGGACGGGGGACGGCTCTAGTGAGGGTCGTCAGGACAAAACGACTAGTCCATATTGCCGATATTACCAAAGAGGAGGCTTACCTTCGCGGTGACCCCACTTTCACGAGTGCAGCAAAACTAGGCGGCTATCGCACACTACTTTCGGTGCCGATGCTTCAGAACGGGCAGCTCTACGGCACAATCGCGATGCAGCGCCAAGAGGTGCGCCCGTTCACCGACAAGCAAATTGCGTTGGTTCAAAACTTCGCCGCCCAGGCCGTCATCGCCATTGAGAACGCGCGACTGCTCAACCAATTGCGGCAGCGGACGACCGACCTTGCCGAGTTGCTTGAGCAGCAGACAGCGACGTCGGAAGTACTGCGCGTCATCTCAAGCTCGCCCGGACAGCTAGAGCCGGTTTTCGATGCGATGCTCGAAAACGCAGTGCGTATCTGTGAGGCCCATTCGGGCACATTGGTCTTACGTGTGGACGACGGTTTTCGCGTCGTCGCGCTCCACGGTGCGCCTGCAGCATTCAGCGAGGCGCGCTCGCGCCAGCCAGTCATTAGATTTGAACCCGGGCATCATATTAATCGTCTGGTTCAGACAAAAGGCATTGTTCACATTGCTGATCTTGTGGCGGAGCCCGCAGCTGCTCCACACCTTGCCAAGTTTGCTGGCGCTCGAACACTGCTTTCAGTGCCGATGTTGAAAGATAATGAAGTTATCGGCGCGTTTGGCATCTACCGCCAGGAGGTGCGTCCTTTCACTGACAAGCAGATCGCGGTGGTTGAGAGCTTCGCTGCTCAGGCCGTCATCGCCATCGAGAACACGCGGCTGCTCAACGAATTGCGGCAATCGCTGGAGCAGCAGACCGCAACGGCGCAGGTGCTGAGTGTCATTAGCTCGTCGCCTGCCGAGTTGGACCCTGTATTCCAATCCATGCTCGAGAATGCGACCCGCATCTGCGAGGCCAATTTCGGCACGATCTATCGATATGATGGAAAGCTTTTTCACACCGTTGCATCCCGGGGCGAGCCGCCGGCGCTCGTCGAATTTCGGCGGCAGCGTGGTGCGTTCGTGCCCGTTGCCGGTCAGCCGCTTGACCGCATGTTGCGAGCGCGAGCGGTCGTCCAGAGCGCCGACGACACGACCCAGCCTGTTATGTCGCCGGCGGCCCAACTCGGCGGCGCGCGCTCTCACCTTACTGTGCCAATGTTCAAAGACGACGATCTTGTCGGAGCAATCACCCTTTATCGACGGGAAATCCGACCGTTCACCGAGAAGCAAGTCGAATTAGTTCAGAACTTCGCCGCGCAGGCCGTCATCGCCATCGAGAATACGCGGTTGCTTAATGAATTACGCCAATCACTGGAACAGCAGACCGCGACTTCAAAGGTTTTGAGCGTCATCAGCTCGTCACCCGGCGACCTAAAGCCGGTGTTCCAGACAATGCTGGAGAACGCCGTCCACATCTGCGACGCCAAGTTCGGCAATCTGTGGCTTCGAGAGGGCGACTTGTTCCGCGTGGTCGCTGTCCACGGTGCACCGGCTGCTTACAGTGAAATGCTGTTCCGTGCGGCCATCCGCCCTGGCCCGGAAACCGGCCTCGGAATGCTGCTGAAAACGAAGCGGTTCGTCCAGATCGACGATATTACCAAAGGGAAGGCCTACCTGGAACGCGATCCGCTGCGCGTGGCCACAGTGGAGCTTGGCGGCGGCCGGACGCTGGCCGAGGTGCCGTTACTAAAGGACGGAGAATTGATCGGCTCGATCAACATCTATCACCAAGAGGTCAAGCCCTTCACCGAAAAGCAGATCGGGCTTCTGACCAATTTCGCCGCCCAGGCCGTTATCGCCATCGAAAACACGCGACTGCTCAACGAATTGCGGCAGCGAACGACCGACCTTACCGAGTTGCTCGAGCAGCAGACAGCGACGTCGGAAGTACTGCGCGTCATCTCAAGCTCGCCCGGTCAGTTGGAGCCTGTGTTCCAAGCGATGCTGGAAAGTTCGGTTCGTATGTGCCAGGCAAAGTTTGGACAACTGTATCGCTTTGACGGTCGGGCGTTCCATCTGGCGGCTGGAATTGACATCCCGCCGGATTATGCCGAATTCCTGAAGAAGCGTGGACCATTCCTGCCACCGGCAGGCAGCCAACTCGACCGGGCCATGAGGACGAAGCGGGCAAGCTACACCGCCGACATGGCTGCCGATGCCGCTCCGGGTTCGCCGGCGAGGCTCGGCGGCGCGCGGTCAGCAGTCGCCGTGCCGATGCTGAAGGACGACGATCTGATCGGCGCGATCATCATTTACCGGCAGGAAGTCCGACCGTTCACCGACAAGCAGATCGCGCTAGTCGAGAACTTCGCAGCCCAGGCCGTGATCGCCATCGAAAACACGCGACTGCTCAACGAACTGCGTGAGTTGCTGGAGCAGCAGACGGCGACATCGGAAGTGCTGAGCGTCATCTCAAGTTCGCCCGGTGAATTGGAGCCGGTATTCCAGGCCATGCTGGCGAATGCAACGCGCATATGCGAGGCCAAGTTCGGAAATCTCTTGCTTCACGACGGAAACGTCTTCCACGTCCGAGCGATGCACAATGCTCCACCGGCATGGCACGAACTGCGGCGACGCGATCCCAGATTCCATCCCGGCCCCAAACATCCCCTTGCCCGCATGGCCGCGAGCAAAGAACTGCAACACATCACCGACCTAAAAGCCGACGTGTCATATTTGGAGCGCGATCCAACGCTAATTCCCATCGTCGACCTTGCGGGTGCTCGGACCGCCCTTGTCGTGCCGATGCTCAAAGAGAATGCGCTGATCGGGGCTATCGTCATATATCGCCAGGAGGTCCGGCCATTCACCGAAAAGCAAATTGCGTTGGTACAGAATTTCGCCGCCCAGGCCGTGATCGCCATCGAGAACACGCGGCTTTTGAACGAGCTGAGGCAATCGCTGGAGCAACAGACTGCGACTGCGGACGTGCTGCGCATCATCAGCACTTCGCCGGGCGAGCTGGAGCCTGTTTTCCAAGCCATGCTGGAGAATGCAACACGCATCTGCGGTGCGAAGTTCGGCGTTCTCTTATTATTCGAAAGCGGCCGAATGCGCGTTGTCGGTATGCACAATGCGCCAGAGGCATTCGAGGAAATGCGACGCCGCGACCCATATATTCCGTTAGAGAAATCGATTCTCGGCCCCGTCGTCAGAACTAAGAAGTTGGCGCACGTCACCGACATTACCGTTGAGGAACCCTATGCTAGTTCTCCGTTGGCAAAGATCGGCGGCGCACGAACTGCGCTCGGAGTTCCAATGCTTAAGGAAAACGAGCTAGTCGGCGCGATTGCCATTTATCGCCAGGAAGTGCAGCCATTCGCTGATAAGCAGATCGAATTGATTCGAAATTTCGCCGCCCAGGCCGTCATCGCCATCGAGAATACGCGACTGCTGAGCGAGCTGCGCCACCGCACCGACGATCTTTCGGAATCGCTTGACCAGCAGACCGCTATCAGCGAGATCCTCCGTGCGATCTCGAGTTCACCGAACGACGTGCAGCCGGTGCTTGACCTAGTCGCTAAATACGCCGCACGCATTTGCGACGCCCGGATCGCGGACATTCTGATTCTTGAAAATGGAATGTTCCGCAACCGCGCCTGGTACGGCGAACTAGCGCGTCCCACCGGGGCGGAGGCGTTGCCGCTTGTTCGCACATCAGTGATGGGACGCGCCGTACTCGACCGAGCGCCGGTCCATGTCCACGATTTGCAAAATGCCGGGGAGGAATTTCCTCTTGGCCAGCAATTCGCATTGAAGTGGGGTCATCGCACGATCCTCGGCGTCCCGCTGCTGCGTGAGGACCGGGCGCTTGGAACGATTCTCGTGCGACGGGACGAAGTGCGGCCATTTGAGGAGAAGCACATCGCGTTGCTCAAGACTTTTGCCGAGCAGGCGGCAATCGCGATTGAGAATGCGCGCCTGCTCAGCGAGCTGAAGCAGTCGCTGGAGCAGCAGACGGCAACAGCCGACGTGCTGCGCGTCATCAACTCGTCGCCTGGCGAATTAGAGCCAGTGTTCCGAGCCATGCTGGAGAAAGCAACGCGGCTTTGCGAAGCCGAGTTTGGCAATCTATTTCTGTACGATGATGGGGCTTTTCGCACTGCTGCGCTTTATCAAGCGTCACAAGCCTATACAGAGGCGCGACAACGTCCATTTTTGGCTCGCGATCTTCATCCTGATGTTCCTCTCGTCCGCATCATTCAAAGCAAAGAAGTCATTCATGTTGCCGACGTTAGAACTGAGCGATGCTACATTGCGGGCGATCCTGAGTTTTCCAAGCTCGTTGATGTCGCCGGCGCCCGGACCCTTCTGCTCGTTCCGATGCTTAAGGAGACTCAATTTGTTGGGGCATTCGCCATTTATCGCAAGGAAATTCGCCAATTCTCAGACAAGCAGATCGAACTGGTGAAAAACTTTGCCGCGCAGGCAGTAATCGCCATTGAGAACACGCGGCTGCTCAATGAATTGCGGCAGCGGACGACCGATCTCACGGAGTTGCTAAAGCAGCAAACCGCCACGTCGGAAGTGCTGCGCGTTATCAGCTCGTCGTCAGGGGATTTGCAGCCCGTGTTCGAGGCGATCTTGGAGAATGCGACGCGCATCTGCCAGGCCAAGTTCGGCCAGCTTTTTCTTGCTGAAGACGGCGTCTACCGCGCTGGCGCGATGCACAACGTGCCGCCTGAATATCTCGAGTATCGGCGAATTGAACAAACCGTAAGCATGACCGGCGATTCCGCGATGGGCCGAGTGGCGGCAACGAAACAGACTGTGCAGATCGCCGATATTGCGGTCGATCCCGCCTACCAAACGAACGAACGTCGCCGCTTCCTAAGCATGACCGGTGCACGCACGATCGTCAGCGTGCCTATGCTCAAAGAAGACGAATTGGTCGGAGTGATCAATGTCTACCGCGACGAGGTTCGTCCTTTTGGCGAAAAACAGATGGAGTTGTTGACCAATTTTGCCGCTCAAGCGGTCATAGCTATTGAGAACACTCGGCTTCTCAACGAGCTACGGCAGCGCACGGTGGACCTGAGCAAGTCACTAGAAGAATTGCGCACCGCGCAGGATCGCCTCGTTCAAACCGAGAAGCTCGCCTCGCTCGGCCAACTGACTGCCGGCATCGCCCATGAGATCAAGAATCCGCTCAATTTCGTCAATAATTTCTCGTCCATCTCAGTCGAGTTGATCGATGAATTGCGAGGGGCTCTCGGCGGCATTCACCTAGACACCAAGGTGCGGACGGAGATCAGCGAGATTGCGGATACGCTGCAAAGTAATCTCGACAAGATCGTGCAGCACGGCCAGCGCGCCGACGCCATCGTCAAGAACATGCTCCTGCATTCCCGGCAGGGCTCTGGCGAGCATCGGCCGGTCGATGTCAACGCTCTTGTCGAGGAGAGCCTTAACCTCGCCTATCACGGGGCACGAGCCGAGAAGCAGGGCTTCAATATCAAGCTGGAGCGATCCTTCGATCCAGCCGCCGGCGAGGTCGACCTGTTTCCCCAGGAGATCACGCGGGTGCTGCTCAACCTTATCTCAAACGGCTTCTATGCGGCTACCAAGCGCAGGTCCGAGACCAATGGGGGCGATTACGAGCCAATTCTCGCTGCCACGACCAAGAACCTCGGAAACCGTGTCGAAATCCGCATTCGCGACAATGGCACCGGCATACCCTCCGACGTGAAGGAAAAGATGTTCAACCCGTTCTTCACGACGAAGCCTGCCGGTGAAGGCACCGGACTGGGTCTTTCCATCAGCCACGACATCATCGTCAAGCAACATTCCGGGTCCATAGATGTCGATACCAAACCCGGCGAGTTCACTGAATTTCGGATCATCCTACCGCGCACTGGAGCATCCTCGATTAAGACTGGAGAACTGGCGTGAACCTGCTCATTCTCGTCGTTGATGATGAACCGGATGTCGAGGTGCTGTTCCGGCAGCAGTTCCGGCGCGATCTGCGCGCCGACCGCTTCACGATGGAATTTGCGCAATCAGCCCCAATCGCACTCCAACGTATCGCCGAGGCCGGCGACCGATCCCTTATCCTGATCCTGTCGGACATTAACATGCCGGGGATGAGCGGCCTTGAACTCCTACCCAAGGCAAAGGCGATGCGGCCGGATGTTCCGATTATCATGATCACCGCCTACGGCGATGCGGAGACCAAGCGCAGGGCACTGGAGAACGGAGCGGAGGCGCTGCTGACTAAGCCCATCGACTTTGGGACACTCCGCAGCGAAATCGATATGCGGGTTGAACGCGCCGCGTAGCAGAATTGCCCGTTAAATTTCGCCGAAAATGTTGCAGTGCGTGAGGCAGAAGATGGCCCAGGCTGTGTGAAAAGTCGCACGGATGCTATGATTCTTTTTTTTGAATTGGCGGTCTGGAGCGATGAATGTCAGGCTTTGTGGAGGGGACTGATCGGAGCCAAAGCAGTTTGTTCCCAGCCGAACTTGAAGACTATGTGGCCGAGGACAATCCGGTTCGTGCGGTTGACGCTTTTGTTGACGGTCTTGATCTTGGCAAGCTTGGTTTTGGTCGGGTTGCGCCGCTGGAAAGAGGACGGCCCTGCTATCACCCGGCGACGCTGCTTAAGATATACATTTATGGCTATCTCAATCGGGTTCCGTCGAGCCGACGCCTTGAGCGCGAATGCCAGCGTAATATCGAGCTGATCTGGCTGACGGGACAGCTGGCGCCGGACTTCAAGACCATTGCGGATTTCCGTAAGGACAATGGCAAGGCCATTCGTGAGGTCTGCGGTAACTTCGTGGCGGTGTGCCGCGAGCTTAATTTGCTGAACGAGGCGAGCGTCGCCATCGATGGTTCCAAATTCAAGGCTGTCAATGCGCGCGATAAGAACTTCACCGAGGCCAAGATGAAACGGCGTCTGGGGCGGATCGAGGAGAGCATCGCGCGCTACATAGCGCAACTGGAGACTGCCGACCGTCGTGGTGATGCGGTGCCGGAGGCGAAGGTTGCGCGGTTCAGGGACAAAATCGAGAAACTGAACGAAGAGATCGCACGGCTCGATGCGATCAGTGCCGAGCTGATGAAGAGCGAGGACAAGCAAATCTCGCTGACCGATCCCGATGCACGTTCGATGGCGACGAGCGGCAAGGACACCGGAATTGTCGGCTACAATGTGCAAACCGCAGTCGATACCAAGAACCATCTCATTGTGGCCCACGAGGTGACGAACGTCGGCACCGACCGCCATCAACTGTCGAATATGGCCGAGCAGGCGCGAACCGAGATAGGCGTTGAGATGCTCGATGTCGTGGCAGACCGCGGCTATTACGATGGCGAGGAGATTAAGGCTTGCGAGGACGCCGACATCACCGTGACATTGCCGAAGCCGATGACCTCGGGTGCCAAGGCTGCTGGCCGCTTCGGCAAACAGGACTTCGTCTATGTCGCTGCCGACGATGTTTATCGCTGTCCCGCCGGCGAGCGGCTAACGTATCGCTATACGAACGTGGAGGACGGCAAGACGCTGCGCCGCTATTGGACAAGCGGCTGCAAAACCTGCGCGCTAAAAGCTCAGTGCACGACGGGCACCGAACGCCGCATCACACGATGATGCCGAGCGAGCCATCCGTGCCGGACTTGCACTGATCGACGCGATGGCCGCGATCCGGCTGTCTTTCTCGATCCTCCCGCAAGTCAGGGTCGGCATTGCCACGGGCGTGGTCGTGGTGGGCGAGTTGATTGGCGAGGGCAGCTCGCGGGAACGCGTTGCAATCGGAGAGACATTGAACCTCGCCGCGAGGATTCAGACGATCGCATCTCCCGATTCTGTGGCGGTGCCGGAGTTAACCCATCGTCTCGGCGGCTCAGCCTTCGACTATGAGGAGCTCGGGCTGCATGAACTTAAGGGCATCCCGGATACGGTGAGGGTGTGGCGCGTCATAGGTGAAAGCACAGCGCGGGGGCGCTTCCAGAGCAGGGTTGTCGATGGCCTGACGCCGCTCGGTGCGAAAGTTGAAGCTGGTGACGACGGCAAAGCTACCGTTACCGCCACCGCGCAACGCCCAAAACAGGATTGCACCGACAGCCCAGCCATATGCAGGCATCTCGATACGATTTGGACCCGCCGAATTTGCCGGTAAACCCTGCGGCTAATGCCTCTAAAATCACCTGTAAGTCATTGAAAACTCGCGTGGAGCATGCCCTCCGAAGGCAGAGGTCAGGGGTTCGAATCCCTTCGGGCGCGCCACCGGCTCGGTTTGCCGCAGCGCCGCATTGGTAACCAGTTCATTAACGCAAGAGCAACAATTCTGCCGCACCATGCGCCGGTCTGGGGCGAATTGAGATTTTTCAGCCGTCATGCCGACCGATCTTGTGCAGGCCTTCGAGGCTCGTCTTACGCTGTACGGTCTCGACGATCGCTCGCGACGGGTGCTGGCCGAAGCCTGGCCGGTGCTCGCGCCGCATCTGGAAAAAGCGATCGATGACGTGATCGTC
Organism: uncultured Alphaproteobacteria bacterium; assembly: GCA_963733645.1. Taxonomy (GTDB): domain Bacteria; phylum Pseudomonadota; class Alphaproteobacteria; order Rhizobiales; family Xanthobacteraceae; genus BOG-931. The sequence continues at coordinate 10,223 of CAVTFP010000015.1, forward strand.
GCGGTGCGGGTGCTGCCGCGAATCAGCGAAACGGTGGCTCAGAACACCGAATTCTTCAAGAAACTTCAGCTCGCGCACTTTCGTGCGCTGCTCGGCGCCAAGCTCGATCGCGACTATGCCGAGTCTTGCCGGCACACCGTTCACCAGGAGGCGGCACTGGGAATGGATGGCCGCATCCACAGCACCTCCGGCAGCTACGTGCTCAAGGCGGCGCTCGAGGCGCTTGCCCGTAAATACCGCTTTTCGGCCGCCACTGTCGTGGCTTACGGCACGGTCATTTCCAAAGTCATTTCGTTTGACGTTTCCAACGCCATGACGCTGCATCGGCAGACCGCAGAAGAAGCCACGGCGGCGCGGCGCACCGCGATCGACGAGGCGATCGCCGATTTTGCCGGTGCGATCGGCGAAGTGGTCAACGCGATCAAGGAAACATCGGAATCGCTCACCGCGACATGCGCAACATTGAACGAAGTCGCCGACGACACGCGCAATCGCATGGCGTCGGCGTCGACGGCGTCGGCGGAGACCGCGCACCGCATCGAAGCCACCGTAGCCGCCACCGAAGAGCTATCGGGCTCGATCCAGGAGATCGGCCAGCAGGCGACGCGCGGCCTGGGCATGGCGCAATCCGCGGTGGACGATGCCGAGCGTACGCAGGATGTCATTCGCTCGCTCGATAACGCCGCCAACCGCATCGGCTCGGTGGTCGGCGCCATATCGGCGATTGCGGCGCAGACGAATTTATTGGCGTTGAATGCGACCATCGAGGCGGCGCGTGCCGGCGATGCCGGAAAGGGTTTTGCCGTAGTCGCCGCCGAGGTGAAGACACTCGCCAATCAAACCTCGCGCGCTACCGAAGATATTTCACAACAAGTCGCCGCCATCCAGGTCGCGACGAAGCGTTCCGTCGAGGAGATATCCTCGATTGCGCGCGCCATCAACGAATTGACCGACGTGTCGACCAGCATTGCCTCCGCGGTGCAAGAGCAGAGCGCGACGACCGGATCGATCGCGGAAAGCGTGCACAACGCCGCCGGTTACACCGCGCGGGCTTCGACGGAAGTGGGATCGGTTGCGCAGGCCGTCACCCGCAGCGCCGCCGCCGTCGGCGACATCACGAGCTGGACGGCAAAACTATCATCCCGCGCCCACGACCTGGAAACCAAGGTCGCCAGCTTCTTCAGCCGCGTTCGCGCGGCTTGACGATAGTCCGTACCGGAGCCTCCGTAGTTTCAATTCAGAGAGTCAGTGCAGGCTTGCCGAGCCGGTGAAACCGCCATTACTGGCGTTGCCGCTGAGCTGATTGTTTTGGTAGCTGAGCAAAGTGCCGCCGCCGATCGGATTGTGCGGCCGTGGCATTGCCGTAGAGCTGCGAGCTGCCGACCGTCACGCTCGCAGTGCCGCCTTTGCTCTGGTTCGACTGGATGCCGGTCAAGCCGTTCGCGGCGACGATGTCGCGCATGATGCTGACGGTCACGTTTCCCGGACCGCTGACCGCGTTAATGCCATTGCTGGCGTTGAGGCTCACCGAGCTGTCGGCGATGGCGACGTTGATGGCGCCGGAGCCCGCCGTGCCGTCGGACCTCACGCCGCCTCCGCTATTGTTGTCGGCACGCACTTTGTTGAGCACCACGTTCGCCGCGATGCCGCCGCTCGGCTTGATCGAGATCCCGGTTGAATTGTTGAGGATCGCCGTGTCCTGGACTACCATCTGGGCCTTCGTGGCGCTGCCGGTGCCGGGTGAGAACGTTATGCCCGCCGCGCCAAATCCCTGAACCACGCAGTTCTGGATGTTCAGCCTTCCGCCACTGTTAAACAGCACCCCCGAGGCGCCGGACTGACCGAGGCCATCGAAGATCAGGCCGCGCAGGGTGATGACGTCACTGGCACCTGCGCTGATAACGATGCCGCTAGTGCCGGGGGCGGCCACAGCGCCGGCCACGCCGACCGCGTTGTTGAAGATACTGATCGCCTTGGTGACCGTCACCGGGCCGAAGTCGCCGGGATCGAGTACATCGATCTCGCCGCCGGCGAGCGTATTGGCAAGGGCCACCGCAAAGGTCAGACATGGCGCGGCCCGGGTGCACGGATTGGCGTCGTTTCCCGATTTTGCCGAAACCCAGGTCCGGCTGGGCGGCGCTGCGCCGGGCGCGGAGAAGGTCGCCGATACGCTTGCTGTAGAGTTCATCGTTACCGAGCAAGCGCCGCTCCCGGCACAGGCGCCGCCCCAGCTATCGAAGATTGTGCCGCCGCCGGGCGTCTCATTGAGTGTCACCGGGGCACCACCGGCAAAACTCGCGCTGCACAGCGAGCCGCAACTGATTCCCGAAGGTGCGCTCGTCACTGTGCCGTTGCCGGAAACGCTGACCGACAGGGTGTAAACCGCATCCACCGTGAGTGTGGCCGAGGTTGACTGCACCGTGTTGCTGTTCGTCGTGTCTGTGAACGTGATCGTTGCATTGTAGATCGCGGGCGAAAGAGTGTTGGCGCTGGAATTGATCGAAAACGTGATGGTGGTTGCCGACGTCGTCACCGTGCCGGAGGTCGACGATGCGGTAAGCCAACTCGGCACTCCGGTAATGGAATAGCCGACGCTGCCACTGGTTGCTTGTAGCTGATACTGAAACGAAGATGGCGAGAACGGGCCGCCCTGCTCGCCGGATGAGACGATACTGGTCGTGGGGCTTACTTGTAATGCCGGGCCCGGAGCGCTGAAGTTTGCCGCGACGACGGACTGTGTAGGCTCGCCCTGCGGGCTGAAGTTCGGCCCATTTCCGGGACCCACTTCCGCTGCGTTCGGATCCCAGTTCCAGAAATAGACGCCAGTCAGTGCATTGTTGCCGCTCTGCTGCCATGCCTCGAAAAACGCGGTGTAGAGGTTTGCCTGGAGCGTCGGATCGTAAACACCGGTCGAGGTGCCGAACGGTTGCCGCGCGGCATCGCTCGCGCTCTCGTATCCGATTTCGGTGAAGAGCAGAGGCAGCCCGACTTGCGTCGCGACACTTGAGAAGTAGCTGATCAGCGATTGGTTGCCCGTGGTCGCAAGCGCGCCCGAGTCGGTCGGCGTTTGCGTCCAGCCGGCGACGAGTTGCGCAACCGTCGGATTAGCGGCATCCGAAATCGGCGGATAGGCATCGATGCCGAGATAATCGAGCTTGCCCCAGAAGCTCACCTGGGTCGTCAGATCGCCGGTCCCTGCCGTCAGCCCATGTTGTCCCTGCCATGGTGAAGTATTGTCGTCCCACTCGGACGAGTAGGTCAATTTTCCCGAAAAGGCCGCGCGCACGGACGTGATGATATCGGTCCAATAGGACTGGTAAGTGGGGCCGGTGAGCTGATCGAGTTCCACCCCGAGACTCAGGCTTGCGGCGCCGTTGGCTTGCGCCAACTGCGCCATGGAGACGATCATCGTTTTGTAGCTTGCGAAGAATGCAGCGACATCGGCGGGATTATAGGTCGAGCGCCAGTCGCCCATGCTGTACGACCCGATCTTGCTCGTATCGAGAAAGTCGATCAGCGGCCGGACCATCACCGAGAGGCCGTGGCTGTTTGCTTCGGCGATGGTCGCGGCGATGACGGATGACTGCTCGGTGTAGGCCGGATCGGCATAGACAGTCGAGTTATTGACGTCGATGCCGTATTCGAAGGCGAGCGCCACCGCATTCGCGCCTGTGCTCACCATCGCCGGCATCGAGTCGGCATTGGCGTAGCCGCCGTTGTAATAGGAGACGTAGTTGAATCCCTTGAAGTTCAACGACGTGAGCTGCGCCCTCGCCGGCAGGGCGCTGCCCGTGGCCGCGGTGAGAACGGCAATCGCCGTCCGGAGAAGATAAAGAACGGGATTCCGCACGTGCAGCCTCCATAGGAAGCATTGCCCGATACATTCGGCGCGACAAGTGGCAGGCTTGCTCTTCTGGCTAAGCTGAATTCAAACGGCAATCCATCGGCGAATCAAGAATGATTCGCGCGGCAATGGTCTCATCGAAAATGGGAAAGCCGCTACTCCGCCGGCTGCTTCGGCAGTTGTTTGGGCTTCGGCTTCGCTTTTGTAAAAGTGGCCCTGAGATTATCCCAGAGCTAAATCTTGGCGCCGTTCTTGTGCATGATCACGCTCTGTTGCAGGACTGAGAGCGAGTTGTTCCAGGCCCAGTAGATGACGAGGCCGGCCGGAAAATTCGCCAGCATGAAGGTGAAGATCAGCGGCATCCAGGCGAAGATCATCTGCTGGGTCGGATCGGGCGGCGCCGGATTGAGCTTCATCTGCACCCACATGGTCACGCCCATGATGGCCGGCCAAAATCCGAGATGCAGGAAGCCGCCGAGCAACGGCAGTATCGACGGATCGAACGGGATCAATCCGCCCAGAGTGAAGATGTTGGTCGGATCCGGCGCCGATAGGTCGTGAATCCAGCCGTAGAACGGCGCATGCCGCATCTCGATGGTGATGAAAAGCACCTTATAGAGCGAGAAGAACACCGGAATCTGGATTGCAATCGGCAGGCAGCCGGCAATGGGATTGATCTGCTCTTTTTTGTAGAGCTCCATCATCGCCTGCTGCTGCTTCATCTTGTCGTCGGCGTAGCGCTCCTTGATCATCGCCATCTGCGGCTGCACCGCCTTCATCTTCGCCATCGAGGCATAAGATTTGTTGGCGAGCGGGAAGAACAAAATCTTGACGATCACCGTGACGATCAGGATGGCGATGCCGAAATTGCCGATGAGATGAAAGAAGTAATCGATGCCGAGGAACATCGGCTTGGTGATGAAGTAGAACCAGCCCCAGTCGATCAACAGGTCGAAATGGTTCAGCCCAAGCGCCGCGTTGTAGCCGCCGTCGATGCCGCTGAGGAAATTGATGCCGACCACCGAGACTTCCTTGGCGCCGGCAAACAGCCGCGCATCGGCGGTACCGGTCGCGCCCGGCGCGATGGTCTGCGCCTGCAGCAGGTAATCGGTTTGATAGGTCTTGACGCCGCCGCTTGCCTCGACAGCCGAGAAGCGCGCCTTCACCTTGGCGTCGGTATCGGGCAGGAGGGTCGCGGCGAAATATTTATCGGTAAAGCCAAGCCAGGCGTCTGTCGCCTCCCAGCTTTCGGACTTCTTATCGTCCATCTTCTTGTAGGTTTCGGTCTGCTCGCCCTGATCGCCCATCACGCCGATCAGGCCCTCATGCAGAATGTAATAGCCCAGCACCTTCGGCGCGCCGTGGCGCGAGATCAGTGCATAAGGAAACAGCGTGACCGGATTGCCGCCCTTGTTCTGGACTTCGTCCTTGATGGTGAACAGGTAATGGTCATCGACCGCAATCGTTCGGCGGAAGATCAGGCCCTGGCCGTTGTCATAGGTCAGAGTTGTCGGATGGTCGATGTCGAGCGGACCTGATCCGTCCTGCTTCCAGACCGTGTCCGGGCCCGGCATCGTCGCCGAAGTGCCCGAAGCCGGCACCCAGCCGAACTCGGCGTAGTATGCTTCCGGCGCGCCGGTCGGGGCGAACATCACGATCGGGGGCGACTCTGGATCGATCGTCTCGCGGTATTGCGTCAACGTCAGATCGTCGATCCGGCCGCCTTTGAGGTCGATCGAGCCGCCAAGTCGCGGCGTATTGATGACGATCCGAGGTGAGCCGTTAATCACCGCCTCGCGGGTGGCGGCCTGCGCCTGCGGCGAAGGCGTAGCCGCATTCGGCAGGCCCGGCGCTTCGGGCGGTGCGCCGCTTTGGCTTGCCGCGGGTTGGTCGGTGCCGGGCCGATTGGTCGCGCCCGGCTGGGTCTGGGTCTGCTCTTGCTGTTTCAGCTCGGCCTGCTGACGCTGCCGCTCCATCTGCGGGTAGCCGACGAAATATTGCCAGCCCACAACCACCAGCAAGGACAGCACGATGGCGATGATGGTGTTCTTGTGATCGCCCATTCAATGCTCATGCCTTGCGGGGTTTTTGCCGGGATGCGCGATGTGATTTTGCCGGCGCTGAACCCGCTTCATGTAGGTGCCGCCCGCCGCTCGCACCAGTTCCGGCGTGCCCGGGGCTGGAATTCTTGGCATGAACCCGGCGCAGCGCCGCATCAAGTTCCCGTTGCATCTCATGAAACGGCAGCGCCAACGCCGCGCGCCGCCCGATCAGCACGTAATCGTGGCTGTTGCGCATTTCGCCGCCAGCCGAGAGCCGCACGATTTCTCGCAACCGGCGCCGCACCCGATTGCGCTCCACCGCATTGCCGACCTGCCGCGACACCGTAAAGCCGACGCGGATGCCGCGTTCGTCACCGCGGGTTCGGGCCTGCAACACGAAACCGCCGAAAGATGCCCGCGCTCCGCCCGAAGCAGCGCGAAAATCGGTCCGGCGCGTCAACCGCTCCATGGCAATGGCGGGGAGCGTATCCCGATCACGCACTGAGCTTCTTGCGCCCCTGCGCGCGCCGCGCCGACAACACCTTACGGCCGCCTTTGGTCGCCATGCGCGAGCGAAAACCGTGGCGGCGCTTGCGCACCAATTTGCTCGGCTGATAGGTCCGTTTCACGGGATTTGTCTCCGCTGCGCCTCGACCCCGGCCGCTCGTCGATGGACCATGTCAAAGGCGTGAAATCGCCGCTGGGGCGCGATTGGCGCGGCTTATACGAAAGCCCTCCCGGAACGTCAATCTAACCGGCCAAACCCTGTCTTTTGGCGGAAAAATACCTCCACCGCGATATTTGCCGCCCGGCCCGGCCGCGCTGGAAAACGCCCCGAGATGACCTATTTCTCTCGTACATGGGTTTGACGTATTCCGGCATGCGTCGCATCATGGGGTAGCTGCGCCGCCTGGGTCTACGACCGGGTGCAAGCGAGGCTTAAGCGAATGAGTGGTGAAATCGCTCCGCGGCCGGGGTCGGTCCGTGTGCCGCGCTTTGGTCTTTCAGGAAAGCTCCTCGTCCTCACGATCTTGTTCGTGATGATCGCGGAAGTGCTGATCTATGTGCCGTCGGTTGCCAATTTCCGCGTGACCTGGCTCAGAGACCGGCTGGCAACCGGCTATACTGCGGCGCTCGTGCTCGACGCCGCGCCGAACGGCATGGTGCCCAACTCGCTCGCCAAGCAAATCCTCGACAGTATCGGCGCCCGCGCAGTCGCCATGAAAATGGGCGAGCGCCGCCGCATGCTTGCGATCGACGATATGCCGCCGGCGGTCGCCGATACGTTCGACATGCGCAATGTGACCGCCTTCGATTCGATCGTCGATGCATTCAAGACGATGCTCAACACCCGCAAGGACGTCATGCGGGTCGTGGGGCCGGCGCCGATGGGCGGCGAATATATCGAACTGATCATGGATGAACCGCCGCTGCGCAAGGCGATGCTGCGCTACTCGGTGGATATTCTGCTGTTGTCGCTCGTCATTTCCGTCATCACCGCGGCGCTGGTCTATCTGGCGCTGCATTACATGTTCGTGCGCCCGATGCGGCGCGTTACCGCCAACATGATGGCGTTCCGCGCCGATCCGGAAAACGCCGATCGCATCATCACGCCGTCGACCCGCGCCGACGAGATCGGCGTCGCCGAGCGCGAGCTTGCGACGATGCAGACCGAACTCGCTTCGATGCTGCATCAGAAGAGCCGCCTCGCCGCCCTCGGTCTCGCGGTCTCGAAGATCAATCATGATCTGCGCAATCTCTTGGCGTCGGCGCGATTGTTCTCCGATCGCCTGGTGACTCTGCCCGATCCCGGCGTGCAGCGTTTCGCGCCTAAATTGATGCGTGCGCTCGAGCGCGCCATTGCGTTTTGCGAATCGACATTGTCTTACGGACGCGTGCAGGAGCCGCCGCCCGAGCGCCGGCAAATCCTGCTCGAGCCGTTGGTCGAGGAAGTGCACGAGACACTCAACCTCGGTCCCGATGCGCCGATCCGCTGGATCAGCGCGGTCGAGCGGGAGCTCGTCGTCGAGGCCGACTACGATCAGTTGTTCCGCATCCTGCTCAATCTGTCGCGCAATGCCTTGCAGGCGCTGGAGAGCCGCGATGCGCGCGATCCCGGCCGCGATCAGATCCGTATTACCGGACGGCGCGAGGGCGCCGTCGTGGTGATCGAAGTGTCGGACACCGGACCCGGCTTCTCCGAAAAAGCGCGTGAGCACTTGTTCGAGGCGTTCCAGGGCTCGACGCGCCCCGGCGGAAGCGGCCTCGGCCTCGCCATCGCCGCCGAGCTTGTTCGCGCCCATGGCGGCGAAATCCGGCTGGTTGAAGGTACCATCGGCGCCACGCTGCGCCTGACCATTCCCGACCGCGCGGTGGAACTGTCCGCCCGTCGCGGCGCCCGCGCCCACGCATGAGCCGCGTCAAATGCTTGTAACAAAAGTTCTCGGCTACTCTAGCTTCGTCTTCATCATCGGGTTTTTCGTCTTCGGCTTTTGGCAATGGTACCAGACCAAGCGCAAGAGCCGGCCTGATTAACGGCCATCCGACCCGGTGGCGGCGCCACTGCCTGGCCGTCGCCTTGCCATGAAGCGTCGAAATCTATAGCTACGACGCGCCGCGCCCGTAGCTCAGCTGGATAGAGCACCAGACTACAAATCTGGGGGTCGGGAGTTCGAAATCTCTCCGGGCGCGCCAGCACAAAATCGGCGGATGGTGTGTGGAGAACAATCGCGAAGAACTGGCCGCGCGAGATTCTTCGAAACCCGACAAAGAGTGGCGCGCAGAGGTGGCGCGGCGCTGGTTGCAGCGGGATTTCATGTCGCCCCGGCTTTCGACGAGCCGGAACGAGCTTGCGTGATATCGCTGCACTATCCCGGAATTTCGCAAGCGCTCATGTGTGGGGAAACAGACCATGAACATTCCCTCGAAAGAATTCCAAAATTCCGTATGCTCGGACCATGGTTAAAAAGGCTGCAAAATCTAAAACGGTAGAAACAACAGGCGTCGTAAGCGCGTCCCGCGCGGGGCACACGTTTCATGAACGCTGGGCCGCTCGGCGAGCCATGCAATTGGTCTTCCCTCGGGACCGCCTAAAGGCGATCGCCATCGAGGGGCTCTCAACCAGTGAAACCGCAGATCCCGGTACGGGAGCCGAAGAGGTGGCGGATTTGATTCTCTACTATGGGAACGGAGAGAGTTTCGCCACGTCGGAAGCCGTTCAGACAGCGCAATTCAAGTACAAGACGACAGAGCGCGCAGTAACCGCTTCGTATCTTCGCAAGACGATAGAAAAATTTGCGGACACGATCGTTGGCTACGAGAAAACAATATCGGCAGCTGACATCGACAAAAAGCTGACCTTCGCGTTTGTCACCAACGCCGATTTTTCACCCGATCTTTGGGCGGCAATCAAGGGGCTTAAATCAGGCGTAGCGCCCACACACGGCGAAGCGCTAACCCAACGTGATTATCTCAAGGACCTCTGCGCGAAGAAAAATGTAGACGCCCAACGTCTCTTCGGCCGATGCGAATTCCGCGCATCCGAAGAAACGCTTCCGGTTCTGAATAGTGGCCTACGGCGCACAATGGCTGATTGGTCAGCCGGTAATGAGCTGCGCAGTAAATCTCAACTCTTTGATCTAGTTGAAATTGTCCGGGAGAAAGCAGGGCTAATAAATAAAAGTAACAATCTCATCAGGCGAGAGGAAGTTCTTGTAGCGCTAGATTGTGAACCGGAAGATCTATTTCCGGCGGATACACGATTCATTGATGTAGGCGAGATCGTTTCCCGCAAACAGTTGGAGGACGCGAATCATCTGATCGCAAGGACAACTAAACCAATTTTCATTCACGCTGACGGCGGAGTTGGAAAAACGGTTTTCGTTAGCAGCCTGGCTGCGGCACAGACGGATGGTCACGAGGTTGTCGTGTTCGACTGCTTCGGCGGAGGTGCTTACCGATCTAAAGATCAAGAGCGACATCTCCCACGAGTGGGCTTCGTGCAAATCGCTAACGAATTGGCTTCGAGAGGGCTTTGCGATCCGCTGCTTCCCGGCGACGCAGAATCGGTTGCGCTGATCGGAGCGCTACGACGCCGCCTCGTTCAAACCGTCGAAACGTTGAAAGAGCAATCTAAGAAAAAAGGGGTGTTAATCGTTATAGATGCGGCTGACAACGCGCAGCTTGAAGCCGACGACCGCAAGGACGAAGCGTTCCCGCAGCTTCTCTTAGCATCATTGAGTGATAACAAAATCGAAGGCGTGAAGCTCGTTCTGACGGCGCGGACGCATCGCATGGATCGCGTTGTTGGTCGAGCAACAATTGAGCCTTTTACGCTTCAGGCGTTTACTCAAGAGGAGGCTGAGGCCTACTTAGCCTCTCGACGCACAAGAATTTCAACCACTGAATTTGCGACCGCATTCTCGCGATCGAAAGGAAACGCCCGCGTCTTGGCGTATTTGGTTGAAACGTGGGATGTAAACGTCGTCGGGGGAGCGGATAAGTCAGAAATCACGGTCGAACAACTTATCTCGGAGAAGTGCCAAAAGATTTTTTCGGATCTTCATGTTGCCGGCTGGCATGATCGAGATGTTCGCGAGTTCTTCGCGGCCATCTCGCTTTTGCCGCCGCCAATCCCACTTGATGAGCTTGCGACCGCTCTAGGTTGGTCGACATCACAAGTCATGAGCGCTGCGACTGACTTAGTGCCTATGCTGGAACTCGTTTCGCACGGCGCGATTTTCCGCGACGAGCCAACCGAAACATATATCCGCGATACGTATTCGAGCGAAACGGCTTCTCAGCAAGCGATCGCCCAGCGCCTTCAAGACGCGCAGGCGTCATCTCAGTACGCGGCGGAGGCGCTTCCTGGTTTCTTGGTGGCGATAAAAGATAGTAATCGGGCATATGCGCTTGCTGACTTCAACTTAGTTTCCTTCCGTAATTCAGTCCGACTTTGGTCGGAGGCGTTTGACCTTAGCTCGACTTAACGCGGCTTTTAAGTTGGCCGTGAAAGACGACGATCTCGACCGTGTGCTCGGTGTGATAATGCGCCTTGCACAGGTCGCAGCCGCGAATAGTCGTGGCGACGAGTTCATTCGCCGATCACCGGCTTTGGCCGTCACTCTCGGCGATCGAGACGCATATCGCCGCTTGTTCAGCGACCGTTCGGGGTGGCGCGGCGCGCGAGACGCTAGACTTACTGTAGCTCACGCATTTTCAAACGAGATGGAGGAGGCCGAAATTCACTCGAGCCGTGCCATCGACTGGATTAATTGGAACGCGCGTCAAGAGCGAGATGAGCGCGAGCTTCCTCATGAGAGAAGCGGCCCTAAACACGAGGACTTCGCGTCGGTTTTATTCTTGAAGATCCTGCAGAAGGACTACAAAGCCGTAGATCGCAATCTTCATCAATGGAACCGTAGTCTGGCCGTCCCCGTAGCGCGGGAGGCCATCAAGCTCGCCCGTCAGTATGAGTGCGCCACGGGCGCCAGTGTTGTAGCTGGTCTCGCTGACTTTACGGCAACTTCGAAAGGCAAATCCTTCGTTCTGAAGGCGATGCTGCTTGAGAGCGAAACCGCACTAACCTCAAAGAAAAGAAAATCCCTTGCGTGCGCATTGGCGGAAGCAAAACTAAAGGCGGAAAGCGTCACCACCCTAAGTGACGATGCGGGTAGCGAGTTCGTGTATGCGGCGTTTGCCGCGCTGGTGCACGATGGCCCGGCTTCGGCAAAGCGGTTGCTAAGTGCTAAAGCTCAAACTAGGCCCTCTAGTTACGACTACGGTGAAAGCTACGGACTTTCGAGAGCGTGGCTCCCCGTTCTTCGGGCCTGTGTCGCGGCTTGGTCACAAAAAAGGGCTGTCGCAATTCATGACCTACTGCCTCAGGGGGTGAAGATCACGCGGGCCGCGAAAGCTCTAAAAGCAGACAAAGATCTCAAGGCATTTCTTGCGGCTTTGCCCGCACCCCGTCGCAAAGGTGAACGAAGAAAAAAGGGCAACGCCAAACCCAAAAGTCTATTCGACAGTCGCGAGTGTCAAAACATTGCTCGCGGGATTGAAACCGTGCTCAACGTAATTGAGCCTATCCAAACCAAAATGCGTGCTCATGCAGCCAACAAGGGCTTGAGCGCATTTCTCGCAAATTGGAAGCCGCAAGTACCAAAGTCGGTGTCGCGGGGGTTTGAAGATCCGGATCAGCTGCTGAGCAGAACAATCGGGTTGGGTTTTGCGTTATTGCTTTTCCAGCACGCACCCAGCATCACTGACAGCGAAGCTGCCGAAGTCATTGATTTGATGTCTCGCCCTCGCTTTCAACTTAGCGAGCGAACGCAAGTGCTCGCGTTGATCGCTGGAAAGTCCGATCTTCAGGTGCGAGCGGGCGCATTCGCTCAAGTCATCGTCGATGGAATTCGCAAAGACGACCAAACTGAACAGCGGGGAGACGATTACGCAGCGCTGGCTGAAGCGTTGCTCGAAATGAGCGTTTCCGAGGCGAGGGAATACTATCGCAATGGTTTATCAGAGCTCGATAAACTCGGCGGCAGTGATTACGACTTAATCTACGCCATTTTAAACTTCGCCGCCACTCAGCCCGGGGGACCCATTCGGCCTGATTTGGCGCACAGGTTGATGAACTTGTCGCAGACTATCTGCGCTCATGATTCGCACAAGTTCGGATGGGCTTTATTTGCCAGAGCGTGCGCAAGGTCTGTCGGAAGTTCAGCAGCAACAAAAATACTGCGATGGAATGACGAGGACGTTGCCAGCTTCTCGCTGGGGCTGCCTCAACTGGCCTGCTTCCTTTCGGCCGAGGGGCACCTTCCGCCGTTACTCGCTGCAGCTTTGCTCAGCATTTGCAAGGATCATGGTTGGCATGAATGGAGTGTCGGAGATGGACTTTCGACGATACTGCCGCAGGCAAAGAACATCGGCGAACAAAGAACGATTTTCGAAGCCGTGTTCAGGAAGCTGACCGCTGAACACTCAAACGGCGGCTGGTCGTCTGTGTGGCAAAGTATGCTGACGGTCGTCGAGAAGTTTCCCGGTGTGGCGAGTGAAACTAATGCCACCGAGGCAAAAGAGTTGTTGGCAGAGGCTGAAAGGAAAAGACACGAATACAATTCCCGTTCGTCGCATGGAGAGCTGCCCGCAAGCATCGCAAGTATAACTAAAGAGGCGGATCCAGACGGATTTGTAGAATCGCTAGTGGCGAAATGCGATCCCGCATCCTCAGTGTCTATCGACGGGTCGTTGAACGAAATCGAAGCAGCGCCGTCACTGCCGTATTTCGTGAAACGAAATCTTTTCGAGAAGATCCGCGAGACTTGCCCTTACGACAAGCGGCTCGATCACTTGTTGGCCTTGGCTGAAGCCGCCAATGTTCCGATTGAAGATGCTGTCGACCGGATTTAGGAGTGCGTGTCAGCTTGGGCTGGGTCTTCTGCGCATGTGGTTGCGCAAATCAAAAATGTAATCTCGCTTCTATTAAGTCGAAGGGCTTTGAGCTGTTCAATATTCGATATGGGAATGTGACCCGTGAGATAAACAAACTTGCCGAACTATGTGGCGACGCAAACTTTGTGTTGAACCAAGTGCTAAACACGATAGCATCCGAACGAGTTGAACTGGCTGGCGAGCAGTGGCTACAGCTCGCTACGTCGTTGTCTAAGCAGGCGTCAAAAAGTGCTTCGCGGGAGGCACTCGAGAGCTTTCTATCGGGTCCCGCAGCAGGTTTGGCCGACGAAATCGGAGAGGGTCCTTATCAAGCCGTATTCAGCATTGCAGATGAGCGGACATTAGTCGTCGGAATAATTTGGCACCTGTTGGGTGATGACGACGCCTATATCAAATGGAGCACTGCGCGCGCCCTGAGTATTTTCGCCGAACTAGGGCTAATTGAGGAGCTGGACGCTCTTCTGGAGCAATTCGATCGCAGGGAAGTGCCTGCGTTGAAAACGAAAGAACACCACCTCTCGTTTCAAAATTCACAACAATGGCTCTTAATGGGGCTGGCCCGCGCCGCGCTGGCTCATGGTACAAAACTAGCACCTCTTAAAACACGCCTTCTTGTATTAGCTGCCCGTAAGGATGTCCATATCCTTCACAAGCGGCACATATTGCGTTGCTTGAAAAATATTGGCTGCGACCCAGCCGAAATCGCATCTTTAGTGAAAGAAGTTGAGATCGATCCGAAAGGTATTGTTGTCGTCGACGTCGGCTGGCCAAAGCAGGCCCCTTCGAAGTCCGGCTTCACATTTGACTATGAATTCAAGAAATCGGAAGTGCCACATCTAGCTCGCGTATTTCGGATTTCTGATGGCTCATGCGCAGACGCGATAGCTCACGAAATTCAGCGGCTCTGGCCGCAAGCGGAAAATATGGATGCGTTTCCAGGACGCGATCGTTATCGCAGAGATCGAACAGATCGGTACGAGTTTTATCGTGACCACGTTCAGAAGCATGGAATGTTAAGCGCGGGGACAAAGCTTCGGAATTCAATTCCGGTTACTCGCGACAGCTATGACCTTGATCCGGCGTCTCCGTTTGCGCGGTGGATCAATGATTATGACGTCACGTTCAACGACGGATCGTGGCTGAGCGATCACAAAGATGAAGTGCCTGAGATCGCGGGAAACAACCTCTTAGGGCCGCGCGTTAAAAACACAGAATCGATCATAGCGGCTCCAGACCTTTTCAAGAGCTTAGGGTTTTTGAATGCATCGCCTGACGCGATGTTACCAATTCATGGGCATTGGAAGTCGCCGGATGGAGTGTATGTGCGGATCGTTTCCGCGTTAGGGGTGCGTCGCGGCATCGTCGGGCTTTGTGAAAAATTCAAGAACCGATCCGATAGCAATCTTTGGCTGCCCATGTTCATCACGATGGTGTAGACGACCCTCACAGGCAAGCATCACGGTTCGAACCGTTTGTCTGGGGGCTGGAAAATTACGGCATCGGGGTCGACGCGGGAGAGCAAATCGCGACAAGCGGTGTGGCTTCGCGGCCTCGTCTCGGCCTCGAACTCCAAACGATGCTCGGGCTCTTCCCTGACAAGGATTTCCGCGAATGGCAAACCCCAGACCACAAATTGGCATTGCGAAGTCAGGTGTGGGGCGAATGGCTACCGGATCCGGACGACCACCGTGGCAATCAACAGAACGAGGACGGTGAGATTTTATGGGCATCCCCAGACTGGCTAGACGAAGTATTGCCGTCGCTCGACCGCCAGCTCGTCTACACCGTGACACTGAATAAATACAAAGAACGCCGGTATGGCGACGGTTCAGGCGCGAAGGCCGTCTATGTGGGAACGAGGCCAGCGAGAAAAAGCATTCGCTTTTGGTACGCGAAGAAATCCTCGTCCACGATATATTAGCGTTGATGTCGTGGAGTTCCACGCTTCGGTGCCGCGTGGCCGAGACTACGAATCTGGGGTCAGGAGTTCGAATCTCTTCGGGTCCGCCATGACTTCAGCAATTTGAAGCTCGGGCCACTCATGACATACGCCGAAGCTTCCGACGTCCAAGTCGGCGGTTCCGGCCTTTCGAGAGAGAATTATAGAGTCGGCCAGCCGCCCTTACGCCGGGCAGGTGTCCAGACCGGAGCAGAATGAGATGGTGAAGCTGCCGCCCTTGTCCTTCGGGGCGGTCGCTGCGGCTTCCAGTTGCTCGTCGGAGACATCGTAAGCGAGCGCCTCTTCCTCGATCCGGTAGATGCTTGAGTCGTTCATGGTGTTGGTCCTTTCGTTCGCCCGGATAGCATTTAGCTAGGTTGGTCTCGGGACGACAGGTCCCGGTTCGTGATGGCGATCACAAGACGGTCGAATTCAGCCAAGCAGGAGGCCCAGCGAAGAGCGAGTTGTGTCGCCCAGCGACTTGTCGTTTTCCTGTCACGCGCGATAAGCTCTCACCAAATAAGGCATAAAATAACGAGGAGTACGGCCCATGCGCGACCTGGTTTCAGCCTTCATCACCGGCCGCCTCGACCGCCGTGGCTTCCTCAAGGGCATGACGGCAGGCGGCTTCACCATAGCCGCGGCGGAATCGGTCCTCGCCACGCTCGCGCCGATGGTCGCCGCTCAAGCCGCCGGCGGCGACGTGCGCACGGTCGAAGGAACCGGCGCCCTTCTGCTGATTGAGCAGCTCAAGGCCGCCGGCGTGAAGCACGTCTTTTACGGCAACGGCACGTCGTCGGCGGCGATGCTCGATGCCATGGTCGGCGACAAGGACATCAATCTCATCCTCGGCCCCGAGGAAGGCATCGTCACCGCCATGGCGTCCGGCTATGCGCTCGCCAGCAACGAGCCGACATTCGTCAATGTGCACGGCTTGGTCGGCACCGCGAACCAGATGCTCAATATGTTCAACGCCAAGCGCGATGGCGATCCGCTGGTGGTGTCGTCGTTCAACAAGTCCACGGAAGGCACCGGGCGCGACAATTTCGAAGAGGTCGACGATCTCGTCGACATGACCAGGCAATTCACGCGCTGGAGCTTCGAGGTCCCGATGGCGAGCCGCGTGCCGGAACTGCTGCGCAATGCGATGCGGATTTCGACGACACCGCCGGGCGGCGCCACCTTCCTGTCGATCCCGACCAACGTCGCCGAAGCGGTCGGCAAGGCGGAGATTTATCCGCGCCAGATGTTCACCGTGCCGATCCGCACCAAACCCGATCCGCAGCTGATCGAGCAAGCCGCGCAGATTCTGATCGAGGCGCGCAAGCCGTTCATGCTGGTCGGGCTCGATGTCCATCGCAGCGATGCCTATGACGAAGTGCTGCAGCTCGCCGAACTGCTCGGCATGCAGGTGGTGCAGGGTCTAAGCCCATTCACCGATTTCCCAACCGACCATCCGCTCTATGTCGGGCAGAGCGACCGCGCCTTCACGCCGTTCCGCTCGCTGGAAGGCGCCGACGTGCTGCTCAACATGGGCAGCCCGATGCTCTACCAGGAGGGCGCGGCGCCGGTCGTGTCGCCGTACTGGAAGATCATCGAGTGTCGCACCGCGCCGAACGACGTCGCGCGCTGGACCGGCGACACGGTGCCGATCGTCGCCGACGTGAAGGAATCCGCCGGCGCGCTCCTCGAGGCCGTCAAGTCCGGCATGACGGCGGACGCCAGGGCGAAAGCGAAGGACCGTTTCGACAAGATCGCCGACTTCAACCGCAAGGTCGCGCTGACGCGCGAGGCCATGGCGGAAGAACGCAAGGATCAAATCCCGATCGCCTGGGAGCATGTCGCGCGCGAAGCGCAGCGGCAACTCGAGCCGGACGCGATCATCACCCACGAATTCAACTCGGCGATGCCGCGGGTGCTGCCGTGGCTGAGCTTCGGCCGCGGCAAGAAAGAATTGTTCGGCCGCACGCTGGGATCCGGTCTCGGCTGGTCGGTCGGCGCGGCGGTCGGCATCAAAATGGCGAAGCCCGACCGGCAGACCGTATGCCTGATCGGCGACGGCGCTTTTCTCATGGGCCAGATCGAGGCGTTGTGGGCGGCGCGCCGCTTCGAAGCGCCGGTGCTCTATGTCGTGTTCAACAATCGAAGCTTCAACGATACGCGCATGCGCGTCAGCGCGATCGCCCCACGGCTGCGCGAATTCAAGCTCGACATGGGCAGCTATCTGGGCAATCCCGATGTGAGCTTCGAGACCGCGGCCAAAGCGTTCGATGTCAACGGCGCCACCGTAACGCGTCCCGGCGAAATCGCTCCGGCATTGGCGCGCGGCATCAAAGAGTTGAAGGATGGCCGGCCGTTCGTGATCGACGTCGTCGCCGAACGCGTCGGCCTGTTGGCCGAGTCGACCTGGTATCCGAAATATTCCATTGCCGAGCGGCGGACCAAACTGGTGTAACGGGCCATGACGAAATTCCGCACCATCGTCGTCATGGCCGCCGCCGGTTTGGCATTGACCGCACTGGCCGCGCAGGCGCAACGCCGTATCGACGACGCAGCGGCCAAGCTGCCGGATGGCGACGGCAAATCCGAAGTGATTGCGTATTGTGCGGGCGCCTGCCACCCGGCGGCGCGATTTGCTACGATGCGGCAAAGCCCCGCCGAGTGGCACAAGACGGTGATGCTGATGGTCGCTTTCGGCGCCCAGCTGTTCCCCGAGGACGCCGACACCGTGACCAAATACCTCGCAACTTACTTGTCGGATCGCGACACGCCGCCGCCGAAGTAAGCATTTTTTCGCGTCGGGCCAATCTGGCTCTCAGTGCCGCGGTCACCGTTTCAGATACGTCCCGCTTGACGAATGTCACTATTTAGGATATGTCCTGGTCATCAAAAGATTTGCTCAACACGGTAAGGCCTCCGGAGCCGGGCCGTAGTCGGAGCGAGAGCGGTTTCAGCCGTGGCGGCCGGTCGCCCCGGCAATAACCGCGGTGGAGCGCCGGGAGGCGCAGCGCGCCCGGAGCAGGCGGTTCGCGCAAGCGGATTGTCCTGTGGCGCGCGCCGCGCCCGAAGCGCGAGCGAGTGGTAACATTCGCCCGCGTGGCGCGGCCCACGACCCTGGCGCCTCCCGAGGCTCCACGCTCGCGTTCGTTCTGAGAGCGTCTTGAAACGTTTTTGCAAAGCTCGGACGCAAAGGCGCCGCGAGAACGCTTTGCCATGTCGTCGTGCATTCGTACACTCTGGGAGAAAACACGGCGGCTGCTATGATCGCGGTGTGGTGCATGCTTACGGCACACCGAGGCGCTTGATGGCTTCAATTTAAGTATTACGTCGCTCTCGGTACCCTGTCCGGCACGGCTCCATTTACGAGGAAATAGAATGAAATTCGGTATCGGTCAGCCCGTACGGCGCTACGAGGATTTGCGCCTGATTACCGGGCAAGGGCGTTACACGGATGACGTGGTCCTGCCGCGGATGACGCAGGCCTTCGTGCTGCGGTCGCCGATGGGCCACGCCACCATTAAACGCATCGACGCCACTGCGGCGCGGAAAATGTCCGGCGTACTGTTTGTCGGCACCGGAGAGGACGTGCGTGCTGACGGCCTCGGCGATATTCCGTGCACAACGCCGCTGGTCAGCCGCGACGGCAAATCGCGATACGACACACCGCGCCCCATTCTTGCTCAGGGCAAGGTGCGGCACGTCGGGCAGCCGGTGGCGGTGGTCGTCGCCGAAACCTTGACCGCCGCGCGCGACGCTGCCGAGGCTATCGAAGTCGAGTATGAATCGCTGCCGGCCGTCACCGATGCGAAGGATGCGCTCGCGCCGGGCGCACCGCAGCTATTCGACCACATCCCCGGCAATCTGGTGTTCGATTGGGATAATGATGCGGGCGACGCCAAGGCGACTGACGCCGCGTTCGCCAAGGCCGCCCGCGTTGTCACACTCGACCTCGTCAATAACCGTGTCGTCGCCAATTCGATGGAGCCGCGCAACGCGATTGCCGACTTCGATCCGGCGACCGACCGCTCGACGCTCTATACCGGGACGCAAGGCCCGCATTTCGTGCGCGATCCGCTCGCCGAGCTCGTGCTCAAGATTCCGAAGGACAAGCTTCGCCTGATCACCGGCAACGTCGGCGGCGGTTTTGGCATGAAGGCTTTCGTTTATCCCGAGCAGGCGCTGGCGGTCTGGGCGAGTCGCAAGATCGGGCGGCCGGTGAAATGGCAGGAGGATCGCTCGGAAGGTTTCGTCTCCGACAATCAGGGCCGCGATCACACCACGCGCGCCGAGCTTGCCCTCGATAGCAAGGGGCGTTTTCTCGGATTGCGGGTTACAATCCTCGCCAATCTCGGCGCCTATCTGTCGCCGTTCGGCAGCTTTGTGCCGACGCGTTCAACCGATCTCGTCTCCGGCCTTTATGCAATCGGCGCGATCCACGTCAACGTCAAAGGCGTATGCACCAATACGGTTGCGGTCTGCGCCTATCGGGGCGCCGGACGGCCGGAAGCCGGTTATCTGCTGGAGCGCCTCGTCGATGCCGCGGCGCGCGAACTCGGCGTGGCGCCGGACAAAATTCGCAGGATCAATTTCGTGCCGCCTTCGGCAATGCCCTACACGTCCGCAACCAAGCTTCTGCTCGATTCCGGCGAGTTCGAGACAATCATGGATATGTGCATGACGGCGGCCGACTGGTCGTCGTTTGCCAAACGGCGCAAGCAGAGCGAGCGCAGCGGCAAGCTGCGCGGCATTGGCATGGCGACCTACACCGAGCGCTGCGGCGGCGGCTTTCCCGAAACGGCGTCGATCGAATTCAAGGACGATCACGTCGAACTCGTCATGGGCAATCAGGAATACGGCACCGGGCTGCTGACCGCTTACAAACAGGTGGTGTCGGATCAACTCGGCATCGATGCCGACAGCATCGACGTCATCATGGGCGACACCGACCGCACGCCGGCGGGTCTGACCGGCGGCTCGCGCGCGCTCGCGGTCGGCGGTGCGGCGCTCTACGAGGCAAGCCGCACCATCATCGGCAAAGGCACGCAACTCGCCTCACACCTTCTGGAAGTCTCGGCGCAGGACATTGTGTTTGCCGATGGCGCATTCTCGGTGCCCGGCACCGACCTGCGGCTCGATCTCATGGAAGTGGCGAATGCGGCGCGCGATCCGGCCAAATTGCCGGCGGGCATGGAGCCCGGACTCGACACGACCCATACCCGCGTGCCGCCGGCGCAGACCTTCCCCAATGGCTGCCACATCGTCGAAGTCGAGATCGATCCCAATACGGGTGCGGTTGTCATCGACCGCTACACTGTCGTTGACGATTTTGGCCGCACTATTAATCCGCTGATGCTGGAGGGCCAGGTCCACGGCGGCATCGTGCAGGGCATCGGCCAGGCGCTGCTGGAGCACGCGGTTTACGACCCGGATAGCGGGCAACTGCTAGCCGGTTCTTTCATGGACTACGCCATGCCGCGCGCCGGCGATATTCCGCGCTTGGCTTTCTCCACGCACAATGTGCCGACCAAGGGTAATCCGCTCGGCGTCAAAGGTGCGGGCGAGGCTGGCGCCGTCGGCGCGCCGCCGGCGGTCATCAATGCCATTGTCGATGCTCTCAACCGCCGTGCCGGCGTTCGCCACATCGACATGCCTGCGACGCCGCGCCGGGTGTGGGAGGCGCTCAACGGCGCGCATTAGGCCACATTCCTTTTTGGCGATAAATGCTAACCTGCAGCCGGTTGGGCCGGATGCGGCGGGACACGCCGTTTGAGGAGCACATCATGGCGTTGAAGTTGCAGCGTAGAACGTTCTTGCAATGGGCAATGGGCACTGCGGCCGGTATCGGCGGGTTATCGCCTTATGGCCGCGCGATCGCCGCCGGCAGCGATGCGGCGACCATCGCCTGGCCGAACGACGTTCCCTCATGGGATCCCAATCAGCGCTTCACGCCGGATGCGCAGCCGATCTTCAAGGCGGTGTACGACCAGCCGCTCGACCAGGACCCACAGCTTAAGTTGGTTCCGCATCTCATCAAAAATTGGACCCTCGCGCCCGACGCGCTGAGCATGGCGGTCGAATTGCGCGACGACGTCACGTTCCACAACGGCGACAAGATGACGACGGAGGATTTCCGCTACACGTTCCTCGAGCGCAACAAATCCGGCGTCAAGCTCGACATCGCCAATTCGATGCGCAAGGTGGATGACATCGTTATCGAATCACCGACAAAGGCGACGATGAAATTCAACGCCCCGGCGCCGACCATGCCGCAATGGATGGCATTTCTCGGCAGCTATGTGGTGCCCAAAAAATATATCGAAGGGCAAGGGCTCGATAATTTCCTGAAGAGTCCGGTCGGCACCGGGCCCTATAAGCTCGCAGAGTATGAGCTGAACTCGCGCATCGTCCTGGAGCGCAACAACAACTATTGGGGACCGAAGGCCAAGGTCGCGCGCGTCACCATCCAGATCGTCAAGGATCCGTCGGCGCGCGTGGCTGCTATCCAGTCCGGCGAGGCCGATTTCACCATCAACGTGCCGGTGCGTGAAGTCGAGCGCTTCCAGAAAGAGCCGAGCTTGGCCGCCGAGCTCGATCCGATCACGCGCGTGATTCTGTTGCAGATGCGCGCCGATCTGGCTTTCGCCGACGAGAACGTGCGGCTGGCCGCACACCACGCAATCGACAAGGCCGCGCTGTCGCGAGCGTTTTACGGCGGCGTCGCGGTGCCGCTTTCGGTACTGGCAACCCCAGGCACGCCCGGCTATCTCACCGACTTTTCGTTCAAATACGATCCGGCGCTGGCCAAATCGCTGCTTGCCAAATCGAACTTCAGCCCCGCCAATCCGGTGAAGATCGGTTTTGCCACCACCAACGGACAGTTCCCCAGCGACTATGACATCGCGCGCGCCATCGCGCAGATGTGGAAGCAGGTGGGTATCGAAGCCGATATCCAGGTCATCGAGTACGCCAAATATTTCGAACTGAACCGCGGCAACAAACTGCCTGAGACCACGCTTTATAGCTGGGACAACGCCACCGGCGATCCGGAGATTTTCTCGGGCTATCAGCTCAATCCGAAAATGCCTTTCTCGCCGTGGAAGGATGAGGATATCGGTAACAAGGTGCTGGGGCTGTTCGGCGTTGCCGACTACGACAAACGCATTGCCGGCTACAAGGACCTGGAGCGCTATGCGGTGGAGAAGGGCGCCACCGTGCCTCTGCTGCAGAGCGTGCTGACGATCGTGCATAAGAAGAATCTGGCCTACACCAAATACGCCAATGGCTGGGTGCTGCCGCAAACGATGCGGTGGAGCTGATGCGGCCTGTCATGCCTCGCGCAAGCGGGGCATCCAGTAGCCACATACGTCGAAAAACGATTACAACGCTTGCGAATACTGGATCACCCGCCGGAGCCTGTCATCGGGCCGGCCACTTCGGGCCGGACCCGTTGGCGGGTGATGACACCGTATGCTCGCAACCGTCCTGAAGCTGATTGCGCGGCGCCTCTTGGCGGCGATCCCGATCCTTCTTGTCGTCTCGGCGCTGCTGTTCTGCGTGCTGCGGCTGCTTCCGGTCGATCCGGCGGCGATGTCGCTGCCGCCCAACGCGACCATCGAGGAAATCGAAGCCAAGCGGCGCGAGATGGGACTCGATAAGCCGTTGCCGCAGCAATATCTGATTTGGCTTGCCGACGCGCTGCATGGCGACTTCGGCCGTTCCATCGCGCTGCGCCGTGAGGCGGGATCGCTCGTCGCAGCAACTTTGCCGGCAACAATCCAACTCGCCCTGTGCGCGATGGTGATTGCCGGAATTCTCGGTGTCGGGGGAGGGTTGCTCCTTTTCCACGTCCGCGGCACCTTGCTCGAGCCGATGGCCGATCTCGTTTCGGTGCTGCTGCTGTCGATCCCGGAATTTCTCTGGGGTCTGATCCTGCTGTTTGTGTTCGGTGTTGCCTTGCAGCTTTTGCCTTTCACCGGCGAGGTTTCGCCGGGGCTGCCGATTCCCCACGTCACCGGATTTTTGCTGCTCGATTCGCTGCTTGTCGGACGCCTGGACGTGTTTCTGAGCGCATGCAGTCACCTTATCTTGCCCGCCGTCGCGCTCGGTCTGGCCTTCTCGCCGACGATCATGCGCGTTCTGCGCTCAAGTCTGTTCGATATCTATCACGAGGACTACATCGCACAGGCCCGGCTGCGCGGCCTCTCGGAATCGCGGATCCTGCTTCGCCATGCGCTCAAGAACGCGTCGTTGCCCACCCTCACGCTTGCCGGCGTGCAATTCGGAATTTTGTTCAGCGGCACGCTGCTGGTCGAAGTGATCTATTCCTATCCCGGCATGGGCAATCTGATGGTCGATGCGGTTCGCAATGCCGATCTGCCGCTGATTCAGGCGATCGGATTGACGTATTGCGTCGTGGTGCTCATCGTCAACACGATGGTCGACGGTCTTTATGTCGTCCTCAATCCGAAATTAAGGGTGCGCTGATGAGCGCCGTGCTCCGCTCACTGCGCTCGCCTCGGGTCCTGATTGCATTCGGCATGATACTTTGTATCGGCTGCTGCGCAGTCTTTGCCGGCTACTTGGCGCCGCACGACCCGGGCGATCAGAACCTGCTCTCGATCCTGACGCCGCCGGCATGGGCCGACGGCGGTGACCCAAGCTATCCGCTCGGCACCGACAGCCTCGGCCGCTGCGTGCTGTCGCGCCTGATCTACGGCGCGCGCACCGCGATGCTGGTGGCAATCTTTGCATCGCTTGGCGCCATGGTCATCGGCTCGACGCTTGCGCATATTTCCGGGTATTTCGGCGGCGCGATCGACTGGATCATCGGACGTCTGGTCGACGTGTGGATGTCGTTTCCGCCGGTGATCCTGTCGCTCATCCTGATGGTCGGGCTTGGCGTCGGGCTCAGTAAGGTCATCCTCGCCATCGTGCTGGTCGACTGGACGCGCTTCTGCCGCGTGCTGCGCGCTGAAGTTTTGGTCGTGACCCGGCATGATTACGTTGCTGCCGCGCGGCTGCTCGGTTTCACCCATTGGCAGACAATTGTCCGCGAAGTGCTGCCGGCGACTTTGCCGCTGCTGATCACGCTATTGAGCCTCGAAATGGCGATCGCGGTCGTGGTCGAGGCGATCCTGTCCTTTGTCGGGCTCGGTGTCGGCGCCGATCAGCCGGCATGGGGCCAGATGATCGCCGATGCGCGGCAATACGTCTATCAATCGCCATGGAATCTGCTGCTGCCCATACTGGCAATTTTTTTGACCGTCACCGCATTTAATCTGCTCGGCGACGGGCTGCGCCGCACGCTCGATGTGCGGCTTGCGGAAGTAGGGCGCTAAACCATGCTCGCCCTGCAGGCCAAAAAACTGACAATAGACGCCACGATCAATGGTGCTGTCGTTCCGGCGATACGCGATCTCTCGTTCGACCTCGCCCCCGGCAAGATTCTCGGCCTGGTCGGTGAATCGGGCGCCGGAAAGACCATGGTTGGGCGCGCCATCGCGCAGCTTCTTCCGGCAGGCTTTGCCGTCACGTCCGGCGCGCTGCTGTTCGAAGGCGAAGACATGGTGCGGATGGCCCCGGCGCGGCGACGGGCGCTCCTCGGCCGTGCCATTACCTTCATCCCGCAAGCGCCGATGACCGCGCTCAATCCGGTGCTGACGATCGGCGCGCAATTCGACGAGCACTTGTCGCGGCTTGGCGAGGACGGCCGTAAAGCGCGCCACGCGCGTGCGCTCGCCATGCTGGACGCGGCGCGATTACCCGACGCGAGCGATTTGCTTGCGCAATATCCGCATCAATTGTCCGGAGGCATGTGCCAGCGTGTGCTGATCGCACTGGCCTTTGCCAGCAATCCGCGCCTTGTGATTGCCGACGAGCCGACCACCGCGCTCGACGTCACCATGCATCCACCGATCCTGCGGCTGATTGCCGAGATGCAGGAACGGCATGGCACCGCGGTCATTTTCATCACCCACGACCTGCGCCTCGCCGCACAGTTATGCGACGACGTGATCGTGATGTATGCCGGTCGCGCGATCGAGAGCGGGCCGGCCCGCGCTGTGCTGTCGATACCGGCGCATCCCTACACGCGCTGCCTCCAGCTCGCCAATCCGTCCATGCGCGCCGACCGCCGCGCGCTCTATGTCATGCCCGATCAGATGCCAAGCCTGCGGCAGCTTCGCGACATGCCGGGGTGCCATTTCGCGCCGCGCTGTCCTTTGGCTACCGACGAGTGTCTCCTTGGCACACCGCCGACAATCGCCGTCGCGCCTGGCCGCGCAGCGGCCTGCATCCATGTTGACGCGGTGCACGATATCGGCACGACGGGAGAGGCGACGCCCACGCCGGCAGTCTCCGAACGGCCGGTGTTACGAGTTCGAAGACTTGCAGAAGCGATACGAGATCGGCAGCGGACTTTTTGGTGGTGCGCGTACGGTGACCGCCGTAAAGGGTGCCTCGTTCAGTATTGCGGAGAATGAATTCGTCGCCCTGGTCGGCGAAAGTGGCAGCGGCAAGAGTACGATCGCCAAGTTGCTGGCCGGGCTTGAGCAGCCAAGCACCGGACGAGTCCTGCTCAACGATGAGGACCTGAGTAGTGCATCACTGCGCGATGGCGAACGCCGCGCCGCGAGCGTGCAGATGGTGTTCCAGGATCCGCAATCGGCGCTGAATCCCCGCCGCCGTATTGCGAGTATCGTCACGCAGGCGATGGAAGCCGGCAGCCGGCACACGAACTGGAATGAGCGGCTGGCGCGGACGCGGGAATTGCTCGCCGAGGTGGGCATGTCACCCGATTTTGCCGCGCGGCTGCCGGGCCAATTATCCGGCGGCCAGCGCCAGCGCATCAATATTGCACGCGCGCTGTGCAACATTCCCAAGATTCTGGTAGCCGACGAGATCGTATCGGGCCTCGACGTCTCGATTCAGGCGCAGCTTCTGAATCTGCTGGCGCGGCTGCGCGCCGAACTCGGCTTCGCCATGCTGTTCATCTCGCACGATCTGTCGGTGGTGCGGCATCTGTGCAGCCGGGTGCTGGTGATGTATCGCGGCGAAATCGTCGAACAGGGTCCGATCGAAACGGTGTTCGCAGCTCCGCAACACGCCCATACGCGCGCGCTGCTGTCATCGGTGCCACCGGACGAGCCCTCGGAACGGTGGGCGGCGTTCGCGCGCTGAGGGCGCCCGCGCTCCGTCGCGGGCATCCCGACGACCCGGGCAGTGCCTATCGGACCAGATAGCCGGAACAAGTCCGGCCATGACGGGCAATTACCTCAACCGTGGTTCAGAAATTCCTCGAGCGCCTGGGGCGACGGCAGGGCAAAACCTGACTGCGGGTGGCGGCTTGCGATTGGCAATCCGAGGCGCTTCAACTTCACCGCCATCTCGGCCGCTTTGATCACCACGGTGACGCCGTTGAGAATCGGTGCGCCGTCGACGTTGGCACCCGGATCGTTGCCGAACAGCATCATCGGAATGCCGCCGGTCGGCACTATGACATCGGCGCCGGCGTCGATCAGGCGGCGCGCCTCGCTCTCGAAGATGGTCCACAGCTCCGCTTTTTTGGCTGGCGCGGCGAAGGCCTCCATGTAGTCCGCGATGCTGGCGTTGATGGCGCGAATACCGGCGATACGTTGTTGCAGCCCATAACGATGAATCTGCTCGGCATGGGTCGCAATGAAGGCGTGATTGATCGCAAGCAGGCCGAGCTTGCGGCCGATCGTGCAGGCGTGCAGCAGGGTTGCTTCGCCGAGTCCAAGGACGGGAATATTCACCGACGCACGCGCATCGTAGAGTCCGACATCTTGAAAATGGTTCATGAAGAAGACGTCATAATTCTCGCGCTCGGCCTGGATGGCGCCGCGGACCACCGCGCGCGAGAAGCGCTGCTCGGAGAGCGCATGCACGGTCGTGACCGAGGGCGTCATGGTCTTGAATTCCAGCTCGAAACTGGGATCGGTACACGCCTGCATGTGCGGCAGCAGAGCCGCCAGGTAATTGCGGTGGCCGACCTGATCGGTCGCGCCCTGCGCCCAGATGCGAAACATCTTCGTAGCGGTCAATTCGCCCTCCCAACCCCTGAGCATGACGGACCTTGCCGCAATGGTAAATGCCGCGCCGCAGTGAAATGATGCGAAGTGCCAGAAGCGGCAGTGAGCGGTCGCGGCAAAGCAACGACCAATTCGCAGGTCATACTGGGTTGTTGTTCGGCGCGCTGGCGCTGCATCATCGGCAGGCGCGCCAGCGCCTGGATTCTGGTGAGATAAATGCGGCCGGATTGGAGGGTGTATTTATTCTCCAGATTTACGCGCGCCAGGTCCAAGCCCTTGCTCCAGTTCGCGGCGCGATGGCCGGTACATCAGTCTATTGCTCCAGAGCCGCAGTTCGAGGATTTGCGCGACCGTGGTAGGACTTGAGGCACGGATTGGAAGCGAGGGCTGCCGTGACCGACTTTGTTTACGAAATCACCTGCAGTGGCGGCCAACACCAGGAGGGCGCCGCGCAGGCCTGGGCGGATCGGGATGCATCGCCGCTCTGGACGATGCTGCCGGGATTGTCCGCGGTCGATCTGTACCAGCCGGTGCGCGGCGGCACTCACGACCCCTTCGTTAGCGACGGGCCCGGACCGCTGCTCATGGCGATGCTGCAATTTCCGACCAAGGACAAACTCGAAGCCGGATTGTCTGACCCGCGCTTCAAGCTAAGCATTGGTAAACGGCCCGCGGGTGTTGCGATCACCGGCACAAGTTTCGAGCGGCGGTTTTATCCGGTCGCGGCCGCGCCAAATCCAGGACCGTTGCGCGCGCCGTTTTCCTATGTCGTGCGCTATCACCATCCGGCGGAGAACGCTGCGGAGTTCGTCTCGCATTATGTAGCCGACCATCCGCCGATCCTCGGCAAGCTGCCGGAGATCAGATCGGTGCTGTGCTATCTGCCGCTCGATCAGACCGCGGCTGTCATCTTGCCGCCGGCGGACTATATGGTCGGCAACGAGGTCGTGTTTGATTCTCCGGACGCTTTCAACGCGGCCATGGCCTCGCCGGTGCGGCTCGAGTTGCGGGCGCATTTCAAGAGCTTTCCGCTGTTCACCGGAAAGAATACGCATTACCCGATGATGCGGCGGCAGCTCGTGCCCCAACGCTCGTCATCCTGAGGTGCTCGCGCGTAGCGC
The DNA here is from genome assembly GCA_963733645.1 of uncultured Alphaproteobacteria bacterium. Classification (GTDB taxonomy): domain Bacteria; phylum Pseudomonadota; class Alphaproteobacteria; order Rhizobiales; family Xanthobacteraceae; genus BOG-931. Next base: position 38,674 of record CAVTFP010000015.1, read on the forward strand.
GAGCCTCGAAGGACGCAGCTGAGGCGCTCGGGCCGTCGTCCTTCGAGGGCCGCTTCGCGGCCACCTCAGGATGACGGAAAAGTTTAGCCGGTCTCGCTGAAATCCGCCGCTCGCCGCGAGCTACCAGCGGCCCTGCATGTATTCCTCAATGCACGCCGCCGATGCCTTGGCATAGGTGCCGCGGCGGCTGATCACCGAGCCGGTGAGCCGGTGCAGGGCGAGCGCCATCTCGGCAGCCTTCGCGGCCACCGCGATGCCGCTGAGCACCAGCGCACCATCGATGAGGAACGGACATTCGCGCGCGAACAACAGCATCGGCAGGCCGCCCGCCGGCAGGATGACTTCGGCGCCGTCGGCCACCATGGGCCGCACTTGCTCGACGAACTCGGCGCGGACTTGCGCATAACTCGCCGCGTCGGTGAAGGCGCGCATGAACCCTTCGAGTTCGGTGCGGATGGCGCGCACGCCGACCACCCGCTGGTCGAGCCCGTGCGCCATAACCTGGCGCTCGTGCCATGTGATGAAGCTCGGATCGATGGTCACGAGACCGATGCGGCCGCCCATGCCGAGCGCGGCCAAGAGATTAGCTTCGCCCAGCCCGATCACCGGAATGTCGACCGCACCGCGGATTTCCAGAAGGCCCGGCTCCTGGAAATGGCCGATGACAAAGGCGTCGTAGCCATTGCGCTCCGCTTCGACGGCATGACGGATCACCTGCGCGGCGCAGCGGAATTCCGTCAGCGCGTGGAAATGACGATCGGGCGGGTCGAGGCCGTGGACTTCGAACCGGATATCCGGCGCCGCAGCCTGATGCAGAAAGGCTTGCAGTCTCTCTATGTAAGGCGCCTGCTCGACCGGATGGACGAAGCTCTGATACCAGATTCGAGCTGGTCGGGATGATTGAGGCATGGTGCGGTCCCCGCGCTGCTTATTGATGCCTTGAATTGTTATCGTCATTGCGAGGAGCGAGAGCGACGAAGCAATCCAGGGCCGCTTGCATTGAGCGCTGGATTGCTTCGCTGCGCTCGCAATGACAAAAATCGGTTTAACATGAGACGAACGGCCGATGGACGATATCTTCTATGAGGACGTAAGCCCCGGCGCCGTTCTGCGCGCCGGGCCTTGCGTGATTCCGGAGCAGGAGCTTCTGGACTTCGCCGCGGCATGGGACCCGTTGCCGATCCACATCGACAAGGACTACGCCGCCCAGCACGGCGGCATCACGGCGCCGGGGATTTATCTGCTGGCAGTCAAGATGCGTCTCGTCCACCGATTGCCGTTCCGCAATACGGTCATCGCGGGCGTCGGCTTCGATGAGGTGCGCTTCCATCGTCCGGTGCATCCCGGCGATGCGTTGACGCTCGAGCTGACCTGGCGCGACAAGCGGCGATCGAAATCAAAACCCGATCGCGGCATCGTCAGCGGCCACTACGCGCTCGTCAATGCGGCGGGCGAAACGGTTCTGAGCCATCTGGATACGATCCTGATGCGGCTGCGAAACCCGGAGCGCGGGATTAGCGTCAGCGGGTTGGACTCTTGATCGGATGTCCCGCGACTTCGCGATCCCAGGTGCGGGCGGTCACGCCGCGGTCGCGGAGCTTGAACTTTTGCACCTTGCCGTTCTCCGTTACCGGCAACGCGTCGACGAACTCGATGAAACGCGGCACTGCGAAATAGGCTAGCCGCGGCTGGCAGAATTCGCAGAGCGCACGTTCGGTGAGCGGACTGCCCGGCCGCCGGACAATGGCGGCCATGACCTCGTCTTCGGCGAGTTCGGACGGCACCGGAAACACCGCTGCATTGCCGACGTCCGGGTGACTGAGCAGGACTTGCTCCACTTCGAACGAGGAGACATTTTCGCCACGGCGGCGGATGGCATCTTTCAGCCGGTCGACAAAGCGGTAATAGCCGTTCGCGTCGCGCACGGCGCGGTCGCCGGTGTGAAACCAGCCATCGCGGAAGGCCTCGGCGGTCTTGTTGGACAGGGCGAAATAGCCGGTGGCGAATGCGAGCGGCTCATGAGAGCGCAGCACAAGCTCGCCGGGTTCGCCGTCGGCCGCATCCTTGCCTTCCTGGCCGGTGATGCGCGCATCGAAACCGTTGCACACTTTGCCCATAGTGCCGGGTCGGGGCTCCGCGAGCATGCCGCCGATGACGAAATTGGTCTCGGTCGAGCCATAGCCGTCGATCAGACGGATGCCGGTGCGCTGTTCGAACGCGGTGAAGAGATGCGCGGGCACGCCGGGCGCCAGCGCAAGACGGACCGAGTGCGCCCGCTCCTCGGGCGAGGGCTCACGCGAGAGTAGGATTGGCACCATGGCGCCGAGCACATAGGTGATGGTCGCGCGCTGCTCGATCAGCGTCTGCCAGAACTTCGAGGCGGAAAAGCGCGGCTCGGCCACCAGCGTCGCGCCGGTCAGCAAAGCCTGATGGAACGTGCCCAGCGCGTTGGTATGAAACAGCGGCAGTGTTGTGCAAAGCACGTCGCCTTCGCGGAGTTCGAGATTGCGGACGCCGTGAAATCCCCACCAGAAATATTGCGCGTGCGGACAGCACACGCCTTTCGATGGGCCGGTCGTTCCTGACGTGTAGAGGATGGCAACTGTCTGCGCCGGATCGATCGCGACGGCAGGAAGCGCGTCGTTGCGTGGTGGAACGCCGGTGATCGGAATGCGATCAAATGGCGCCGGCGTATCGCCGCCGATTAGCCATATCCGCTCCAACGCCACGCCGCTCAAGTCGACATGCCGGAACGCTTCCAGTAGCTCCGCTTCGATCACAAGGAGCCGTGCGCCGGAATTATTCAAGATATGCCGAAGCTGAGGTCCGCGCGCCGCAATATTGATCGGTACTGCGATCGCGCCGAGCCACGCGCAGCCAAGATAGGCTTCGAGAAATTCCGGCCGGTTGGAGCACATGATGGCGACGCGGTCGCCTGGATGGATTCCTGCGGTGGCCAGCGCTCCGGCAAAGCGCGCGGCGATGTCCGACACTTCGTCAAAGCGCCAACTTGCGCTGCCGCACTTGAACAATGTGCGGCCGCCGTAACGGCGTGCCTGCCGTTGCAGCATCGTGGGCAGTGTGCGGTCGCCGGGCAGGAATGCGGCGAGAATATCGTCGACGCTCATCGCTGCTTCTTTGGGCGCTTCTTTCGGACGCGGCCTTGCTTTGCGCGGGCACCGCCTTTTTTGGTGGCAGCCGTTTTGGCGGCGCGCGCGGGGGCGCCTGTCGATGACGGCACCAATGCCAGCACGCGCAACGGGCTGCCGCTGCCTTCCTTGATCTTCAGCGGTGCGGCAATGATCACCGCGCCGGTCGGCGGCAAGAGGTCGAGATTGGTCAGGCATTGCAGGCCGAGTCGGCCCGAGCCGTGCATATAGTAGTGACACGGATAGGGCGGCTTGAGATGAAAAGCCTGCCCGGCGTCGGTGCCTATTGCCTCCGACCCGAAGCCGAGAACCCGCCGCTCGTCGACCAGAAATTTCACCGCATCGGTGTCGGGACCCGGTGTGTGCTGGCCGGTCGCGTCGATATTCTGGTAGGCGACAGGATCAGTGCGTTTCGACCAGTCGGTGCGCATCAGGATCCACGATCCCGCCGGGATGCGGCCGTGACGGCGCTCCCACTGGCGCAGGACATCGACGCCGAGCAGGAAATCGGCGTCGGCGGCGGCTTCACGCGAGCAGTCGATGACGCAGGCTGGCGCGACGAAACGCTCGGCGGGTATTGTATCGGTGCTGTTGTCGGGCAGGTGCCGGCCAGAAATCCAGTGGATCGGCGCGTCGAAATGCGTGCCAGTATGTTCGCCGCAGGAAAAATTATTCCAGTACCAACCCGGCCCGCGCGCGTCGTAACGAGACGCTTCCTCGATGCGGAATGGCCACGCCTGCCCCATTTCGGGCGGCAGCACGATCTGCGGAAATTCGGGCGACAGCGTCTGCGTGAGGTCGACGACGCGAATGCGTCCCGCCGCGAGATCGGCGACCAATTGCAGCAGCACGGGCTCAGTCATCGCGCGTCCTCGTCCCATCATCGCGGCGTGAGCGCAAGCTCGCGCTCCAGCGCTTTCGGATTGTCGCGCCAGCGCTCGAGCCAGTCCTGGGCGATGTCGCCGGGAAAGACATCTTCCGCGCCGCTGCGCAGAGCGCCGACGATGTCGGCCGCAAGCCGCTCCGGCGCGATCTTCGGCGGCGGCAGTGCCTGATTCCATTCGTCGTCGATCGGGCCGGGAAAGACGTTGATGACGCGCACGCCAGAAGGCGCCAATTCGGCGCGCAGACATTGCGCGAGCGATAGGGCGGCGGCCTTCGATGCCGAATAAGTGCCATGCGGTGGAAAGTTCGAGAGCGCGAAGACCGAGAGCAGGTTGACCCAGGCGACTGCGCTCGACTGCCCGTCGGCGCCGCGAGCGCGCATCGCCGGCGCGAATTCCTGGGCCAGCCGCAGCAGGCCGAAATAATTGGTGTCCATCTCGGCGCGCGCCACTTCGACACCTTCGCGCGCCGCGATGCCGTAAGTGCGGTGATGGTCCGCGGTGTTGATAAGGATGTCGACGCGGCCGCCGATCTCGCCGGCAAGATTTTTGACGGCCCGCGAGTCGGTAAGATCGAGCGGCACCAGCGAAACCTGCGACAGCTTCGACAGGCGCTCGAAACCAAGCGGCTTCTTCCACGGCTCCGCATAGCCGGCCCAGACCAGGTCAGCGCCGGCCGCAACGATGCCTTCGACCAGCGCCTGTCCGAGCGCGGTTTTGGCGTCAGTGATCAGGATTTTGCGGAATTTGGGGTCGCAGGTCATTTCACGAAGCTGGCGATCGTCAGCCATGTTGGGCGTGTCCTTGTTCGGAACCGCGATCAATGCGGCCTGTCCGGCTTTGTCGAGGCCGGCGCGGACGTGCACACGCGACGGTGCGGGCGGACAATCGCCATGCACATGCGCGACGACGACCGGTCCAGAATCGAGCTTGATGACGCCGAGCCGCCACGGCATGCGCTCGCGATAGAACAATTCGTTGCTGTGATGCAGCGTCGTTTCCGAAACCAGCTCTCCGTCACCATCCTGGGCGCGCCAATCGAGCCAGTGTGACAGACATTTGTGGCAGGCCTCGCGCGGCGGATACTGCACCGTCCCACAGTCGCGACAGACTTGCAGCTCGAACTGGCCGAGCGCCGCCGCGGCGGTCAGCCCGAGCGCGACACGGCTACGGCTGCCCGGCGGCAGCGTCGGCACGCGCGTGCGCAGGATCGGGTTTTTGCGCGGCGGCCGCACCATTGGACGCGTCATTGCTTATTTCCCTGGCTTATTGCCCCGCTGCGAGGATGGCGGCGCCGCTGCACAGGCCGCGATCGTAATTGATCATACCGAAGCCGCTCGCCAGACCAAGGCGCGCATCGGGTACTTTGGCGCCGAGCGGCTGCCCGGTAATTTGCCGGATGACCTCGACAAGGCCGAGAAAGCCGCCGGCGGCGCCGGCCTGGCCGCCAGAGAGCTGCCCACCAGACGTATTGAAAGGAAACGAGCCGTCGGCAGTGAACGTGTTTCGCCGCACAAAGTCCGGGCCTTCACCCTTCTTGCAGAAACCGAGATCCTCGATCTGCATGACATTGATGACGGGGTAGTCGTCATAGGCGGCGACGACGTTGATATCTTCGGGGCCAACGCCGGCCTGCGCATACATCTCGTCTTTATCGAGAGCCCAGCCGCCGCGATACTGGATCGGATCGTCAGGGAAGGCGTTGTGCCGTTCGATGGTGGCGAGGATGCGCGCATAGGGCAGGCCGAGTTTCTCGGCTTCGTCCCGGCGCAATACCAGAAAGGCATCGGCACCGGCGCAGGGCATGACGCAATCATAAAGGCGAAGTGGATCTGCAATCACGCGGGCGGTCAGATATTCGTCAAGCGTCAGCGGCTTCTTCATCACTGCGGTCGGAAACGCCAGCGCATTGGCGCGCTGCGCAACACAGAGCTTGCCGAAGTCCTCACGTGTCGCACCATAAGTGCGCATGTAATAGGCGGTGAGAAAGGCGAAACTCGCGTTGGCGCCGCCGGAGCCATAGGGATAGACAGCGTCGCGCGCAAACTGGCTGAAGGTCGCGAGATTCAGGCGGAACGAGTCGGTGTGGTTGGTGTCGCCGGCGATGCAGGCGACGGCGTCAGCGTCGCCTGACTGCACCGCGCGCGCGGCGCGGCGCAGCGCAACGATGCCGCAGGCGCCGCCCATCGGAATATGGTCGAGCCAACGCAAAGTGAGGCCGAGATGCTGCGTCAGGCCGACTGCGCTGTCCGGCGCCAGCGTGAAGCTCGATACCGTCAAGCCGTCGATGCGTTCTTTGGCGAGACCAGAGCGCTTGAGAAGTTCCGCGAGAGCACCGGCAAGAAACCAATGCGCGCCACGGATCGAGTAGCGCACGTACGGCAACGTTGTCGGGCAAGCGACAACAACGTCGTCATAGGCGGCGCGCGCGTTCATTCGATCTCGTTCATGCTTAATGCTTGCACCTGGCGACGTGTCGCCGGCGGCGGCAGATTGCTCCAAAGAACCGGCGTCCGATGCTAACAGCGATGGCGGTATTGCGCCACGCTGCCGCTAGGGCCGATTATATGTGTTGGCCGAAGTCGTGCTGAAGCGGAATGAGGGACGAGGGGGCAGATGAGCAGACAAACCACGGATTTCCGTTTGTTGACCCGGCGGCAGTTCGTTGCTGCCGGAGCCGGTGTGCTGCTATCGGCGCCAGCAATCGTCCGAGCACAATCTTCTGCTGCCGATTTTTATCGCGGCAAGACCGTTCGCCTTCTGGTCGGTTCGCCACCGGGCGGAGGCTACGACATCTATGCGCGGCTGGTCACACCGGCGCTTGCCACGAAGCTCGGCGCGACTGTGCTGGTCGAAAACAAGGGCGGCAACGGTGGCCTTGCGGCATTGGGACCCTCATGGTGCGTCCTGCTGATGGGCTGACAATCATGTGCGGCAGTGCCGAAGCTGCCATTCTCAGCCAGATGCTGGAACGGCCCGGCGTCTCCTGGGACGTCACCAAATTGAATTGGCTGGCCAAGATGGCAAGCGCACCGAAATTGTGGTTCGTGGGCAAGGATCCACGGTATCCGACCATCGCCGACGCCATGAAGGCCAATCCGCTCACCTGGTCGGCGACGGGCCCGGCCGACGACATCAGCGACGTGCAAGCCGTCATCTCTTACGTGATTGGGCTGAAGTCAAAGATCGTCACCGGTTATCTGGGCTCCGGCGACATGTCGCTCGCCGTTATACGTAATGAAGTCGATTCCGGTGTGTTATCTGCGGATTCCGCCTTGGCACACATTGATTCAATCAAGCCGTTTGCGCTGTTCGGTCCCAAGCGCTGGTCGTATCTGCCAGATGTGCCGACCTTGCGCGAGGCCGCGGTGATTCCAGCCGAGAAAGCCTGGATCATCAAGCTGCGCGAAGATATCGGCGACGCACAACGTGCCATGATGGCGGCGCCAGACGTGCCCGCGGATCGCGTCGACTATCTGCGCAGTGTCTTCACCGACGTTCTGACTGACCCGGTGGTCGTCGAAGAAGGCGCGAAGACCAATCGCGAGATCGAGTACATGTCAGGAGCCGACTTGCAGCAGCTGGTCCGCGAACTCATGGCATCCGCCGGTCCGCGATTGCCGGAATTCCACAAAATCGTTCTGGACACGTATTTCTGACGCATCGTTCGTTTGCCAGACGGAGGCGTGTCAGATCCGGTAACCGAAAATATCCGCGCGCGTCACGCTTTCGATGTGGCGGCCAAAGCGAAATTTCAGCTCCGGACCGTCGAACGGCGGCTGCTCAAGTCTTTGTTCAGCGTCGGAGAACGGCTCGACCTCCAGCACGACGAAAGTATGTCCCAGCGCGTTCGCGGCTTTCAGCGTCGGGAAGAGGCGCTCGAGCGCATCGATGCTGCGCAACTCGAACACGCGCTCCAGGCCCATGGCGCGCGCTATCGCGGCATAATCGTTCCTTTCAAGATTAGGCAACGCGGCGTTTGATGTCGCGCCATAGACCCGGTTTGATACCAGAAAATGTGTCAGGTTCGGCAAGTTGAGTTGCCGCTCGACCATTAGCATGCCGGTGTTCATGGCGAAGGCGCCGTCACCCATGAATGCCCAGACCTTTAGCTCGGGCTGTGCGAGCGCAAGACCGGATGCGAACAGCGTCGACAGGCTCATCGACGCATCGAGATAGAAGCTCGCGGTCGAATCGCGCGTTGCCGCCCACCACGCCTGACCGGAATTGCCCGCCGACGTAATGACGATTTCGTCGGTGCGCTGACGTGCGATAGCGCGGAAGCATTCGACGTAATTCATCAATGCCCTCCGCGAAGCAGATCGCGCGTGAACAGCACCACCATCGGCCGCGAAAACGTGCGTGTGTGCTGGTAACAGCGTGTGATCAGACCGATATCGTCCGGCTTGTCGATAATTTGATACGGCATGCTGATCGCATCCAGCAGTGGCAGCAGATACAGCCCGTTCGACGCGTGATGCTTATGGTGGTCGCCGACCGCGCCGCGCAGTGTCGCCATCAGGAACAGCGGGATTTCATAGGTGTAGTTGATCTTGGTGATGGCATAGACCACGGTCATGAAACCGGACGCTCCCATCAGCGCGGCCGAGCCCATCGCGCCCATGAAGGCGCCGGAGCACAGTCCGATCGCGGACTCCTCACGGTTGACCGGTACATGATGAAAGCGGGGGTCGTGCCTGATGGTCTCGATCAGATCCATCAGCCAGTTATCAGGCAGGCTGGCGACGAGCTTCACGCCGCAGGCGGCAAGCTCGTCGGCGATGCGCGCGGCAGAGTTTGCGGGTTTTCCGATCACGATTGGCCTTCGCGCGCGTCTTCGAGCGCGCGCCACACGGTCTCGGCAGTAATCGGCAGCGTGATATCGCGGACGCCGAGATGCCAGAGCGCGTCGATTACTGCGTTGCCGATCGCGGCGGGCGCGCCGATGGTGCCGCTCTCGCTGCCACCCTTGACGCCCATCGGATTGCTCGGCGCCGGCGTTTCGATGAAGGCGGTGCGGAACGGAGGCAGATCGGCGGCGCGCGGTATCGCGTAATCCATGAAACTGCCCGTAAGAAGCTGGCCGCTGCGGTCGTAGACGATGTTTTCCATCAGCGCCTGGCCGATCCCTTGCGCCATACCGCCGTGCACCTGGCCCTCGACGATCATGGGGTTGATGATCATGCCACAATCGTCCACGCCGTAAAGTGCGCGCAGTTCGACCGCGCCCGTCTCGCGATCTACCATCACCACCGCGAGATGCATGGCCTGCGGATCGTTGGTGTCAGGCGGGTCGTAGAATTCAGTGACTTCGAGTCCGGGGCTGAGCGATCCATCGGATGAAAGCTTCGCACCGTGATAGGCAAGATCGGCGACTTGGGGGAAGCCAATTGCGCGGTCGGTGCCCTGCACGCGAAAACGTCCGTTTTCATGAACAATATCCGACGCGGCGCATTCCAACGCCTCGGCAGCGATCTTGCGCGCTTTGTCGATGATCTTGTCCGACGCCCGATAGATCGCGGTCCCCGCAACCGACGTCGAACGTGCACCCCAGGTGCCATTGCCGAATGGAATCTGGTCGGTATCGCCTTCAACAAGCCGGATGTCGTCGATGTTGAGCTTCAATCTGTCCGCTGCGATCTGCGCAAAGGTGATGTCGTGGCCCTGGCCGTGCGAGTGACTACCGGCAAGGAGGGTGACCTTTCCGTCCGAGTGCACGCGCACGATTGCACTTTCCCAGCCGCCGTGCAGCCCGCCCCGGAGAGCAAGATTGGCGCTCGGCCCTGTACCGGCTTTGTCGATGAAGCAGGCAAGTCCAATGCCCATGAGCAGGCCTTTTTGGCGCAACTTTTTTTGCTGCCGCCGCAATGCCGCGTAGTCTGCGAGCGACAAAAGCTTTTCGAGGAGTGCGGGCGGGTCGCCGCAATCGTAAGTGCGGCCACCGGGAGCAGCGTAAGGAAATTCCGTCCGGTGGATCAGGTTGCGCCGCCGGATCTCCACAGCATCTATGCCAAGCTCATGAGCGCCTCGTTCGATCAGCCGCTCGTTAATCCAGGTCGCTTCCGGCCGGCCCGAGCCGCGATAGGCGTCGATCGGAACTGTGTTGGTGTAGACGCCACGCACACGCAGATGGAGGTTCGGGGTGCGATAGAGACCGGTGATCGTCTGTGGGTAGGAATTGCCGGGAATGCTCGGCGCAAAATTGCTCAGGTAGCCGCCGAGTGCGGCGAACGTATCGACCTGCATGGCAACAATTCGGCCGTCGGCATCAAATCCCATGCGGACATGGCTGTCGTGATCGCGCGCTTGGGCGTCGGATAAGAATGTATCGGTGCGTGTGGCGGTCCAGCGTACCGGCCGGCACAAGAGTTGCGCCGCCCACACGATAGTCGAAACCTCGACGGCGAAATTGCCTTTGACGCCGAAGCCGCCGCCCACGTCGGGCGAGATCACGCGAATTTTGTGCTCGGGTATGTGCAGAGTGTAGATCGAAAGCCAACGGCGCAAATAGTGCGGCTGCTGTGACGTTGCGTAGAGCGTGTAGCGATCGGCTGCCGTATCGTATTCACAAAGATAAGCGCGCGGCTCCATGGGATTGGCGGACAGCCGGCTGTTGCGCAGTTTCAGCTCGACGACCTTTGCGGCTGCGGTCAGCGCGGCCTCGGTCTTCTCCCGGTTGCCGCGCTCGATCTCGAAGACCAGATTGCTGCCGAACCGTTCATGTACAAGCGGTGCGTCGGATTGCGCTGCCGCGCGCGGCTCGCAGACGCAAGCCAGTGGCTGGTACAGGACGGCAACGGCCTCGGCAGCGTCTTCTGCCGCGGCGCGGTTTTCAGCAACGATGGCGGCGACAATGTCGCCGACATGCCGCACATAACCGGCCGCGAATGCCCGCCGCGGCGCGTTGTTCATTGGTCGTCCATCAGAAAACGGCATTGGATGCACGACCGTGAGCTTACCATGGCCGGCAGCTTGCCAATCCTCGGCGGTGAGCGTCAGCAAGACGCCGGGCATCCCGGCCGCGATTGCTGTCGAGATCTCTTGAATTCGCGCATGCGCATGCGGGCTGCGCACAAAGGCACACCAGGCAGTGCCGGCCGGCGCGACGTCATCAACGAACAGACCCCGGCCACGCACAAAGCGCACATCCTCACGCCGGCGCAGCGGTCTGCCGATGTAGCGGGTTTCCGCGCTTTTTTTTCGATGTCCATGCCGCTAACTATTCAGCCACTTCGATTGTCGCGCGCGCTTGCCCTTATCGCGAAAAAGGGCATGGTGGGGCTCCGTCCGATCTGTTTTGTCCTAGTTCGGCACGACAGCGGTGGCCTCGATCTCGACTTTGGCCTGATCTTCGACCAGCGCCACAACCTGTACCAGCGTCATGGTCGGGAAATGCTTGCCCATCACGCTGCGATAGGCGGCGCCGAGGTCGCTCTGCCGCGACAGATATTCCTGCTTGCTGGTGACATACCAGGTGAGCCGGGTGATGTGCTCCGGTTTGCCGCCGGCTTCGGCGATGAGCGTGACGATATTATCCAGCGCTTGGCGTACTTGCGCGACAAAATCCGTGCTGTCGAAATGCTGCTCGGTATTCCAGCCGACCTGGCCGGCCAGAAACACCGTGCGGCCCTGGGCGGCTATGCCGTTGGCGAAGCCCTTCGGCTTTTTCCAATGGGCAGGGTGAAGGAATTCGAACGTCTCGCTCATCGCTCCGGCCTCGCTCATTGTGCCCCCGGCTTGAGGCGAAAACGCTGGATCTTTCCGGTCTGGGTTTTCGGCAGCGCCTCGATGAATTTCACCGAGCGCGGATATTTGAACGGCGCGATCGTTGCTTTGACGTGATCTTGCAGCCGCTTGATCGTATCGACGCCGGCGATGACGCCGTCCTTGAGCACGACATGCGCCTCGACGATCTGGCTGCGGCCCTCGTCAGGCGCACCGATCACCGCGCACTCCTTGACGTCGGGGTGCGACAGCAGCGCCGCTTCCACTTCGGGGCCGGCGATATTGTAGCCCGCCGAGATGATCATATCGTCGTTGCGCGCGGCGAAATGGAAGTAGCCGTTCTCATTCTGAGTGAAGGCGTCTCCGGTCAGATTCCAGCCGTCGCGGACGTAATTGCTCTGCCGCTTGTCGGCGAGGTATCGGCAACCGGTCGGGCCGCGCACTGCGAGCTTGCCGACTTCGCCGCGCGGCTTCTCCTTCATGTCGTCGTCAACGATCTTGGCCTCGTAGCCGGCGACCGGTTTTCCGGTTGATCCCGGAGCGGCGTCACTGAGCCGGTTGGAAATGAAGATGTGCAGCATCTCGGTCGAGCCGATGCCGTCGAGGATCGGCTTACCGGTCTTTTCGACCCAATCCTTGAACACCGGCGCCGGCAATGTTTCGCCAGCCGACACCGCGCAGCGCAATGACGACAGATTTGCGCCCGCCTGCATTGCCGCCAGCATCGCGCGGTAAGCCGTCGGGGCCGTGAACGAGATGGTCGCCTTATAGGTCTCGATGATCTCGATCATGTTGGCGGGCGACGCGTTCTCCAGAAGCGTCGCGGTGGCGCCGAAGCGCAGCGGAAAGATCGCGAGCCCGCCGAGCCCGAAGGTGAACGCCAGCGGCGGCGAGCCAACGAAGACGTCATCCGGCGTCACGCCGAGGATTTCCTTGGCATAGCCGTCGGCGATAATGAGCAGATCGCGATGGAAATGCATGGTCGCCTTTGGCTCGCCGGTGGTGCCGGAGGTAAATCCCAATAGCGCGACGTCATCGCGTCCGGTCTTGACCGCGTCGAAGGTCACCGACTTGCTTAGTGCAATACGGTCAAGCTCGGCGTCGTGGTTGGCCGTGCCGTCAAAGCCGATCACCTGCTTGAGAAATTTCGAGGTCTTGGCGCAGGTGACAAGCTCATCCATCAGCCGCGTATCGCACAGCGCCAGCGCCACCTCGGCCTTGTCGACGATCTTGGCGAGTTCGCCGGCGCGCAGCATCGGCATGGTGTTGACCACAACCGCGCCGGCTTTGGTCGCCGCCAGCCAGCATGCGACCAGCGCCGGATTGTTCGCAGCACGAATAAGGATGCGATTGCCCGGCTTGACGCCGAAATCCTCGACCAGCGCGCGGGCGATGCGGTTGGTCCAGTCGGATAGCTCCTTGTAGGTGCGGCGGCGGCCGTTGCCGATCAGCGCGACCCGGTCGCCGAAGCCCTGCGCCACGATGCGGTCGGTCAGTTCGACGCCGATGTTTAATTGTTCGGGATATTGAAAGCCGCCGAGCGAGATTTCCGGCCACTGCTGCGACGGTGGAAGATTGTCGCGGGTGAACGTGTCGGTATGTGCCGAGTGGCCAAGCGATGGCGAAGCCATAGTGAACTCCTAAAAGCTCATGCCCCTGAAAGCATTTGCCGTGCGATAACGATTTTCTGGATTTCGGATGCGCCTTCGTAGATGCGCAGCGCGCGGATGTCGCGATAAAGCCGCTCAACGATGTGGCCGTGACGCACGCCGTCGCCGCCGTGAATTTGCACAGCCTTGTCGATGACGCTTTGCGCGCGCTCGGTGGCAAACAGCTTTGCCATCGCCGCCTCGCGCGTCACGCGGGCGGCGCCGTTGTCCTTGGTCCATGCGGCGCGATAAACCAGCAAGGCCGCTGCATCGACATCGACCGCCATCTCGGCGATGGCGCCTTGCACCAGTTGCAGGTCCGCGAGCCGGCCGCCGAACAGTTCGCGGCTCTTTGCACGCGCGATCGTTTCATCGAGGGCACGGCGGGCGAAACCGAGCGCCGCGGCAGCGACAGTCGAACGAAAAATGTCGAGCGTCGACATTGCGATCTTGAAGCCGTCGCCCGGCGCACCGATCATCGCCGATGCCGGCACGCAGACACGTTCGAAGCTGAGCCGCGCCAACGGATGCGGCGAAATCACGTCGAGGCGCTCGGCAATGGTCAGGCCCGGCACCTTGTCCGGGATTATAAAAGCGGAAAGACCCTTTGCGCCTGCCGCTTCGCTGGTGCGTGCGAATACGACGTAGAGATCGGCGATGCCGCCGTTGGAAATCCAGGTCTTCTCGCCATCGAGCACATAGCCCGTTCCGTAACGTTGGGCGGCGAGCTCGATATTAGCGACGTCGGAGCCGGATTTCGGTTCGGTCAGCGCGAACGCAGCAATCACGGCACCGGCGCGCGTTCGCCTGAGCCAGTCGCGTTGCTGCTCATTGCCGAACAAGCTGATCGGTCCGGCACCAAGGCCCTGCATGGCGAAAGCGAAATCGCCAAGCGCGTCGTACCGCGCCAGAGTTTCGCGGATCAGACAGAGCGTGCGGACGTCCAGTGGCGCGGGCGCGTCCGGATCGGGCGCGCTGTGCTTGAGCCAGCCATCGCGGCCGAGCTTTTGCACCAGATCGCGGCAGGCGGCATCGACGTCGCCGTGATCGGCCGGCAGGTTGGCCGCGGCCCATTGCTCGATGTCTGCCGCGACCGTGCGATGGCGATCGTCGAAGAACGGCCAATTAAGGAATGTCTTATCCGCCACTAGTTGCCCTCGAACACCGGTTTCTGCTTGGCGACAAACGCCTTGTAGGCGCGCTCGAAATCTTTGGTCTGCATGCAGATCGTCTGCGCTTGCGCCTCGGCTTCGATGGCCTGATCCAGACTCATCGACCATTCGGCAACGAGCTGCGTCTTGGTGATGCCGTTGGCGAAGGTCGGTCCCGAGGCGATGCGCCGCGCCAGCGCCAGCGCATCCTGCTCCAGCGCATCGGCGGCAACCAGCCTGTTATAGAAACCCCACTGCTCGGCTTCTTGCGCCGTCATGGCGCGGCCGGTGTAGAGCAGTTCGGCAGCGCGGCCCTGGCCGATAATACGCGGCAGGATCGCGCAGGCGCCCATGTCACATCCGGCAAGGCCGACGCGATTGAACAGAAATGCGGTTTGCGCGGCCGGCGTGGCGATGCGCATGTCCGCCGCCATGACGATGATTGCGCCGGCGCCGGCCGCCACGCCATCGACCGCGGCGATGATCGGCTTACCGCAGTGAAGCATTGCTTTGACCAGGTCGCCGGTCATCCGGGTGAAAGCCAGCAACTGCCCGGCGTCCATAGCCACCAGCGGGCCAATAATCTCGTGCACGTCGCCGCCCGAACAGAAATTGCCGCCGTTAGGCAGAAAAACGACGGCGTGCACATCTTCGGCGTGAACAAGCGCGCGAAAGGTATCGCGCAGTTCGGCGTAGGACTCGAAAGTGAGCGGGTTCTTGCGCTCTGGCCGGTTCAGCTGGATCACGGCGACCGCGCCATCCATGCGCCAGAGGAAATGCGAAGGCTTCAAACCGGCCATCTTGGTCATGCTTCGCCCTCCCAATCGCTGCGGAACGACTTCAGCTTGGTCGACATTTGTTCGGCATCGCGCGCGGTCAAGCCGCCGAGCAACTCATCGACCCAGCGCTCATGGGCGGCCGCCATCTCGGCGAATGTGGCGCGTCCCTTGCGCGTCAGGCTGATGAACGAAGTGCGGCGGTCACCGTTGCGTTGTGCCCGCGCGACAAAGCCGTCCGACACCAGCCGATCGACAATGCCGGTGACGTTGCCGTTCGACACCATGAGGAAGCGTGATATCTCGCTCATCAGCATGCCGTCGGGCTTGCGATAGAGCGCCGCCATTACGTCGAAGCGCGGCAAGGTGGCATTGAACTGCGATTTGAGCCGCTCGCGCGCCACGCCTTCGATCAGCCGGCTGGCGCGCAATAGCCTGATCCACAACCGCAGCCGCGACTTGCTCTCGTTCTCGATGTGCGCGGCGGGAAGCGGTGCGCTCACCATGTTTCGCCTCCCGATACCGAAATTGTCTGGCCGGTGATCCCGGCGCTGCCTTCCGCGCACAGCCACAGCACCGCGTCGGCGACTTCTTGCGGTTGCGTAATGCGCCCCTGCGGATTGTTGGCGGCGAGTTCGGCGCGCGCGGCGTCTTCGCCGCGCTTTGTCGTTGCTATGATTCGCTGGACGGCTTTTTCGAGTAGCGGCGTTTCGGTATAACCGGGGCAGACGGCATTGATGGTGATGCCGTCCTTGGCGGTCTCGAGTGCCAAGGCGCGCATCAAACCGACCACGCCGTGCTTGGCGGCAACATACGGCGCCACATAGGCATAAGGCTTCAATCCCGCTGTCGAAGCGATGAAGATAACACGCCCCCAATGGCGCTCGCGCATACCCGACAATGCGGGCTGTACCGAATAAAACGCGCCCGTGAGATTGACGTTGAGTGTATTCGTCCACAGCTCGGACGAAACCTTTTCGGCCGGCGCGCTTTGTGCGCTGCCGGCATTGGCGATGACAATGTCGAAGCGTTTGTTGTTGTAAAGCCCGGCGATCGTTTTTTGATCGGTCACATCCGCTACTTCGGCATGAATGGTCTTGTGACTCTTTGCTATCGCTTCGAGCGGCTCCTTGCGCCGTCCGCAGACCGTGACCACCGCGCCAGCGTTTGCCAGCGCGACCGCGATGGCCGCGCCGATGCCGGTGCCGCCTCCGGTGACAAGCGCATGTTTGCCCGCAAGGGTCATGGTCACACCACCGTCGGTGCCGGTTCGGCGCTGCCGGACAGCCGGTAAAGCTGATCGCGGCCGGGATAGTAAGGTTGCGGCCAGGTCTCGCCGCGGTCGCCAAGCTTGGCCGCGGCGTGCAGCGTCCAGTACGGATCGGCGAGATGCGGCCGCGCCAGGCAAACGAGGTCGGCGCGGCCTGCCATCAGGATCGAATTGACGTGGTCCGGCTCGAAAATGTTGCCGACCGCCATGGTGGCCATGCCGGTTTCATTGCGGATGCGATCGGAGAACGGCGTCTGGAACATGCGGCCATAGATCGGATGCGCGTTGATGGACGTCTGGCCCGCTGACACATCGCAGATATCGACGCCGGCCTCTTGCAGCATGCGGCTGATCGCGACGGCGTCCTGCGGCTCGATACCTTCTGCACCGACCCAATCGTTGGCGGAAATGCGCACCGAAATCGGTTTCTCCCCCGGCCACACCGCGCGCACGGCGTGAAAAATCTCCAGCGGATAACGCATGCGGTTTTCCAGCGAGCCGCCGTATGCGTCGGTCCGCAAGTTGGTCAGCGGTGTGATGAAAGAGGAAAGCAGGTAGCCGTGGGCGCAGTGCAGTTCGAGCATGTCGAAGTTGCAGCGCGCCGCCATCTCCGCTGCCGCCACGAACTGATCGCGCACGCGGTCCATATCGGCGCGAAGTCATGGCGTGCGGGCGCTGATTGCGCGGTGACCATGCCACCTCTGACGGCGCCAGCACCGGCCAGTTGCCGGATTTCAGCGGCGCATCCATGTCCTCCCAGCCGAGCTGGGTCGAACCCTTGGCGCCGGAATGCCCGAGCTGGCAGCAAATTCTTGCGTCGGTCTCGCGATGGACGAAATCGACGATGCGCGTCCACGCCACTTCGTGCTCCGGCGCATAGAGGCCGGTGCAGCCGGGCGTAATACGGCCTTCCGGGCTGACGCAGGTCATTTCGATGCAGAGGAGACCGGCGCCGCCTTTGGCGCGTTCGCCGTAATGAACCAGGTGCCAATCGGTCGGGCAGCCGTCGACTGCCTTGTACTGCGCCATCGGCGACACCACGACGCGGTTCTTCAGCCGCATGTCGCGCAACTTGAACGGCGCGAACATCGGGCGGCGCACCAGATTGTCGCCGGCGCCGGCAAGGCGTTGGAACCACGCCTCCGCGCCCTCAAGCCATTCCTTGTCGCGCAGCCGCAGGTTCTCGTGGCTGATGCGCTGCGAGCGCGTCAGCAGCGAATAGTTGAACTGCACCGGGTCGAGATGCAGATAGCGCTCGACATCCTCGAACCATTCGAGCGAATTTCGTGCCGCCGATTGCAGGCGAAGCACTTCTGTGCGGCGGGCATCTTCGTATTTCGCGAATGCGGCCTGCATGGTCGGCTCGGTATGCAGGTAGTGCGCCAGCGCGATTGCGCTCTCCATGGCGAGCTTCGTGCCGGAGCCAACCGAGAAATGCGCGGTCGCAGCGGCGTCTCCCATCAGCACGATATTGTCGTGCGACCACTTCTCGCAAAGAACACGCGGAAAATTCAGCCACGCCGAGCCCCGCAGGTGCGACGCGTTAGACATCAGCCGATGACCGCCGAGATATTTGGCGAATATCCTCTCGCAGGCCCGGCAATTCTCGTCCTGGCTCATCGCGCCGAAGCCGAATTTCTGCCAGGTCTCGTCTGAACATTCGACGATGAAGGTCGCGGTATCGGCATCGAACTGATAGGCGTGCGCCCAGATCCAGCCGTGTTTGGTCTCTTCGAAGATGAAGGTGAAGGCGTCGTCGAATTTCTGGTGAGTCCCGAGCCAGACGAATTTGTTCTTGCGTTGCTCGACGGCCGGCTTGAAGTGATCCGCCAGTTCGTTACGCGCCTTTGAGTTCAAACCATCCGCGGCGATGACCAGATCGTAAGATTTCGCCAGTTCTTGGGTGCTTTCGATCTCGGTCTGAAAGCGCAGATCAACTCCGAGCGAGCGGGCGCGCTGCTGCAACAGCAGCAGCAGCGTCTTGCGGGCGATGCCGGAAAAACCGTGACCGCGCGAAACGACCTTCTGGTCGCGATAGTGGACTGCGATGTCGTCCCAATAGGCGAAGTTGCGCCGGATCTCGCTGGCGCTGACAGGGTCGTTGTCCGCGAGATTCTGCAACGTTTCGTCGGACAGCACGACGCCCCAGCCGAAAGTGTCGTCAGGCTTGTTGCGCTCGAGCACGGTGACGTCGTGCGCAGCATCGCGCAGCTTCATGCTGATCGCAAAATAAAGGCCCGCCGGGCCGCCGCCGAGGCAAGCGATCTTCATCGATGCCGCTTTCTTGCTTGAACAGCGCAAATCATGGCACTAGCGGTGAATTATTTCAAGCTTAAAGATTTAAGTATGAAGCTTTATTCTCATTGTTCTGTTGCAGTGTTCCGGTGGCGCAATCGGTCCGCTTTCACGGCTCCAAAAGCCGTGTTATCAGCCTGTATTAATTAGGGTTTTCGCTCCCGTACTGAGTGTGGATATTATGGTCACGCAACCTACAGTGGCACGTGTGATTGCCGGTGACCTCGCCAGTTACGGGGCGAAACGCTGCTTCGGCCTCCTCGGCACCGCGAATTTCAAGATTTCCCACGGGCTTGTGGAATCAGGCGTTGAGCTGATTTCCGCACGCCATGAAATGCAACGCCGCAAGCATGGCCGACGCCTACGCCAAAGCGACCGGTGAACTCACTCTCGTCAGCGTGCATTCGGGACCAGGGTTGACCAATGCGCTCACAGGCATCTGCGAGGCGGCGAAAAGCCGGACACCGCTGGTCGTGCTCGCCGGCGATGTGCCGAACGGTGCGGTGAAAAACAATTTCTATATCGAGCAGGCCGAAATGGTGCGCGCAGTCGGCGCGGTATCGGAACGGCTGCATACGGTGAATTCCGCGCGCGAAGATGCACTGCGCGCCGTGACGCGGGCCCTGCGCGACCGGCAGACCGTGGTCCTCAGTATGCCGCTCGATGTGCAGCATGCCGAGTTGGCGTCCAATCTGCCGCCGCTCGAATTGCCGCCGGCGCCGGGCCGCTTGCACCCCGATCCGAAGGCTGTGGAGCAGCTCACCGACGCGCTCGTCCGCGCCCAGCGTCCGCTCATTCTAGGCGGCCGCGGCGCGGTGATATCCGGCGCCGAGGCGGAACTGGTCGCGCTTGCCGACCGTGTCGGCGCGTTGCTCGCGACCTCGGTGTGCGGCCACGGTCTGTTTTCCGGAAATCCATGGTCGGTCGGCATCAGCGGCGGTTTCTCATCGCCGGTTGCCGACGAACTGATCTCCGAAAGCGATTTCATCCTCGCGTTCGGCGCCAGCCTGACGCAATGGACCACCAAGAAGGGCAAATTGATCGCGCCCGGCGCCGTAGTCGCACAGGTCGATATCGAAGGGCCAAAGCTCGGCTATCAGATGCCGGTTACGTTCGCCGTGCAGGGCGATGCCAAAGCGACGGCGGAAGCGTTATTGGTCGAACTTGATCGGAGGGATGTGAAGGCCCGGGCGACCCGCCGTAATGATGCGATGCGCGCTCGGATCGTCGCCGGCGACAATCATCACTTTCCGCATGCTGAAGAATCGAGCCAAGAGTTCATCGATCCGCGCGCGCTGAGTAAGGCCGTCGATGCTATTTTGCCGATGGGCCGCGTGGTGGCGTCGGACTCCGGACATTTCTGCGGCTGGGTGCCGCGATACTTGCGGGTACCGAATGCGCGCGCCTCGTGCCTGAGCCACTCCTTCCAGTCAGTCGGCCTCGGCTTGCCTTCGGTAATCGGTCTCGCTATTGCCAATCCCGGCAAGCTCGCGGTGCTTGGCACCGGCGACGGTGGTTTCCTGATGTCGATGGCCGACATGGAAACCGCGGTCCGGCTCGGGCTCCGCCTGTGCATCCTGGTCTACAACGATGCGTCCTATGCGGCCGAAGTTCACTATTTCGGCCGTCAGGGCTTTTCGACCGATATCGTGAAATTTCCCGACACCGATTTTGCGGCGATTGCCCGCGGCTACGGCGCACGCGCCGCGACGGTACGCACGGTGGCCGATCTCGAGCCGGTCAAAGCCTGGGTTGCCGAAGGCGCGCCCGGCGTGTTCGTGATCGACGGCAAGATCAATCCCAATCTGGAAGCCGACTGGCATGCCGAGCATTTTCCCAAGGACAGCCACTAAATATTGCCACCGACCGATCGCGCCGGCAGGTAGTGCAGCACGCGGCGCTCGATGAGGATCACACCAAGATAAGCAATGCTGCCGACAACAGTCAGCATGACGATCGAGACGAAGACCAACGGTGTATTAGCCTGGCCTTCGCCGATTGTGAGGAGATAACCGAGCCCGGCATTGCCGCCGACCAGTTCGCCGACAACGACGCCGACGACAGCCAGCGTCGCGCCGATGCGAAGTCCGGCGAACATCGGCGGCATCGAAGTCGGAAACTCGATTTTCCAAAATATCTGCGCGCGCGTAGCCTTGAATGCACGGGCCAGATTGATCAGATCCGGATCGACGGTACGCACTGCGGTTAGCACATTGACCATGACCGGAAAGAATACGATCAGGACCGCGACCAGGATCTTCGGATAAATCGTGAAGCCCATCCACAAAATGAACAATGGAGCGAACGCGACCTTGGGCGCTATTTGCAGAGCGAGGATGTACGGCGACAGCGCAAGTTCCGCTGTCGGCGACATGCCGAGCAAATAGCCGCCGACGGCGCCAAGCAGGCTGCCGAGGACAAATCCGGCCAGCACTTCGGCGATGGTGACGCCGGTATGCAGGAGCAAATGGTCGAAACGCCAAGCATGCACGAATTCGTCGGCGACCATCGATAGCGGCGGCACGATGAAGGTCGGAATATGCAGCAGGCCGGGTCCCCATTGCCAGGCGGCAAGTGACACGACAAGCAGCGCCAAACTGGCAATCGCGCTGGTCCTCATGCCGCGCTTCCAGCCTGTTGCTCGAGGGAAGCGTGTGTAATATCGAGCCGGTCCATCAGCCGTGCCACGTAGTCGTTTGTTTTCGGGTCGTGCCGTCGCGCGATAGGATTGTCGCGCTCCGGCATGTCGATCACGATCTCGTCGATGATGGTCCCGGGCCTTCGGCTCATCACCAGGACGCGGTCTGACAGCGTCACCGCCTCAGCCAGATCATGCGTGATGAGGAGCGCCGTCTTGCCCGCCTTCTTGAGCGTCTGGGCGAGATCGCGCTGCAGCACCATCCGGGTCTGGGCGTCCACCGCAGAAAAGGGCTCATCGAGCAGCAAGACGTGCGGATCGACGGCGAGCGTCCGTGCCAGGGCCACGCGCTGCCGCATGCCGCCCGACAGTTGGTGCGGATAATGCCCGGCAAATTCCGCGAGATTGAGGTTTGCCAGCAGCGCTTGCGCGCGCCGCTTGCGCTCCGCAACCGGTACGCCCTGTATCTCGACGCCGAACATCACGTTTTCGGCAACGTTGCGCCACGGCAGCAGCAGATCCTTTTGCAACATGAACGCGACGTGCGAATTCGGCCCTTCGACGCGCGCGCCGTCGACAAAGGCCATCCCATCGCTCGGCGCCGAGAGCCCGGAGCCGATATTGAGAAGCGTGCTTTTGCCGCAACCGCTCGGTCCGATCAGCGACACCACTTCGCCGTCGCGCACCGCAAAATTCACGCCTTGAACCGCGGTCAGCACACCGTGACCGCCGGCTTCCTTAAAACGCATCGTCACGTTGCGGTATTCGAGGCGAACAACGTCGGACATATGCAAATCGACCGGTGCCTGTTTGGGCCGATACGCACATTTCGCCGCCCAATGGTGTCGAGTATAGTGACAAACACCGGGATCGCCGATAGGGCAGAGGGCAAGGTAGCGCTGTGCCCGCACACAGGAGCCAATAATGTTTGATCGCGTAAACGGACCGACTCGGCGATACCTGCTGCAAGGTGTGCCCGGTCTCGTGTTCGGTCTCGGTGCTTTGGGTGCAACAACGCCGGCGCTGGCCGATGAAAAGATCACCTATTTGTTCCCGGCGCCGCCGCTGTTGCCGGCGTTCGGGCCGATCCGGCTGGCGCAAGGCAGGGGCTATTTCAAGCAAGCCGGCCTTGATGTGGACTTCGCGGTCGGACGTGGCGGCGTCGATGTCGCCAAGCAGGTCGGCGCCGGCAATGTGCCGCTCGGCGGCATCGTCGCTGATGGACCGATTATCGTCCGGCAGAACGGCGTGCCGGTGAAGATCGTCGCGTTGTTCGGCGGTAAGGGTTTTATGCAACTCGTGGTGCGTGCGGACTCCGGCATCGAGAAGCCGGCCGACCTGAAGGGCAAGACCATCACGGTCATGTCCTATCAGGACACGACGTTCTATGCGTTGCTCGGCCTCCTCGCGAGCGTCGGCCTGACCAAAGACGACGTCGATATCCAGTCGGCGGGTCCGGTCGGCGTCTGGCAGTCGGTGGCGACCGGCAAATCGGTCGGCATGGCCGGCGTGCCGGATTGGATTCCGCCGGTTGAAGCTGCGGGCGTCGCCATCAAGATCCTGCCGACCGACGAGTTCTTTCCACACATGGCGCAGGCCATCGCGGCGTCTGATCAGATCATCAAAGACAAGCCCGACATGGTGCGCGCCTTCGTCAAGGCGGCGTTACATGGCATGAAAGACATTATGGACGATCCCAACGGCGCGGCCGTCGACTTCGTGAAATTCGTGCCGGAGTGGACCGGCAAGGAAGGCCAGGTCAAGGAAGCCTTCGCCTATTACGACAAGCTCATCTATCCGGGACAAAAAGTGCTCGGCGCGGTCGATCCTGATCGCATGGCAAAGTTGCAGGACTTTTATCTGGCCCACGGAATCATTGAGAAGAAGTCGCCGGTGGACGATCTCTTCACCAACCAGTTCGTCGGCTAGGGTTTTGTCCGCTGTCATGCTCCGCGAAGGCGGAGCATCCAGTAGTCATCGACGCTTGTCGCGCTTGAGCGAGCCGTCCTAATTCTTTCCGTAACTGTCCGTGCCTTGCCAGCCGTTCTTCGAAATATCGAAGATGACGCCGTCAGGGTCCTTGAACTTGCGCTCGAAGTTGCCGTGACGTTCATCGCCGAGGTCGAAGAAGAACTTGCCGCCGTTAGCCTCGATGCGCTTCTGGGTTTCGGCCAGGTCGTCGACCTGGAAGCCGAAATGATGCGCGCCGACAAAGCCCTTCGGGTTCTTGATGTCGGACGCCTTGCTGCCGGCGCCGGTCGAGAAGTTGAGCAACGCGAGATTGATCACACCGTCGCTCATATAGACGGCCGAACCGATGTCCAGGTCCTCGCGCGCGATGCGCTTGAGATCGAATACGGTCTCATAGAATTTCGCGGCCTTGTCGAGGTCGTTTACGCAGACGGCAAAATGGCGCAACCGTGCCATGTAATTCCTCCACTGGGCTGACATTGCCCTGTCCGTGACCATGATAATAACCTCACCGTCATGAGCAAGCGACACGCCGAAATCGTCGGTGCGGGATTTGCCGGCCTTACGGCAGCCTGCGCGCTCGCGCAAAGCGGCTGGAGCGTGCGTGTGCACGAACGGGCGGATCGGCTGCGCACGACCGGCGCCGGCATCTACATTTACGAGAACGGGTTGCGCGTGCTCGAAGCGGTTGGCGCCTATGAGGCCGCCGTGAAGGGCGCACCGTTCGCGCATACGCGCGAAGTGCGTGACGGTGACGACAAGCTGATTTCAGTGCACCGCTGGCAGGGCAGCCGCGTCTTCAGCATCGTGCGGCAGAACGTCATCAACGCGCTTGCTTCCGCCGCAAGGCTGGCGGGTGTCGAGATCGTGACCGATTCGGCGGCGTCGGGCGCGACGCCCGACGGCGAGCTCACTTTGGTCGACGGCCGAAAGCTCAAAGCCGATCTGATCGTCGGTGCTGACGGCAACAATTCGCGACTGCGCGACTCGCTCGGCTTGTTGTCGAAGCGAAAATATCTCGTCGACGGCTGCACGCGGCTCCTGATGGAAAAAACCGCAGAGGAGCGCGCCATAACCGGCGGTGCCAAGACCACTGAATATTGGTCGGGCACCCGCCGCCTGCTCTACACGCCGTGCAGTGAGACCGACATTTATATCGCGCTGACCATGCTCGACACCGACGAGGTCGCTAAGGCGGTGCCGGTGCGCAAGGACGAGTGGAAGCGCGCATTTCCGCATCTTGAGACTCTGATCGACCGCATCGGCGAGCAGGGCCGTTATGACCGGTTCGACATGATCAAATTGAAACGCTGGTCTCGCGGCCGGGTCGCAATCGTCGGCGATGCTGCGCATTCGTTGCCGCCGAATATCGGGCAAGGCGGCGGTTGCGCCATGATGAATGCGCTGTCGCTCTCGGTCTACCTAGAGCGTGAGAACGATGTCGTTACGGCATTGCGGACCTGGGAGCAGCAGGAACGGCCGATGACCGAGCACACCCAGCGCATTTCATATTTTCTTGGACTGCCGACGACATGGCCGCCGACGCTGCGTGCCTTCGCGCTCGGCTTGGTCGGCCGCTCGAAATGGCTCACAGCCCAGCGCACGCGCACTGCGCTGCATCGGCCCACCGGGACGTAACGTTCAAAACGGAATCGTGATGCCGTCCATAGGCGCGTCGCAATTGACAAGATCGACACGCTTCCAGGCAATCATGATGCGGCTGTCGGCCTGGACCAGACGGTGCATGGCAGTGCCGCCGAACAGGCGCTGTTGCTCGCGGCGATATTCGATCATCATGAATTTGGAGCGGATAGTGCAGGCGTTCTTCCCCGCCTCTTCGATAGTGACATTGGTAACGATGCGACTCGTGCGCGAGCGCGGCTCCTGCGAATACATGCGCGGGCTGGCAAGGCGGCGCACGCGAGTTTCAAGCAGCCGCCGGTCGTCATAGATCAGCGACACGGTCTCGACCGGGTCGGCCTGACCGGGCTCGCTCGGCACCCAGTACCATGCATCCGGCGTGAATAAAGCGAGCCACGCGTCGAACTTGCCGTCGTCGAGCAGGCGGGCTTCGTGCAGCAAAAACTGCTCACAGCGATCAACGTCGAGAGGATGCTGGGAAGGAAAATTGGCTGGTCTGGCACGCGCCGAAATCGGCCGCCGCCGCGGTGCTGCCGGTCTGCGAGCGCGTCTAGGCTTCCGTCCCATCAGGTGTCGGCGTGCGCGCTCTGCCTTCGGTCCCTCACATGCGCGGCAGGGTAGGCAGCGTCTGCGGTCATGTAGCCGAGCCAGGCATCGAGCATGTTGCGGATATAGACTTCGCTGGTTGAGTTTTGGCCGCGCCGGCCGCCGTGGGCATCTGGAGTATCGCTCTGCATGCCGCGCCCGATTTCGATCCACTCGGCGCCGGCGCTGGAGAGTCCCATGCCGATGCGATTGTAGATTTCGAGGTCATCGGTGAGCACCAGCGAGCCGGTGCCGTTGACGGTATTGGCGAAACTGATGGTGTTGCGGAACATTTGCTCCGGCGCACCCTTGAGCCGAAAATTGTAGGTGTGGACGATTGTGCGGTTGACGTCGATCGGATGCACCACGCGAAGCTGCTGAAACTGGCTCATGAACGACACGTTCGGATAAACGTTGCTGTTCCAACGCCGCACATCCAGGACGCGACGCGTTTCTACCTTGCCCTTTTTCTTCTCCATCGCTGCGATGTAGTCGCGGAACACCGGGTCCTTGAGCGCCGCGACCAGCTTGGCGTCGTCGTGATAGTCGCCGAGATAGGAGTGACCGTTGGGATACGCCCAGATGCCGACCTGCGATTCCCAGAAGCTGTATGGCGCGCCGTTCTGGCGCATCTGCCGGATGGCGATTTCGCCCGAGCCGTCAGTGTGCGCTTGGTCCGATTGCTGTTGAGCCGCGTCGATCGACGAGCGATGGGTGAACAGCGGGTGAGCGGCATCACAGAGGTTTTCCAGATAGAGCTTCCAGTTGGCGTCATAAGCGTGCTTGAACATCCCGCCGGCCACCTCGATCTCGCCGTCCGGCGCACGATCGATCATGTCGTCGAGCGAAGTCGTCATGTAGCCGAGGAATTCCTCCAGGCTCGGTCCGTCGGGGGCTTCGCTGGCGAAGACAAAGCCGCGATAGCTCGTCACGCGCGGCACCTGCACCATCGCGGTCTTCGGATTGTTCGGATCGAAGTCCTTGGGATAGCCGTGCTGCAGCGGTACTGCCTTGAGCCGGCCATCGAGATGATAGGTCCAGCCGTGATAGCAGCACTGGAATTCCTCCGCGTTGCCCTTGTCATTGGCAACGACCAGCGAGCCGCGATGGGCGCATTGATTGTGAATGACGCGGATCGTACCGTTGGCGTCGCGCACCAGCACGACCGGTTTGCGGCCGATGAAGGTACGGAAATAGTCGCCGGGGTTTTTCACCTGGCTTTCGTGCCCGACATAAATCCAGGCCGTACCGAAAATACGTTGAAGCTCGAGCTCGAAAATAGCCGGATCGGTGTAGATTTGCCGATGCACGCGGCCGGGCTGCACGAACTCCGCTAGATTTGCAGTCATCGTTCTATGCTAGCTCAATTTCCAAAATTTGCCGCCAGATAGTCGGTCATGGTGTTTGCCTCGTCAGGCGTCGCCGTCGCGCCCCAGGCAACCATGTTGTTGACGATGACGGGCCACGCTCCCTTTTGGCGCTTGGTGGTGGCGATGCGTTCAAGGTCGTGGCATAGGCCGCAGCGGGTTTCGACCAGATCCTTGCCGTGCCCGTCCGGCAGCGTCACCGGCTTGGCCAGCGGCAAGTTGGCGCCCGGGCCAAGATTCAGCGAGAGATAGTCCACGACTTTGTCGATCTCGGAGGGCGTTAGTTGTGCGCCACGCAGCACCATGTTGTTGACGTAGATCCGCCAACCCGCGGCGCCATCGCGAATCTTGGCGATGGTGCCGAGGTAATGGCATTGCGAACATGCTACCGCGACGATGTCGCGTCCGTCGCCGGGCGGCAAGGGATTGGCATTTTGCGCACGGCCCGGCGAGGCTGCGGCTACGATCACAAGCGCGAGAAAACCTGACAACACTGTCCGCATGGTCATACTTTCCGGGTGCGCTGGTCGGCGACGGAGTAGGCCGGATGCCATTCCGACACCGCGCCAATGCCTTCGCGCTTGATATGGATATCGAGCAGATAGGGCCGGCCCTCTACCGTCGCCGTTTTGGCGCGCGCTAGCGCCTCTTTGATCGCGCCCGGTTCCTTGACTGTTTCGCCTTCGACACCGAACGCGCCGGCGGCTTTGGCAAAATCAACGTCGGGATCGCCGTTGTAACAGGTCATATCGCGGGCGGTTTCGAATTGCCGGCCGGCGGAATTCCAGATGCGATTACGTTCGTTATTGTAGCTGTGATTGTTGAGTACGATCACGGTTACCGGCGCCTTGTAGCGCGCCATGCTCCACAATGGCTGCGGGCCCGAGAACAAGAAGCTGCCGTCGCCGACGACGGAGACCACCGGCAAGTCGGGTCGCGCCAGTTTGACACCGAACCCGGCCGCCATGCCCCAGCCCAGCACGTTGGGACTGGTACTGAAATATGGCTTGTCGTTGCCGCCGAAGCTCATCAGCGGATCCATGGTCTTGCCGGAGTCGGCATCGGTGACGTAGCAGGTGTCGCGGTCGAGGTTAGCTTCGAGTTCCGTCCCAAGCCGCTCCAGGCTGATCGGCGACGAATCCAAAAGCCCGTTCGCGATGGCGAGCCGTGCATCCGCCATCTGCGCAGAATAGGCGCGGCTGCGGGAAGCGCGCTCGTCGGCGATCGAAGCCAGGCGCGCCGCGGGCGCCATGGAGCGGATCGCGGCGTTGAGATCGGCGATAGCGAGGCGAAGGTCGGCGACGATCGGCACATCGACCGGTGCACCGCGAGCAAGACTGGTCGGATCGAGTTGGATCGATATCAGCTTGGTGCCTGGAGAACCCAGCTCGCCGAAACGGTTGCCGAGATTGAGCAGCACGTCGGGCTTGCCGGGATAGCGCATCGTGCGCAGCAGTGTGCCGATATAGAGCTGATGCCGGGTCGGGAACGGTTTCGACCAGTAGCCGAGACCGCCCGTGATGCTGGCGACCGGCGCGCCGAGCAATTCGGCAAGCTCAAGCAGCTCTTTCTCGCCACGGCATGAGGTGATCTCATCACCGACGCTGATAAGCGGGTTCTTCGCTTCGATCAGCATACGTGCCGCTTTCTCAATATCGTCCTTATCGGGACGAATGCGCATCGGCACGTCGAATTTGCTGCGCTCCCATACCTGCGACTTGGCATGCCCCTCGAGGGTGTTGGTCGGCATTGACAGAAACACCGGCCCGCCCGGTGGCGTCGAAGCAAATTTCAGCGCGCGACGTGTGGTTTCGGCGATTGCCGCTGTCGATTGGTTCTGCCAAAACCATTTTGTGATGGGTTGCGTCATCAGTTCCGGATGATCGGTTTCCTGGAGTTGGTCACGCCCGAGCCCGTCCTGATCGACTGAAGCGACCGCGACCAAAAGCGGGACCTGGTCCTTCCAGCTATTGACCATCTGCGTCATGGCGTTGGGCAGGCCAATATTAGCAACGACGACAACACCGGTGCGGCCGGAGGCGCGGGCATAGCCGTCAGCCATTGCGACAACGGCGCCTTCCTGAACGCCTTTGATGAGCGTAATTTCGGGGACGTCGACCAGCGCGTCGAAGATCGGATGGTCGCCTGTCGATGGATTGAAGAAAATATATTCGACGCCGGCCGACTTAAGCTGTTCGACAAAGATCTTGCCGCCATTGCCCTCAACATCGCGGATAGCCGTTGGCGAGTTTGTCGCACTCGGTGTGGCGGCTCCCTGACCCAACGGGCTCAGGTTCTGCGCCACGGCTTTCGCCGCGACCGAGCTCATGCCGAGCGCGCTCAGGCCGGAGACGAGCTGCCGCCGTGACATCCCATGATCGATGTACTGCTTGATCAGATCCTTCATGGAATCCTCCCTTAACTAAGGCCGAAACGACAGGTCATCGCCTTATTGGCGTATGTTACAATAACCCTATCACCGGGCGGACCGCGGCCAAAGAGCAAGGAGGACGCGCAGCCTTAGACATCAGTGCCAGTTTCGATTGGCGGCCCGGAAATTGCATGGAAATTGCATATTTCTTGGGCAAATGCAGGCGTAAAGCGTAACAGCATGTCGATCCTGGTTGGGCTCCATCACGCTACCCGCTACAGCTATGACAAGCCGATTAGCCTGGGACCGCAGATTGTGCGGCTTCGGCCGGCGCCGCATTGCCGCACGCGCATCCCGAGCTATTCGCTCACGGTCACTCCGGCGCAGCATTTTGTGAACTGGCAGCAGGACCCGCACGGCAATTGGCTGGCGCGCTTCGTGTTTCCGGAAAAGACGACCGAATTCTCCATCACCGTCGATCTTCTCGCCGACCTCGAAGTCATCAACCCATTCGATTTTTTCGTCGAGCCTTACGCCGACAAATGGCCGTTTAAATTTCCGGTGGAACTCCACGAAGACCTCGTCGCCTATGTCGAGCCGGAGCCGGCCGGGCCGCGCCTGAAAGATTTCATTGCCACGATTCCGCGAACGCATCGCAACACCGTCGACTTTCTCGTCGAGCTGAATCAGCGTGTGCATCAGGCGATCCGCTATCTCATTCGCATGGAACCCGGCGTCCAGACGCCCGAGGAAACGCTGGAATCCGGTGCCGGCTCTTGCCGCGATTCGGCGTGGCTCCTGGTGCAGATTTTGCGCCGCATTGGACTGCCGGCGCGTTTCGTATCAGGCTATCTCATCCAGCTTCGCCCGGACGTGAAGCCGCTTGAGGGCGCAGCAGGCACCGATGTCGATTTCACCGACCTGCACGCCTGGGCCGAGGTCTATCTGCCGGGCGCAGGCTGGATCGGGCTCGATGCAACGTCCGGCCTCTTGTGCGGCGAGGGCCATCTGCCGCTGGCGGCGACGCCGCACTACCACTCCGCCGCGCCGCTCACCGGACTGGTCGAGCCGGCCGAGGTTTCATTCTCTTATGACATGAGCGTAAAGCGCCTCGCCGAACAGCCGCGCGTGACCGCGCCATTCTCCGAAGAAGCGTGGAAGGCTCTCGATACACTTGGCGAAAAGGTCGATGCCGATCTCGCGGCGCACGACGTGCGGCTGACCATGGGCGGCGAGCCGACCTTCGTTTCGATCGATGACTATCAAGGGGCAGAATGGAATACCGCCGCGCTTGGTCCGATGAAGCGCGTGCGCGCTGACGAGTTGATCCGCCGGTTGCGCGATCGCTTCGCGCCGGGAGGCCTGCTGCATTACAGCCAGGGCAAATGGTATCCGGGCGAGCCGCTTCCGCGCTGGGCCTTCGCGCTCTTTTGGCGCCGTGATGGCGTTCCGATCTGGCGCGACGAAAAGCTGATCGCGCGCGAGACCGAGACCTCGATGCCGTCAGCCCAGGATACGCGGCATTTCGCCGAAGGGATTGCGGCGCGCCTGGGAATCACGGCGGACTACGTACAGCCTGCTTACGAGGATCCGGCCGACCGAATGATCAAGCAAGGCCTGATCCCGGAGAACGTCGATACCGACGATCCCAAGGTCGACGATCCGCTTGAGCGGGCGCGCATCCTCAAATTGTTCGATAACCACGCCGGGCAGCCTGTCGGCTTTGTCTTGCCGCTGCAACGCTGGACCGCGCGGGCGAAGCCCGGGTGGCTGAGTGAAATCTGGCGCACGCGGCGCGACAAACTATTTTTGATCCCCGGCGATTCGGCGCTCGGCTATCGCTTGCCGCTGCAATCGTTGCCGCAAATTGCTCCGGTCGACTATCCGCATCTCGTGCCGGCCGATCCGTTCGCGGAACAGCGGCCGTTGCCAGATCCGCGGCTGACCCACTCTCTGACGGCCGTGTCCGGCGTACCCACTACAATCGAGGAAACGTCGCCGCCGCTTGCGCCCGAGACGCTCGTCATGCAAGGCGCGGCAAAGGGCAACGATACCGCGGTGCGCACGGCGCTGGCTGTCGAGGCGCGGGACGGACGGGTGTGCGTCTTCATGCCGCCGACCGAGACGCTCGGTGATTATCTCGAACTCCTGGCCACGATAGAGTTGACAGCGGCCGAACTCAATCTGCCGGTTCACGTCGAAGGTTATGCGCCGCCTCCCGATCCCCGGCTCAACGTGCTGAAGGTCACACCAGATCCCGGCGTGATCGAGGTCAACATCCAGCCGGCGACTTCGTGGCGCGAAGCGGTCACGATCACGAATGGCTGTTACGAGGACGCGCATCATTCGCGGCTCGGCACCGACAAATTCATGCTCGATGGCCGCCACACCGGCACTGGCGGCGGCAATCACGTCGTACTCGGCGGCTTGAAACCTGCCGACAGCCCGTTTCTTCGGCGGCCTGACTTGCTCAAGAGTCTCGTGCTCTACGCCCTGAGGCGGCCGTCGTTGTCCTATTTGTTTTCGGGATTGTTCGTCGGGCCGACAAGCCAGGCGCCGCGCATCGACGAAGCGCGTCAAGATTTGCTCTACGAACTCGAAATCGCCGTCAGTAAGGTGCCGGCCCCAGGCGGTACCGGCTGGGTGCCGCCGTGGCTGGTCGATCGCCTGTTCCGCAACATCCTGGCCGATGTCACCGGCAACACCCACCGTACCGAGATTTGCATCGACAAACTGTTCTCGCCCGATGGCCCGACCGGGCGGTTAGGCCTCGTCGAATTCCGCTCGTTCGAAATGCCGCCGGATGCGCGCATGAGCCTCGCACAGCAGCTTTTACTGCGCGCGCTTATCGCATGGTTCTGGCGCGCGCCGCTTGACGGCAAGCCGGTACGCTGGGGCACGGCGCTGCATGACCGAATTCATGCTCGAACATTTCGTCTGGGAGGATTTCCTCGACGTCCTGGACGATCTCAAGCGCGCCGGTTACGTCTTCGATCCGGCCTGGTTCGAGGCGCAGCGGCAATTCCGCTTCCCGTTTTGCGGCAAGGTTCACCATGGCGGTGTCGCGCTTGAATTGCGCCAGGCGATCGAGCCTTGGTACGTGCTCGGCGAGGAAGGTGTTCCCGGCGGCACGGTGCGATTTGTCGATTCTTCGGTCGAGCGCCTGCAGGTCAAGGTCGACGGCTTGAACGAAAACCGTCATGTCGTGACGTGCAACGGCCGGCGGCTGCCGCTGACGTCCACCGGCCGATCCGGTGAATTTGTCGCCGGCGTCCGCTTTAAAGCCTGGGGCTTGCCGGCGTCGCTACATCCGACAGTCGGCGTTCATGCGCCGCTGACATTCGACATCGTCGATAGTTGGAGCCGGCGTTCGCTGGGCGGCTGTGTCTATCATGTGGCGCACCCCGGCGGCCGCAACTACGAGACCTTCCCGGTCAATTCGTACGAGGCGGAAGCGCGCCGGCGGGCCCGTTTCGAGGACATCGGTCATTCCGGTGGCCCGATCGACCCGCCCCCGTATGAACGCTCGCTGGAATATCCGGTCACGCTTGATCTGCGCCGTCCGATTTCATAATTCGCCATGTCAGCGCAACGCGACACCGCTGTCGAACAACAAGACGCCGGCCTGGAACAGTTCATTTCAGGCTATCGGCTGCTTCCCGGCATTTTCGATGAAATGATGGACGGCGATGGCCGCGTGCGCGCGCACTGGCGGCCGTTCCTGTCGATGCTCGCCGCGCTCGGCAGTGACGAGATCAATCGCCGGTTTGCTGCGGCTGACAGATATCTGCGCGACTCCGGTGTGTTCTATCGCGTTTACGAGGACCCCGCTGGAATCGAACGGCCGTGGCCGCTCAGCCATGTTCCGCTCATCATCGAAGCAACCGAATGGACGCAACTGCAAGCCGGCCTCAACCAGCGCGCGGAGTTGCTCGAAGCGGTCCTGGCGGATGCGTATGGTCCGGCATCTCTCACAGGGGACGGCCGCCTGCCTGCGGCGCTGGTCGCCGGCAATCCGGAATTTTTGCGCCCGCTGGTCGGTGTCGCGCCACCCGGTGGTTCGCATTTGCGCTTCTATGCCGTCGATGTCGGGCGCGGAGCCGACGGCCGGTGGTGGGTGCTCAACGATCGCGCGCAGGCACCGTCCGGCGCCGGCTACGCGATCGAAAACCGCCTCGCGCTGTCGCGCGCCATCCCCGACATTTATCGCACCACCCGCGTCGAGCGCGTCGCGCCGTTCTTCCAGGCCTTCCAGGCCGAACTCGTTTCGCTCAACAAGCAGGACGATGCGCGCACCTGCCTGCTCACGCCAGGGCCGATGAACGAGACTTATTTCGAGCATGCTTATCTCGCGCGCTATCTCGGCCTGCTTTTGGTCGACGGTGAAGATTTGATCGTACGCGATGACGGCGTCTTTATCCGAACCGTGTCCGGCTTGCGGCGCACCGAAGCGATCCTGCGCCGCATCGACGCCGACTTCGCCGATCCGCTCGAACTCAATGCCGCGTCACGTCTCGGCGTCGCCGGACTGCTGCAGGCCGTGCGCGACGACAAGATCGTGATCGTCAATTCGCTCGGCGCGGGACTGGTGGAGGCGCGCGCGATGCTGGCATTCCTGCCGGCGCTGGCGCCGGCCGTGCTCGGTGCCGAACTGATGATACCGAATATCGCGACGTGGTGGCTCGGCCGCGCCGACATGCGCGAAGAGATGATCGAGAATTTCGCAAGCATGGTCATAGCGCCTGCCTTCACGGAGTCCTTTGCCGATGGACGCCTGGGCAATGAAATCTTGGGCGCCAAACTCGATGACGCGCAACGCGAAAAGCTCGTTGGCGCGATCCGTGATCGCGGTGTCGATTATGTGGCGCAGGAAGCGGTGACGCTGTCGAGTATGCCGGTTTGGCGCGACGGCCGATTAAGCCCGTTGCCGTTCACGCTGCGGCTGTTCTTGGCCAAGGTCGGCGAACGCTGGCAAGTCATGCCCGGCGGCTTCGTGCGTATCGCCGAGAACCCCGATGCGCGTGCGGTGAGTTTGCAGCGTGGCGCCGCGACGGCCGACGCGTGGGTCTTGACCCACGGCCCGGTCGGCGAAACGACGCTGTTGCCGACACCAGAACGGATTCAGGTTCAACGCGCCAGCGGGCTGCTGCCGAGCCGCGCCGCGGATAATCTGTTTTGGGTCGGACGCTACGTCGAGCGCGCCGAGGCGACGCTGAGGCTGGTGCGCGCCATGATCAATCGCAGTGCCGATGCCGACGATGCATCCGCGCTGGTTATCGCCAGCATCCGCGGGCTACTCGTCGCCTGGAATGCGATCGCCAGTGACGCACCAGAAGGAGCGGCGGCTTTCACCGCGCGTATCGTTCTCACGCGTGCCGATCCGGAGGGCTCGATGCCGTTTTTGACCCGCGCAGCGCGCGCGGCGGCCTCGGTGATTCGCGATCGTTTCTCGCCGGATGCCTGGCGGGCCATCAACGATCTTGCCACTATGATCGCCACGCCGCTGCCGATGGGTCCCTCCGAAAGCGTCATCGCCGAGCGGGTCGAAGCGGCGCTGCGCATCATTTCGTCGTTGTCGGGTTTGGCTCAGGAGAACATGACCCAGCTTGCCGGCTGGCGCTTTCTCGAACTTGGTCGGCGGATCGAGCGCGCACTCCTGACCTGCCGCCTCGCCCGCACCTTCGCGGAAAGGGATGCGCCGGACGGCGGTCTGGACGTGCTTCTGGAATTGGCCGACAGCCAGATAAGTTATAGGCAACGCTATGTGATGATCGCGGCGCTGGCGCCGGTGATCGACCTCGTCTTGCTCGACCCCAACAATCCGCGGTCGGTCATATTTCAACTCGACCGCATCGAGACTCATCTCGGCGCCTTGCCGAAGCGGAACTCCACCGGCCGGCTGTCTCCGGTGCAGCAGATTGCGGCCTCAATCGCGACCGGGCTGCGCACCGCCGATGCCGGAAAAGTCACCGACACTTTGATCATGGACATCGAGCAGTCGTTGATGAAGTTGTCTGACGCCATCAGTGCTGCCTATCTCACCAGCAACGAGCGGTCCGATTCGGTATGGGAGGCGCTTGCTTGATCTACGACGTGCGGCAGACGACGACTTGCGGTTACGCGTCACCAGTCGCGCATGCACGCCATGTTTTGCGCCTGACGCCGGTGCCGCGCGAGGGTCAGCGCGTACATGTCGCGGCTCTGCAGATCATGCCCGAGCCGAAATATCGGCGCGAAGGCCAGGATTTTTTCGGCAATCGGCTAACCTGGATCGAGATCGAGGAGCCGCACGACATGCTAACCGTCAAGCTGGCGGCTCGGGTTGCGGTGGACGCTCCCGTCGAGCCGGCACCGTTGTCGACGCCGCTGTGGGAAAAAGTCCGCGAAGAAGCGTTTGCGATCAGCGACATCGGACCGCTGTCGCCGGCGCATTTTCTGTTTCCGAGTCGCATGGTGTCGCTCGATCCCGAGATCCGCGACTATACGCGTGTGAGTTTTAAGCCCGGCCGGCCAATTCTCGATGCCGCCATCGAGATTATAGGCCGGCTCAAGGCCGACATCGTCTACGAAATCGGCGCGACTACGGTCACCACCATGCCGCCAATGTCGTTTGCGCTGCGCCGCGGCGTTTGCCAGGACTTCGCGCACATAATGATCTCCGGGTTGCGCGGTATTGGCCTGCCCGCGGCCTATGTGAGCGGCTTTTTGCGCTCCGCGCCGGCAACCGACGCAACTCGGCTGCAGGGCAGCGAAGCCATGCATGCCTGGGTCATGCTGTGGTGTGGCGCAACGCTCGGCTGGATTGGGCTCGATCCCACCAACGCCGTGCTCGCCCAGGAAGAGCACGTCATGCTGGCAGTCGGCCGTGACTATACTGATGTCGCTCCCGTGGATGGTGTTATTCTGGGGTCAGGCGGCCAGCGCATGGGCGTGTCCGTGAGCGTAACGCCGGCGGCGTGATCGCGCGCCGGTATCGGTCAACTCAAAAATCCTCGGGAGGAATCCGAATGCGTGCCTATCAATTGCCAAAGGGCGGCGCCGGCATCGAAGCACTTGCTCGTGTCGATCTGCCTGAACCGAAGCCGCAGCATCGCCAGGTTGTGGTCAAGGTCGGCGCGTGTTCGCTGAATTTTCGAGACCTCGGAATTGTCCGTGGCACCTATCGCATGCCGGTGCGCGACAAGATTGTTCCGCTATCCGACGGCGCCGGCGAAGTCGTCGAGGTTGGCGGCGGCGTCACCCGTGTCAAAGCCGGCGACAAGGTCGCGGGCTGCTTCTTCCAGCGCTGGCCGGGCGGCGAGCCGAGCCAGAATGTTCAGGCCAGCGCGCTAGGCGGCAGCATCGACGGCATGCTCGCCGAATATGCAATCCTGGAGGAGGACGGCGTCGTCAAAATTCCGGCTCATCTTTCGGTCGAGGAGGGCGCGACGCTGCCGTGCGCCGCACTGACGGCGTGGCACGCCATGGTACAGCACGCCAAGTTGATAGCGGGACAGACGGTATTGCTGCAAGGCACCGGCGGTGTCTCGATCTTCGGACTGCAGTTCGCGCACGCGATGGGCGTTATCGCCGTCATCACGTCGTCGAGCGATGAAAAGCTCAAGCGCGCCACGACGCTCGGCGCCGCACATGCCATAAATTACAAAACCGCGCCGGACTGGGAGAAGGCCACAGTCGCGTTCACCGGCGGCCGCGGCGTCGATCACGTTGTTGAGGTGGGTGGCGCTGGAACATTGGCACGCTCGTTCGGCGCAATCCGCATCGGCGGCAAGATCAGCATGATCGGCGGCTTGAGCGGGGCGGCGACCGAGCTCAATCCAGGATTGATCCTCGGCAGACGCGCCAACGTGCAGGGCATCTCGGTCGGCTCGACTGAGATGTTCGAGGCGATGAATGCCGCCATCGCAGCGAACAAGATCAAGCCCGTGATCGACCGCGTGTTCGGTTTTGACGAGGTGCAATCCGCCTACAAGCACATGGCTTCCGGCGCCCACTTCGGCAAGATTGTCATTCGTGTCGGCTAAGCGCGCCGCAAGCGCGGATGCATCGCTTTATCTGAGTGCCGATGAGATCGACGTGAAAGTGGTCTTGAGCTTGCCGCCAAGCCCGGTAACCACCGGGATGATTGCGACCGCAATTCCTGTGGCGATGAGACCGTACTCGATCGCCGTTGCGGCGCTCTCGTCTTTCAGAAATCTGATGATGAGTCGCATCGCGGGCGCTCCATAACGGCAGTTATCTTTATATCTGAAATCTTATTAGTGGCTTAAGCTCAGCGCTTACCCATCCGGGGAATACTTAAAGGGGCCTTTACCGTCCTAGGACATACCGCGCCGGCTTTGCTGGGCAACATTTGTTCCGGCGCATACTCGTTTTTGAATCTTAAGGAATGCCGGTGCAATCTTGTGCGGAACTTCGTCGGCTTGCATCCAGAGGTAGGTGCTATGAAACTCTACGCGCCGAATATTGCGCTGTTCGCTATAACATGGTGCCTGGCGCTTCTTGGCGTACTGGCCGCAATACCCATCGAATTGCCTATCCCAGGGCTAACCGGCAATTCTGCCTGGTACATTTTCCTCGCTTGGTTCCTGCTTGCCGCCGGCAGCATCGTGCCGCGGCGGGATAAATCCAGATCGGAATGACGCAGCGGCGCCGGACCGGCATGATCGCGGCCGGGCTATGCCAGGTTGTGCCATTGACGTGTGAGCACTGACGCGGGAAGAAAGCTTTCGACCGCGCCAGAGGAACCGTGAATGTCCGACCCGGGAGACAAGAAAAAAGAGGGCCATACCCTCACCGATCATCTCTACGGCCAGAATATCGTGCATGAGCACGGCGAAGATTCCGACCACGATCACGACCACGATTACGATTTCGAGAACGACGACGTCCCGCTGGAGGATAATCCACTGTGGCGCCAGGACTTCGTATCGCTGATGACGGTCGGCATCGATATTGGGTCTTCGGGTACTCAGGTCATATTTTCGCGCGTGAGTTTGCGGCGGATGAGCGAAGATCTGACCAGCCGCTATTACGTCGTTTCGCGTGAGACTTTGTTTCAGTCACCAGTCGCGCTCACGCCGTACCAGAGCGAGGAACGTATCGACGATGCCAAACTCGGCGCCATCATCGACGATGCCTATAATGCCGCAAAACTTCGTCCCGACCAGATCGATACCGGTGTGGTCATTCTTACCGGCGAAGCGCTGCGGCGCGAAAATGCGCAGGGCATCGCCAAGATTCTCTCCGAGCAGGGCGGCGAGTTCGTCACCGCGACGGCCGGCCACCACATGGAGGCGATGCTTGCGGCCTATGGCTCGGGCGCGGCGCGCGTCTCGAGCGACGAGCGCAAACGCATCCTCAACATCGACATCGGTGGCGGCACCACCAAGCTCGGCCTCGTCGAAAAGGGCAAGGTGACCGCGACCGCCGCCGTGCATATCGGCGGGCGCTTGCAAGTCGTGGAGGGGGGCAGGATCGTCCGCCTCGATCCAGCGGGAAAACATCACGCCAAGCGTGCCGGTTTCACCTGGTCCCGCGGCGATGCCGTGGCCGTCGCCGATATGCAAAAAGTCGCCGAGGGCATGGCCGACACGCTGGTTGCTGCAGTTACGGCACGGCCATTGCCACACGATGTCGCCCATCTTTATCTTACCGACCCGATCGCCGAACTCGGCCAGATCGACGGCGTCATGTTCTCGGGCGGCGTTGCCGAATACATCTATCAGCGCGAAGACCGCGATTTCGGCGATATGGGCCCGCGGTTAGGCCGCGCCATTCGGGCGCGCATCGAGCAGGGCAGGTTTCCCTGGCCGGTACTGCCGGCCGGCGAATGTATTCGCGCCACCGCGCTCGGTGCTTCCGAATACAGCGTCCAGCTTTCCGGGAATACCAGTTACATTTCGGCGCCCGGCGCGCTACTGCCGCGCCGCAATCTGCAAGTCCTGCTGCCGCCTTTTGCTTGCGATGAGACGATCGATCCGGACGAGCTCGCAGCCGCCATCCGCGGCCATATGACAGCGTTCGATATCGCCGACAGCGATCAGGAAATAGCGCTGGCGCTGCGCTGGACCGGTATGCCGTCCTACCAGCGTCTTGCCGCTTTTGCCGAGGGCATCAAGCGGGGGCTCGCCGACCGTATAGCCAAAAGGCGTCCGCTCTACATCATGCTTGATGGCGATGTGGCGCAAACACTCGGCCATATCTTGCGCGAGGAGCTTCATGTCGAAAGCGAACTGCTGGTGATCGATGGCGTGGTGCTGTGGGATTTCGATTACATCGACCTCGGCCGTATTCGCATGCCGTCCTACACCGTGCCGGTCACTATCAAGTCGCTGGTATTCAGCGAGGACCC
The DNA here is from genome assembly GCA_963733645.1 of uncultured Alphaproteobacteria bacterium. Lineage (GTDB taxonomy): Bacteria > Pseudomonadota > Alphaproteobacteria > Rhizobiales > Xanthobacteraceae > BOG-931. The sequence goes on from CAVTFP010000015.1 coordinate 78,500, forward strand.
GCGCGGCCCGCGGCCGCGGCAGCGCCTGCACCATCATGACCATGAGGATGGTCACTACCACGATCATGATGACCACCACGGTCCTGACCATCGTCGTCACGATCATGATGACCACCACGGCCATGCCCATCATCATCACGATCATGAGCCGGCGGTTCCGCGCCGCGGCCGGCCCTAAGTTACGGTTGTTTTTGATCTGCTAATCCGCCAAATTCTTGATAATATTCGGGGCGAATTTCCAAGGAGAGCTAAATGGCCAAAAACGCAGTCGTTTCCGAAGAGCTTGCCAGCAAGTTCAAGACCGAAAAGGAAACGCCGTATACCCGGTGGGTAAAGGCCGAAGGCCTCGACATCATCCCGTCGTTCTACGTGCAAAACCTGCGCACCGTCGCGCTGAAGCCCTGGACGCGCCGCGGCGGCAATGCGGTGTTCCTCAACCACGACGCGTCGCGGACGTCGAACGATTGCTATGTCATGGAAATTCCGCCGGGCAAGAGCCTCAGCCCACACCGGCAGCTCTACGAGGAGATGGTGCTGGTGCTCAGCGGCCGCGGCTCGACCACGGTATGGAACGATGCCGGCGCGCGCATCACCTTCGAGTGGAAAGAGGGTGCGCTGTTCGCCATTCCGCTCAATTGCCACCACCAGCACTTCAACGGCTCGGGCAGGGAACCGGCGCGCTATGTTGCGGTCACCGACGCGCCGCCCGTCATCAACCTGTACGAAGACATCGATTTCATCTTCAACACCAAGTACGACTTCAAAAATCGCTTCGCCGGCGAGCCCGATTATTTCAGCTCAAAAGGTGAGCAGATGGGCTTCCTGCTGCGAACCAACTTCGTGCCTGACGCCGTCAATTTGCCGCTCATTACCGCGGCGGAGCGCGGCGCTGGTGGCGGCCATATCCGCTTCAACATGGCCAAGGGCTCGATGAACAGCCACATCTCGCAATTCCCGATCGGCACCTACAAGAAAGGCCATGCGCATGGCCCGGGCGCGCACGTCATTATCCTGTCCGGCGAAGGCTTTTCGCTGATGTGGCCCGAGGGCGAGCAGCCGCAGCACTACAAATGGGAAGTCGGCACCATGATCGTGCCGCCCAACATGTGGTTCCATCAGCACTTCAATGCCGGCACGACGCCGTCCCGCTACTTGGCGTTCAAGCATGAGGGCGTGTCGGTCCGCAACGCCCAAGGGGTTCCAAAGGCCTGGATCAGCAAGCGCGTCGGCGGTGATCAGATCGACTACATCGACGAGAAGCCCGAAATTCGGCGTCTGTTTGCGACCGAACTTGCCAAGCACGGCCTCACTCCGCGCATGGATGCGGCCTACGAAAAGGAACTCGCGACCCTGCCGCCGTTGCCCGGCGATGGCGAGCGGATGACCGCGGCGGAGTAGGGCGGCCGAAGAGGGACGCCTCTCCCTTCAAGACGGCGTGGCACCCGGCTTCCACGGCTTTGCCGCGGCGCCGTTGTGCATCGCGCAGGCGCCATCTAGGCTGGCGGCTTCGATCCCCTGTATCGTTGCGTCCGGGTCAATGAAGCCAACCCCCTTCGACTATCACGCGCCGCGGCAGCTCCAAGAAGCTGCCGATCTGCTGGCGACACTGCCCAACGCCAAAATTCTCGCCGGCGGGCAATCGCTCGTGCCGATGATGAATTTCCGTTACGTCATGGTCGATAATCTCGTCGATCTCGGCGGTGTGGAGGATCTGCGCGGCATTGCGGTCGGCGACGGCAAGCTGCGCATCGGCGCCATGATGCGGCAGCGCGAACTTGAACAGTCGCCTGAAATCGCCCGCTATTGCCCGCTGATGGCTAAAGCGCTGCGGTATGTAGGCCATCGCCAGACCCGCAATCGCGGTACTATCGGCGGCAGCCTGGCTCACGCCGATCCCGCCGCCGAATTGCCAGCGATCTGCGCGGCCTATGACGCCATAGTCCATCTGGCGAGCGTGCGCGGCATTCGGGCAATTCCATTCCGGGAGTTCACCGCGGGCTTCATGGCGACGGCGCTGGCGCCGGACGAAATGATTGCCGCAATCGATCTGCCGATCTGGCGCCAAGGTCATGGTCACGGATTTCATGAATTTGCGCGCCGTCACGGCGACTTTGCGCTGGCCGGCGCAGCCGCGCTGCTCGACGTCGGTGCCGGTAATATCGTGCGGCAGGCGGCGCTTGCGCTGTGCGGCGTCGCCGCTTCGCCGATCCGGGTCGACGCCGCCGAGGCGCGGCTCGTCGGTCAGCCGCTCGAACTCCGCTTTGATCCGTTCTGCGGCGGCCGCGTCGTGGCTGGTCGAGCCGGTATCCGATATTCATGCCAGCGGCGACTATCGGAGGCATCTGGCGCAGATTCTGAGTTTGCGCGCACTCACCGATGCCGCTCGAGGCGCCGGCGTTGAAGTTCCGCCCCGGCATCTAGTGTGATTGTGCAGAGAACGTATGAGTAAGAAGCCGACGCGATTAACGGTCAACGGCAAGGCCTATGCGCGTATCGTCGAGCCGCGGCTGACGCTGGCCGATTTTCTGCGGCACGAGCTTGGTCTCACCGGCACTCATCTCGGTTGCGAGCACGGCGTCTGCGGCGCCTGCACGGTACTGGTCGATGGCTGCTCGACACGCGCGTGCCTGATGTTCGCGGTGCAGGCCAACGGTCGCGAGGTCACGACCGTGGAGGGTCTCGCGCCGGACGGCGAGCTGTCGGTCTTGCAACAGGCCTTTATCGACAATCATGGCCTGCAATGCGGCTTCTGCACGCCGGGCATGCTGATCACGCTGACAGAGTTGTTGCGCGAAATGCCGAAGCCCAGTGAGCAGGACGTGCGCGAGGCTCTCACCGGTAATCTCTGCCGCTGCACCGGCTATGCCGGAATCGTCGCGGCGGCGCTCGATGCGGCGCAGCGCCTGCGCAGCGAGCGTGAGGACTGAGCATGGGCGCGAAGCATCTCGGCGCGCGCGTCAAGCGTCTTGAAGATCCGGCGCTGCTGTCCGGCCGCGGTCGTTTCGTCGATGACGTGAAATTGCCTGGCGTACTGCACGCTTGCTTCGTGCGCTCGCCTTATGCGCACGCGCGGCTGCAAGGGATCGACATCAAGGCGGCCATGGCAATGCCGGGCGTTCATGCGGTCATCGCCGCGAACGATCTGCCGGGGCCGATGCGCAGCGAACCGATGCCGATGCTGCTGCCGAATTCGGCGATCTCGGCAGTTTGCACCCAGCATGTTTTGGCGCGCGGTGAAGTGTTCTATGTCGGCCAGCCAATCGCCGTCGTAATCGCCAATTCGCGTTACATCGCCGAGGACGCGGCGGCCGCGGTCGTCGTGCATTATGATGCGCTCCATGCCGTGAGCGATTGCCGCGATGCCATCAAGGAAGATGCACCGCGCGCTCATGCCGCTCTCGACTCGAATGTGCTTTCAACATTCCGGCTGGCTTATGGCGATGTTGATAGCCGCTTTCGCCGATGCCGCCCACGTCTTCGAAGAGGAGATCTGGCAGCATCGCGGCGGCGGCATGGCGATCGAGACCCGCGCGGTGCTCGCCAATTATGACGCTGCGGCGGATCATCTGACCGTGTGGTCGGGTACGCAGACGCCGCATATCGGCCGCCGCATGATGGCCGATCTGCTCGGCCGCGAACTCGAATCGATTCGCATGATCGCGCCCGATGTCGGCGGTGGGTTCGGGCCGAAGGCGATCTTTTATCCCGAAGAGGCGGTGATCCCGGCGGCGGCGCTGAAACTTGGCCGTCCGGTGAAATGGATCGAGGACAGACGCGAGCACTTCCTCTGCGCCACGCAGGAACGCGATCAATACTGGGAGGTCGCAATCGCGGTCGATGCCGAGGGAAAAATCCTCGGACTTCGCGGCCGGATGTTGCACGATTCCGGCGCATTCGTGCCGTGGGGCGTAATTATGCCCTATATCGCGGCAGCGACCGTGCCCGGGCCCTATGTCGTTCCCGCGTATCAGCTCGACACCACGGTAGTGCTGACCAACAAAGTGCCGACGACGCCGGTGCGCGGTGCCGGTCGGCCGCAGGCCGTTTTCGCAATGGAACGGCTTTTGGATCGTGTTGCGCGCGAACTTGGTCTCGACCGCGCCGAAGTCCGCCGAAGGAATTTCATCCAGCCGGAGCAGATGCCCTACGAGGTCGGCTTGATCTTCCGCGACGGCAAGCCGCTGATCTACGACAGCGGGGACTATCCAAAAGGGCAGGACACCGCATTGGTGCAAGCCGAATACGAAAGCTTCCGCGAGCGCCAGCGCGCGGCGCTCGACCAGGGCCGTTTCGTCGGCATAGGACTTGGCAATTATGTCGAAGGCACCGGGCTGGGCCCGTTCGAGGGCGTGACAGTGCGTGTGCTGCCGAGCGGCAAGGTGGCAGTCGCCACCGGCGCCACCAATCAGGGCCAGGGTACGCGCACGACACTGTCGCAGATCGTCGCCGAAGAGGTCGGCTGCCGCCTCGAGGACATCATCATGACGATCGGCGATACCGGCGCGATCTCGCAGGGCGTCGGCGCCTTCGCTAGCCGCCAGGCGGTCAATGCCGGATGCTCGGCGCTCATTGCCGGGCAGTCCGTGCGCACGCAATTGATCGCGCTCGCGGCGCGTGCTCTCGGCGTCACGGAGAGTGACATCGATCTCGATAACGGGCAGGCGATCGCAAATAGCGGCAACAAGCCGATAATCGGTTTCGGCGAGCTTGCTCGCTTGGCTCAGGGCATTCCCGGCGTCTCGCTGCCGGTGGGGCAAGCCGCAGGTCTCGAGCACACGGCCTATTACACGCCCACACAGGCCGCCTATTGTTCCGGAACGCATGTCGCCGAAGTCGAGGTCGACGCCATGACCGGCGGCGTGAAGATTCTGCGTTATACGGTTGCGCATGATAGCGGCCGCGTCATCAATCCGCTGATCGTCGACGGCCAAGTGCAGGGCGGCGTGGCTCACGGCATCGGCAATGCGCTGCTTGAATGGATGCAGTACGATGAGAATGCGCAGCCGTTGACCACATCATTCGCCGATTATCTGTTGCCGATGGCGACCGATGTCCCGACCTGCGATATCGCCCATGTCGAGACGGTCAATCCGCTCAATCCGCTTGGCGTCAAAGGCGCCGGTGAAGGCGGCACTATCCCGGCGGCGGCGGCAATCATTGCCGCGATCGAAGACGCGCTGTCGCCGTTCAACGTGCACTTTGTCGAGACGCCGCTGACGCCGGAGCGAATAGTGGCGGCGTTGCGCGTCGCGGGTGCTTACGAGCGATTGTTTGTGGCATGAGGCTTCCAGCATGAACGAGATTCAAGCCGAGACGACGCCATTCTGGCGTTTCTCGCTGCATTTTTATCGGCAAACCGGCGTGTCGGACGCCTGCATCGCCTTGCAGGACGACTGCGGTGTCGACGTAAATCTCCTGCTGTTCCTGTTTTGGCTCGCGTCCGACGGGCGTCTGCTCGCGGCGGACGAAGTAAAAAGGCTCGACGAAAGAGTAAGAAGCTGGCGCGAGCTCACGATCATCCCGATCCGCGACACGCGCCGTAAGCTTAAAGGTGCGGCGACACTCCTCGATCCGGGCAAACAGGAAGCGTTCCGCAACAAAGTGAAGGCTGTGGAACTCGACGCCGAGAAGTTGCAGCAAGAGGCGCTCTACGAATTCACCAGATCCGGCCCGCTTGGCAAGGAAGCGCTGCCAAAGGAGGCCGCGCGTTCCAATGTCGGCGCTTATGAGCGCACGATTGGCACAGAATTCCCGAAAAAGGCCGTTGAGGTTTTGATCGGCGGTTTCGAGAGCGCCCTCTAAGCCGCAGTCCCGACCGGCTGGTATGCCGTGTCGTCTCGTGGCAAAAGCGTCCAGTTCTAAAGGGGGAACGAGGGCAGGAATGGCCAAGACCGCCGCGCGGCTTATTGTCGGCATATCCGGCGCTTCCGGCACCGTCTACGGCGTGCGGATGCTCGAACTCCTGCGCGACACCGAGATCGAGACCCATCTCGTCATGAGCAAGTCGGCGGAAATGACGCTGGCCTACGAGACCGATATGAAGCCAAAGGACGTGCGCGCGCTCGCGACCCACCATTATCCCGCGTCCGATATCGGTGCGGCGATCTCCTCCGGTTCGTTTCCAACCATGGGCATGATCATCGCGCCATGCTCGATTCGGACCATGAGCGAGATCGCGACCGGCGTGACGGCGTCGCTATTGTCGCGTGCCGCCGATGTGGTGCTCAAGGAGAAGCGCCGCCTGGTCCTTGCCGTGCGCGAGACGCCGCTCCACGGCGGCCACCTTCGCACGATGACGACGCTGGCCGACATTGGCGCCGTCATCGCACCGATCGTGCCGGCTTTCTACAATCGCCCGAAATCCGTCGATGACATCGTCAATCACACGGTCGGTCGGCTGCTCGACCTGTTCGGCATCGATACCGGAATCGTCAAACGCTGGAAGGGCGGCCCGGCGGAACATTGATCGTTCAATCGGAGTGAGGGAAACACCATGGACCAGAAACGCTACGATCTCGGCCTCAAGATGCGCAAACAGGTGCTCGGCGCCGAATATGTCGACCGTGCGCTCAATAACGTCGACGATTTCAATCGCGATTTCCAGCGCCTGCTCACGGAATATTGCTGGGGCGAGACCTGGGGCGACGACACGCTGAAACCGCGTGAGCGCTCGATCCTCAATCTCGGCATGATCGGCGCGCTCGGCAAGATGGAAGAATTCGCTACCCACGTGCGCGGCGCGCTCAATAACGGGCTCACCCCGAACGAAATCCGCGCCGCGCTCACCCAGATCACCATCTATTGTGGCGCTCCGAAGGGCGTGGATTGTTTTCGTATCGCCAAGCCGATCATCGCCGAGCACGAGAAGAACAAGAAGTAGGGAGCGTCGTGGCCGGGCTTGACCCGACCATCTCGGTCCGCTGTACCAATGCTATCGGGATCGCCGGGACAAGCTCGGTGATGACGGCCGGAATAGCGAAGGCCCGTTGCATGCTGGACAAGCGCGCAAGTGACAAGGCGAAAGCTCAAACGAGCGGCCCGCCACTCGATTTCCAGGAGCATTTGGCGCGGCTGGAGGCGCGAGGCCTGCTGGTGCGCGTCGAGCGGCCGATCAACAAGGACACCGAGCTGCATCCGCTGCTGCGCTGGCAGTTCCAGGGCGGGCTGAAGGAGGAGCAGCGGCGAGCATTCCTGTTTACCAACGTAGTGGACAGTGCTGGGCGGCGTTATGACATTCCGGTCGCGATCGGTGCTCTGGCGTCGTCGGCGCGAATCTACGCTGTCGGCATGGGCTGCACGGTCGAGGACATTGGCGATGCGTGGCTGCGGGCCATCGCCAATCCGATCGTACCCACAACGGTCACTGCGGCGCCATGTCAGGAAGTCGTCATCAAGGGCGACGCGCTGCGCGATCCAAACGGCGGCCTGAAGGCACTGCCGGTGCCGATCTCGACGCCGGGATACGACGCGGCGCCATATCTGACGGCGACATTGTGTATCACCCAGGATCCCGAGACCGGCATCCGCAATATGGGTACCTACCGCGCGGCGCTCAAAGCGACCGACCGGCTCGGCGTTCGTATGGCGGCACGCATCGGCGGCGCCGGCGGCTATCTGCACTGGCAGAAATACCGCAAGCTGAAAAAGCCGATGCCCATCGCGATCGTTGTCGGTTGCGCGCCAGTCGTGATGTTCACCGGCCCGCAGAAGCTGCCGATCGATCTCGATGAAATGGCGGTTGCCGGTGGATTGGCCGGTGTGCCGATCCGTGTCGCCAGGGCCGTCACTATCGATCTCGACGTGCCGGCAGACGCCGAGATCGTGATCGAGGGGCTGATCGATCCCGAACTGCTCGAGCCCGAAGGGCCATTCGGCGAAAGCCACGGCCATATCGCGCTCGAAGATTTCAACATGTCAATGCAGGTCACCGCGATCACGCACAAAAGCGCGCCGGTCTATACCTCGATCCTCAGTGAAGTGACGCCGAGCGAATCGAGCGTTATGAAGCGGGTCGCCTACGAGCCGCGCTATCTGGCGCACTTGCGCGACACGCTGGCGATCAAGGGCGTGCGGCGAGTCGTCATGCATGAGCCGCTGACCAATTTGCGAAAGGTTCTGTTCGTGCAGTTCGCGCCCGGCGTACCGCGCACGGAAATCTGGCGGGCGTTGCATGGCGCAGCCACTTTGCAGGCCGATATCGGCAAATACGTCATTGCAGTAAGCGAAGATATCGATCCGGAAAATCCAGACGCCGTGTTCTGGTCGCTCGCTTATCGCGCCAATCCGGCCGCCGACGTTTTCATCTCGCCACATCGCGCCGAAGGCCACGGCCCGAAATCAGGGCCGCGCGGCGAAGAAGCGACGCTGCTTATCGACGCAACACTGAAGGAGCCGGCGCCGCCGCTGGCGCTGCCCAAGCGCGAATTCATGGAGGGCGCGCGCAAGATCTGGGAGGAGCTCGGCCTGCCGGCGCTGACGCCACAGCCGCCATGGTACGGCTATTCGCTCGGCGACTGGGATTCGATGTGGGACGTCTACGCGGAACGCGCCGTTGCCGGCAAATGGGAAGAGACCGGCAAGGAGACGTTCGCGCAGCGTCGCGGCGGCCTGACGCCGGAAACGCCGGTGCGCAACGTGAAGGATTAGGATTCACTCTCCCGCCACGCGGGGAGGGAGTAGCAAGCGGCAGGGCACGTCATCATGAAAGAGATCCGCGCCATCGGTATAGTCGGGCTCGGCAAGATGGGCATGCCGATGGCGCGGCTGCTGCGTGAGCGCGGCTTCACAGTGACCGCCTATGATGTCGCGATGCCTATGGTGAAGGTCGCCGCGGGCAAAGGCATCCAGCCAGTCAATTCGCCGAAAGCGGTGGCGTCGGCGAGCGATCTCGTCATCATCGCGGTGGGTTTTGATTCCGAAGTCGAGGCTGTGATGTTCGGCGACAATGGCGTGCTCGCCGGCGCGGCCGACGGCAGCGTCATCGCTATCGCCTCGACCGTCGCGCCCGCTACCATGCGCAAGCTCGCCAAGCGTTGTGCCGGCCGGCCGGCGATTTCGCTGCTCGACATTCCACTGTGCCGCGGCGAACAGGCGGCCGAGCGCGGCAAGCTTCTGATCATGGGCGGTGGCGATAAGGACGCGTTCGATGCCTGCCGACCAGCGTTTGCAGCATTTGCGGATACCGTTTTCCATTTGGGTCCGCTCGGCTCCGGCCAAGTTGGCAAGATGGTCAATAACCTCATCCTGTGGGCCTGCATCTCGGCGAACGACGAAGGACTGAAACTCGGCAATAGGCTCGGCGTCGAGCGCGACGCGCTGCGCGAAGCCCTAGTGGCATCGAGCGCCAGCAACTGGGCGCTGGCCTCGCGCATCGAGGAGCAGCCGATGCCCTGGGCCGAGAAGGACATGAGCATCGTACTGAAAGAGGCCGATCACCTGCGTATGAGCGTGCCGCTCTGCGGCGTGGTTAAGGAAGTCGTCAAGACCGTGAAGTTCGAGCGCAACTGGCCGACCCCGCGCGAGCCGGGCGACGACATCTAAGCCGGTCTTAATAATTCCAGCGCATCAAAGGGCCAATCCCGCATGGGTCGGATGCCCATATCGGGGTAGCGATTCCAGCCTTCGGGCGATAAATAGTTCGTCACGAATCAAGAACGTAAGCCCGCGCTGGCTTCCGCCGCGCAAAGGCTGGAAAGGTTTCCCTCGTGGCTCAGGTCGTCGTGGATCGGCAACAGGCCGGCAGTGGTGTATTTGCCGTTTTGGCGGCGGTCAGCTTTTGCCACCTGCTGAACGACCTGACCGTGTCGCTCCTGCCTGCGATCTATCCGATCCTCAAGAGTGGATTCGATCTCAGCTTCGGCCAGATCGAACTCATCACGCTGGTGCTTCAGGGCATCGCCTCGCTGTTGCAGCCGCTGGTCGGTCTCTACACGGACCACAAGCCGCAACCTTATTCGCTGACCTATGGCATGGGTTGCACGCTGATCGGCATCTGCCTGCTCGCGTACGCACCGAACTATTTTGTCCTGCTTGGCGGAGCCGCCTTGCTCGGCCTCGGCGCATCGATCTTTCATCCGGAAGCGTCGCGGCTGGCGCGGCTTGCCTCGGGCGGTGCCCATGGCATGGCGCAATCGCTGTTCCAGCTCGGCGGCAGCTTCGGCAGCTCGATCGGTCCGCTGCTGGCGGCCTTCTTCATCCTGCCGCGCGGGCAAAGCAGTCTCGTCTGGTTCGCGCTCGTGGCGCTCCTTGCCATGGGCATCCTGGCGCTGCTCGGCAACTGGTACCGCAACACAGGTCACGCCGTGCCGAGAGCGCGCAATTCGGCGATCTACACCGCGGTCGTGCCCAAGTCGCAGGTGCGGCGCGCCATCGCGGTGCTGGTTGCGCTGATCTTCTCAAAGTACTTCTATCTGTCGAGCATCACCAGCTACTACATCTTCTATTTGATGCATCGCTTTGCGCTGCCGACGGCAACGGCGCAGATTTATCTGTTCGTCTTCCTGGCTGCGGCGGCCGCGGGCACTTTCATCGGCGGTCCGATCGGCGACCGTTTCGGCCGCAAGGTTGTCATCTGGGTTTCGATCCTCGGCGTGCTGCCATTCACCTTGGCGCTGCCCTATGTCGGGCTTGCGGCGACCGTGGCGTTGAGCGTGCTGATCGGGTTGATCTTGTCGTCGGCATTCTCGGCGATCGTCGTCTATGCGCAGGAGTTGATGCCGGGTCGTGTCGGTATGGTGTCCGGCCTGTTCTTCGGCGCGGCGTTCGGAATGGCCGGCATCGGCGCCGCGGCTCTGGGCGAGCTTGCCGATTTTACCAATATCGAGTTCGTCTATCGCGTCTGCTCGTTCCTGCCGCTGATCGGTCTGCTCACCGCTCTACTGCCGGATATTGAGGGACGTTCCCGACCCAAAGCGGTGGCCGCTCGGTAACGCCGGTCACCGCGGCCGCAGCACCGTATCGATTAGTGCCGGCTTGCCAGCCTTCACTTGCGCGATGGCGCGTCGCAAGGCGGGCGCAATGCCGGCAGGCTGCTCGATTGGGCCCTCGGCGTACCAGCCCATGCTTTTCGCCATCGTGGCGAAATCGGGGTCGGGGCCGGTGATGTCTTGTGCGATGTAGGCGCGTTCGACCGGTGTGCCACGGTGGTGCGCGACGCGGATCTGGTGCTCCCAGTCGTTGTAATAGGCGCGGTTGTTGTACATCACGATCAGCATCGGAATGTTGTTCTTGGCCACAGTCCATAGCGCGCCAGCGTCGAACATCAGGTCGCCGTCAGGTTGGATGTCGACGACAAGGCGGCCTTTGTCGCGGTGCGCGAGCGCCACGCCGGCCGACGTGCCGATCTGCGTGCCGGTGCCGAGTGCCTGGCCGGAGTGGCGGTGGCTCTTATCAAAATCCCATAGTTTGTAGCACCAGTCCTGGAGAGTGGCGCCGGTGAGCACCCAGTCCTCGTCCTTGATCACATCCCAGACTTCGCTTGCAAGCCGCGGCAGGGTGATCGGCACACCGTCCCAGTCCTTCTTGGCGTCCTCGGCCCATTTCTTAAACATCGCGTCGTGTTTTGCGGTCACCGTCTTGGTGCGTTCGGCAATCGCTTTGCTCAGCGCTGGATTTTTGGCGATGCGTTCGCGGCAGATGCGGGTCAATTCCGGAATGGCTGTGAGCGTATCGCCGAGCACGCGCATGCTGCAGGTCGGCATCCGCGAATAGTCCATCGACCACTTGCTCAAGTTGATCTCGCCGAAGCCGATTTCGATCATTTCGCAATTCGGCGGATAGTGCGGCACAACCTGGCGCTTGGTGCGGTCGTTGAAGTGGGTCGATTTTTCCCAGTCGCGCGTATCAAGCGACAGGATGAGGTCGGCATCTTTGAAGATTTCCTTCTCGCAACTGAGATTGAGCGGATGACGGTTGGGAAAGTTCAGTCGCGCATGGACATCGAACACCGCGGCACCGACTGTCTCGGCGAGTGCCACAAGATTCTCGAAGCCGCCTTCGCTGCGCGCGACATATTCGGCCATCAAAACCGGATATTTTGCAGCCAGCAGGCGGTCGGCGACTTGCTCGAGCGCCTTGATGTCGGCGGCCATCGGCACCGGTACCTTATTGTCTGCCGCTTTCGGCAGCGCCACGTCCCTCGACAGCGGTTGTTCTTGCAGCCAAGCGTCGTAACACATGTAGATCGGGCCCTGCGGCTCGGTCATCATCGCCGCATAGGCACGGGCAAATGAATCCGGCACGCCCTCGATGCTCGACGGCTGATAGTCCCATTTCACGTAATGGCGGACCTGCTCGCCGTTGACGTTGGCGGTGTGTATCCAATCGATGAATGGGCGGCGCCGGCTTTCGTCCATGGGGCCTGTGGCGCCGATAACGAAGATCGGGCAGCGATCGATATAGGCGTAATAAATACCCATTGTGGCGTGCAAGCATGCCGACCACGTCGTGGACGATCGCCACCATCGGCCTGCCGGTCGCCTTGGCGTAGCCGTGGGCGATCTGCACGGCGATCTTCTCGTGTTGGCAGAGCAGGATTGGCGGCTGGTTGCCACCGTAGTTCACCAGCGAATCGTGCAGGCCGCGGTAGCTGGCGCCCGGATTGAGCGCGATATAGGGGAAGCCGTAATGCTTGATGAGATCGACGATGACGTCGGACTGCCAAGCCTTCTCGGCGTAGCTGACTGGTGCATTCGATTTGGCGACATCATTCATCGGCGCGGCCTCTTTGGATAATTCTGCGGGACCATACGGGGCAGGCGGCGCGCGGGCAACGCCGTTTAGGGCCGTACCGCCGGCGTTTCCATGGCCATGCCGCGGGCGCGCCACATCAGGAACATTTCGAGGTCGACAAGCTCGGGCGCACCATAGTCGTACGGCTCGGCGCGCACGGCACTCATGCAGCCGCGCAGCCGGCGTTGCAGCGACCCGACCTCCTGCCACTCCAGGCGATAGATCGGATAGCCGGTCGGCTCTGCTTGCGGGATGAGATTGCCGGCAAGCTCTTTGCCCCAATTATCGTCGTGACATTGCGCGCAGGACAGGTCGAGCTGACCCTGGCGGCGCTCGAAGATGGCGCGGCCGGCCTCGATGAATGGCTTTGTCTGTGTGTCCTCCTCGACCGCGACCGGCAAGCCGCGCGACTGATGCGCGATATAGACGGTGAGTGCGAGCAACTCCTTGCTCTCGAACGCCAGCGCTGGCGCTTTCTGGTCGCCGGCGCGACTCATATTGATCTTCTGTTCGAGATCGATCGGACGGCCAAGCTGTGCGTCGAACGCCGGGTGGCGCGACGCGACGCCTTTCATGCTGACGGCGGCGTCGCCGTGACAGTCGGCGCACGATTTATTCGTCGCTCCGGCCTTTTCGTTCCACAGCGTCTCGCCGTCGAGCACCGCGAGCATCCCCGGATTGGCCGTATCGTCGTTTTGCATGGCACGGGTATCGGCGCCGACGAAGGCGCCATCGGAGCGTCGTTGGTCGAGTGCGATTTCGGCCCCTGTGGCGTTTTCGGCAGCGGCAAGTGCCGTAGTCAGGACCGCGATGAGCGCAAGCTTTGCCGCCGGCATCGATCATTCCACTTTGATTTGGGCGGTTTGCACCCGCGTGGCGCCATGCTGATCGGTCCATGAAAACGCTAGAGTGCCACTTTCGGTCGCGACGGTGAAAAAAGAGATGAACGGGTTGGCCGCGACGGCGGGATAAAGCGTGGCGCGGAATATCTCCTCGCCGTTATAGGTGCAAACAAAATCGTCGATGATGTCACGCGGAATTGGTTGGCCGGTGACGCCGATGCGGTAGCCGGTCTCCATGATATGCGAGACCAGAGTCTTTATCTCGATCACGTCACCGCGCTTGGCGGTCGCCGGAACGTGAATGAGGGCACGGCCGATCATGGCTTCGGCTCCTCGACACAGGCCGCCAGCGTCACAATGACGTCGATATCGTCAGACCAGCAGGTGCCGTCGGACATTTCCGCAATCGCCGTCACGGTCTGAGTATCGGCGAGCCGGATGCGCGTGGAGAAATTGGCCCGCCCGGCGCGCGGACCGAGCTTGACGCTGATGACGTTTGGCTGTGGATTTTTCTCGTTGAAGATGTGGATTGCCTTCACGTAGTCGGCCGCCGTCATCGGGCTGTCGACCGAAACGGTGCAGGGCACCGAATTGCCATTCTCCACCAGCGGCGGCAAATCGAGTTTGACTTTGCCCTTTTTGACCGGTGCTTCGCCGATGGCGCTGCGTATCGCGTCCTGCATCATTTCAGGCGTGGCTTCGGCCGGCTTGACCGTAAGGCGCGCCAACGCGCCGGCGCCGGCCAGCGCACCGGCCGCTTTGAGGATTTTACGCCGCGAGTGTCGGTCAGCCATGCGTCGTGCGTCCAAGACTCATTTCAATGTCGTCAGATAGGCCACCACGTCCTCGACTTCCATGGCCGTGAGCACCGGCTTGTCGCGATAGGCCGCTGGCACCCGCGTCAAACCGTCGACGTGATAGAATGGCGGCATGATCGTATCCGGGTTGAACTTGCGCGGATCAACGATCCGCAGCCGCAATTGTCCTTCGCTCCAGCGCGAACCGGTGCCGCTGAGATCGGGCCCGATATTGCCCTGGAACCGATCTTCCGGGAACGGCCCGGAGTGGCAGAGCAGGCAGAGACCGACATTGCGGTTGGCGACGATCGCCCGGCCGCGTGCGGGATCGCCTTTGGTGCCGGTCAGCGACGCCGGAATAGCGTCACCAACGATCGTATAATTCACGAGTTCGGCCTCGGCCGGCGCCGCAATTGCCGCGCCGAGAACAAACGCGCCGATGTAGGCGCGCGCTTTAACCGAAAATCTCTGCGGTAATGTCGTTGAACCACGCATCGGCTTTTTTTGCTTCGTCGGCGCGAAAAGTCGGCGGCGCGTCAAGCGGACTGGATTTGATGGAATCATCCACTTCCGCATATTCGCCGTTGACCGGCTCAAACAGGCCGCTGATCGAAATCGCATAGTTGGGCGCTACTATGCTGTAGCAATTGCTGGTCAGCTTCGCCGCGGCTGGTGTTTCGCCCCGGAGCAAAGTCGCCACCGCCGTGGCGCAAAGTTTGCCTTCGATTGACCCGGAGAAAGCCGATTTCGGCATGGCGCCGGCGAGCGCGGCGTCGCCGATGACGTGGATGTTCTTCTGCTGCAGCGACTCGAACGTCACCGGATCGACCGGACACCAGCCGGTGTGATCGGCCACGCCCGCCAGCGCCGCGATCTTTCCGGCCTTCTGCGGCGGGATCACATTGGCGACGGCGTATTGATAGGTGTCGAAGTCGGTCTCGATCGTCTTTTTGGCGACGTCGATCGAGGCGGCATTGCCGCCGGACGACGGCGACTTCCATTCGATGATGCTTGGATAGAGCGCCTGCCATGCTTTCGTGAAAAGCGGCTGCATGGTGAAAGTGTCCTTGGCGTCGAGGATCACCAGCTTCGATCGCGGCTTATTGGCTTTCAGGTAATACGCGATCATGCTCGCGCGCTCGTAGGGACCGGGTGGGCAGCGCGACGGATTAGCCGGCGCCACCAACACGACAAGGCCGCCGTCGTCCATGGCCGCAATCTGGCGGTGCAGTAATTCATACTGCGCGGCATCCGTCGTCCAAGCATGGGGCACTTGGCTGGCCGCCGCCTCGCTATAGCCGGGCAGCGCGTCCCAGCGGAGTTCGATGCCGGGGGCGATCACCAGCCTGTCGTACGGCAGCGTGCTTCCGGTTGAGAGCGTTACGTTGCGAGCTTGCGCATCGACGCCGGTGGCGGTCGCAAAGACGACACCGATGCCGGCTGCGGTTAGTTTATCGTAGCCAAATTGCTGGTCGGACAGTTGGCGAAGGCCGCCGAGCACGCCGTTGCTCAGCGGTGGTGCGGTGTAGGTGCGTCGCGTCTCGACCAAAGTAATAGCGATATCTTTATTGGCTGCGTGTAGCGCCCGCGCGCAACTGGCGCCGGCAAAGCCGCCACCGACAATGACAACGCGCGGCGCGGCTTGCGCACGGACCGCGCGCGGCCATAACGCTACGGCTGCGGCAGCATTGCCCCCGCCCTGGAGGATTTGCCGCCGTGTCCTGGTCGTGCGCTCTGTCGTCATTACAAAGCAAAGCGGCGGGCCGAAGCCCGCCGCATGTTCCGCCTACGCGGAGTGCAGATCATTGTTCTTGAGCGGGAAGTTGCGGATGCGCTTGCCGGTCGCCGCGAAGATGGCATTGAGCACGGCAGGCGCCGCAACCGCGATAGTCGGCTCGCCGACGCCGCCCCAGAACTCGTAGTCCGGCATGACGATGGCCTCGACCTTCGGCATCTCGTCGATCCGCATCACCTGATACGTATCGAAGTTCTTCTGCTCGATGTGGCCGCCGCGCACGGTGCATTCGCCATACAGCATGGCCGAAAGCCCATAGACGAACGAGCCCTCGACCTGTCGCGCGATCTGCTCCGGATTGGCGGCGTGCCCCGAATTGGTGGCGCCGACGATGCGGTGGATCTTCAACTGGCCATCGATGACCGAGACCTCCGCACAGGCCGCGACATAGCTGCCGAAACCCATGATCTGCGACAGCCCGCGGTAGACGCCCTGCGGGGCGGGCGTCCCATAGCCGGCTTTGTCGGCCACGGCTTTGAGCACCGCCGCGTGCTTGGGTTTGAGATATTTGAGGCGGAACGCCAGCGGGTCTTCGCCGATCTCATGGGCCAACTGGTCCATGAACGTCTCGACGTAGATCGCGTTGTGGTTGGTGTTGACACCGCGCCAGAAGCCCGCCGGTATCGACGGATTGCGCATGGCGTGGTCGATCAGGATGTTCGGAATATTGTAACCGAACGCGCCTTCCGGCCCGCCGGGACCTAGGCCCTGGAAAACGACCGGATCCTTGCCGTTTTCCATGCGTGACGGGAGCACAGTGGCCAAAATCGACTGACCTGAAATGCGCATGTGGAATGCGATCAGGTTCTTGTTGGCGTCGAAGCCGGCGGTCAACTTACATTGCGTGATCGGGTGGTAATAGCAGTGTGTCATATCCTCTTCGCGCGACCACAGGAGTTTGACCGGCGTGCCGGGCATTTCCTTGGCGATCGTGACAGCTTGACGGACATAATCGCTTTGTCCGCGCCGGCCGAAGCCGCCGCCGAGGAACGTCTTGTGGACGTCGCACTGAGCGACCGGAAGGCCGGCGGCCTCAGCGGTCACTGCAAGCGCGGATTCGCCGTTTTGCGTGGAGCACCAGACTTCGCAACGATCAGCCGTGTAGAGCGCTGTCGCGTTCATCGGCTCCATCGGGGCGTGGTTCTGGTACGGATAGGAGTAGGTCGCTTCCACGACCTTCGCGGCGCCGGCCAACGCTGACTTCACATCGCCCGACTGATTACCGACGAAGGCTTGCTCGGCATCGAGGCCTTCCTTGAGGAAGTCCGCGATGGTGGCGCTGGAGACTTTGGCGTTCGCGCCATTGTCCCAAACGATTGGCAGACTCTCGAGTGCCTTTTTGGCTCGCCACCACGAATCGGCGACGACGGCAACCGCGTTGTCGCCGACCCGCACGACTTTTTTGACGCCGGGCATGTCGGAAACATGTGCTTCGTCGACGCTTTGCAGCTTGCCGCCGAACACCGGGCAGGCGTTGATCGCGGCGTACATCATTCCCGGCTGACGGATGTCGATGCCGAAGACCGTCCTGCCGACAATCTTGTCTGCGGTATCGAGCCGCTTGAGTGGCTTGCCGGCGATCGTCCACGTCTTCGGGTCTTTCAATGCCACGTCTTTAGGCACATCGAGCTTGCCGGCGGCCTCCGCGACTTTGCCGTAAGTGACAGTGCGGTTCGACGCTTTGTGTGTGATCACGCCGGTAGCCGCAGTGCATTCGGCAGCCGGCACATTCCAGGCATTGGCCGCCGCCTGGACCAGCATCATGCGTGCCGCCGCGCCGCCCTCGCGAACATATTTGTTCGAATCGCGAATGCCGCGGCTGCCGCCGGTCGAGAAATCGCCCCACACGCGCTTGCGTGCCAGGTTCTGGCCCGGCGTTGGGAATTCGGTCGTGACCTTTGACCAGTCAGCGTCGAGTTCTTCGGCAACAAGTTGAGCGAGGCCGGTCATCGTACCTTGGCCCATTTCGGAGCGGGCGATACGGATGACCACGGTCTCGTCGGGCTTGATCACGACCCAGGCATCGACCTCGGGCGGGACGTCTGCGGCGCGAACGGCATCGGAGCCGAACGGCAGATTGAAGCCGAGCGCGAGCCCGGTGCCGGCCGCGGTCGAGCCGATGACGAAAGAGCGGCGATTCACTTTGGATGTGCGTGTCATGATTGCGTTCCTCTCAAGCGTGATCGGCGGCCGCGTGGATCGCGGCGCGAATGCGCTGATAGGTTCCGCAGCGGCAGATGTTGGTCATTGCCGCGTCGATATCGGCGTCGGTCGGTTTGGGGTTATGCTTCAAAAGGTCCGCAGCGGCCATCATCATGCCGCTCTGGCAGTAGCCGCATTGCGGCACATCGAGATCGAGCCATGCCTGCTGCACCGGGTGCAGCTTGCCGTTTTGCGCGAGCGCCTCGATGGTGGTGATGGACTTGGCGCCGACGGTGCCGACGGGCACCTGGCAGGAACGCGTGGCGACGCCATTGATGTGTACGGTGCAGGCGCCGCATTGGGCGATGCCGCAACCGTATTTCGTGCCGGTGAGCCCGATCGTGTCGCGGATCACCCAGAGTAATGGCGTATCGGACTCAACGTCGACGTTGTAGGACTTTCCGTTGATGGAAAGGGCAATCATGCTGTCCTCCCGGTCTGAATGGTGCGCATCCCCATTTGGGACTGGCTTGATTCGGCGCCCACCTGCGGCAAGTTTAGCCTGTTCCAATTCGAATGCGAAATCCCAAATCCGCGAGCTGAGATCGGCAATGCAGGGAATATCGGGCTTTGGTCGGGGTATCGATGCCCTGAAGTGTAATTCGCACATAGGCGTGCTCCGCCTGCGACAAAAACGGGGCGTTCCTCGCCTGTTCCATACCCCGCTATTGCATGTATCGTGTGGGCTCGCGGATGTGGGAGCCCAATGTGAGCGACGAATTCGAGGACCATTGCTGGAAGGACATCGTCCCACCAGAAATCATGGAAATTTATTCCAATTACAAAAGGAATATCTTCGTTGGGCCGGCGCCGGCTCTTTTGGCTATCGACCTCTATGAGTTGGTTTATCGCGGCGGTTCGCATCCTCCCGAGACGATCGCCAAAGCCCATCCGAGCGCTTGCGGCCGCTACGCCTATGACGCAATCGAGCCGACCAAGCGGCTATTCGCGGCGGCGCGAGCGGCGGGTCTGCCGATTTTCTATTCGACCGGCGATGTGCGCAGCGAAAGCAAGCCCGCCTTCGTCGGCGCTACCAAGCGCGTAAAGCCGTCGATCGATGCATCCGACTATGCCATCCGTCCGGAGTTCAAGCCGCAGTCGAGCGATGTCGTCATCACGAAGCAGCGCGCCAGCGCATTCTATGGCACGCCGCTGACCGCGCACCTGACCCAGCTCGGTGTCCAGACTCTCATTATATGCGGCGAAAGCACGTCCGGTTGCGTGCGCGCGAGCGCCGTCGATGCCTATTCGCACGGCTATCACGTGGTACTGGTCGAGGAATGTTGCTTCGATCGCAGCATTCTGTCGCACAAGGTGAACCTGTTCGACCTGCATCATAAATATGCGGACGTGATGCACGTCGGCGAGGTGATCGCGCATCTTGCCAACAATCCCGCGGTGAGGAAGGCGAGCTGATATGAAGCCTTCCCGCTACGGTCCGTTTCCTTATTCGCCCATCATTCATCGTCCGCCGCTGAAGTGGCCGAACGGCGCGCACGTTGCGTTGTGGGTCATTCCGAACATCGAATTCTTCGCGCTTGATGAGAAAGTGCCGCCCGGCTCGGGCGGCACCGGTGTGCCGGTGCCCGATGTACCGACGTGGTCGGCACGCGACTACGGCAATCGCGTAGGCGTGTTCCGGCTGATGGAAGTGCTCGAGCGGCACGGCATCCGCGCCACGGTCGCGCTGAACAGCGAATTATGCACCGAACACCCCGCGATCATCGAAGAAGGTAATAAGCTGCGCTGGGAGTGGATGGGTCATTGCGAGAGCAATACGCGGCGTCTCAACGCGGCGCCGCCCGGCGACGAGCCGCGCATCATCAAGAATACGTTTGCGACAATCGAGCAGGCGAATCCGGCACACGTCCGCGCGGCTGGCTTGGTTCCGGCTTGCAGGAGACCTGGGACACGCTTGAATTTCTCGCCGGTGAAGGCTGCGATTACGTTTGCGACTGGACCAACGACGATCAGCCCTACATCATGAAACTCGATGGCGGTCGCACGCTAGTCAGCGTGCCGTATAGCCACGAGATCAACGATAAGCCGGCATTCGAGAAATTTCACCGCACAGCGGACGAGTTCCGCGAGATGATTTGCCGGCAATTCGACGTGCTCTATCGCGAGGGTGCGCAAATCCGGCCGTGTGATGGCGATTGCGATCCACCCGTATCTCACCGGGGTGCCGCATCGCATCGACGCCTTTGACGCGGCTTTGCAGCTACATCAGCCAGCACGGCAAAGTGTGGAAGACGACCGGCACGGAGATTACTCGTCACTACAGCGTCGCAAGTCGCCGAGGCTGTATAGGAGAGTTCGTCCATGGGTGCGTTGCATAGACTTTGTCGAATTGTTCGGCGCTGATCGGCGGCTCTTGCCGCACTGGGTGGCTCATTCGCGCGCGCCGAGGACGAAAAGGTGACGCTCGGAACAGTGGGCCAGGCTTCGGCCAATCTTTGGCCTGTACTGATCGGAATGCAGAAAGGCTTTTTTGCCGCCGAAGGCGTAGCTCCCGAGATCGTCTACGTCCAATCGAGCGCCGCGCTGGTGCAACAAGTGGCGGCCGGTTCGATCGGCATCAGCATTTCCACCGGTCTGGCTGATCCGCTTGCGCGCAGTCGGCATGGGTGCTCCGATCGCAATTGTGCGGCTTGAGGTCCAAGCGCCGCCATACGATCTCGTCGCCAAGCCGGGTATCGCCAAGCTGAGTGATCTCAAAGGCAAACTGATCTCCCTTGGTGGCCCAAAAGACATCACACGCATTTATGTCGAACGCATGCTGAAGCCGAACGGCGTCAATCCAGGCGAGTTCGACATGGTCTTCGCCGGCGCAACCGCGGCTCGCGCGTCGGCGCTGCTTGCCGGCGCGGTGGACGCTGCCATTTTGCTGCCGGCGTTCAACTTCCAGGCCGAAGCAAAGGGATTTAACAGTCTCGGCCTGACCGTCGACTACGTGAAGGATCTGCCGTTCTCAGGAACCGCGGTAAACGTCGCGTGGGCAAAAGCCAACAAGGCGACGCTGGAGAAATTACTGCGGGTCTAAAACAAGCAGCATCGCCTGGTTCGAGGACGAGGCAGAACCGCGCCGAAGCGCGTGCAGCATACTCAAAATCGCAAGCAGCCTGTCGCAAGACGACGTCGAGAAGGCCTACGATTTCTTCCGCAACGGCGACTTCTTCGAGCCGACCGGCAAGGTCTCGCGAGCAAAGCTCAACGCGCTCGCCAAAGCGATGGAAAGCCTCGGCGATCTGCCCGGCGCGCTCGATAACGACAAGGTCGTTTTGCCGGGCGTAACCCAGATGACGGATTGAGACGTGCATCGATGATCCGCAATATCGTGGCACTATGCTGCGGAATAGGCGTGCTGCTTTGACGTTTGGTATGGTCGTCGCGGTTCGCCGTGCCGGCGTATGCCGCCGATATCGTCTCGGTAGGCTCGGTCGATGCCACATCGGCCAATCTTTGGCCGCTGCATATTGCCGCTAAAAACGGCTATTTTGACGATGCAAAGCTGAATATCGACCTGGTTTTCGCCCAGTCGAACGCCTCCGTCATTCAGCAGCTTGCCGCCGGCTCATATAGCGTCGCGCCCAGCGCCGGCATGGTCGACCCGATCCGGGCTATCGACAAAGGCGCGCCGGTGGCCCTTGTTCGCATTGTGATCCAGGCGCCGCCGTATGCGTTACTTGCCAAGCCGGAGATCAAGAAAATCGAGGACCTCAAGGGTAAGATCATCAGCATCGGCGGATTGAAAGACATCACTCGCATTTTCACCGAGCGGATGCTCGAGCCGCATGGGCTTAAATCAGGTGATTATGATTACGTGTTTGCCGGCGCCACGAGTGCGCGATTCGCGGCGCTGAAATCTGGCGCGGTCGATGCCGCACTGCTTACGGTACCGTTCAATTTTTATGCCGAGAGCGCGGGGTTCACTAATTTGGGCTTTACGTTCGACTATCTGCCCGACATGCCATTCGCGGGCATGGCCGTCAACCGCACATGGGCGCAAGCTAATTCCGACGTGCTGAAGCGATTTCTTGCCGCCTATACCAAAGGCGTCGCCTGGTTCGCCGATCCGAAGAACCGCGAAGCAGCAGTCCAGATACAGGTGGATACCAGCAAGATCGCGCAGGGCGACGTGGAAAAGGCCTACGATTTTCTTCATGACAAAAATCTGTTCGAGCCGACCGGCATGGTTTCCAAACGAAAAGTAGGCAGCGTGATCGATGCATTACGTACTCTCAGCGATCTTCCCGCCGACTTCACCGTGGATCGAGTTCTGCTTCCCGGCGTGACGCAGGTTGGCGACTGATGAGCGCGACGAGTGATGGCGTAAAGACTCTTAATCCGCCGGCCGCAGGAGCGCCGGACGCCATCCCGCCGCATCCTTTCTTCGGCATGCTCCGTCGCAGATATATGGCCGCGACCTTGTCGGTCGGCGGCGGCCTGCCTGGTGTGGGAAATCATCAGCCGTTTCTTCGTGAACAATGCACTGTTCCTTGCGGCCCCGTCGCAGATTGCAGTTGCGATCTACAATCTCGCGGTCACCGGGCAGCTTTGGCATCACCTCGCCATCAGCGCTGCCGAGTTCGCGCTCGGCTACAGCATCGCCAGCGTGCTCGGCATCGCGCTCGGGCTTGCCATGGCGTCTAGTGTCACGATGAAGCAGGCTTTGCAGCCATGGGTTTCGGGGCTCTACGCCACGCCGACGATCGCGCTGGCGCCGCTGTTCATCCTCTGGTTCGGCATCGGCATCTGGTCGAAAGTCATCGTCGTGATATCGCTCGTGCTGTTCCCGGTCGCCATCAACACCGAGGCGGGCCTGCGCACGACCAGCGAACGGTTGATCGAAATGCTGCGTTCGTTCGGCGCCACACGGCGGCAAATTTTCCTCAAGGTTTCCTTGCCTTCGGCGGTGCCCTTCATCCTGGCCGGTCTCAAGCTCGGCATCGGCCGCGGACTGATCGGCGTCGTGGTGGCGGAATTGTTCGGCTCGCGCGCCGGCCTCGGCCGGCTGATCAGCCAATCGGCCGACGCCTTCAACATGCCGGAACTGTTTGCCGGCGTTGTTGTCTGGCCATCGCCGGCATCGTGATGACGGCAGGCTTTGGCTGGCTCGAAAAGCGGCTGGTGCCGTGGACCCGGGATTGAGGGATAGGATGGCACCCAAGCTTGCGATCTCGCGATTGAGTAAGTCGTTCGGCGATCTCGAAGCCTTGCGCGGCATCAATCTCGGCGTCGAGCGGGGCGAATTCATTTCCGTTGTCGGTCCGAGCGGTTGCGGCAAGACCACGTTCTTGCGGATTGTCGCTGGCCTTGAACACGCGACATCGGGCGACGTGCTGCTCGACGGTCGCACCGTGCGTGAGCCCGGCACCGACCGCGGGTTCGTGTTTCAGAATGACAGTCTGCTGCCGTGGCGCACCGTGTTCACCAACGCGATCATTGGGCGCGAAGTCACCGGCCCGATCGGCCCGGCCGATCGCAAGCGTACGATGGAGTTATTGAAGCTCGTCGGCCTGGAAGGCTTCGAGAACTTTCATCCGCGTCAGCTCTCCGGCGGCATGCGCCAGCGCGTCAATCTCGCCCGCGCGCTCGCTATCGATCCCGAAATCCTGCTGATGGACGAGCCGTTCGCGGCGCTCGATGCACAGACGCGTGAAATCATGCAGGCCGAATTGCTGCGCATCTGGGAGCGCGGTCAGAAAACCGTCCTGTTCGTCACTCACCAGATCGACGAAGCGGTCTTTCTCTCCGATCGCGTACTGGTGTTCGCCCGGCGGCCGGGCCGCGTCCAGGCTGAGATCAAGATAGCGCTGCCGCGCCCGCGCAAGCTCGAGATCAAGCGCACGGCCGAGTTCGTCGCGCTGGTCGATCGCATCTGGCGGATGATCGAGGATGACGTCCGGGCGGCCGCGCTCTTCGAGAACGCCTGAACGCTCATTTCAACCGCGCGATGTAATACGCGAGATCCTGGAACTGTTCGTCGGTCATCGGCGCGACGACATCCGACATGGCGGCGTCATAGCCGCGGCGGGAATTGTCCTTGTAGCCGCGCAGCGATTTGAGGAGATAGTCCTCGCGCTGGTCGGCGATGCGGGGAACATTCTGCTGCCCGGCCAAGTTCGGCGTGTGGCAGAAATTGCAATGATTTTGTTCGACCAGCGCGCGGGCGCGCTCCATGCGGGCGTCGTCTACGGAGCCAGCCACGGGCTGCGGCGCCGGTAACTTAGAGATGATATCCGCGAAGCTTTGCAGGTCAGCGTCGGCAAGACCCTTCGCCATATCGTTCATCGGATCGACGACGCGCATGCGATCGCGGAACATGAGAAGCTGGACCGTGACGAAGTACGCTTGCTGCGCGCCGAGCGACGGCACTTCGGGATTTTGCGACTGACCGCTATCGCCGTGACAGGCAAGACACGTTGGCAGCCGTTCCTGAACCGTCTGTGCGACCGCGGGAGGCCCGGCAAAACATCCGAGCGCCAGTGCCAGGACGATTCGGCGCATGCCTTCAATCCCGTATTTCATTAGCGCGATATGAAAGCCGAGGGCAGCGTACCGCCCTCGGCTTGAGTTGCAGTTAGCGGTTGGCAGTATGTGCGTTACCGTAGCTCAACCTCCACACGGCGCCGTTCCAGTCGTCGGAGATCAGGAGCGAACCGTCCTTCATCACCATCACGTCCACCGGACGGGCGACGTAATTGTTGTCAGGCTGGAGAAAACCGGTGACCACTGGCACGACCTCGCCGGCATTGCCGTCCTTCCTGATCTGCACCATCGCGATGTCGCCGCCGAACTTGTGGCTCTTATTCCACGAGCCGTGGCGCGCGACAAAGATGTTGTCGCGATACATCGCAGGGAACATGTGCCCGTTATAAAACTTCATGCCGAGCGCGGCGGCGTGCGGGCCCATGAATGCGATTGGCGGTACGTAGTCCTTGCAGTCGTGACCCCAGCCAAAGGTCGGATCCGGGATATTGCCCTGATGGCAATACGGTTCCCCGAAGTCCTCGCCGAGCTTGGTGATGCGATTGAGCTCGTCATTGGGCAGATCCTCCGACATCCAGTCGCGGCCGTTGTCGGTGAAGTAGAGCTCCTTGGTTGTCGGGCTCCAGTCGTAACCGACCGTGTTGCGGATGCCGTACGCAATAACCTCCATGCCGGTGCCGTCGAGATTAGCGCGGCGGAGTTGACCATGATCTTTGTCGTGCAACACGTTGTTGCCCGGCTGACCGACTTCAAAATAAAGCTTGTTGTCCGGACCGATGGCCAAATACTTCCAGCCGTGCGCTTCGTCCTTGGGCAGGTTGGGTATGATCACAGTCGGCTTCTGCGGCCCCTTGTCCAGGTTGGCGAGCACGTTGTCGATCTTGTCGATCTGATAGAGTTCGGCAATGTAGAGCGTGCCATTCTTGAAGACGACGCCGTTCGGCCTATAGAGGCCTTGGGCGACGATTTTTACTTCGCGGCTGCCGCCTTTATTGACGATCGCATACACCTTGTCCCGCACGCGGTTGCCAACGAATATCACCGAGCCATCGTCGTTCTGCGCGAGAGAGCGTGCGTCAGCTATGCCGCTGGCATAGACCTCGATTTTGAAGCCCTTCGGCGCCTTGAGCTTGTCGATCGGCAGCTTGTCCGAAGCGGTTGCGATCGGCGGAGCCGGCACCGGGGCGAGCTTCGAAGCCGCCTCATTGTTGGCGGGACGATCGTAGAGCGGAGATCCCGGCGGCAACGCTGCCGCGGTCGGGGCAGCCGGCGCGGCCGCTGGTGCAGCGACAACTGGAGCTGATGCCGGTGCGGGCGTCGCGGCGGGCGCTGGTGCGGCAGCCGGAGCCTCTGCAGCGGGCGGTTGCGCCGGAGTGTTCTGCTGCTGGGCGATGGCGGTCGTGGCTAGAAGAGCTAAGGTTGCGGCAAGCAACGTGCCGCGTGGTGCGCGTCGAATCATAACGTTCCTCCCAGGTGCGGAAGTCCGGTCCCGCCGGCTTCCTTGCCTCCAGTCTCCGATATTTCGACCCCTGCGTGCAATCGGGTACCGTACAGCCGCTTGGGCACAGGCAGGGACTCCTGCCGATGTAGGACTGTGTCCAGCGGTTGGGCTGGCCCATAGTCGGTTTGGGCCGAATTGCCTTGAGGAAACAGCTAACAGGTCAGATTGCCACGCCGCCTAGCACTCTCTTTCCTCGGCCGCCAAAGAAGGGCATCCTGTGGCAGACACTCTCGCGTCGGTCGTACCCGAAGGCCGGCGAGTGCGGCAAATAGAGAAACGAATTCTGGAGGATCCCATGAGTCATCGCATATCGCGGCGCGACGTGAATGCTGGTATCGGCGCCGCCCTGATTTTACCCGCAATCGCCACCACTCGTGCTCTCGCGCAGGGCGGTGGCGAGCCGATCAAAATCGGCTTCGGCATGGCTTTGACCGGCCCGCTCGCGGCGAACGGCCAACAGGCACTCCTCGGCGCCACAATTTGGTCGGAGGAAATCAACGCCAAGGGCGGTCTGCTCGGCCGCCAGGTCCAACTCATCCACTATGACGACCAGTCCAATCCGTCGAATGTGCCCGGCATCTACACGAAGCTGCTCGATGTCGACAAAGCCGACCTCGTCGTCAGCGGCTACGCTACAAACATGGTTGCCCCGGCCATTCCGATCGTCATGCAAAAGGGCAAGGTTTTCATCAGCCTGTTCGCGCTCGATGCGAACGCCGAATTCAAGTATCCGAAATACTTCGCGATGATACCGACCGGCGGTCCGAACCCGAAGCAGACCATCACCGAGGGCTTTTTCCAGGTGGCGGCCGCGCAAAATCCGAAGCCGAAAACGGTCGCGATTGCGGCCGAGGACGCCGAGTTCTCGCGCAACGCCGCCGAAGGTGTGCGGGCCAACGCAAAGCAATACGGCTTCCAAGTCATCTACGACAAAACCTACCCGCCGAACACGACCGACTTTTCGCCGATCGTCCGCTCCATCCAGGCCGCTAATGCCGATCTTGTGCTGATCTGTTCCTATCCGCTGAGTTCGGTCGGTATGACGCTTTCAGCCAACGAACTCGGCCTGAAGCCGAAAATGATGGGCGGTGCGATGGTGGGTCTGCAAGCCACTGTTTTCAAGAACAAGCTCAAGGGCAAGCTCAATGGCATCGTCAACTATGATAACTGGGTGCCATCGGAGAAGATGATGGCGCCGGCGGCCGACTTCTTCAAAAAATATCAGGCACGCGCGCCGGGCCTCGGCATCGATCCGCTCGGCTATTATCTCGGCGGCTGGGGCTATGCCTATTTCCAGGTCCTGCAACAGGCAGTTGAGGGCGCAAAGAGCATCAACGACGACAAGGTCGCCGATTTCCTGCGCAACAACGCCTTCAACACGATCATGGGGAACGGCATCAGGTTCGGCAAGAACGGCGAGTGGGTCAAATCCCATCAGCTCCAGGTGCAGTATCACGGCATTACCGATGCCGCGGACCTCGATACTTGGCGCGGCATGAGCTACCAGACGGTCGTTGCGCCGGCCGACGAGGTGACCGGCAGCGTGATCTATCCCTATGAGAAGGCGCTGGGGTAGCTCCACCTCGCCGGCTTGCCGGGGAGGAAATCGAGTATTCGGATGCTGTTTCCCACTTCCTTGGTCGGTTCCTATCCGCAACCGGATTGGCTGATCGACCGGGACAAATTGTCGAAGCAAGTTCCGCGCGTGCGCGCCGATGACCTATGGCTCGTCGCGCGGGACAAGCTTGACGCCGCTCAAGACGACGCCACGATCCTCGCCATCCGCGATCAGGAACGCGCCGGACTCGATATCATTACCGACGGCGAACAGCGGCGCGAAAGCTATTCCAATCGCTTTGCGACCGCGCTCGACGGCATCGATATCGCAAACCCCGGCACTACGATCAATCGCAGCGGCCGGCCGATCCCGGTGCCACGCGTGGTCGGCCCGATCCGGCGCAGACGACCTGTCGAGCTTCGCGATCTGAAAATGCTGCGCGCGAATACCGAGCGGGCCATCAAGGCGACGGTTCCCGGCCCGTTCACAATGGGCAAACAAGCACAGGACGACTACTACAAGGACGAGGAGGCCGTCGCACTGGCCTACGCCGACGCCGTCAATGCCGAGATCAAGGATCTGTTTGCGGCCGGCGCCGACGTGGTGCAGATCGACGAACCGTGGATGCAGCAGCATCCCGACAAAGCGCGGCAATACGGCCTCAAGGCACTCGACCGCGCACTCGACGGCGTAACCGGAACGGTCGCGGTGCATTTGTGCTTCGGCTATGCCGCGGTCGTGCACGACAAGCCGTCGGGCTATTCGTTCCTGCCGGAACTCGATAGTTCCAAAGCGCAGCAGATCTCGATCGAGGCCGCGCAGCCCAAGCTCGATCTCGCGGTATTGCGGGAATTGCCATCGAAAACCATTATCTTGGGAGTCATCGACTTGGCGGACATGACCATCGAGACGCCGCAGATTGTCGCCGACCGCATCCGGCGGGCACTCGCCCATGTACCGGCAAATCGGGTGGTGGTGGCGCCGGATTGCGGTATGAAATATCTGCCGCGCGCCATCGCTTTTGCTAAGATGAAAGCCATGGCCGACGGCGCGGCGCTGGTGCGGCGCGAGCTTGCTGGCAACTGAGATTACGAATTTAGGGAGACGGCGATGCCTTACGTAACGGAAGAAACCTTGACCGATGTCGTGCGCGAGCGGTGGAGCGACATTCCCGACCCGCGGTTGAAGCAAGTAATGGGTGCGCTGGTGAAGCA
This sequence comes from uncultured Alphaproteobacteria bacterium, assembly GCA_963733645.1. Lineage (GTDB taxonomy): Bacteria > Pseudomonadota > Alphaproteobacteria > Rhizobiales > Xanthobacteraceae > BOG-931. The sequence continues at coordinate 107,630 of CAVTFP010000015.1, forward strand.
CGTCCATGCCTTCGTGCGCGAGATCGAACCGACCCAGGCGGAATGGTTTAAGGCGATCGACTTTCTCACTCGCACCGGACAGATGTGCGACGACAAGCGCCAGGAATTCATCCTGATGTCGGATGTTCTTGGCGTCAGCATGCTGGTCGACGCGATCAATCACCGGCATTCGAGCGGCGCGACACCGAGCACGGTCGAAGGCCCATTCCACGTTCCCGATGCGCCGCCAGTCGCCAATGGCGGCAACATGGCGGTGAACGCGCCCGGCATTCCCTGCTTCGTCAGCGGCATAGTGCGGGGCGTTAAGGGCGAGCCCGTTCACGGTGCCGCGCTCGACCTGTGGCAGACCGACGGCGACGGTCTCTACGAAGCGCAACGTCCGGAAATCGAAGGCCCATGGATGCGTGGCATCTACAAGTCGCAACCCGATGGCTCCTATCTGATCCGCACCGTGGCGCCGGTCGCCTACACAATCCCGATGGACGGTACGATCGGCGAACTGATGAACCGCACCAATCTAAGCCACATGCGGCCGGCGCATATACATTTCGCGCTCAGCGCGCCCGGCTACCACGGCCTGACGACGCATCTGTTCCAGTCCGGCGACAAATGGATCGAGCACGATGCGGTCTATGGCGTAAAGGCCCCGCTGATCGTCGACTTCAAGAAAATGCCGGCGGGCAGCAAGGCACCAAGCGGCGAGCTGATGAACGAGCCGTTCTACGTCGTGCATTACGACTTCGTGCTGGCGCAGCAGGCACAAGCCGTCGCGGCGTGACGGTACGCCGCCGCGCGGAGCGCAAATCTGCCGTGCTTGAGCCGGTCAGCTTCCCGTCAGACGGTCTGAAGCTGGCCGGCGTCGTGCATCGACCGGACGGTCTCAGGTCGGGCGAGCGGCGTCCGGCCGTCATCATGATGCACGGCTTCGGCGGCACCAAGGCGATCGGGCCGGAATGGGTTTGCCGGCAATGCGCCGACTGGGGCTATGTCGCGCTGCGCTTCGAATTTCGCGGCTGCGGCGACAGCGAAGGCGAGCGGGGGCGGATCATTCCGCTGGAGGAAGCGGCCGACGCTGTGAATGCCGTCACCTACATGGCGTCACGCGGCGACGTGAACCCGAATGCCATCGCGCTCTGTGGCTCAAGTCTTGGCGGCGGCGTTGCCGTTCAGGCAGCGGCCAACGACCTGCGCATTGCGGCGGTGATTGTCGAGAATGGCGTTGCCAACGGCGAGCGCATGATCCGCGCCATGCACACGCCGGAATCCTGGCAAAAATTCCTCGGCCTTCTCGACGAGGGCGTTCGTTACCGCGAGCGCACCGGCAAATCGATGATGATCCATCGCTTCGATATTTTCGAAATGCCGAAGGCCTTGCAGATCAACCTGACGTCGCAGAATGCGTTGATGGAGTTCACCGCCGACACCGCGCTCGGCTTTTTCATGTTCCGCCCGGAAGAAGTCATCGCCCGGATCAGTCCGCGGCCGATACTGCTCCTGCACAGCGTGCGCGATACGGTCACGAACTACGACGAGGCCTTCAGTTTTGTCCGCATGGCAAAGCCGCCGGTGGAGTTGCATCTGCTCGATGGCACCGACCATTTCATGTTCGTCAATGCCGACCCACGCGTCGCGTCGACGTTGAAAAGCTGGCTCGACCAGTTCTTTCCCACGAAAGCCTAGCTTCGCTCCAGCGCCTTGCGGTCCCATTTCGCCAGATCGGCGGCTGCCGCGTAGGTTTCCTGCAAAAATCGGAGTAGCAGCGCATCGGGATCCGATGCCTGACGAACTGCGTCGTACGGCAGAATGAATTGGCTCAGATCCTTGTTGTACGCCGCGCCCGGCGTTTGCAGCCGAGTGTCGCCGTAGCCGACAGGCTCCGGATAGGCATAAACGTAGAAGGCCGGGTAACCGAAGCCGCCATTGCCTGGCCAGAAGCCGCAGCTTGAAACTTCGTGCGAGTAGGCTTCCGCCATGACCCAGGCGGCGACATTCGGCGTGACCCCCTTGGGCGGCGGCGCGGTCCGGCCGGAAAAGCGCGTCACCGCGAGGTCGAAACTGCCCCAGAAGAAATGCACCGGGCTAACCTTGCCGATGAAGCGGGCGCGGAATTTATTCATCACCCGATTGGCTTGCACCAGCGCCCGCCAAAATTTCTGCGCATAGATCGGATCATACTCCGCGTGCGCGCGGTCCTGATCGAACGGAATCGCGTTCTCGATCTCGCACGGCATGGTCCAGATGTGCACGTCGATGCCGAGGACGTGCAATCGCTGCATGAACTCGGCGTAGAAATCGGCGACAGCCATCGGTTTGAGCGCAAAACTCTCGATCCGGCAGTCGCTGGTCTCGATGACCAGCCGATGATTGGCAAAGTCGAAAATGACATCGAATGTGCCGCCGGCATAAGGCATGGCCGGTGCGGCCAAGCCGCGGGCGGTCACAAGGAATGTTGAGTTCCACCAATGATTGATGAGGGGCGTGACGGCGATGCGTACCTTGCCGACGATCTGCGTCCACAAATGCAACGTGTCGCAAGTGTCGCTCCAGGCGACGAGCGGTAGCTCCGGCCATAGCGGATTTTCGCTCATGGCCTAATAATCCGCGATGCCGTCGTTTTCATCTTGGCCTTGTCTCACGCAGTCGCAAAATGCTTATAATGCTGAGGAATTCGACCTCACCCACTTCTATCATGCAAGAAGACGCCGGCTCAAATCTGTTGCAGAACTGGATCGCGCGCGCCGCGCTCGCCACTCCGGGCAAGTCGTGGGTGGTGTCGGCCGATGATGACCGTACCGTCAGCTATGGTGAGTTGCACGAGACGGTTGGCCGTTTCGGCAGCGTGTTGCGCGAACGCGGCATCGGTCCGAACGACCGCGTTGCGCTACTCGCCAACAACTCGATCGAGCAATTGCTGTGCTATTTCGGCGTGATGGCAAGCGGCGCGACCGTCTGCACCATCCATGTCGAGATGAATCGCAACCACCTCGGAAATATCTTTACGCGGCTCGAGCCCAAGCTGATCCTCTATCAGGACGGCTTGCAGCTGGACGATCTTCTTGCCGAGACCCCTGCGCCGCGCATTCGCATCGGGCGATACGGTCAATTCGAGCCCGATACATTGTTCGCCGAACTCTCGCGGGTCTCGCCGCGCCAGCATCCGGACGTGGCCGGGCCGGAGGATGACGCGATTATTCTGTTCACATCCGGCACCAGCGCCAAGCCCAAGGGCGTCATTTTGAACTACCGCGAGTACTTATTGAATATTGATCCGCTCGCGGAAGGTTTTGGTATCACCGCCAACGATCGACTTTATGACTTCCGCCCCTTCAGTTGGAACTCGGCACAGACGTTAGGCGCTCTCGCTGTCGTTAACCGCGGCGCAACTCTGATTTTGTCGGCAAAATTCTCGGCAAGCCGTTTCTTCCATCTTGTGCGCGAACACGGTGTGACGATCGCCACCGGCAACCCGACCACGATCAACATTCTGCTCAACAGCGATCAGAGTGCACATCGCGACAATCTGCCGAACCTGCGTTTTATTACCTCGAGTTCGGCGCCGCTGCTGCTCGAAGAATGGAAACGGTTCGAGCAGAAGTTCGGCATTCCGGTTGCCCAGGGTTGCGGCGCCAGCGAAGCGAGCTGGATAGCCGCTATTCCGGGCGAACAGCGTCGTCACGGCACGGTCGGACGGCCGCTGCGATATCACGATCTGGCCATCGTCGATGCCGAAGGCAGGCGCTTGCCCGCCGGTGAAACCGGTTATGTCGAACTCGGCGGACTCGGCGATCACCCGTTCCGCTATCTCGGCGACGACGGCGAGGTGCAGGTCCACAGCCGGGGCCGCTTCCGCACCGGCGATCTCGGCAGTCTCGACGCCGACGGCTTTTTGATGCTCACCGGTCGCGAGAAGGAGCAGATCATTCGTGGCGGGGCCAAAATCTCGCCGGTCGAGATCGATTCATATTTGATGCAACGCCCCGATGTCATCGAGGCTGCCACCGTCGGCGTTCCGGACGCGATTTACGGCGAGGAGGTGGTGAGCTACGTCGTGCCACGGCCAGGCGCGAAGGTCGATGCCGACGATCTGCTGCGCTACTGCGCGACGGTGCTGCCGGCCTTCAAGGCGCCGAAGCAAATCGTGATCAGCGCATCGCTGCCGAAGACCGAGCGCGGCAAACTTGACCGCCGTGCGCTCGCGGAACGGTGGCGGAAGGAAGCCGGTGGATAACATTCGCGGCTTGAAAATCCTGCGAGTCCTGTCAGTAATTGACGTGCGTAATTTGTAGAATTAGCGCCATTCAATCGAGGGGCATTCCATGGCCAAGGCAAAGCGCGGCCTCGACGGCCGTCACCGCGACAAGAGCGGCAAGATCGAAAAGAAGCACGGCAATACCAAGGTGGCCGCGCTCCGCAAGGAATACGGTCCAGGCTTCGCCAAAGGCCACCGTAAGGACATGATGCTCAAGACGCTGCTCAAGAGAACCGGCTCGGCGTCGTTGCATGAATATCTGCGGCATCATCACAGATAACGCCATCGGTCTTTCGACCATCAATCGGCCGACCGCGGCGGCGTGAGCAACGGCGCCCATTTGTCGATCTCCGACCGCAAGAATGCGGCGGCGCCTGTCGGCGTCGTTAGCTTGGTCGGCGGGATTTCCTGGCCCACAGCCACCGACCGGCGTTGAAAATCCGGATCGCTGAGCGTCGCCTGAAGCGCTCCACTGAGGCGATCGATGGCGGGCTGCGGCGTGCCCTTCGGCGCGTATAGTCCGCTCCAGACCTCAATCGCCACATTCGGCAATCCTTGCTCCGCCAAGGTCGGCAGATCCGGCACAAGTTGTGACCGGGTGTCGCCGACGATGCCGTAAGCCTTCACGTTGCCGGCCTTGGCCTGCACGGATGCGGTGATCACGGCATCGCAAACAAGGTCGGCGCGACCTGCCGCAACGTCGATCATGGCGGGCCCCGTGCCCTGATAGGGAATGAGATTGAAGCGCGTGTGAAGCTGTTTCATCAGCAAAGACTCGCAGAGAAAGGACGGGCCACCTGGTCCCGTGTTTGCTGCGGCAACTTTCTCGCCATTGCTTTTCAGGTATGCGATGAAATCGCCAAAGGGTACGTTGGCGAAGCTCGGCCGCGCCACGAGCATAGTCGATGAGAACACGGCAATGCCGATGCTGACAAAATCCTTGACTGGATCGTAAGCAAGGTTCGTGTACAGCGCGGGACTGACGGCCATCGAGATATTGGTGAACAGCACAGTGTATCCATCCGGTGCTGACTGCGCCGCGCGTTCCGCACCGACATTGCCGCCGGCTCCGCCGAAATTCTCGACGATGACCGGCTGTCCGAGCCGCCGCGACAAAGCGTCCGCCAGAGTGCGGCCAGTCACGTCCGTAGGGCCGCCCGCAGCGAACGGCACGATTATCTTGATTGGGCGTGCGGGATAACTCTGCGCCAGCGCCGCATCGCGCAAGAGTGCAAACGCAACCAGTGTCGCAGCCAGGCGCAGAATGAAGCGAGGGGTGCAGGTTTGCATGGCGTCAGTTCACCGAACACGCCGCCGTGTATTCGGCGGCGTGTTCGGCGGCAAGCAAGCCGAGGATGAACGCCTTTGACAGGCCGCCGACATAGCCGGCGCGCGGACCGCCTTCGAGTCCCGCGACCGGCGTTCCGACGGCATAGAGGCCAGGGAAAACCGTGCCGTCCGGCCGTAATGCCTGGGCGTGCTCGTTGATCACGACGCCGCCCATCGTCCCGGTCACTCCCGCGCACAGCGGAATGGCATGGAACGGCGGGGTACGGATCGGCATCGGTTTGTGTTTCCTGATGCTGCGCGGCACCGCAAGGCGGGCCAAATTATTGTTGTCGACGGCCTGATTGAAATCGCTGATCGCTTGAGTAAGCACATTCTGCGGCACGCCGATGCGCGCCGCCAAGGCGGCGATGTCCGATGCGGTTATCATTTCGCCGCCTGCATCGATCATCGTCGGATTGGCCGGAACCGTGGTGGTGAGCGTCGGCTCCATTTGCCAGATGGCGTCATCGAGAATCAGAAACGCACTTAAAGGATCGGGGAGTTGCGCGATCGCATTGGCCATGCAGACGCCCCCACGACCCTCGTCGGTGAAGCGCTTGCCGTCGGGACCAACGAGGATGCCGACCTCTGCCGCCGCATCGAGGTGCGGATAGGGCCATTGTTGCGCATTGGTCATGGCGCTGCGGTGATGGATATGGCCGTAAAAGGCGCCGAATCCGCCAACGGCCGCGCCTGCTCGTTCGGCCATGCGGATGCCGTCGCCTTTGGCGCCGGGTCCGACACGGGCAAGCACGTGATCAGAACGCGGCGTAATGTATTTCGCCACCATGTCCGGGCTTGCCGCAAAGCCGCCATCGGCGATGACCACGGTATTGGCGCGAATTTGCAGCCGCTGCCCGTCGCGTACCACGTTGACGCCGACGCAGGCGTTGCCTTCGACGACCAGCGATTCAACCGTGGCGCCGCGCATGAGTATGCCGCCACGTTGTGTCAGATTTTGCTCCAGGCGCTGCATCAGCAGGTCTGCACCGCGATCCTCCCAGTCCAAGCCGGCGGTGTCTGACCGCGGCGGCGCGAGAACCTGTTGCCCCGGCTGTTCATGTCGAAGCGCGCGGCTGGTGAAGCAGGCGCCTTCGTGCGTCAGCCACGCAATGGTGCGTTTGCCGTTGTCGGCAATGGCGCGGGCGATGGCCGGTTGGGCGTTGGGGCCGCTGCCGTCCACGATCGCACGGAACAGCTTCTCCGGCGCCGCCATGATGGGAAGTCCCATGACGTTGGTGGCGCCGGTCGCAAAGCGCGAGCTGCAGGGATAACGTTGCTCAGTCCGCGCCTCGAGAACCGCTGTGGACAGACCCAGTTCTGCAGCGCGGCATGCGGGCACGAGTCCGGAGAATCCGCCACCGACTGTGACCAAATCAAATTGCATCGGCGTTTCCATTGCTGACTTTGACGGCCATACGCGCATCCTCCCAACCTCGTGAGACTATAACGTGGGGGCCGCGGCGGCGAGTGCACTTAGCCATGCACGGTGTTCCAGGTGTTCTGCTATTGTGCATGAGCGGAATCGTGCCAGGACGCGAAGAGAGTAACGCATGAGCTGGAACCTCCGGACATTGCGGAGCAACCTGCGCCTCGTCAGCGCACTTGTCCTGCTTGCTTTCGTGATCTGTCATCTGACCGCCCATTGCCTGCTGCTTGTTTCGCTGGAGGATGCGGAAGCTACCCGGAACGTATTGATGTTTCCGTGGCGAACTTGGCTCGGCACCGGGTTGTTGTCAGCCGCGCTCATCGTCCATTTCAGCAATGCGTTGTGGTCGATCTACATCCGGAGATCGCTTCGTCTCATACGGTGGGAATGGGCCCAGCTATCGCTGGGCCTTTGTATCCCCGCATTGCTGATTCCTCATGTTGTGTCGACGCGCATCGCCGAAAGTTTTCTGGATGTGACGAGCTACTACAACACGGTGCTGATCGTTCAGTGGCTGATGTTTCCCTGGCTTGGTGCCGTGCAGGTGATTGCGGTGATCACCGTATGGACCCACGCCAGCATCGGCATCCACTATTGGCTGCGCACCAAATCATGGTATCCGGCCTGGCGGCCGCTGATGTTCGCCTTCGCGCTACTGTTGCCGGCCTTGGCGCTTGCGGGTTACGTCACGGCGGGTAATCAGATTCTTCGGGAGGCCAAAAGCCCCGATTATGTGAATTCTTCGCTCGAAGATTCAAATCTCACCGAGGTGACAATCGCCGGGATTGGCCGGATAGAGCGGGTCGGTTGGAGCATCTATCTCGGTTTGGTGCTACTGCCATTTGCCGGACGCGCTTTGCGCGATTGGCATCATAGGCGCCAGCGGCCGGTGATGCTGGCTCACTCGAACGGCCGGCGCATACCGATATTGCCCGGCGCCACGGTGCTTGAGACGCTGCGCCAGAACGGCATAGCGCACGCTTCGGTGTGTGGGGGCCGGGGGCGTTGCACGACGTGTCGAATCCTGGTGACGAAGGGGCTTGACCAAATTCCAGTTGCGTCAGGACTGGAGGCGGCGGCACTCGTGCGTATTGGCGCTTCTCCCGGCATGCGGCTCGCCTGCCAGATTCATCCGACCTCCGATATTTCGGTGATGCCGCTACTGGCCGCGGATGCGAGCGCCATCGACGGCACCGTGCGCGGCGGCCTCGAAGGACGCGAACGCCCGATCACCGTTGTTTTCGTCGATATGCGCGGCTCGACCACATTGGGCGAGGCCAAATTGCCCTACGACGTCCTTTTCATACTCAATCAGTTCTTCCATGAGATGACCAAGGCGCTTGTGGCCACGAATGGGCACTACTCGCAATTCACCGGCGATGGCCTCATGGCGTTGTATGGGCTTAACGCTGCTGATCCAGCAAGTGGAGCGGTAGATGCCATGCGCGGCGCGCGCGAAATGTTGACGAGCCTCGACCAATTGAATTATCGGTTGCGCGGCGACTTACGGGAGCCGCTGCGGATCGGCATTGGTATTCACTACGGTGAAGCGATCGTCGGTGCCATGGGACCACCGCGCTCACAGATCATCACCGCCATCGGCGACACGGTGAATACCTGCGCGCGGCTCGAAAGCTTGACCAAGGACTATGAGTGCGTCGTCGTCGTGTCGCGTCCGGCTGCCGAAGCCGGCGGGTTTAAATTCGAAGGTTTCGAGTTACACGAAGCGCCGGTCAAGGGGCGCATGGAGCCGGTACAGTTCTATGCACTGCCCACGCTCGCCGACTTGCCGAGTTGATGCGGGCGATTACGGCGCGGCGTTGTGCCAGACGCTGTTGACGCCGTCGCCGGTCACGTCACCCGGTTTGGCGTCCTTGCTCCAGTGATAGAGCGGTTTGCCTTTATAGGCCCACTGCCTGGTGCCGTCGTCCCGGGTAAGGACGGTCCAGTCGCCTGACGCTTTGCCGTCGGGCGTGGCTGCAAGCGGCGGCCAGTTCACAGCACATTGGCCACTGCAATTCGATTTGCCGGCGGCGTCACGGTCGAAGACGTAGAGCGTCATGCCCTTGCCGTCGACCAGCGCCTTGCCTTTTGAAGTGTCAGCCGTCGTTGCCGGGGTCGCCTGCGCGAAAGCCAAAGTTGAGCAAATTGCGAATAGTGAGGCGGCAAATGCAGTTGAAACGAATCCGCTGCATGAGTTTGCTCCTGTGCTGCTTATCGCCCTGTCCGCGCCAGCGAATGCACCCAACCCTGCATGCGTTTCTTGGCGTTGGCGATGTCCTGTGTGGAAAAGAAATCTTCCGGGTTCACTTTGTCGATGGGATAGACCGGCCGCAGAAAGTCGCTCTCATAGCCAAATGGAACGGTGGCATCGATGCCCATGCCGCCTTCGAATTGGGTGTTCGAGGCTGTCCACTGCCGCTCGCCCGCGGTCATGCGCTCGGCCGGCATGAAAGTTTGGCCCCGTCCACCGGGGATCGGATTAAGGATATCGGTGCGCGGATTCACACGGGTCGTCAGGCACCACATGATGTCGTCCATCGAATAAGGATCGACGTCCTCGCTCACCGCGATGGCAAGCCGCATACCTTGGGAGCACGATAGTGCCGCAGCCATGAAATTGCGCTGCCAGCCTTCGTCGATCTGGTGGCGCTTCTTCACCTGTATGATGCAGCCGCCCCAGTCGGTCATGCAGTAGGGAATCACCACGTTCTGCACGATGCCTGGCTGCAGCCGGTTGCACAGCTCATAGATCGCCGCCTCGCGCACCGAGGTATCGATATTGTGGTCATCAAGCATATGCACGCCGAGCGCGAAGATGATCGGTTTCGTCTCCGGCTTGCGCATGGTGATGCCGGTGACGTGAAAGGTCGGGGCCTTGTAGGACTTGCCCATGTAGCCGGCCCACTCGGGATGGAAGTGATAGCGGCCCTGCACACCGGCATCTTCGGCTTCCTTGGTCTCGAAACGCCGGTCGCGCGGATTGACGTAGCCTTCGAGGACCAGCTCGCAATCGGCGAGTGCCATGGCGTTGACCGTGCGCGCCTTGACGAGGCGGATCGGTGCTCCTTGCACGGCAGACGCAATGCCGATCTCATCGCAGCCCATCGGCAGCACGGCGTAATCGAAACCCGCCCCCGCCATCAATGTACAAGCCGGCGGCACGCCGAAGCACATGGTGATCGGCACCGGCTCGTTCTCTTTGTAGTATTTGTTCACCACCTGCCACATGTGCGAGCCGGGCGAAATCTGGAATGTGCCGATATTGCCCCAGCGGAAATTCATACGGTTGTAGCCGAGATCGGAACCGCCATCGAATTGTTCGCCCGTCACACAGCGGATACCCGATCCGACGGTGAGCTCGGGTTCGTAAGTGGTATGCCGGATCGGCACCATCCATTCGTTGACGTCGCGCGGGCTCTCGACGACGAATTCCTGGCACGGAGCTTCGCTCTGTGCGATCTCCACCGGCTTCAGCGGATGCGACAGCGCGTGCGCCAGTTTGCGAACGCGTTCGGGATCGTCCTTCCAGCCAAACATCCGGTTGATGATCGCAATATCACCGAACAAATTTGTGATAACGCGATGGTTCGGCTTGCCTTTGACGTTGTTGAATAGAATGGGACAGCCGCCGTCCATGTGCTTTTGCAGGCCCGTGACCTGCAAGTCCGGATCGACTTCCTTGTCGGTCTCGATCAGCTCACCTTGCGCCCGCAACCACGCGATTGCGCTGCGCAGATCGAAAGCCTGATTCGGCGCCGCCACCGCGTGTTGGTCCTTGCGCACCGGCTGTTGCATCGATCACGTTCCCATTACATAGAATGCTAAGTATTATCGGCATGGCGAACCGGAGCTGTCAACGCTGATGCCGTTTGCCTCATTGCGAACCAAGACACTGTCGAATCGCGCCGCTGAGTTCCCGCCGCGGCTCTCGTCCGGATATCTGGTGCGTGACGCACACCGCGCGTTTCAGCGGCTCCTGGAACGCCGCGTGGCGGTCTACGGCGTCACGCGCGGGCAGTCGTACTTCTTGCGGGTGCTATGAATTAACGACGGCGTTTCGCAGCGCGAGCTGTCGGCGCGTGTCGGCATGATGGAGCCGACGACGGTGATCGCGTTGCGTGGCATGGAGCGCGCCGGGCTGATACGCCGCGTTCGCGGCGCCGATGACCGGCGCAAGGTGCGGATGTTTCTCACCGCAAAGGCAACGCGCCTGCGCAACGAATTACTTGCGGTGGCGCGAAGCATTACGGCTGAGGTCGAAAAGGGAATAGTGCAGCGCGATCTCGCGGCCTTTCGCCGGATCCTTGGGCGAATGACTGAGAATTTGGATCGGATCGAGCGCTAATTATCCATTTTTCGTTGGAGTATGGTCTTGTCGGATAACCGGTTTCCACTTTTCCGGATCATGCTCTAAGCGCGGCGGCGGATCTGCGTCACATTATAGTCGACGTGTCGTAGGGTAACGGTGCGCAGCGCAAGGTCGAGGATCATGTAGCTGGCGCGACGGTCAAATGTGCGCGGCTCGCCGACCGTGCCGGGATTGATCAGATAGTAGGCGCTGTCGTGGAGTTGGACTTCTTTTTCCGGCCGTTCGATGATCCGATCATGACGCCATTCGTGGACGCCTGCCCGATGAGTATGACCGAACGCGCAAATCCGCGCACCGGATAAGTGTCCCATAAGAGCGATAAAGCTCAGCAAGCGATGGTCGTCGTTGTCGAGCCTCACACTTTCGCAGTTCTCTTCGGGATGCAGCGCTCCATGCACCGCGACGACTTCGCTGTCTATCACCGTCTTTACCGGCAGTCCGGCGAGAAACTCGAGATCGTCCTGCGTTAATTGTTTTCGCGTCCAAGCCACTGTACGTACGGCGGCCTTACCGAATTCTTGGGTAGTAATCCGCCCGCACACGGCGAGATCGTGGTTGCCGGCGACGCACACGCAGCCGGTGCCGCGTATGCGAGCGATGCATTCGGCCGCATCGCGATTGTAGCCCACGATATCGCCGAGACAGACGATACGATCGGCCGACTGCAGCGCAATATCGGCAAGCGTCGCGTCCAGCGCCTCGATATTGGCGTGGATGTCGGAAATGAGCGCGAGCCTCACAGTCCGACCCACTCGCGGCTAGCGGACGGTTCCGGCGGCCTGCCGGTTCGTTGCGCCAGCAAGCGATGCAGAGCCGAACGCAAAACCGGCATTGGATCGTTCCACGATAATGCCGACTTTGCCTCGCAGCGAAGTGTCCAGGAAAGCCACTGTGTCAGCGGAATGCCGGATGCACGCGCGGCTGGCAAATCCTTCCAGGCGCGGCACCAGCGCATGCCGGGTTTGGCGCGCGCCACCTGCGGCCGCGGTATTCCTGTCAGATCGGCATAGACCAGCGCTGGAATATTCAAGCCGGCGGCGGCGGCGAGATGATGCCATAAGGTGAAGCGAGGATTGACTTCCAGCAAATGCAGCTTTCCAGCCTGGTCGCGCTTGAAATCGAGCTTGGCAACTCCGGTCAGGCCCAGCCGTTCGACGATATCGCGACCGAGCTTTTGCACGTCGGCGCTATCGGTAATTTCGAGCGCAGTGCTGGTGCCGTAGGTCAGCGGGAAAGTGCGAATTTTCCGGCCGGTGAATTCGGCGGCAGTGTTGCCGCGCTGATCGACGTAACAATGGTAGCTCTCGACTTGCGCCTCGGTGCCTGGAATGAGTTCCTGGACCAGAAGGTCGGTTCCGACATTGACCAATTGCGGCCATAGTGCGCGCAGCGTCTCGGCGTCCGGTGCGTCGAGCGCTTTGCGCAGGCCGAAGGTGTCGCTCCAGCGCTCGAGCCTGGTCAGCGGTTTGATGATAACGGGGAAGCGCAGGTCAAGATCGCCCGGCTCGACAGCGACAGGATGGAACTGCCGCGCTGGCGGTACCGGTAGGCCGAGACGCTCTGCCAGTGTAGAAAATCTCGCCTTGTCGATCAGGTCATCGATCAGCGCCGCGTCGGCAATGACGAAGCGGAACGCCTCGGCGAGCCGCGCGCGCATGCGCGAAATAAAGATAAGCTGCGCATCCTCCTCATAGAACAGGACCGGAGGCTCGCTTTGCGCCTTGCCGAACCGTAGCATCGTGTCGAGGAGTTCGCCGCTGTTTTGCGAGAAATCGTCCCAGGCAAGACGCGCCCTGGCATGGCGCGAGTACAGTGAGGGAACGCCGGGCCGCGCGACGACGGCACAAGCGATCCCCGCCGACGCGATCGGCTGTAACAGGTCCATGTCGCCCATGACGCAAGCGAGTGCCTGCTGCGGCTTTGTTGCGCAGGAAATTTGTTGCGGGCGTTTCTGCCGCACCCGGTCGCGATCCAGGAACGTGCCCAGTGCGGAACGAATGGAAGAAACAAGGCGCCACGCGATCGGCGTTTGTTTGATAAATCGTTTTATCCGGCGCCGTCCGCGGGATGAGAGGCTGGACGGCCAGCCGCGCCAGGTTGCCGCCGTGCAGTAGTCGTACAACTCCAGGCTGCTGTCGCACCATTCCTGTTTGTAGGGTTCGTCGCCGATGGTGAAATCGAAGCGGCGCAGTCCGAGCTTGATCGCATGTGCGAGCAGTTCGCGCAGATGCAATGCGCCGGGCCCGTAATGCGATATGGCGGCGGTGTCGTCGTAGCTCGCCAGCACGTGGTAATAGCAATCGCCGAATACGATCGCAAAATTCGCCGCCGCGCAGGTTTCGCCGACGTCGATACGGCTGATGTGGAAAAGGTGTCGGAGGTTCGAATTCGAGGCGAGGTCGAAAAGGAACTCCCGGTAGCCTTGCCGCGCGAAGATGTTGGGAATGCCACGGCGGGCAAAGGCGCGGGCCTTTTGCTCCATCAGTTGCTCGAGCGTGCGCCGGGCATCGTCATGCTCGGTACAGGTCACGAAGCGGACTTCGCCAAATTCGGACATGTGCCGCCGTTTGGCGCGGTCGCGCCGGCGGGTGGCCGACGAACGCTTGTCGTAATAGAACTTCTCCCAGTCGGTGCCGAGCTGGGTAAGATGCGCGCTGCTGGGATTGGGTGTGACGTGGAGATAGGTGAACGGATTGACCTGGACGCCGATGGTCTGTGGCATCTTCTCCAGTTCGATCCAGTCATGGCACGATCGCAAATCGCTCTGAATGAGCCGGCGGAGTTGCTGCCATGCCGCGAGAAAGTGATCCGGGGCGACGCGCTGTGAAAAATCGGGCGCGAGCAGCGGGGCGTTGTAATCACATTGATCCTGACCGAGCCAACGCAGCCGCCGGGACACGCGGCCAGGTTCGACACCGAAGGGAGCTATCAGCGCTGTCTCGCCGGTGGCGAAGTAACCTACGGCGATCACCGGAATGACGCCGTCGACACGCCCGATATGGCGATACCATGTTGCCAACCAATCGAATGACTGGAATGCCGTGCAATCGGCGAACTGTTCGAAACGCCGCCACTCGGCTTCGGCGGTCTCCAGGCTGTAATGAATTGAAAAGCTGATCTCGGGCGCAAACTCCCGGGACAAATCCGCTAGACGCGCCATTGCTGCGTGGCCGGCTTCGGCCGGCACGTTTGTATTCCGGTGCGCCAGCAATGGTGTCGCGCGTGTCACGTAATTCACTGGACGGAGAGCCTTTTCAAAAGTGATAGGGCAGAAACGCTAAGGATGCATCGCCAAGGGTCGCCAATAACTTGTTAAGGTAAAGCCGATCTGAACAGCATTAACCGTGAAAACGCCAGGAGTGCGTTCGGGAAAACGGTCCGTATGATGCGGAAACAGCGTTTCGCCGCGCTGGTAGTGATAGCATGCGGCGTTTGGTAACGTTGAGGCAGGGCTTGGTTGCGGGAAGAATCAGCGGCCAAGGAGGATGCCATGAAGATTGCTTACAGGCTCGGCATTGCCGGTCTCTGCCTGCTGACGTTGCCGGTGTCTGCCGCGCTTGCCCAAGTCGCCGGCTATCCCGACAAGCCGGTCACAATCATCGCCGACGCCGCTCCGGGCGCCACGCCGGATGTCGACGCGCGCTTTGTCGCTGCCGGCCTGAGCAAAATTTGGGGCCAACAGGTCGTTGTGATCAATCATCCGGGCGCCAATGGCAGTATCGCGGCGCGGACTGCGACTGAAGCGGCGCCGGACGGCTACACGCTGTTCATGCCCGCGCTGTCGACGTTCGCGGCGTTACCGACGGTAGCGCCAAATTTGCCGCTGAAATTGCCGCGCGATTTCCTGCCGATCGGCTACACCGCAGAAAATCCGATGTTCTTCGCGGTGAACCCGTCGCTTGGCATCTCGACGCTGCCGGAACTGATCGCGGCAGCCAAGAAAGATCCGGGCAAGATTTCGATTGCGGTGACCGGCGTCGGCCGCCTCACGCATCTGACAGGGCTGGTATTCCAAGAGCACGCCAATATCAGTTTGCTGCCGGTGCCGTATAACGGCGGGCCGGCGGCGGCGCTGGCTGACGTTGCCGGGGGCCGCGTTTCGATGATTATCGAAGGCTATTCGGGAATCGTCGGCGCGGTCAACGCGGGTCAGGTAAAGCTGATTGCGGTGGCATCGCTGGAACGACTCCCGGAGTTTCCCGACCTGCCGACAGTAGCGGAGACGGTGCCCGGTTTTGCCGCAAGGGGCTGGCAGGTTCTGGTGGCGCCGCTCGGCACGCCGGCACCGATCATCAGCAAGGTCAGCGCGGATTTGGCGAAAGTGGTCAGCGATCCGGATTTCAAAAAACTGCTCGCCAATGTCGGCAGCTATTCTCGCGCCATGACGCCCGAGCAAGTGCTCACGTTCGTGCAGAAGGAACAGGATACCTGGCTGCCGGAATTGAAGAAGATCTCGGAAAAATAGGCGCTGGTACAGCTGGGTGGATTCGAACCACCGACCTCTTGATCCACAGTCAAGCGCTCTAACCAACTGAGCTACAGCTGCACAGGCTCGCAGGTTGTCTTTGCTAGAGCGTGATCACTTTCGGATAACCGGTATGCACTTTTCCGGATCATGCTTAAGCGCGCGGAACCTATGGGCATGGCTGTAGTTTGGCAAGACTACCTTTGGGGTGCAACAAAAGCGAAAGCCCGGGCTTAGGACCCGGGCTTTACCCCACTCACGTTAAAGAGTGCAGCGCGAAAGCGCCTGCGTCAGGCGACCTTGGCGAACGCCTTGTTCATGCCGCTCTTGATCGGCTCGGCGGTATCGGTCGCGACCTTTTGCGCCAGAGCGCTGAGTTCCTTGCTCTGAGCGGTCAGCGATTCGAACTGCTTCCGCGCATGCGCACTCGACAACTCGATCATTTCGGACGGCGACTTTGCCGTCATCAGCTCGCCAAAGAAATCAAACGCCGCATTGGTGTTGACGCGCGTCGCTTCGATGACCTTGAGGCCGTATTCGGAAGCGCCCTTGCTGGCGGTCGAATAGGTGGTCTCGAGAACGTCGGTCGCCTCTTCGGTGGCGGCCTTCATCTTCTCGTACGTATCCTTGGCCTGAGCAACGCCCCGTTCCGCGAATTCGCGGAAAGCGGCCGGCATCTCGACCTTCGGAATCTCGAATTTCGGCATTTCGAATTTCGGCATTTCAAACGAGCCCACCGCGGGTTTGCTCGTCTTCATTTTCGGCGCAGTAGTGGCTTCCACCATGACACTTGTTCCTTGGTTCTCGATCATCGCTTGATCACTCTCTGGGCTGTCTCACGCGAGATTTCTTGTTTGCCGTCGCCGCCCGTTGCACGAGGCTATAATCTTAGCTGTCGACCTCGCGGTGGAACGCTTCGCACGCCAAGCGCGGGTCTTTCCTTGACGCACATATAACATTGTCATTGGTGCGGCGCAATAGAAATTATTGCATCGCACAAATAAATATAAGTGATTGAAATATAATGAATTTAAGACGGTAAACCCAGTGCCGCAGGTAGATCACGTCTTAGGTTTGGCACTATCGACCACTATTTTGGCAGCACTTTGACCAAGGTCTTGAACTTGTGCCGAAATGGTTTGCATTTGCCGGCTGAGATACTCCGATTGCAGTGCCATCACCTCGCTGGCGTCCTTGGCTTGCATGAGTTTCTGGGCGAAATCGAACGTGGCCGCCACATTTCGCTCGGCGTAAGTCATGGATTTGTGTGCGAGGTCGTGAGCGGTGCTGCCTGCGCTCTGAGCGTGGCCTTCGAATTGACCCATTGCCTGGTTCGCCGCCTGGATAAAGCCATCGAAGGCCTTCCTGGCTTGCGCCACGCTCTGCTCGGCGAACGTCCGCATCTCGGGTGGAATCGCAAATTGCTCAAATGGGTCTTTGGCCATGGTCTGCTCCCTGAAATCGCCGGCTGGCGATCCTAGCTTAAATTCCCTTGGGTCAGGCAACCCGTAAGGGCGATGCCTACCGCGAACGGCCCGCGGTTAAGGTTTATGCTGCTTGGCCGTTGTCGCCGCCGGCCGCGCCATGGACGCGGCACAACGCCCGCCCTATTAAGATTTCCTTAGCCAAATGAGTTCCGTCGTATGCTGTCCGTTGAGTCAGAACTCGGCCTATTGCGCGATCCGCGCCTAGCGGCGGTGGCGACAAGCGCGTGGCCGGCGTGGCTGTGGAGCACGGACGCATCGCAAATCCTCTGGGCCAATGCCGCCGGCGCGGCCCTGTTTGGCGCGGCCGACACCAGTGCCTGCATACAGCGCCGGTTCGATAGGACCGACCCCAGGGCGGCTCAAATCATCCGTCTCGCGGCTACTTTGCCGTCCGCCGGTTCGCCCCGCCTCGAACGGTTACGCGGCTTCGGGACAAGCTTCGGCCGTGCCCTGACCTGCGCCTGCTCGCGCGTGCCGCTTCCCGGCGGCAAGACAGGCGTCCTTGTCACAGCGACCGAACCGGCTGGGTCAGCGCTGCCGCTTGCTGAGCGTGTGCGGCGGCTGTTCCCCGACGACGCACGGCCGATCGCGGTTTTCACACCTGACGGTTCGCTTCTTCACGCCACGGAGGCGGCTCGCGCCCGGCTCGGAGCGTCGCCGGGGCTGTCTAATCTGGGCCTCACCGCAACCGCCGCGGTAGCGCTTGAAACCGGCAGCGCGAGCGGCGCCCTTCCTGCGGCCGACGCAGATAGCAACGCCCTGATTGAGCGTCTCGGTGATGAAGCCTCCCGCGTGCTTGTTCTGATTTTGCCACCGAGAGCTCCGGAGGCCGCCTCGGCAGTAGGCATACCGAGCACGGCAAGCGCGTCCGGTCAGGTCGCGGCTCCGGAAGCGAAGCCTGCGCCGTCACCTTCGCCATCGCCAGCCTCTTCGGCCGAGGAACCACCGGTAGAGCGCCGCCATCCGCTGCGCTTTGTCTGGCAAATGGACGCCGATGGGCCCTTCGTTGTCGGCTCGGACGAATTCATTGACCTGGTCGGACCGCGTACCATGGCGGCGCTCGGGCAAAAATGGAGCGATGCCGCCGCTGCGTTAATGCTCGATCAGGACAATCAGGTAACGCGTGCGATCGCCACCCGCGAAACCTGGAGCGGGATCGTTATTTCTTGGCCGGTGGACGGAACCAGCGAGCGGCTGCCAGTCGAACTGTCGGGTCTTCCGGTGTTCGATCGCGACCGAGGCTATCGCGGCTATCGCGGCTTTGGCGTTTGCCGCGACATCGCCCGCATCAATCAATTGCTGCGCGTACGCAGGGAGCGACCGATCGGTTTCATGCCGGTGCCGGAAACCGCGCAGGCGCTGAACGGCGGCGCGCCTGTGGTGGAAGTGCGGCAACGCACGGCCGTCCCCGGGCAGCCGGCCACGGAACGCTCGGCACGGCCAGAGCGTCCTGCGCTCACGATCGCGCCTGCGGCCGCCAATGTGCTGCCATTTCGCCAGGCGCCGGCACTGGAAGCGAAGCCACCGGTCCTCAGTGCGGGCGAGCGCAAGGCTTTCCGCGAATTGGCCCAGGAACTGACCGCGCGCTTGCGTGGAATGCCGGACGCTCCAGTAGCTGGGGAAAGCGCAAGCGACCGTGCTCTCGCGGAAGAGTTGCTGGCTCCAAGCCAGACCCCCGGCGCTCTTCCGTCATCACCTCGCACCGCAGATCCCGGCGTGACTGAGGCCCCTGTAAATGGCGATGTCAACGTAGGCGCGGAAGAGGGACTGGCGGCGCCGGTTGTCGATACGTCGCTGATCGATCGTATCCCGATCGGCGTGCTGGTTTATCGGCACGACGCGCTGATCTATGCCAATCGACATTTTCTAGATTGGACTGGTTACGACGGCGTCGACGCACTTACAGCCGCCGGGGGATTGAATTCACTGTTTGTCGAGCCCGCCGCTGACGTTTTCTCGAACAATCCGGCCGCTCTTTCGATTTCGATCATGACGCGTCAGGGCGACACGCTCCCGATTGACGGTCGGTTGTTCACAGTGTCATGGAATGGAGCGCCAGCAATGGCGCTGATCTTGACCAATGGTCCGGCGGCCGAACGTCGGCGCACGGCGGAACTGGCGCTCACCACCGCCGAGACTGAATTGCGCATCGCCAAGCGTGAAACCCAACGAGCTGCGGCGGCAAAAGCGGAGTTCCTGAGCAAGGTCAGTCATGAGCTTCGCACGCCGCTCAATTCGATCACCGGGTTCGCGGAGGTGATGCTGTCAGAGCGCTTCGGACCCATCGGTAATGAGCGCTACAGCGAGTATCTGAAGAACATCCACGAGGCCGGCACGCATCTCGTCTCGCTGATCAACGATATGCTCGATCTTTCCAAGGTGGAATCTGGCCAGCTGGATCTGACATTGGTCAATGTCAGTCTGAATGATCTCACGCAGCAGTGCGTCGGCATCATGCAGCCGCAGGCTAATCGCGCGCGCATCATCATCCGCACCTCGATGACGCCCGGAGTGCCGCAAGTTGTCGTCGACGAGCGCTCGCTACGCCAGATTTTGATCAATCTGCTGGCGAACGCGATCAAGTTCACCGGTCCTGGCGGTCAGGTGATCGTGTCCACGGCCATCTCCGACAGCGGCGAAGTCATACTGCGGGTACGCGACACCGGCGTCGGTATGACAGAGAAGGACATCGAAGCAACTCTCGAACCGTACCGTCAGTCGGCAACCTCGGGAAGCTGGGGTTCCGGTGGGACCGGCCTTGGCCTGCCGCTGACCAAAGCGCTAGCCGAAGCCAACCGGGCCAATTTCAGCATCAAGAGCGCGCCGAACGCCGGTACGCTGGTCGAAGTCGCCTTTCCGCGCGACAGGCTTGCCGCGAATTAGCCGCGCCGGTGACCCGCATTCGGCGCGGAAACTATCCACTGGCTATTTGCGCGTTGCCGCAGGGGCCGGAAAATCGGCTAGACTTGCTCGGTCGGGAATCCTGCTGGGCTGAAGTGCCAGGCACGGTGAGGTGCGAGATGCGCACGACCAGGATGCTTCTGGCGTTGCTTGTTCTAAGCGCGGTGTTTGCGCCATTGTCGGCAGGCGCCGCCGAGGACGTGGACCTTCTCCTTGTGCTTGCGGTCGACGTGTCGCGCAGCATTGATGCCGTGAAATTCCAATTGCAGCGCGAAGGTTATGCGGCGGCCGTGGCCGACCCGCGCGTACTCGAGGCCATCAAATCCGGCCGCACCGGGCGAATCGGTTTGACCCTCGTCGAGTGGTCAGGTGTCAGCGCGCAGAAAATAGTTATTGGTTGGATGACAATAGGCGATACGGAATCGGCAAAAGGCTTTGGCGATCGACTCCTCGAAGCTCCGCGGTCTTTCGCGGATCGCACGTCGATCAGCAGCGCGATAGAGTTCGCGACGGAGCATTTTGACAAGGCGCCTTACGAATCCGCCCGCCGTACGATCGACGTCTCCGGCGACGGCACCAACAATGCCGGCCGCGATGTTGCGCTCCAACGTGATGATGCCGTTGGCAAGGGCATCACCATCAACGGGTTGGTCATTCTCAGCGACAATCCGATGTCGTGGAATCCCGATCATACCAATCCGCCCGGAGGACTTGCCAACTATTACAAAAGCAACGTGATCGGCGGTCCGAACGCCTTTGTCATGGTCGCTGAGAATTTCAATTCGTTCGGACAGGCGATCGTCAAGAAAATGATCGCCGAGGTGGCACAGACGCGCGAGCCGAAGCCGCTGCGGGCGGCGGCCCGCTGAGGACCACCCGTCGGAGCAGGCGCCGCGATCATTCTGCTTTTATATCTGCGATTTAGGGGATCAAGCGCCCGGCCGCCGGCCACGAAAGCGACACAGATACAGGGCACGTTTGCAGTCGGCCCCCCGCTCGGTAATATCGACCGGCCCAAACACCATCGGAACAGCGCCCATTGACCGCGGCTATCGGCTTGAAACGCGTCGCGATTGCTGTTGCCGCCATGGTCGCGGTGGCATTTGTGACCCTGATTGCACTGTCGTTCCTGATGCCTGCCGCGGCAGTCCGGGATGCCGTTGCCAAGGAAATTCACTCCGTCACCGGTCTTGATCCGGTTCTTCGCGGTGACTTCAGCGTTTCGTTGTTCCCTTCAGGAACGGTGAGCTTTCACGACGTGCTGCTCGGCGACGACCGCACTGGCGAGCCTGCGGTAGCAGCCGACGAATTGACCGCTCGGCTACGCTATTTTCCACTGCTGGCCGGTCGCATTGAAATCGCCGACGTGACGTTGGTGCGTCCAACGATCACAGTCACGTTTCTGCCTGGCGGTCAATCGAATTGGTCTGGGTTGATCGGATCGCTGGCGCGTGCGTTGGCACCCGATCCGGGTCGCTCGGCCTCGTTTTCCGAAATCGGCATCCACGACGGCACGATCGTCGTGCACGACGCCGAAAAGGGTTACGTGGAGCGGCTCAGTGACGTGGACTTCCAGGTCGCATGGCCGTCGATTTCGCGCAGCTTTGGCGCCAACGGTCACTTCGCCTGGCATGGCGAAACGGTCGAAGCGAGTTTGACACTCAGCGATTTCCTGGCGGCGCTGTCCGGCGAGCACTCCGGCGTTAAAGTGCGACTTGCCAGCGCTCCGCTCAAGCTTGCCTTCGATGGCGCGGCGAGCTCGCAGCCGACGCTCAAGATAGAGGGCACGCTCGGCGTTGACGCACCGTCACTGCGCGATGCCATGCTCTGGACCGGCAAAAGCAAAATTCCGTTCGGCGGCTTCGGGCGTTTTGCCTTACATGCGCAGAGCACTGTGGCCGAAGGCGTCGTGTCGCTTTCCAATGTGAATGTCGAACTCGACGGCAATACGGCAGAAGGCGCGCTCACCCTGTCGAGCGGCGACTTTCGGATGGTCCAGGGCACGCTCGCGGCCGATGCGCTCGATTTGACGCCGTACGTTTCCGGGATTCGACTACTGGCGGCGAACAACCGCAACTGGGACCAGCTGCCCATCACGCTCGATGGCATCGCGGACTTGAATCTCGACCTGCGGCTTTCGGCAGCCAGCATCAAGATCGCGCAGGCGCGGCTGGGCCGCACCGCGGTCGCAGCGAATATGCGTGGCGGCAAGCTCGATATCACGATTGGAGAATCGCAAGCCTTCAGCGGGGTCGTAAAGGGCTCGATTGGACTTGCTACTGCCGATGACGGAGTCGAGGTGGCCTCACACGTACAATTTGTCGACGTTGATCTCGAAAGCTGCCTGGGCCAGCTGTTCGGCGTCCAGAAACTGGCCGGGCGCGGAAACATGACGCTCAATGTGGACGGTTCCGGTAAATCCGTGATGGCGCTGACCGGCACCCTCAATGGTACTGCGAGCCTCAACGCGCATGGTGGCGCGCTGGTCGGGATCAATGTCGAGCAGTTGCTGCGGCGCCTCGAACGCCGGCCACTTTCAGGTGCGGGCGACTTCCGCTCCGGCCGCACGCCGTTCGACGAACTGGCGATCAGCCTCAAGATCGATCAAGGCATGGTCTCGGTCGACGATATGCATATCGACGGTCCGGCCGTGCGGCTCGCGGTCGCCGGGCAGGCGTCGGTGCCGATGCGCGACCTCGATCTCAAGGGCACGGCCACACTGATTTCAACCGCGACCGATAACCAATTCGAATTGCCGTTCGTAGTGCAGGGCCGCTGGGAAGACCCGATCATGCTGCCGGATCCGCAATCATTGATCCGCCACTCCGGCGCAGCCGCCCCGTTGCTGGACGCCGTCAAAGGCCACACCGCGGGCGAGGCAGTGCGCTCGGTGATCGACCAGTTGCTCGCGAATCCTTCCGGCAGTGCCACAACACCGGCGGCGCCTGCGCCGGCAATGGCAGCGCCAAAAACCGCCCAATAGCAGCTTTTCTAAGTGTGACAAACGTCGGGCGCGCTCGCAATTCACGCGGCCGCTGGCGGTATTTCTATGATTGGCCCGTCGTTAAGGGCATCGGTTACCAGTTTGCGCGGCTCCGGGCCGTAATAGTCGCCAAGTTGCACCACGGGCCGCGGCTGCGACACGATCGCGACCAGGCGATCGTAAAGCGCCTTCGCCGAGACTGGCTTGACCAGGAATTCGTGGACACCGAGCCGGACCGCCTCGACCACGCGCCAGCGCTCGCCGTGGGCACTGAGCATGATGATCGGAATGTCCGGCATCGGAAACACACCGGGCGAGCGCACGATGCGGACCAGTTCAGCGCCGCTCAGTAGCGGCATTTCCCAATCAAGCACCACGACGTCGGGGGCGATGCTGCGGATCGCGTCGAGCGCCGCAATACCGTCGTTCGCTTCGAACACGTCCTTGATGCCGCAATTGAGCAGAAGATTGCGGATCATCTTGCGCGTGTACAGGTTGTCATCGACCACGAGCACCGCGAGTGACTTGATCTGATCGTCGACATGATTCTTCGGCGCGCTCATTGTCATGGGACTTTAATTGACGAGCACGATCTGGCTGAGCGCCGGATCGGACTCCTGTTTATAGCTCGACATTTGGCGCGGTTCGGGCCGTACTAATAATGACCCTTCTTCAGCATTCGCCGCGGTTTGGCGAAAATGCAGGTCAAGCGCGTGAGGAACGCTGAGCACCTTCAGTGTTTTGAGTTGCCCTGAATATTGACTTGCGACCGCTTGCATGACGCTCTTGCGTTCCCCGGGAAAAGCGAACCGCCCGGAGCGAGATCACCACAAATCCATGTTATTGGCGTGAAATCGATTGATAAAATTCAATCAATTACCAACAACGCCGGCCTTTAGCCCGCGGATCGGCCGGCCTTCAAGACCGGCATCGCGCACTGCCGCATAGGGCCCGATCGGCCGCATGGTGAACGAAGACTTCAACGCTGGTGTAGTCATGATAGCCTAGCCGTGCGAGCGGGCGAATCTTTACCACGTCCAGCTTGCCCTCCGGGGTCAAGGCGTCATCGCGGATATGCACGCCGACGACGCGGCCGATGACAACATGATGCACGCCATCGAGGGTGCGTGCCGGCAATGCTGTCGCGGAGTGGAATTTGCATTCCAGATGCACTGGTGACGCTGCGACCCGCGGTGGCTTGACGATGCGCGATCCGATCATTTCGAGGCCGGCGAGCGCCGCTTCGTCGACTTCCGGCGGCACGAATTGCGACGTGATATTGACGGCATCGCGCAGCTCGTAGGTCGCCATATTGACGACGAACTCACCGGTATCGGTCGCATTCTTGACGCTGTCCTTGCGCCGGCCGGACTCGGGAAACGAGTTTGCCGAGAACATGACGTAAGGCGGATCGTAGGCCAGATTGTTGAACTGGCTGAACGGCGCGAGATTGACGATGCTGTCGCGGCTAATGGTCGAGACCCAGCCGATCGGTCGCGGCACGACGATCGATTTGTAAGGGTTGAATGGAAGACCGTGATTGTCCTTGTCGGGCTCGTAAAACATCGCTCTGTCCTCTCGAGTGCCGCGTGAACTCAGGGTTGCATCATGAAACGGTCTAGCGTCAGGCGCTGCGCGTCCGTCAGACGCAGACCAAGTTTCGATCGCCGCCATAACACGTCATCGGCGGTTTGCGCCCATTCGTTGCTCATCAAGTAGCGCACCTCAGCGGCGGTCAAATCGGCGCCGAAGCGTACCCCAAGATCGGACGGGGCTGACACATCCTTGAGCACGTCGGTGACGCGTGTGCCATAGGCATGAGCGAGCCGCCGCGCATGTTCCGGAGTAAGGAATGGCCAGGTCCGCATCGTACGCGCGACCAGCGTCTCTATGCCGTCGTAGACGAAGTCGCCGCCTGGCAGCGGGCTTCGCGCAGTCCAGGGCCGCGTGCGCGGAAAGAAGTGCGCAAGCTTTGCAAGCGCATCCTCGGCAAGGCGTCGGTAGGTCGTAATCTTACCGCCATAGACCGTCAGTATCGGCGCCTCCCTGGGGCGCTCATCGAGCATGAGGGCATATTCGCGGCCGACATCCTGTGCCTTGCGCTCGCCGTCATTATAGAGCGAGCGTACTCCGGCATAGGCCCAGACAACGTCTGCGGCGCTGATCGCGTTGCGAAAATATTCGTTCACGACGCCGCAGAGATAGTTGATCTCCTCACCAGATGGCGTGACCATCGCAGGGTCGCCGACGAATTTGCCGTCGGTCGTGCCGATCAGGGTGAAGTCGTCCTGGAAGGGAATCGCGAATACCACCCGGCGGTCGGCCGCCTGCAGGATATAGGCGCGGTCGTGATCGTAGAGCCGTCGCACCACGATGTGGCTGCCCTTGTCGAGCAGCAGGTGCGGCTTCCGGCTTCTCGAATTCTGCGGCTCCGGCTGTTGCCGAACGATGGCTTGGGTGAACAACTCAACCCAAGCGCCCGCGGCATTGACCAGAACCCGCGCGGTTGCCACCTCACGACGGCCACGCGCATTGAGGATGAGTTGCCATTCGTTGCCGCGTTCGGCGCGCACGCAGCGCGTTCGCGTATGAATCGACGCGCCGCGCTCTGCTGCGTCTACTGCGTTGAGCACGACCAGCCGCGCGTCGTCTGCAAAGCAGTCGGAATATTCGAAGCCGTGATGGAATGCGTATCGCAGTGGCTCACCGGCGGCATCGGTGAGCAGGTCGATTTCACGCGTCCCCGGCAAGATTTTGCGCCAGCCGATCCAGTCGTACAGCAAAAGCCCGATGCGCAGCATTATAGCCGAGCGACGTGCCGGATTGACCGGCAGCACGAAGCGCAGTGGCCGTATCAGATGCGGTGCCGCCCGCAGCAGCACCTCACGTTCGTTTAGCGCCGCGCGCACCAAGCCGAATTCATAGTGTTCCAGATAGCGAAGCCCACCGTGAATGAGCTTCGATGATGCCGACGACGTTGCCGAGGCAAGATCGTTCTGCTCGACCAGCAGGACGCGCAAACCCCGCCCGGCGGCATCGCGCGCAATACCGGTGCCATTGATGCCGCCGCCGATGACCGCGAGATCGAAATCAGCCACTGATTCTCCCCTGCGCAGAATATCGCAGGTGTACCTTGCGCCGGACAGCGGATCGGCGATGATGGTACATGGATTTTCGGGATCGTCATGTTGTCGTCACCGGCGGGGCAGGTGCGCTGGGCACTGCCGTTGTCGAATCCTTGATTGCGGCCGGCGCGATCTGCCACGTGCCGTGTTTCGATGAGGCTGAAGCGCAGCGTTTTCGGCTACGCGACCACAAATCCGTGACGCTGATCGTGGCTGGCAACCTGGCTGACGAGGCGGTTGTGGGCCGCGTCTACCAGGGCATCGTGCCGCTATGGGCGTCGATCCATATTGCCGGCGGCTTTGCTTTCGGTGCGTTGCGCGAGACTGCCGTTGCTGCAATCCGCCAGCAATTCGACATGAATGTCATGAGTTGCCTGCTGTGTTGCCGCGCCGCAGTCGCCAGCATGGCCGGCAGTGGCGGTCGCATCGTCAACGTCGCCGCGCGTGCAGCACTGGAATGGCGCTCGGGTACCGGCATGGTCCCCTACACCGCGAGCAAGGCGGCGGTTGCGGCACTGACGGTGGCGCTCAGCGAAGAGGTCGCCAAGGACGGCATTTTGGTCAATGCGGTTGCGCCTTCGATCATGGACACGCCGGCCAATCGCGGCGCCATGCCGAAGGCCGATTACGCGTTGTGGCCAAAAGTCGAGGAGGTGGCGGCGACGATTGCATTCCTCGCCTCGCCGGATAATCGCGTCACCCGCGGCGCTGTCGTGCCGGTGTACGGCAAGTCTTAATAACCCGGCCACAGGCCCGGCGTTGCCAGCTCGATGAGATGGCCATCGGGATCACGGAAGTAGATGCTCTCGCCGCCGCGCGGCCATTTGGTGCGGCCTTCGATCTCGACGCCGGCCTTGGCAAGTTGCGTTTCCCAGACCGCGAGCTCGCCGGCTGCAATTGAAAACGCGATGTGCACCGGACCGTTGCCATCATGCGGGGGTATTGTGCCGCCAGGCAGTTTCACGGTCTCGAGCGAGTGTCCGCGCAGGAACAACAACAATACGCCGCGAGAGCCGACATCGTAGGCGCAAAGCCGCTGGTCGCGATAGACGCTGTTGAGTCCGAGCAGCTGTTCGTAGAACGGGCATGCGCTCTCAAAGGAGTTGACGTACAACACCGTTTCCAGCACGCCGAGCAGACTGGGCATGCCGCCCTCAGCCGGAAACCGGCATTACTTCGCGCACCGGCGAAATGACCAGCCGCGTCACCGCGTTCGAAGCGACCACGGCGTGCTGCTGCGCATAGGCCTCGTGGTTCTTTTCGATGTATTCGAGATCGTAGAGGTAGTTCACCATCAGGCCGCAGGACTGCTGCAAGGCGCGCTCGGACGTGTCGCCCAGCCAGTCGAGCCGCTCGAGCCGCGCGCCGTTACCGAGATGGAAGCGCGCGACCGAATCGAGCGGCAAGCCACGCCGGTTACGGCCGCGCACATAATACCAGGCGGCGGCGCGAAGAAGCGGCTCGCGGATTTTTTCGACACTTGTCGGCTCGCGCCACCAATCGGGCCGATCAAGCGCGGCGAGTGTCTCGCGATCCTCCTCGTCGATCGCGAGTGAGGCCGAGTTGCCGCGCTCGCGCCTTAGCCATTCGGCAAAATTCGGCGCCGGCGATAGCGTGACGAAAGTCGAGACCCGCGTGAACTCGCGCGACAGCTCTTCGACGACCTGCTTGATCAGGAAGTGGCCGAAACTGACGCCGGCGAGGCCGCGCTGGCAGTTCGTGATTGAATAGAATGCCGCCGTCGTCGCGCGCTCCGGGTCAGCCTCTTCGCGCTTGTCGGACAGGATCGGCGCGATTGCAGAAGGGATGTCCCGCAGCAGCGCGATCTCGACGAAGATGAGCGGCTCGTCGACCAGGGCGGGATGAAAAAATGCGTAGCAACGCCGATCCGGCGGATCAATGCGGCGGCGAAGGTCGTTCCAGCCCTGGATTTCGTGGACCGCCTCGTAGCGGATGATCTTTTCCAGGACGATTGCCGGCGTGGACCAGTCGATGCGGCGGAGCACCAGAAATCCGCGGTTGAACCACGACGAGAACAAATGGATGAAATCGCTGTCGACGACCCCGAGATCGTCGCGGTGATCCATGGCATCGATAAGCTGCTCGCGCATATGCACCAGAGCTGCGGTGCCGCCGGGAGCAAGGTTGAGCCGCCGGAACAGTTCAAGCCGGCGCGGCTCGCTGGCATGATGCAATTCGGCAGCGGTCTCATCCGACGGCGATTGCCGCCACTTTGCGATGGCAGTCTCCACCCGGGCCCGATCATGACCAAACGTCGTGGCAAGGGTCTCGAAAAAGGCGATACGCGGCCCGATTGTCAGTTCGGCGTAACGGCCCAGGATTTCGCGGGCCAGCGCCACGCCGGAGGCTTCGCCGCGGCCCGACAGCAACGCCTCGCACAGCTCAACCAAGCCGGCGGATTGCTCGTGCGCCGGCTCGCGGCGCTCGCGCGAAATTAGCGCCCGTCCGCGATCGGCTATGGTCTGCAACATATCGCTGAAGAAGGACGTGTTCACCGCTTAGGCCCATGCGTCCGGCGTCCAATAGCTAATGATCGGCCATCGTAATGACAAGCTGGCGACGGTTAGGCCTGTAGACAAATGCCCGCCGCTGGGTCACTTAGGCGCCGCGCGGCGGCGGCCGCGCTCGCTGGGAGTCGTTTATGCCGGGGCCATTGAGTGGGTTACGCGTGCTGGAACTGGCCCGGATTCTGGCCGGGCCCTGGGCCGGACAAATCCTTGCCGACCTAGGCGCCGACGTCATCAAGGTGGAACGGACTGGGGCCGGCGACGATACCCGCGGCTGGGGCCCGCCCTTCGTGCCGGCTGCTGACGGCGGCAATCTCAGCGCCGCCTATTTCCATTGCACCAATCGCGGCAAACGGTCGATTGAGCTCGATTTTGCCAGCGCCGAAGGTCAGCGTGTCGTCAAGAAACTCGCGGCGCGCTCGGACGCGCTGATCGAGAACTTCAAGGTCGGCAGTCTTGCCAAGTTCGGCCTCGACTACAAAAGCCTCGCCGCCGACAACCCGCGTCTGATCTATTGTTCGGTTACCGGCTTCGGCCAGACCGGGCCGGCGGCGTCCCGTGCTGGCTACGATCTGATGGCGCAAGGGATTGGCGGCATCATGGGCTTGACTGGCACTGCGGACGGCGAGCCGATGCGTGCCGGCATTCCGGTTTCCGATGTGTTTTCCGGCGTCTATTCCGTCGTCGGCATCCTCGCAGCCCTGGCGCGGCGCGAGAAGACAGGTCGCGGCGGCTACATCGATGCTGCCTTGGTCGATTCCACCGTCGGCGTTCTGGCGTTTCAGTCGCTTAACTATCTCGTCTCTGGCGAGATTCCGAAGCGCATCGGCAATACCCATCCCAACATCGTGCCCTATCAAGTGTTTCCGGTTGCCGACGGCCACATCATCATTGCCACCGGCAACGACGCGCAGTTCATAAAGCTGTGCGGCATTCTCGGTGAACCGCAGCTCGCCGAGGTGCCGGCGTACAAAGACAATAAGGGCCGGCTCGGCGACCGGGCCGAGCTGGTCGGACGACTGTGCGGGCTAACCGCGAAGATGACGCGCGACGTGCTGTTGGCCAAGCTCGAGGCCGCCGGCGTGCCGGCCGGGCCGATCAACGATCTCGAACAGGTTTTCTCCGATCCGCAGGTGGTCCACCGCGGCATGCGGCTCACACTAAAAAATCCGGCCGCCGAGGGTGGCACCAGCCCGGGTATCCGCACGCCGATCGTGCTCGACGGCACACCGATGGCGTCAGACCGGCCGGCGCCGCGACTTGGCGAGCACACCGCGGAGATTCTTCGCGAGATCGGCGAGGTTTGATACTGGCGCTTCTGCTACGCCGCCTTCGATCCCCACAGCTTCCTGCTCGCAATCGCGGCACCTTCGCTCAACGCTGCGAGCTTTGCCCAAACAATGCTGTCGGCGACCATCGGTTGGGTGCGCACGGCGGTGCCGAACCCGCAATCGACGCCCGCGATCAGGCGTTCGCGGTCGACGACTTGCGCGTAGCGGCCGATGCGCTGCGCGACTAGACGCGGATGTTCGACAAAATTCGTGGTCGAGTCGATCACGCCGGGAATCAGGATCTTGTCGTCGGGGATTTTCATCTCCTTGAGATCTTCCCATTCGTGATCGTGGCGCGGATTGGCGGCCTCGATGCTGATCGCCTGAACGCGAGCCTTGAACGCGATGTCGATGATCTTCGTCACCGGCAAATCGTGGGTGTGCGGACCTTCATAGTTACCCCAGCAGATATGCAGGCGAATGCGGTCGGCGGGCAGCCCTTCGATGGCGCCGTTGAGCGCCGCTATATTGCGCTCGGCAATCTTGTTGCGGAATTCCTCATCGGTCAGGTTGCGGTACTGATTGTTGCGGCAGGAGCCGAGATCAGGGCAGTCGATCTGCAGCACAAATCCGGCTTCGACGATGGCGCGATATTCAACCTTGAGCACTTCGGCGAGCGCATCGACATAGGCTTCTTCGGTCGGATAATGCAGGTTGATGATAAACCGCGTCAGGATGCCGGGCGATGGCGCGGTCATGAATACTTCCGCAGGCTTTGATTTTGCCGCAGCAGCCTTCAGATTAGCGAGATCGCTGTCGAGCGCGGAGCGATCCTGGTAACGCAGTTCGCCGACACAGCCGGGAAACGCGACAGCCGAGAAGGTGCGGCGCGAGCCGCTGAAATCCGGGTGCGCGAGCATGTCGCGGCCGATCATGATATCGATGCCCTTCTCGGCAGCGCGCGGATCGGGCTCGATGCCGGTCACGCGATGACGGATGTAGGTCGTGTAGGACGGCTTACTCATCTCGCCGTCGCTGACCACGTCGATGCCGGCGGCGAGTTGCTGCGCGACAACGCTGTCGACTGCTTTGACGACCTCGGCTTCGAATGCTTGCGCCTCGACGGCATCGCCCTTCTCGCGACGCAGGATCAGGTCGATCAGCGGCTTCGGCCGCGGCAAGCTGCCGGTATGGGTAGTGAGGATACGGTCGGTCGAGGTCTTCATTTAACGCTCCTTTGCGGCGCTCCTGTACGGCGTTGTCGAGGTCCGGTGCGGAGGATAGTGTTCGCCCAACGCCGGGCCGGCAAGGGAGGAAAGTACATGCGTATCGTCGATTTGAGCCGGGAGCTCTATCACCGCACGCCGTCCTACCCGGGGCAACCGCCTATCATCCACGGCATCTGGAAGACACACGACGAAGCGCGTGCCGAATCCGGCGGCGTTCACGGCAACAGCGTGATGTTCTTTTCCATGCCGGACCACGGCGGCACCCATATCGACGCGCCGCGGCATTTTGGCAAAAGCGGTACGCCGATCAACGAGTACCCGCTGGAGAATTGCATCGTCCAGGGCATTTGCATCGATCTGCGCCACATCAAGCCGCGCGCCGAAATCACGCCGGATGATCTTGAAGCCGCGGTCGAGAAGGCCGGCGTGCGAGTGCCGAAAAAGGGTACCGTGTTGCTGTGCACCGGCCATCACGAGCGCACGTTCCCGACAGCGGCTTATGCGACCGACAATCCCGGCGTCAATGTTGCGGCGACCGAGTGGCTTGCCGAGCAGGGCATTGTGCACTTCGGCATCGATTCGATGCGGCCAGGGCCCGAAGGCAAAGTGAACACGCTGGTCCACAAAGCATGTCTGGATCTCGGGTTCACTCACATCGAAAGCCTTTGCAATCTCGAATCGCTGCTCGGCCAGGGCGAGTTCCAGTTCATCGGCTTGCCGCTGAAATGGCGCGAAGGCACGGGCTCGCCGATCCGCGCGGTCGCCGTATTCGACAAATAGCAATTCTCTAATAATTCCAGCACCGCGAGGAAACGTTCGCCCATGCAAATAGGCCACAATCGAAAAATGACCGGCGCGCAATGCCTCGCCGATATGCTCAAGGGCTATGGTGTCACGCATGTGTTCCATGTACCGGCGGTGCTGCGCACCACTTATGCCGAGATGGAACGGCGTACCGACATCAAGCGGCTACATGTGCACGGCGAGAAGGCCGCAGCCTACATGGCGGACGGCTATGCGCGCGCGTCGGGTAAGCCCGGCATCTGCATGGCGCAGGTGATCGGCGCGCTCAATCTCGCGGCTGGTCTTCGCGACGCCTGGCTCGCCCATTCGCCGGTCATTGCCATGACCGGTGGCCGAGAGCCGAAAAATAAATTCCGCAAGGTTTATCAGGAGGTCGACGACGTGCCCGCGTTCGAGCCGGTCACCAAGTTCAACGCCACCGTCGACGACGTTGCGCGGTTTCCCGACATGGTGCGCCAGGCCTTTCGCACGGCGGTGACCGGCTGTCCCGGACCCGTCCATCTGCAATTTCGCGGTAACGAAGGACAGATCGACGCCGAGGAGGCCGACATGGAGCCGCTGTGCGAACCGCAATTTGCGCGGGTGCCGGCGTTCCGACCGGCGCCGGACGAAGCAAGCGTGCGCGCGGCACTGAAAATCCTCGAAGATGCCGGCCGCCCGGTCATCGTCGCCGGCGGCGGCGTTCGCGCGTCTGGCGCGGCGCAAGAGCTCGTTGCACTCGCCGAGGCGTTGCAAATTCCGGTCGCGACTTCACTCAACGGCAAGGATTCGATTCCGGGAAATCATCCGCTCTCCGTCGGGGTGTGCGGCACCTATTCTCGCGAGAGCGCCAACCGTGTCGTCAATGCCGCTGACCTGGTCTGCTTTGTCGGCACCGAGACCGGCGGCATGACGACTCATTTTTGGGCGGTGCCAAAGATCGGCGCTCGAGCGATACAGATCGACATCGAGCCGGAAGCGCTCGGCCGCAATTATCCTCTTGCCGCGGCGGTCAATGGTGACGCCAGGGTCACGCTCGCGCGCATGATGGCGCTTGCCGATCGTTCCACCGCGGCGAGACGCAAAACCTGGATCGGCGAGATACAGAATATCTGCACTGAATGGCGGCAAAAGTACAAATCCGACCTCGAGTCCGACGCCGTACCGATCAAGCCGGAGCGCCTCTGTCACGAATTGTCGCGGCACGTGCCGGACGACGCCATTGTCGTCGTCGATACCGGTCACGCCGGAATGTGGATGGGTGGCATGTTCGACCTGAAGAGCCCGCGCCAGAGCTATATCCGCAGTGCCGGCCATCTCGGTTGGGCATTCCCGGCGGGATTGGGCGCCAAGTGCGGCTGCCCCGACCGGCCTGTGGTGACATTCACCGGCGACGCGGGTTTTTGGTACCACATTGCCGAGATCGAGACGGCGGCGCGTTGGGGTATCAACGCGGTGACCGTCGTCAACAACAATGGTGGCGGCAATCAATCGAAGCGCGGCTTCGATCGGGTCTATGGCGGCAAGCAAACCGACCAGGCGCGCGAATTGTGGACCTTCAGCAAAGTCAATTTCGCAAGGCTAGCGGAGGACATGGGTGCGGTTGGTATTCGGGTTGAGCAGGCCTCGGCGTTTCCGGCGGCCATGGCGCAAGCGCTCGCCGCCAATCGTCCTGTCGTCATAGACGTGGTGACCGATATAGATGCGCTGGCACCGACGGCTGTAAGTTAGAAAACTCCAAATCAATTGCGGCCAATTTAGTACCGTCAAGAGCCCGGGGCGGCTATGGCGATCACGAATTTGCAACCATCTGCGGCGAATCATGCCTCGTTCGCGCCCGATAATTATGGAAAACTGCTCTTGTCGCGTCGGCGCGATATTGGACGTCGATGAATACTGCGCGGGAATCGGCAGTTCGCCTGCTGAAACTGATGATGATTGCGTCGCTGGTTCTACCGGCGGCGCTCTATGCCTATGCCGCGTGGGTGACCTACCGGGACACGCACGCCGCGGCCGATGAGCAAATCGAGCGATCGCTCGACGTGCAGCAAGAGCAGGCGCTCAAGGTATTCGAGACGGTGGACCGCACCTTCGCCGAGGTGGATGAGGTCGTGCGCGGCATGTCGGACGACCAGATCCGCGCTGCCCAGGTGACGCTTCACCCACGTCTGGAACGCATCTCCGGCGTGATGCCGCAACTGCAAGCCATCGTCCTGGTCGGCCGCGACGGCCGGCCAATGGCATCGAGCGCGCTGCCGTCGGTCAAGACCGACGTCAATTTCACCGATCGCGACTACTTCAAAGTGCAAGTCGCGAAAGACGCCGGTACCTATGTCAGCGATCTTCGGACGCCGAACCTGTCCGTCGTCGGCACTGATTTCTTCGATCTGTCGCGCCGGTTGGAATCACCCGACGGATCGTTCAACGGCGTCATTGCTGTGGCAGTGCGGCCGAAGTATTTCGAGGACTTCTATGGTCTGATTGGCCAGACGCCTGGGAGTTTCTACGCCCTGGTCCGCGCCGACGGTGCGATCCTGGCGCGCTATCCTTATCGCAAGAATCGGTCGCAACAACTCAGCCCGTCGGCGGCGCTGCGCCGCGCGATCAGTGGGGGTCTTACCCAAGGCAATTTCACCGTCAATTCCGAGGTCGATGGCGTTCCTCGGCGTGTCGGTTTCCGCAAGCTCGCCGGCTATCCGGTCTATGCGCTGTCGGGCATCAGCATCTCAGCGATCAACAGAGAGTGGTTGACGAGCATCAGCGTACATTTGATCTTCGGTTTGCCGGCTACGCTGCTGCTTTTCGCCGTGCTGTGGATTGCGCTTCGCCGCACCGAGCGCCTGCACGACGAGGCCGAACGCCGCCAAATGGCGGAAGGCGCGCTGCATCAGGCGCAGCAGCTCCAGGCCATCGGTCAATTGACCGGCGGGGTCGCCCACGATTTCAACAACTTGCTGATGATTGTCAGCGGCAGCGTGCAAAGGCTGCGCCGATCAATCAAGGACGAAAAGCAGACTCAATTGCTCGATGCCATCACCAATGCCACCGATCGCGGCGGGAAGTCTGACTCGGCAATTGCTGACCTTCTCGCGGCGTCAGATGCTGCAACCGTGCGTCATCGATCTCGCCGAGCGGCTGCCGGAGATCAAGGACATGCTCAGCCGCTCGTTGCGCGGTGATATCGAGATTCGTGTCGGCGTGCCGCGGCGCCCGTGTTACGTCAAGGTCGATCCTAGCGAGCTTGAACTGGCGCTGCTCAATCTTGCCTTCAATGCGCGCGATGCGATGCCCTCGGGTGGGACATTGACGATTGCCGCGAAGCCCGTCGTGCTGCGTGGCAAAGCCAGCGAGGATGGTTTGAGCGGCGAGTTCGTCGCCGTCCGGATTGCAGATACGGGGAGTGGCATTCCAGCCGATGTCCTGCCGCGCGTGTTTGAGCCATTCTTCACGACGAAAGATGTCGGCAAGGGTACTGGCCTCGGTCTCAGCCAAGTCTACGGCTTTGCCAAACAGTCGGGCGGCGCCGCGAGTATCGTCAGCTCGGCACGTCGCGGCACGGCCGTGACGTTGTTCCTCCCGCAAACGTGGGAGAAACCGGCGCAGGCGCGCGCGCAAACCGTCGCGGTCGCCGCCAGGCGCACCGCCGGCACGGCGCTGTTGGTTGAGGACAACGCGGAAGTCGCCGACGTCGGCAGGGCCTATTTGGAAGAACTCGGCTACCGGGTGAAGCTGGCTGCGAGCGCGCAAGCAGGCCTCGATCTCATCGAGCACGAAGGCGATATTGATCTGGTATTCTCGGATATTCTAATGCCCGGCGGTATGAATGGCCTCGAGCTTGCCGATGCAATCCGGTGCAGATTTCCAAGCATCGCGGTATTGCTTACGACAGGCTACAGTTCAAGCGCCCAGGACGCCGTGCGGCGAGGTTTCGAGGTGCTGCAAAAGCCATACGACCTTGCTGCGCTTCAGCGTGCGCTGCGCTTGGCGCTAAACGCCACGGCCGGACATTCCTCGCCAGTGCCGCAGTCTGTTGGTTGACTGATGTGACCTCTGCTTTGAGGATCGATCGCCGACTTCGAGGGTTCGGAGAAGCCGACCGTCGACGACGAGGACAGGAAGCGTGGCGCAGCGTTATTTACTTGTGATGCGGCTCGGGATCGATTCCGAGCGCCGTGAAAACACGCGTGTGCATGTTGTAGAGGCCGATCAGCACTGACAATTCAACGATCTGGCGTTCGTTGAAATGCGGCCGTAGCGCGTCGAATACGCCATCCGGCACGACGATGTCGCGGGTCATGGCGTCGGTGTAAGCCAGCGCGGCGCGCTCGCGGGAGCTAAAGGAGGTGGCGTTCACCCAGTCAGCCAGCGCGTCGCACTCCGCGTCGGTCAGACCTTCGGGCGCGGAGAGTTGTGGCACGTGCTGCTTGAAGACGTATGTGGTGCGATTGAGATGGGCGACGCGGACGATGACGATCTCGCGCAGCCTGCCGTCGAGCTCGGTCTTGAAGCGCGCGGCACTGACGAACTCGAGCCAGATCGCGGCAAGCGGCGGCGTGTGCAGCAAAAGCTTATAGACGTTGATCAGCGAGCCGCGCCGCCCGGCGCGGATCTTGCCGATCAGATCGGCGAGTTCGGGGTGGTCCTTGTCCTCGATGAGAGAGATGCGGGCCATGGTGCTTTCGGAGGGTTGAGGGGCCGCGTTGGGCCATTAAGGTAGGCGTAGCTATTACCGGCCGTAAGCCGCAATGTGAACCTGGAGATCGAAGCGATGGAAGAAAAGTTCATCGAGATCGACGCGTCCGCCGGCAAGATGCCGACGTTTGTCGTCCATCCGCAGCGGGAAGGCCCGTTTCCGGCCGTCATCCTTTTCATGGACATTTGGGGCGTGCGCGAGGAGCTTTACGACATTGCGCGTTGGGTTGCGACGGTTGGCTTTTATTGCCTGGTTCCCGACCTGTTTTACCGGCAGGGAAAGATTCGCCGCGAAGCGCGTGATCAGCGCGGCAAGATGATTTCGCTCAGCAAGCTCGATGACGCGACACGCGCCAAGGTGCTTGCCCCGGCAAAAAAGCAGTCGGATGTGGAATCGATGGAGGATACGCGGGCTATTCTGCGGTTTCTCGCCGGCGATACGGTGGTCCATTCGGGCGCCAAGGGTTGCTTCGGTTACTGCCTTGGGGGGCGGCTCTCCTTGCTCGCGGCCGCGAACTTTCCGGACCAGATCAGGGCTGCTGCCAGTTTCCACGGCACCGCACTGGTTACGGACGCGGCAGACTCTCCGCATCGGCTGGCGTCAAAGTTACGCGCTGAATTTTACTGCGGGTTTGGCGCCAACGACCATTACTCGCCACCGTCGACAATCGAGCACGTTGCGGCGGCCATGAAGGAATTCGGCGTGAAATACAGCTACGAGGTCCACGCCAACACCGACCACGGTTACGCCTTGCCGGATCGGGACATCTACAACAAGGTTGCGACCATGCGCGATTGGGAATTGATCCTGGCCATGTTCCGTCGCCAACTTTCTTTTTGACTTGCTGCGCTGAAGATTGACGCAGGCCGTGGCTTTTCAAGAAGTTCAGGAGCGCGAAACAAGGTGCAGGCAATACACAACTTAAATTTGGATTCGTTACCGGCGGGAACAAGGCATCGCCGCCGAAGTTTCCCTTGATCGAGCCGGGCAGCTTGGGAAACATAATGTCGAATCCGATGCAGATGTGGAATGCATGGTGTGCATTATCCTTTCAGGCTGCGCGGCTTGGCTGGGAAGCACAGGGCGTCATGGCGCTTCGAATGATACGACTAGCCGCCCAAGGTCGGCCCCGCCAGCTCGAGGCCTACCGCATGGTGACTGAGAAAGTCGCCGTATTCGCCGAAGCGCAAGCCGCCGCTACTACCGCTGCAATTTCAGGTGGTGGCGGCCATCGCGTTGCAAAAAAGGTCCTAGGGGTTTACAAAAAGCGCGTGCGCGCCAACAAGCGGCGGCTTACGAAATAATGATGCTCGAATTGCGTCCCAGTTGCGAATGCTGCGACAAGGATTTGCCGCCGTCTGCGACCGACGCCATGATCTGCACCTTCGAGTGCACGTTCTGCCGCGATTGCGTGGACAATCGGCTCAAAGGCGTTTGCCCGAACTGCGGCGGCAATTTCGCGCCACGTCCGGTCCGGCCGGCGGCAAAGCTTGTGAATAATCCGCCTTCGACGCGCCGGGTCTTCAATCCGCAAGGCTGCGGCCGGCGCGCACGCGCCTAGCCCGAAGCGGAAAGGTGCACAATTCCAATTCCGATTGCGACCCCGGCAAGCGCTGCGGCGACGCCGATCGAAACCGTCTCGAAGACTGTGCGAAGGATATTTCGGTTACCGATCAATCCTCGCCCGATTCCGAGGCCAATCAGCAGCAGCATAGTGACGATCCCGGAAATCACGCGGCCCTGCGGCACCGGAAGAAACGCAAACGGCAGGATCGGGACGGCGGCTGCAAAAAAATCGGCAACGAGCATCCACAGCGATTGAACGAGCGGGCCTTGGCTCAAATCGGAATCTGCCGAAGCGGTGAGCGCGGTGGCGACGCCCTTCAAAATGGTAGGCTGTGCCGACAAGAAATTGCTCACAATCGCTTCTTGGTCCCGCGGCATGCCTGCTGCTTGCAGCCGTTGCGTCACGCTTTCAAGCACGGCGGTGCTGCCGCTTCGCAGATCGGCCTCGATGCGTGCCGTAAGCACGCGCGCTTGATCCCGGTTCGTCTCGACGTCGAGATAGGTCCCCGCCATCATCGATACGGCGGCGGCCACCGCTCCCGATGCCCCGGCGATCAGTACCGCTGACTGATCATTGGTCGTCGCGGCAACGCCGAAAACGAGACCGAAGATGGAGACTGTCCCATCCTCCATTCCGAAAACGACCTGCCCGGCCGATGCCGTGAGCGAAGTCTTGAGCCGTCCCAGCAATGATGCCCCACGCATGGAATTCCCTTTGACGAAAGCGGCTGTGCTTATTGCGGTTTCAAACCCGCAAATTTTACGACCTTGCCCCACTTCTCCGTCTCGTCGACAATGAATTTGCCAAACTCGGCAGGGGATAGCGTCAATACGGTGACGCCGAATTCGGCCAACCGCGCCCTGAACGCAGGATCGGCCTGCAGGTCGTGGATCGCCGCGGCGAGCTTGTCGACGATGTCATTCGGCAAGCCCTTAGGCGCGACCACGCCGGTCCAACCGCTCGCTTCGAAGCCCTGAACGGTCTCCCCGATGGTCGGAACGTCCGGCAATTCCGCAATGCGCGCCGCCGTCGTCACACCGAGCGCACGCAGCTTGCCAGCCTTGATGTGGCCGATGCTCGAGGAGATGCCGCCGAAGCCGGTCATGATCTGACCGCCGAGCAGGTCCGTCACCATCTGGCTCTCGCCCACATACGGAACGTGCACGATATCGATGCCGGCCATCATCTTGAGCAGATCGACGCATAAATAGGGCGGAGTACCGGCGGAGGGTGAACCGACATTGAGCTTGCCCGGATTGGCTTTGGCATAGGCAATGAATTCGGCAATGTTTTTGGCCGGAAACGCCGGATTCACATTCAGCACCAGCGGAATGCGATTGACCGGCGCGACCGCCGTGATGTCACGGGCGAAGTCGTAGGGCAGGTTGGCAAACAGTGTCGTGTTGATGGTGTTCGATGACGCACCGAAAAACAGCGTGTAGCCGTCCGGCGCCGCGCTGATCACCGCCTGGGCGCCGAGGTTGCCGCCGGCGCCCGGCCTGTTCTCGACGACGACTGACTGGCCGATACGATCTCCCAGCGCTTGCCCGACCAGGCGCGCAATGATGTCGACCTGGCCGCCGGCCGGAAAACCGACGATCAGACGTACCGGATGTGCGGGATAGGTCTGCGCCCGGGCGGAATATGACGCCAACGGCAACGCGGCGAATCCCGATGCCAAACGCAGAAAATGCCGGCGTGCAATCTGCATGATGTCCTCCCAGGCGACGGTGTTTGAAGCGCGTGGACGCCTTCCGTCGTTTGGCTACAATACAGCAGACGGTCTGCAATCGCGACTTGCTCGAGGTGCGACAATGAATCTCCAAACATCGCCGGTGAAGCCGGCCGGTTCGCGTGAGCGCTCTCTCGATGAGGTCAAGGCCGAGTTCATGCGCCGCGCCGGCCGGCTCAATCCGTTCGAGGACATTCGCCGCGAGGATGCCGAGCGGGTGATGAAAGCGCTCACAAGCCTCGACAAGGATCATTGGGCGGAAGAATGGTCGAAGATCGGCCTCGGTTACGAGGAGAAGGCCGATGCGCGCGCCAAAGCAGGCGCTCCCGGTACAGAATTGGCCGAATTATACATGCGTGCCTTCGACGCTTGCCGCGTCGGGCGTTATCCAACGCCGAATTCGCCGAAAAAGATTGAAGCGTACAAGCATTCGCTGCGCATGTTCCGCAAGGCTGCGAAGTATTTTGATCCGCCACTCGAAGTCATCGAGGTGCCGTTCGATGGCAAGAAACTGGTCGGCTACTTGCAGCGCCCGCCCGGCGTGACGAAGCCGCCGGTAGTTCTGCATTGGGGCGGCGTCGACGGCTGGAAGGAAGATCGCCTGCGCATCGCCAATGCGATCATCGCTCAAAACCTTGCGTCGCTTACCGTCGACATGCCCGGCAGTGGTGAGAATCCAGTGCTCTATGGCGATCCGGCTGCCGAGCGTAGCTTGACCGCGTGGCTCGATTATCTGCCGCGGCATACTGATGTGGATGGCTCACGCGTTGCTGTCTGGGGCGGCAGTTTCGGGGCCTACTGGGCGGCGCGGCTCGCCTATGTCGTCCCCAATCGTATCAAGGGTGCCGTATTTCACGGCGGCAATGTGCATTACGGCTTTCAGAAGGAATGGCTCATCCCTGCCTTTACCACCGGCGGCGCGACCTATTTGTTCGGCGCACATAGCCTGCTTGAAGCCCGCAGTCGCGCGATGGGTACCAGGACGCTCGAAGAATTTTTGGATATCGCGCCGCGGTTCTCGCTCGTGACCATGGGCCTGATCGACAAGCCATCGGCGCCGATCCTCGGCGTCAACGGCAAGCTCGACGACCAGGCGCCGGTCGATGATATTTATCTGTTGATGGAGCACGGCAGCCCGAAGTCGGCTCGCATCTACGCCAACGGCCACCACATGGGTCGCACGCCGGGCGAGCCGTCGGAGCACATCACGACAATGATCGTGGGGTGGCTGCGCGGACAGCTCCAACAGTAATCACTCCGGCTTGAAATTCGTCGCCACGCCGTTGATGCAATAACGCAGATGGGTCGGCGGCGGGCCGTCCTCGAAGACATGGCCGAGGTGGCTTCCACACCGGCTGCAATGCACCTCGGTGCGGGTCATGCCCCAGCTACGATCGGTCGTGGACTCGACCGAACCGGCAATCGGATCGTTGAAGCTCGGCCACCCGGTGCCGCTCTCGAATTTCTTTTTCGAATTAAACAGCGTCTGACCGCAGCCGGCGCAATAGAACGTGCCGGCGCGTTTTTCGTAATTGAGCGCACAACTGCCGGCGCGTTCAGTGCCGTGTTCGCGCATGATGTGGAATTGCTCGGGGGTCAGCAGCTTCCGCCACTCTGCCTCGGTGTGGGTCACGGAATACTGCTTGGTGTCTGCGCTGGTGCTCATGTTTCGGCCGCCCGTCTTCGGTGGGATTGGATGCCACAAAGGTAGTGGATATGCGGCAAAGCGCAACCGCGTGACGAGCCCACTACGAAGCCGTGATTGCCGGTTGATCGCGGTCGCTCCGATGCTTGCCAGGAAAGCTAAGCACCTTCGCCGCTACATTGCGATCGTCATGCTCGTTATTTTTCGATGATGCGATTGGTGTAGTCGATAAGAAAATCTCTGATCTGGCGCGGCACTTTGCCCAGGCCGACGAGGATGCCCTGGCCCGCGGCGCCTGAGACCATGATGGGTTGTGTCGCCAGGACTTTGGCGTAGTCGGCAAGAAAACCCTGATCTTTCCATAGATCATCAAACGCCGTCCGCATCACCGCGACGATGTCGTCAGGCGACTTTGGCGGCAGAACCGCGACGCGAAACATTGCCAGCTGCGGATCGGCCGCGGCGCGCATGGCCTGATAGCGGAAGTCTCCGGCGGGTGATTTGCCGCCGGTGACGCTGGCATAGAACTCTTCAAAGGTCTGCATATTCGGCAGCGAACGGCTGCGCGGATAGCTGCCGTCCGTACCGCGCGGCGCCAGTTGCCAGAGCGGTATGACGATATCCTTCATTGACGGTTCGGCGGAGCCGAGCCAGCCCGACAGCGACGTGTTGGCCATTTGTCCGGTATTTTGCAGGATCGCGGTCTCGACCTCCTTGAGGCCGCGATACGCGGGTACCGGCTGATACTTGATGCCCAACAGGTCGAGTGAAATTTCCTGGTTGATGCTGTTGATGTTCTGGGCGTTGAGCGAAAGCGCCTTGAAATCCTTCGCCTTCATCAGATCGGCTGGAACGTTGATGCCCGGTGGTGTGTCCTTTCGCATGTAGACAACCAGCGGGCTTTCCACACCGGCAATCAATGCAAAATCGGAAAATTTGGTGCGGACCGACGGATTGTCGGTGAGCTCGGCCATGACGTCGAGCGTAAAGAAACCGATCGTCATGCCATCGGGAGTAGCGTCGCCAAGCTCATTGCTGCCGAGCAGGCCGGATCCGCCGCCGATATTCTTGACAATGATCGTCGGTTGGCCCGGAACGTGCAGAGACAAGTGTTGTGCGACGATACGCCCCTCGATGTCGGTCGGACCCCCCGGCGGATAATTGACGATCATGGTGATCGTCTTGCCTTTGTAGATTTGCGAGCTTGCGCTTTGCGGAAAAACACCGACAAGCGCGAGCAGCGCAGCCAACAATGCGCGTTTCATAATGGCGCTCCCTTGCAGCAGCGTAGATTGAGCGACTTCCCAATCGCTTTCATCTTCAAGCATACGCCAACATCCAGCGGCTACAATGTCGCCCACCCTTCGTGCGAAGTGTTATCGTGTACCGCTCTTCTTAAGATCGAGTGGGGAAAACCGAATGTTCGAGAAACCAGGCATTGCGGATTTACGCAAGGCGGCGCAGCAGCTCGGCATGAATCCGAGCAACGACTATCTGCGCGCGGTCGAAGAAATAATCGGACCGCTGGCACGGGCCTATGCGGCGCTTGATGCCATGCCTGACGAATTGCCGGCAGTGAAGTATCCGCGCGGACCGGTGCACGTTCCGCTAGGCGATCAGAACAAGTATGGCGCTTGGTATGTAAAAACCTCGATCAAGGGCAAGCCAGGCGGCAAGCTCGCGGGTCGGTGCATCGCGCTCAAGGACAATGTTTGTCTCGCCGGCGTGCCGATGATGATTGGCGCCGATGTCTTTGAAGGTTACGTGCCAGACGTCGATGCGACGATCGTTGAGCGTATTCTCGACGCCGGCGGCGAAATAACCGGCAAAGCTGTGTGCGAATATTATTGCGTGTCCGGTGGCAGCCACACTAGTTCCACGGGTCCGGTGGAAAATCCGCGCAAGCCGGGATTCACCACCGGAGGCTCATCGTCAGGCAGCGCCGCGCTGGTCGCCGCCGGCGATGTCGACATGGCAATCGGCGGCGACCAAGCCGGCTCGATCCGCATTCCTGCAAGCTTCTGCGGCATCGTCGGGCTTAAACCGACGTTCGGCCTCGTGCCCTATACCGGCATCGCTCCGCTCGAAATGACGCTCGATACCTGCGGTCCGATGACGGCGAACGTCGACGATAACGCGCTGCTTCTCGAGGTGATTGCGGGGCCGGATGGCATCGACTCGCGCCAGCGCGGCGTTGCGGCGGGCTGCTATCGGGACGCGCTCAACGGCGGCGTGAAGGGCTTGCGCATCGGCGTGGTCAAGGAAGGGTTCGGCCATCCGAACTCGGAAGCCGATGTCGACGCTCGTGTGCGCGATGCAGCCAAGCGCTTTGCCGGCCTCGGCGCAGTGGTCGAGGACGTATCGCTGCCAGCACACGCCTCCGGTTTTGCGGTTTGGGCCGCCATCCGCGGTGACGCCGCCTGCGTGACTCTCCTGGAAATGAACGGCGCCGGCGTCAACCACGAGGGACTTTACGTCACGAGCCTGCTCGACAAAGCGATGGGCTGGCGCGGCCGCGCCGATAGTCTTGCCGACACTATCAAAATCGCCTCGATATTCAGCAAATACACGCTCGACCGCTACGGCGGACACTATTACGCCAAGGCGCAGAACATCAGGCGGCGGCTGCGTGCGGCTTACGACAAGGCGCTCACAGCACACGATCTCTTGTTGCTTCCGACAACCCCGATGAAAGCCACGCCGATCCCGAAGCAGGGCGCGACACCGCAGGAAGTCACGCAGCGAAGCTGGGAGGCGACTGGCAACACCTGTCCGATAAATGTCACCGGCCATCCGGCGATCAGCCTGCCGTGCGGCAGGGAGGGCGGCCGGCCAATCGGCATGATGCTGGTCGGGCGGCACTACGATGAGGCCACGATCTATCGCGCCGCGGCCGCTTTCGAGCGTTCCGGCGATTGGACCAGGTACTGAGTTCATAGTGGC
Organism: uncultured Alphaproteobacteria bacterium; assembly: GCA_963733645.1. Lineage (GTDB taxonomy): Bacteria > Pseudomonadota > Alphaproteobacteria > Rhizobiales > Xanthobacteraceae > BOG-931. The sequence continues at coordinate 152,361 of CAVTFP010000015.1, forward strand.
GCGCACTCAAGTCAATCGAGGGAGTAGCCGCAGTCTCGCATTGGCGATTGTCGCCACCGAACTGGCGGTGATGTTCGTCGGCGCCATTATGCCGACGCCGCTCTATCCGCTTTACCGTCAGACATTTGGATTTTCCGGAGTCACTCTGACGTTGATATACGCCGTCTATGTGCTGGGAAATCTTACGGCGCTTATGTTCTTTGGCCGTCTTGCGGATCAGATCGGTCGCCGCAAGACCACACTGATCGCCATTGCATTCGGCGTTGCAAGCACGATCGCATTCGGGCTGGCCGCTAGCACGTCGTGGCTGTTTGCCGCGCGTGCGCTGAGTGGCTTTTCCACCGGCCTGGCTGCTGCCGCAGCAACCGCATGGATCGCGGAACTGTATACCGGCGTCCGTAGTGGCGCCGCCGCCCGGATTGCCGCTGCCGCCAACTTCTTCGGCTGCGCAGCCGGGCCGCTGCTTGGCGGTGTGCTTGCGCAATTGGCGGACTGGCCTTTGCGGCTTCCGTACCTAATTTATCTGATCCTGCTCGCCGCAATCGCGATCGCCATTTGGCTCGCGCCGGAAACACTGGTCAGTCCAAAACGTCTTGGCGAAGTATCGTTGTGGCCCCGGCTTGGCGTGCCGCGACGGATTTGGCTCCCGTTCGTTTCTCCTGCTGTGGGTGGCTTCGCCACCTTCGCACTCATTGGCTTTTACGCCGCCTTGATTCCGAACCTGCTCGCCGAAGATCTGCATCAGTCTGCGCCGATCGTGGCAGGCGCCGTGGTGGCCGAATTGTTCGGAATTGCCGCGGTGACGATACTTTCCACCGCCGGGCTCGAAAGCCAGGCCGCCATGATGAGTGCACTCGCGTTACTGTTGCCGAGCGGTTGGCTTTTGGTCGCGGCGCAAGTCGCGCAATCAATGCCGCTTTTGCTTCTTGCCGCGGCGCTCGGTGGTATTGCCGGCGGTCTCGGTTATCGTGGCACCCTCGAGGTGATCAATCGCATCGCGCCCGCCGATCAGCGCAGCGAAGTTGTTTCGAGCTATCTTATTGCTCTATTCGGCGGTAATTCGTTGCCTGTGATCGGCGTCGGACTGCTAACCGCCGCCGCCGGTTCGATTGTAGCGCACGTCACCTTTGCCGCAGTCATCACCGCGCTCGCTGGCATCGCAGTGCTGACCGGTATCAAATACGCACCGAACGCGGAGGGCAGTAGATCGTGATAACAATGCAGCAGAACTCAGATTCTCGGGTGGCGGAGATCCTGAATGCCGGCAGAGTCCGGGTCGCGCTTTACGTCCCGCAGTACCGGAAGGACTCCGTCACGGGCGCGCTCAGCGGTTGGACGGTCGATCTGGTCTCGGCCCTCGGTGCGCGGCTCGGTGTCCAAGGGGTGCCGGTCGAACATCCGACGCCGCCGCAAGCCGTGGCAAGTGTCTTCTCAGGTGCCTGCGACACGTCAATTCTGGGCATCGAGCCGGTCCGGGCGGCGAAAGTCGATTACTCGCCCGGCATTATTCAGGCTGACTACACGATGTTGGTTGCGGCGGGCTCTTCGATCCGCAGCTTTGCCGATGCGGATCGTCCGGGCGTGCGGATCGCGGCGGTGCGCAACCACGCTTCCACCCTGACGCTTGAGCGAATGCTCAAGCATGCCACCATGGTCTACGCCGATCTGCCGGACGACACTTTCGAGATTTTGCGCAGCGGCGAAGCGACCGTAATGGCGTCGCTGAGTGAGATACTGTTGCGCTATTCCGCAAAACTCCCCGGCTCGCGGGTGCTGGACGGACGATACGGCTTCAACACGCTGGGCATGGCCGCCCCGAAGGGGCAGGCCGGGTGGCTGGCCTATCTCAGCGCATTTGCCGAAGAGGCCAAGGCGTCAGGTGTGGCGCAGCAGGCAATCGACCGATCGGGCTGGCGCGGCCTCCATGTCGCACCGCGCGCCTGAGCTGCTATTGCGGTTCGACGTCGAGCTCCTTGGCAACGGCCTTCCACTGATCCTGCTCGGCGCGAATGGCCTGAGCGGTGCTTTCCGGCGTGCCGCCGCCGCCGGTGGCGAGACCGAACGTCAAGAGCTTGGCCTGAACGTCAGGACCTTTCAGATACTCGGCGATCTCGTGATTGAGCTTTGCGATCACATCCGGCGGCGTGCCGGCCGGAGCGACGATGGCGAAAAACCCGTTCATGGCTAATCCGGGAACGGAGTTGCGCAGCGGCGGCAGGTCAGGCAAGCTCGGAAATCGTCTTTCGGACAAGATCGCGAGCGGCCGGACTTTTCCCGATTGCACGACCGCAAGCGAAGCCGCAATCGAGCTCATCATCACCTGATTGACGCCGCTGGCGACATCTTGCGTGAGCTGCCCGGCGGATCGGTAGGGCACCTCGACGAGGCCGAGTCCGGCGCGCTTGTTGAACAGCTTCGCCGCGAAGGCGGCAGCACCGGCCGTATTGTCGAAAGCGATCGATAGCTTGCCGGGATTGGCCTTGGCATAGGTAATCAATTCGCTGGCGGACTTAACCGGCAAGTCGGCATTCACCGACAGCATCTGAGGCGCGAGATTGCACACCAGCGCGACGGCGGCGAAGTCCCGCGTCGGATCGTAGGGAAGCTGTTTGAAGGAAATCAGGTTGACCGCCATGCCCGACGTATTGGTGAACAGCAGCGTATAGCCATCGGGTGCGGAGTGTGCCGCGGTTTCATGGCCCAACATGCCCGATGCACCGGGAATGTTCTCGACGAACATCGGTTGCCCGAGCGCCCGCGACACGCCGTCGGCAAGAAGCCTTGCCATGACGTCGGTCGCTGCGCCGGCCCCGGTTGGAACGATCAGCTTGATCGGCCGGCTGGGCCAGGTTTCCGCATTGGCTTGCCCAGCCGACAACATCGCCGCGAAGCACAGCGCGGCGGTGAGAAGTTTTCTTATGGATTGCATCACTTGATCGCCAGCGGGTTAGTCGGCGAGCCGACGGCTCCGGTGATGGGAATTGCCGGCGCGACGAACATGAACTCGTAGGTATCGTCAGCGGCGCAATCTTCGGCGAGATCCTTGAGATAGAAAATCTCGCCCATGGTCATGCCCATGATCGGGATGGTGATCCAGTGCCACGGCTGGTTGATGCCGCCTTCGGTGTTGTTCGGCCGCACCTCGCAGCCCCAGGTGTCGCTGGCAAGCGCCGCGAGCTCGCTCTTGGCGACGAATTCAAGCGTCTCGAAGGCGAATCCCGGCGCGTCACCGCCCGGATAGCCGTCCCAACTTCCGGCTTTGAGGCAGCGTTCCATCTGGCCGGTGCGCACGATGATGTAGTCGCCACGCTTGAGCGCGACATTCTGTTTCTTCGCGGTAAGATCGAGGTCGGCGCAGGTGATGCCGTAGCCGTCGTCGAGACAGTCCTTGCCGAGCGCGCGCGCGACGTCGAGGAATACGCCGCGGCCGACCATCTTGCTCTTGGTTTTCTCGATGCCGCATTTCGCTGCGCCGAATGACGACACCTCGCGGCAGTCGTAGCCGTTCCACATGTTGTTCTCATAAAACACGTGGCCGAGACCGTCCCATTGCGTGCCGCATTGCAGCGGGATCACCACCATGTCGTCGGCGGCGCGAATGCCGCGCTTGTCGAGCACGCCCGAATAGGCGTCGGTGCCGGTGCGCAGCATGGTATGCAGCGGGTTGATGCGGCCGAGCGCCGGGTAATTGGTCTTGCCGCCCTGCGGGCCGTTATTGTCGAAATTGAGCGCGAGCGAGATCACCTTGCCCTTCTTCACCAGCCGTGCGGCGGCGACGATGTCTTCCGGGCTGGTGTAATTGAGCGTGCCGATTTCGTCGTCAGGGCCCCATTTGCCCCAGTTCTTGTACTTTTCCGCGGCTTCGCGGAGATCGTCTCGCGTCACTTTGCGCCCGGCCATGGTCCGCCCTTTTGCTTCATTGTGTGGGAAGTCATCGTGTCGCGCTCCCTGCCGGAAGCGGCTGGACAATGATAGCATCGCCAAAAGGTCTGGGGAGGGCTTTATGACCGCAGTGACATTTTCGGCGCGTTTGTTCGCATTGTGCGGGAGCTTTGTATGGGCCAATGCGTGCCTTGCCGCGAGCACTTTTCCCGATCACCCGGTGAAGATCATCGCACCGTTCGCGGCCGGCGGGCCGAGCGACTTCGTGGCGCGGCTTCTTGCCGACAAGTTGTCCAAGAGCCTCGGACAGCAATTCTATGTCGAGGACCATGCCGGCGCCGGCGGCAATATCGGCATGACGCAGGTCGCCCGTTCCGCACCCGACGGCTATACGATCCTGGTGGCCAGTTCGAGCTTCGTGGTCAATCCGAGCCTCTACGCCAACAAACCCTACGATCCGTACAAGGATTTCGCCCCGGTCACACTGGCCGGCGTATCGGCGAACATCCTGCTCGCGCATCCCTCGGTCCAGGCCAAGACGGTCAAGGAATTGATCGCGCTCATGCAAGCCAATCCGGGCAAATATGCCATTGCCAATGCTGGTCTCGGCACCACACCGGAGCTTGCCGCTGAGCTATTCAAGCTCGATTTCAAAATCGACCAGCCCAGCGTGCCCTATGGCGGCGGCGCTCCCGCGATCCAGGCCGTGATCGCTAATCAAACGCCGGTCGGTTTTGCCAACCTGACTCCGGCCGCGCCGCACATCCTCGCCGGCACCTTGCACGGCGTCGCCGTGACCTCGCTGAAGCGATCCGCGGCGCTGCCTGATGTTCCGACGATGATCGAAGCCGGCATCCAGGGTCAGGAATCCGAAACCATGCAGGGCGTCTTCGTGCCCGGCGGCACGCCGCAGGCCATCGTCGATCTGCTCAATCGCGAGATGGTCAAGGCGATGCATGAACCGGACGTGCAGGAGAAATGCAAGCAGGTCGGTCTCGACATTGTCGCCGACACGCCGGCTGAATTTGCCATCTACGTTAAGAAGGAAGTCGACCGATGGCAGAAGGTCATCGTCGACGCCAAGATTCCACAGATCCAGTGAGCGTCGGAGTAGAGGGATTCAGCACGCTACTAATTCCGCGTCAATCCGGCAGCCCGCAACGCCGCGCGGATGATTGGGAGAGGCGCAATCCCTGGCGTTGTCCCAGCCGCTGCATTCGGCAATTGGGGGACGGGTAGTCCTGCAGCTTTGAATGCAGCCGCAATCACGAGGTTCGGGTCAAGCACGGCTTGCGCATCGCGGTCGGCATATCGTTCGCCGGCGGCATCGTCGGTATGGCCCCATGCCTTGTCTGCTGCTGCGGCGATCGCGACGGCGTTGTTTGTTTGGATCGGATCCAACTCCGGCACCACGGCGGCCACACGCGACGTTTCTGCAAGGCCCTCGGCCAGACGCCAAAAACCAACGATGTGATGCGTCGAGAAGATGCCGGCATCAAGGAAGAATGGTCCCGCGATGCCGTGATTGTTTTCATCCTCGGCTGCGCCGAGCGGCACGCCGTGCGCCATGCCGTTAATCCGAAAAGACTCGATCACCGCGTTGCCGCTGGCATCAGTCCAAACCCGGCGCGGATGGCCGCCGATCGTTTCCTCAAATGACGGAGCGGGCGAGAGACCATGGATATCGGTCCACTGCGCCAGGATATGTTCGCTGTTCGATGGTTTGACGATCGGATCCGCTGTGCCATGCCAGATGGATATCTTTGGCCAAGGACCCCGATAACCGGAGGCCTTCCGCATCCGGTTGCCAAGCGCGTTTGCAGAATGAACCTGATCCGTGAACATTGCGTCGAATGCTTGCTGGACGGACCGGGCGCTTCCGTAGGGTAGCCCGGCAATGATGGCTCCCCCGGCAAAAACCTCCGGGTAAGTCGCCAGCATGACCGAGGCCATAGCGCCGCCGGCCGACAGGCCGGTTACGAAGACGCGATCTTGGTCGACACCAAAAGCCGTAACGGCGTGTGCGACCATCTGACGGATAGAGCCTGCCTCACCACTGTCGCGCGTGGTGTCACCTGGCGAAAACCACGAAAAGCAATTTTTCGGATTATTGGCCGGCTGTTGCTGGGGATAGACCACCGCAAAGCCGAGCCGATCAGCCAGCGCGGACCAACCGGTGCCGCGGTCGTACTCATCGGCAGTCTGGTTGCAGCCATGCAGTGCGACGACCAGCGGAGCCATACTTGGCAGCCGGTTGGGAACATGGATGAACATACGCAAGTTGCCCGGATTTTTGCCAAACGCGGGCAGTTCTCGAAGCGACTCCGACGAGAGCGGGTCGCCTGCTGTTGCCTGTGAGGTTTTATCGCGCAGGCCGTCGAACTTGCGACGAAAGGCCTGAAGATGAGAGTATGCCTTGTCGAAGGGACTTTTGGCCATTTTTTGCACCGCAGCATTGATTGCTGCAACGCAACATGGGTGCGCCGAAACCCGGAAACAAGTGGGCATAGGAAGTCCTGCTTTAGAAAACAGCCTACTCGGAACCCGATCTGACCTGATCCGCCTCCCATGCGCCTCGTCGACATCCGCGAAACCGCGATTCCGCTGCAATCGACGCTCGCCAACTCGAGCATCGATTTTTCGGAAATGACAACTTCGGTAGTCGCGGTCATCACCGACGTCATGCGCGGCGGCAAACCGGTCTGCGGCTTCGCCTTCAATTCTACGGGGCGTTATGCCTGCGGCGCGCAGATGCGGGCGCGCTTCATTCCGCGTGCGCTCAAGGCCGATCCGAAATCGCTGCTCAACGACGCCGGCGACAATTTCGCGCCGGATAAAATTCTCGCCGTGATGATGCAGAATGAAAAGTCCGGTGGCCACAGCGAGCGCTCGGTCGGCATCGGCACCATCGAGGTTGCGGTGTGGGACGCGGTTGCCAAGATCGCCGAAAAGCCGCTGCACCGCCTGCTCGCTGAGCGCTACAACAACGGCAAGTTCGCCGACAAGGTGTTTTGCTATGTCGGCGGCGGCTGGTATGCGCCGGGCAAGACCACCAGGGATTTGCAGGATGAGATGCGCCGCCATCTCGATGCCGGCTACACCATGGTGAAGATGAAAGTCGGTGGCATGTCGCTTGCCGACGATCTGTCCCGTGTCGAAGCTGTCAAATCGATCCTGCCGAAGGGCGGCAAGCTCGCCGTCGACGCCAACTCGAAATTCGGCCGCGACGAAGCGCTCGCCTATGCGAAAGGTCTAAAGCCGTTTGCGTTGCGCTGGTTCGAGGAGCCGTGCGATCCGCTCGACTTCGCGCTGCTCGCTGAGATCGCCAGCATCTACGACCCGCCGCTGTCCACCGGCGAGAACCTGTTTTCGACCCAGGACGTCGAGAACCTGGTCCGTTTCGGCGGCCTCAAGCCGCAGCGCCAGGATGTCATCCAGGTCGATCCGCCGCAGGCTTACGGCATCGTGCAATATGCCCGCACGGTCGACATGCTGGCGCGGCATCAATGGCCGCGCAGCCTGCTGTTTCCGCACGGTGGGAACCAGATGTCGCTGGCGATTGCCGCAGGTTTCCGCCTCGGCGGCGCGGAGTCCTATCCCGGCGTATTCGGTGATTTCGGCGGCTTCGCCGACGACGCCAAGCTTCAAGACGGATATCTCACGTTGAGCGATCGCCCGGGCATCGGTTTCGAGGGCCAGTCGCGGCTTTATCGCATTATGCGCGAACTCGCCGCGTGACTTGCGCATTTGCACCTATGCGGTGCGTTAGCGCCTCGGCAACGGACACGCCGTAATGTCGCCGCCGTAAAGAAAACTGCTTGATCTCATGAACGGCTCCACATTCTGAAGAATGGCGCTCCTAGGTCTGCGGAGCCGTTCAACCCTTCAGTCTTATCCCGACAAGCGCTCGATGGCCGCGCCGCAGCGTCCGAGCTTGTCTTCCAGCCGCTCGAAACCACGGTCGAGGTGATAGACCCGGTTGACGATGGTTTCGCCTTCCGCGGCCAGAGCCGCGATCACAAGCGACACCGAGGCGCGCAGGTCGGTCGCCATCACCGGAGCGCCCTTGAGCTGTTCGACGCCTTCGATGGTCGCGCGCTCGCCGTCGAGTTGGATGCGGGCGCCGAGCCGGGCCAGTTCCTGTACGTGCATGAAACGATTCTCGAACACGGTTTCGATGATGTGCGAGGTCCCGTGCGCGCGCGTCATCAACGCCATGAGCTGGGCCTGGAGATCGGTCGGGAATTCCGGAAACGGCGCCGTGGTCACATCGACCGGACCGAGGCGCGAGCCGTTGCGGGCGATACGGATGCCCTGATTGGTCGGCGTGACGGTAGTGCCGGTGCGCGCCAGCACGTCGAGCGCGGCTTGCAGCAGTTCGGGGCGCGCGTTCTGCAACAGAATGTCGCCGCCAGCCATGGCGACGGCCATCGCATAGGTGCCGGTCTCGATCCGATCCGGCAGCACGGCGTGGCGCGCGCCATGAAGCTTGGCGACGCCCTCGACCACGATGCGGCCGGTGCCGGCGCCGGAAATTTTTGCGCCCATCTTGCCGAGGCAATCGGCGACATCGATGATCTCCGGCTCACGCGCGGCATTCTCGATAACCGTCGTGCCATTGGCGAGCGATGCCGCCATGATCGCGGTGTGGGTGCCACCGACTGTGACTTTGGGAAACACGATCTCGCCGCCGCGAAGACCTTTGGGCGCCCGCGCGATCACGTAGCCACCGTCGATCTCGATGTCGGCGCCGAGTTGCGAGATCGCCATGATGAGGAGATCGACCGGTCGCGTGCCGATGGCGCAGCCGCCCGGCATCGAGACCTTTGCCTCGCCCATGCGCGCCACCAGCGGCGCCAGCACCCAAAAGCTCGCCCGCATTTTGGAGACGAGGTCGTAGGGCGCGGTGGTGTCGATGATGCGGGCTGCGGAAATATGCAGCGTCTGGCCGTGATCGGCGGTTTCGCCGCGGCGCTTACCGCTGGTCATGATGTCGACGCCGTGATTGCCGAGAATGCGCTCGAGCAGCACCACATCGGCGAGCCGGGGCACGTTGTCGAGGATCAATGTCTCCTCGGTGAGGAGACTGGCGATCATCAGCGGCAGGGTGGCGTTTTTCGCCCCCGAAATCGGGATGGTGCCGTTGAGCGGCCGGCCGCCGACGATACGAATGCGATCCATTATGACCCCCCGCGGCCCGTTCCAGGCCGTCCCGTACTATCCGACTTCGATCCCGGATTGCGGCGAAAGTCAGGATCGGCGGCCGGGATTTCGGCGTCGTTTCCCGGGTTGGTGGCGCGGCCGCGCGCCTGGTCCTTGCGCCGTTTGAGGTTTTCTCGAAGCGCCGCCGACAACCGCTCGGTGCGCGCTGCCCGTTGCTCCGCCTTGCCACGCTTGATCATGGCCATTTGCCGTGTCCGCTGATTACGGCCCGTTCAAAGCATGCTGCCGGCCGCACGGCAACCGTGTGCCGCGAGCGCCCGCGCTTGCGCCAAGGTGCCCACTATGGCAAGGAACGCCGCGCATTTTCATGTCGTCTTGCATGGCTTTCTGGCCACCCGCCTTGGCTGCCGTAGCTCAGTGGTAGAGCACTCCCTTGGTAAGGGAGAGGTCCTCAGTTCAATCCTGAGCGGCAGCACCAGTAAAACCAAATAAAATATAGGGTTTTCTCACAGAGTGCGGCTTGGTGATGTTACGTTTCGTGACCGAACGGAACGGGAATCGTTGTGCCGCGCCGTGGAGAATCCGTGGACTTTGTTCGGCGGTTGTTCCGTTGTCTCAGCCGCGTTTGGCCCACACTTTCTTTAGCCTTCTTTAGCCTGATCGCCGGCAGCAGCGCCGCGCGTTGCGCTTCCTCGCTGGCGATTGCGTGCGCGTAGCGCATCGTCGACTTGATATTCTTCCAGCGGTCGGTGCCGACCAGGCCGCGGAGATCCAGCTTGCCGTAACGCCGCATCAGCGTGGCGTAGGTGTGGCAGAAAATACGGAACGCGGCGCGTTCCGGCAGCGCGGAAGCACGCGCTGAAGTCCAGCCGCTTACCGGATCCATCAATCCATGAGCGGCGTCCGCTGGTTTAATCCCGTAGACTGCCGGATATCGTACGCCAAAAGCGAATATCTGTGACCCAGGTCACGCCGCGGCCGGCTGCACTCCAGTAAACCCACTTCACGTTGCGCGGACAAATGGAGGTCATCATGGCGGCTCTGGTGAGAAAGACTAAGTTTGGCTTCACCCGCTGGTGCAAAGAGTTCGTTGCCAAGAATAAGCCGCCTCATCGCTGGTACGAACACAACGGTCCCGGAATTGCGTGACCTTACGGTACGGTGATACTTCAGAGCCCGAGGGGTATCTCGGGCTCCTTTGTTTCCGCCGCACGCCTGACACCTGTGCGTGCGCTGTGCGGCCGGAACGATACGGCGAGCCTCACTCCGCCCGTGCCTGCCGCTTAATCAAGCTGCTAACAACAAAGGCATCCGTCTGTCATAGAGCTGTGATATTCTGCTCAGGTTCCCTTCTGGAATTGAACCTCCAAGAGTCCCGCCGCTACGTCGCGGCGGGATTTTTCTTCATCGCGCAGCACGACAGTCGCTGGCGAATTGGAAATTCGAACGGGGACCGCCGGGCCCGGTGCGTACGTAAATGCCATGGCGCGGGGGAAGCAGCGAGCGACGCCGGTTTAACTTTTGATCTGTACGTAGCCGCGCGCTCTCATGCAGCCAACGAAATCGTCGACCATGGCCCGGCTATCGCCATCCCTGTTAGCCTTGCCACCGTCCGTCCCATCGGGCTTCTGGATTCCGTCTCGGCAATCGAGACTGTCGATATCCAATAATGCAGAGCTGGCTGGCTGGCCGTCGGCGCGAGCCCACGCCGTAGGCAGTGTCGCCCCCGGCTGTCTGGTGCAAGCACCGAGCATCAAGACCAATATGAGTAAGAGCACACGCATAGCGCCGACACTCTGGCCTGGACGTCAATTTCTCCGAGAGTAAAGGCCAAAATCCTAATATCTCGTGTGCTGCATGACGGCGGAGAGGTGGTTACGTCATTGCGGGGAGAATCCGTGGAAAAGGAAAGGTTGGCCGTCCAAACCTTTGATCCGCTATAGGTCGATTTTCTCTTGGTAAGGGAGAGGTTCTCAGTTCAATCCCGAGCAGCAGCACCACGCCCTTTCTAATCGACGAGTTCCGTTACGCCCGGCATGACCAGCCGCTCGGGCGTGAGCGAAGCATCGATCGTGCCGAGCTGGTGTTCCGCGTCGATCAGATTTTGCAACTTGCGCCGTGACACCTTGCTGCTCGGCTCGAAATAATCGATGCGTCGCAGCAGATCGTAGCTGGCGTCAGCATCTTCCTTTCGCGCGTGGGCGGCGCTGACAAGAAGATCGACCGCTTCGCCGCGGTGAGTCTGATCGGCAAGCCAGGCGATGCTCTTGTCGGTTGCCGCGAGCAACCGCTTGGCGAGCGGTGTGTGCGCTTGCGCCCAATCTCGGCGCACGGCCATGCCGGTGAACGGCAAGTCCTTTACATAATCGGCGGCAAAGCCAAGTGTGACGTAACCCTCAGTATTGGCCTGGAAGTTGAGGGGCGGCAGCACAAACGCGGCATCGGCAACGCCGGCCTTGAGCGCAGCAAAACGCGCCGCAGCAACGCCCGCGGTCAACTCGTCGTAGTCGTCGCGCTTCAATCCGTTCGCTGCCGCCATACGCTCCCAATACATGGTGGTGGGGTCGTTCACCTGGCCGACCGAGACCGTCTTGCCTTTGAGGTCGGCGACGGTTTTCAGCCCTGGCTTGCCGATTAGAATATATGGCGGGGCATTGCCGATGATGCGGATGAGCGCGAGCGCCGCGCCCTTGTCGATGGCATGGATCGGGTCGCTGATGCCGACGCTGAGCACGACGTCGAAGGCGCCGCCGGTCAATTGCTGCGTGACCGCGGCGCCGCTTTGCGCGAAGTTGATCTCGACGTCGAGATCCTCACCGGCGAAGAAGCCCTTTTGCGCGGCGATGTAGAACGGCCACAGCGGCGCCTGGCCGCCCAGCGTGCCGCCGACGATCTTATCGGCCGCGCGAGCCGGCCGCCCGAGTGCCGCGGCGCCAAGCAGGCCGACCACAACGCGCCTTGAAAATCTCATACGATCACCGGCAACGAAAGGGCGACTATAACCCGGATTTTCTTTAGCGTGTCGAGCTACGGCTTGATAATTCTGAACGAATTAAAGAAGTCATTTTTCATAGCCGTTGCTTCCGGCCGCTCGTATTCCGGAAATTCAATGACTTGCGCATAGAGCGCATCGCCGTCCGACACGTAGCGAAAATAATAGCTGCGCTTATTGTCGCGGGCCGAAAACGTGAGCGTCTCCTTGCCGTCCTTGTCTTGATCCTTGATGTCCGCAACGGTGCCACCCGGACGCTGCTTCATGATGTCGACAAGGTCGCTCAGGTTTTTCGGCGGTTGCCCCATGCTGGGCGTTTCGGTCGCGGTCAGCATGATCATTTCGGCATTGATTCCCGTGACCATGTAGACGATGGCGGGACTGCGGGCTGGATCGTCAGCCTCAAGCTTCACATCGGTGTATGGGATCGGGAAGTGAATCGAAAAACTGCCGCCGGTCGGCGTCGCGTCGCCTGGCGGAGCGTCTTTGCGATAAACGGTTTGAGCGTGTGCCGCCGCACCCAAGACGAAGCTGAGGACGACCGCGGCTGCGAAACGCAATGCCGTCATAGATAAAGTCTCGAAGCGACCGAAGGTATTTGGCGATCCTAACATTGCCGGGGCGCTTGGCGAGAGGTACGGTAAAGAAAAACGAGGAGCGCCCACCATGAACACGCAAATTCGTCCGCCGCGCATCGGCCCGCAGCCATGGGACTTGGTCCGGGGAAAGCTCGATCAGTCGTTGCCGTTCGCCAATATGCGTGAAACGCCGTATTACCGCGACTGCGTCTGGGAGCAGTTTTCCAAAGCCGAGTACGATCGCCGTTATGCCGCGCTGCGCGCCAAGATGCGCGAGCACAAACTCGATGCGCTTATCGTTCCCGGCGGTCCGAGCCATTGGAGTTTCGGCGGCGGCATGCTGTGGCTGACCGGCCACTGGGAATGGCACGCGCTCGCAAGCTACGTGCTGGTCCCGCTCGAAGGCGAACCGACCATGATCTATTCGATGGGCGGCACCCATGCCGAGGCGGTGCGCCGGCAGGTTGCGATAGCGGTGCAAGACGTGCGTCACAGCCGCAGCGGCCGCTATGCCGACGTCATGGTCGAGCGCATTCGTGAATTAAAGCTCGAGCGCGGCCGAATCGGTCTGATGGAGATTGATCCGCGACACGGCGATTACCTGCCGGTGAATCAGTACAACGTGCTGAGGGAGAACCTGCCCGAAGCGGATCTCGTTTTCACCAAAGGCTTCCTGCACGAACTGCTTTCGGTCCACAGCGCTGAAGAGCTCGACTGCGTGCGCAAGGCCGGCGTGCTTTGCAAGAACGCCATGGATGCGATGGTCACGCGCGCACGGCCTGGCGTAAAGGAATACGAGCTGCGCGCGGCGGCGGGCTCGGCCATTCTCGAAGGCGGCGGCGATATCGATTTTCTGATCATCGGCTCGACGCCGATGGCCAACCCGGCGCAGATCTTCGGCAATCCGCGGCCGTCCGGACGCGTGCTGCAAAAGGGCGACATTATCAACATGGAATTAGCGGCCGGCTATCGCGGCTACACCGCGCAGATCGGTTCGCCGATCTGTATCGGCGAGCCGACCGAGATGGTGAAAAAATTCTGGAGCGAAATTACGCTGCCGGGCTACCAGCGCATTGTCGCCGAGATCGCGCCGGGCAAGCCTGCGGAGAACATGCGGCTTGCCAGCAAATTCTTTCGCGACAACGGTTATCAATCGCGGCCGACGCAATGCCACGGCATTGATCTGGTCACCGACGGGCCGCATGTGGTTGCCGAGCACGTGGCTGCGGAAAAATTCGAGGAAGTGCTCAAGCCCGGCATGGTGATCATGGCCGAGCCCAATCCGATCACGCCGGACGGGATGTTCGGCATTTTCCTCGGTCACACCTTCATCGTGAACGAGACCGGCCACGAAGTGGTCGATGAGTTTCCGCTGGAGATTGCGGTCGCGGGTTGATTACCGCGGCATCAAGAACTTGAAATCGCAGCCTTCGTCGGCACCGAGGATTTGCTCAGCGAACAGCTTGGCGTAGCCGCGCTCCGGCGCTTTGGCCGCTGGCGGCGCGGCGGCAGCGCGGTTTTTCAGCTCGGCGTCGTCGACCATCAGTTCGATGCGGCGTTGTTTCACCGACAAGCGGATGCGGTCGCCGTTGCGCACTAGGCCGAGCGGGCCACCTGATGCTGAGTCCGGCGTGATGTGCAGCACGATGGTCCCAAACGCTGTGCCGCTCATGCGCGCGTCGGAAATCCGCACCATGTCCTTGACACCTTTTTGCGCCAGTTTTTTCGGGATCGGCAGGTAGCCGGCTTCCGGCATGCATTCCGGCGCGTGAGGACCCGCGTTCTGCAGCACCAGGATGTCCTCGGGCGCGACGTCCAGCGTTGGATCGTCCATCCGCGCCGCGAGGTCGGCGAGCGAGGAGAACACCACGGCGCGGCCTTCATGCTCGAACAATCTGGCGTCGGCGGCGGAGCGCTTGAGGATGGCGCCTTTGGGTGCGAGGTTGCCGAACAGCGCCACAAGGCCGCCAGCCGACTCCAGAGGCGTGTTGAGTTCCGCGATGATCGAGCGGTCGACATAGCCTGCGGCGTCGCCTTCCAGCCGCTCGCCAAGCGTTTCTCCCGTTACCATCACGCAATCCAAATGCAGCAGCGGCTTCAATTCGCGCAGCAACGCGCCCATGCCGCCGGCCGCACAAAAATCCTCCATGTAGCCGTTGCCGACCGGCTTGAGATTGACCAGCACGGGTGTGGAATCCGAGAGCGTATTGAGATGGGCGAGCGACACTTTTACGCCGGCGCGTCCGGCGATGGCGGTAAGGTGAATGACAGCGTTGGTCGAGCCGCCGAGCGCGAGCAGCACGCGCAACGCGTTCTCCACCGACTTTTCGTTAATGAGCCGCGATGGCGTGAGTTTCGAGCCGACAAGTTTGACCGCGGCCGCGCCGGTCGCCTCGGCGGCGCGCAGGCGGTCAGCGTGCACGGCCGGGATCGCGGCGGTGCCGGGCAGGCAAATCCCGAGCGCTTCGGCGAGGCACGCCATGGTCGAGGCGGTCCCCATTACCGCGCAGGTCCCGGCGGTGACCGCGAGTTGACCCTCCACCTCCGAGATCTCTTTGGCATCGATATCGCCGGCGCGGTAGCGCGCCCAGAATTTGCGGCAATCGGTGCATGCGCCAAGCCGCTCACCGCGATGCCGGCCGGTCATCATTGGCCCGGCGACCAGTGAGATCGCCGGGCGGTCGGCGGACACCGCGCCCATGAGCTGCGCCGGCACGGTCTTGTCGCAACCGCCCATCAGCACAACCGCATCCATCGGCTGTGCGCGGATCATCTCTTCGGTGTCGATCGCCATGAGGTTGCGGTATTTCAGGCTTGTCGGCGTAAGAAACACTTCACCCAGCGAGATGGTCGGAAACTCGAGCGGCAGCGCGCCTGCGGCAAGCACACCGCGTTTCACCGCCGTCAAAAGCTCGGGAAAGTGGCGGTGGCAATTGTTGAAGTCGGAGGCCGTGTAGGCGATGCCGATCACGGGCTTTTCCAGGAACGCGCGCGAATAGCCCATCGATTGCGCAAACGAGCGGCGCAGGTAGCGCGAAAAGTCGCGGTCGCCGTAATCGGTGAGTCCGTGGGCGAGACCGTGTTCTGACATCTCTGGTCGTGTCCTCATCGCCGGACGAATGTCGGGCCTGCGCACATTATTTGAGCGCAAATGCCGACTATTCGTGCGCTGCAGCGCAGCATTAGGAAACGGTTTAGTAAGCGAATATGCGCAAGTTCCTTGATGTTCTCCAGGATTTTTCCGCCCAGAGCCGATATGGCCACTGATTATCACCAAAGCCGTTTGCCGGCGTGGATTCTCCTTCCCGTCATTGCCGCTTCGGGCATATCGGTCCTGATCGGCTGGGTCACTGGCAGCCTCTTCCTTGGATTCGTGACAGTGCTGGTTGGCGCCGCTGCTGTGGCGTGGTGGTGCGAGGAGATGCTTCGGGCCGTCGTGGGCACCATGGGCCAGATCGCCAGTGGTGACCGCTATGCCGCATTGCCCGGCCGGATTGGCAGCGGCGCGCTCGGCGACAGTGCAATTGCAGCCGAGCGGATGCGGCAAGTGCTGATTGATGCCGATGCGCTCGCGGTCGATCATCGCAGCCGGGAAGCCGAAGCGCGCTTGCATTATGCCGGCCGGGCTTTCTTCACCCAGCGGTTTCGCGCCACGGTTGACGAACTGACCTCAGTGTTTCAGTCGGCTGCCGAGGAAATCCAGGTTACGGCTGCCGACCTCGGCGCGCGCAACGAGGACGTGCGCCGTCGCACCGTCAAGGCAATCGATGCCGGCACTGCTGCAAGTCGCGACGTCGCCGCAGTCGCCGATGCGGCGCGGGAATTGCTCACGCTGATCGTACAGTCAACGAGCGAAGCGGCGGCCGCCAAGGACGCCACCGAGCAAACCATCTCCGATCTCGCGCGCACCGACCGCACGGTGCGCAGCTTGGCGGCGGCGGCAACGCGTATCGGCACGGTAGTCAAGCTGATCGAGGCGATTGCCTCGCAGACCTCGCTGCTCGCGCTTAACGCCACTATCGAGGCGGCGCGGGCTGGAGCCGCCGGCCGCGGATTTGCCGTCGTGGCTTCAGAGGTCAAGACGTTGGCGCAACAGACTGCGAAAGCCACTGGCGACATCAGCGCGCAGATCCGCGACATGCAGCACGCGGTGAGCGAAACAGTAGCTGCTATTGCCGACGTGTCGTCGAGCGTGACGACGATGAGTGAGGCCAACCGGCAATTGACCGGCATCCTCGATCACCAGGCCACCGAGATCGATCGCATCGGCAACCGGGCGGAACAGGTTGCCGGCACGGTTGGCGGCGTCTTGCCGGAGATCTCCACCATCGCCAACAGCGTCGAAGAGGCGGGCAATGGGGTGCTGAATACGGCGGAGGATTTGCTCGGCCAGTCGAAATGGCTGGCGGATGCGATTTCGCGCTATTTCTCCGACCTTGAGCACGGCTCGATCAAGGTCGGCATCCTGCATTCACTGTCCGGCACCATGACCGCAAGCGAGCGGCCATTGCAGGAATTGCTGGTCATGATGATCGAGCAGAAGAACGCGCGGGGCGGGCTATTGGGCCGTCCGATCGAACCGGTGATCGTCAATCCGCATTCCGACCCGAAAGCCTACGCCGAACTGGCGCGCAAACTCATCGCTGATCACAAAACCGCGGCCATATTCGGCTGCTGGAGTTCGGCATCGCGGAAGGAAGTATTGCCTATTGTCGAGCGCAACAATGCTTTGCTGTTCTATCCAAGCCAATATGAAGGCGAAGAGGCATCCCGCAATATCTTCTATACGGGCGCCACGCCGCCGCAGCAGGCGATCCCTGCGGTCAATTACCTGCGCGACCAAGGCATCCAGCGGTTCTTTCTGGTCGGCACCGATTATGTCTATCCGCGGATCACCAACGCAATCCTCAAGGGCTATCTGGCGAGCCAACAGGTCTTTGACGTCGCCGAGCGCTACACGCCGCTCGGGCTGAAGGACTGGCATGAGGTCGTCGAGGAAATCCGGCGCTTCGCCAAAGGCGGCCGCACCGCAATTGTCGCCACGGTGTCGGGCGATGCGAATGTCCATTTTTTCCGCGAGCTGGCGGAGCAGGGCGTGAGCGCGGACGCCATTCCCGTCATGTCACTGTCGATTAACGAGGCCGAGCTGCCGGCGCTGATGCGCTCGAAGATCAGCGGTAATTTTGTCGCGTGGAACTATCTCCATGCCTTCGACACGCCGGAAAATCGTGCATTCATTGCCGAGTGGCGCGCCTTCACCGGCAGGCCCGATGCAATGACCAACGATCCCATGGAGGCGACCTGGATCGGCTTCCATATGTGGACCGCAGCGGTCGAGGCTGCAGGTACCGCCGATGTCGACATGGTACGCGCGGCGCTCGGCGGTACTCGGCTGACCGCGCCCAGCGGCTTCCAGGTGGTAATGGATGCCGACACTCATCATTTGTTCAAGCCGGTCATGATCGGGCGTATCGCCGACGATGGACGCATCATCCCAGTCTCGGTTACCGAGGGTCTGGTGCCGCCGGATCCGTGGAGCCCATGGCTCAAAGATTTCGACCGGTCGCCGCGGCTGCGCCTCGCGGTGGGACAATAGGCTCCGGCTGCCCCGGCGATCGCGCGCCTTTGAGTTGATTTCGATCAATACCGCGGCAACCAACCGCCGTTATAAAGCCTCGACAAACGCCCTGGAACGCTTCTAGAAATAGCCTCGTCGCGCTCCAAAGAGGCCTGGGCGGGCTAGTCCTGCCGCTTCCCCATGATTTATCGCAAGAATCAGCCAGTCGACTATCAAGCCTTTTTCACCGATGCGCTGGGCCGGCTGCGGTCCGAGCGTCGGTATCGGGTTTTTGCCGATCTTGAGCGTATCGCCGGCCGGTTCCCGCATGCCATCTGGCATTCGCCGGATGGTCCGAAGAACGTCGTGATCTGGTGCTCCAACGACTATCTCGGCATGGGCCAGCACCCCAAAGTCATCGGTGCCATGGTTGAGACTGCGACGCGGATGGGCACCGGCGCTGGCGGCACGCGCAATATCGCCGGCAACAACCATCCCGTGATCGAGCTTGAGCGCGAACTGGCGGATCTGCACCGCAAGGAAGCCGCGCTGGTCTTCACCTCCGGCTACGTTTCCAACGAGACCGGAATCTCCACGCTCGCCAAACTGATGCCGAATTGCCTGATCCTGTCGGATGCCTGGAACCATAACTCGATGATCGAAGGCGTCCGCCAAGCGTACTCCGACAAGCAGATTTTCCGCCACAACGATATGGCGCACCTCGAACAGCTGCTTGCCGCCGCGGAGCCGGGCCGACCGAAGCTCATCGTTTTCGAGAGCCTCTATTCCATGGATGGCGACGTGGCGCCGGTAAATCGCATTTGCGAACTCGCCGAGCAGTACGGTGCGATGACCTATGTCGATGAGGTTCATGCCGTCGGCATGTACGGCGCGCGCGGCGGCGGCATCAGTGAGCGCGACGGCGTCACGGCCCGCATCGACGTCATCGAAGGTACGCTCGCCAAGGCCTTCGGCTGCCTCGGTGGTTATATTGCCGGTTCGGCGGCGCTGGTCGACGCCGTGCGATCTTACGCTCCCGGCTTCATCTTCACGACCGCGCTGCCGCCTTCGGTCGCGGCTGCGGCGACCGCCGCGATCCGGCATTTGAAGACATCACAATGGGAGCGTGAACGGCATCAGGATCGCGCCGCGCGGACCAAGGGCGTGCTCACCGCCGCGCGATTGCCGGTGATGACAAGCCCGACACATATCGTGCCGGTCTACGTCGGCAACCCTGAGCTTTGCAAAGCGGCGAGCGATCTTCTGTTGTCGGCACACGGAATCTACATCCAGCCGATCAACTATCCGACGGTGCCCAAGGGCACGGAGCGGCTGCGCATCACGCCGAGCCCGTATCACGATGACGCGCTTATCGACACGCTCGCCGAAGCGCTCGTCGATGTTTGGCAGCAGCTTGGTCTGCCGCTGAAGCACCGTACGCTCGCCGCCGAATAAATGAGGAACTGATCCGATGGTTAAGCGCGCCAAGAAGAAAGCAAAGATTTCTCATCCCGGCATGATGGGAGACGGCACCGAGGAACAGAATCTTGGTGAACGCGGCAACCCGGCGGCACGCATCAAGAAGAAGGAAGTCGTGGCGGCCTTCGGCAAAAAGCGCCGTAAGAAATAATCGCCAGCCGGCGGCTTTGCCTGACCTTTCATGTGATGCTTCTATTCGCGCAAAGATGATTTTTGCTGTGCGAGCCGACGCGCGCCGACGGCAATCGAAATTGTCACCACCAGGAAACGCGCCAGATGATGCGCTCCGACATAGACGGGGTCGAGATGCAGCGCCAACGCCAGAACCATCATCGTATCCTGTGCGCCCGGCGAGAACGCGATGACGACATTGGCGATCGGAAACGGAAAGAAATGTTCCGCAATCGCGATAAACAACGTGGCGACCGCCATCGCGACGGCAAATGAGCCGAATGCTGCTCCGAGATAGCCTATCAGCATTCGTATCGTCATGTTGGCAAACCGCGAGCCGACGACAGCGCCAAGTGTGACCACGGCGGCGCTGCCGATCCACCACGGCAGCACGGCATGAATAAGCCCCGTGCCATGCAGGACGGCCGATCCAGTCATGGCGCCAAACATAAGCCCGCCAGGAAAACGCACGCGCACGAAGGCGAACGCACAGGCTGTCGATACCACCGCCAGCAGGATCATTTGCCCGAGGACCGAAACGTCAGCCGGTCCCCGCGCCACCGCTACCGCCGGCACAACAAACCCGAACAACGCCAGCCCGTTCGGCAATCCGATGACCAACAGTAAAATCCGCACAGTCTGTACGATGGCAATCGCGCGCAGATCGCCGCCAAGCTCGGTCGCCAGCGCAATCACTTGCGCAAGAGCGCCAGGGCTCGCGGCCAGCAGTGCGGACAGCGGATCCCAGCGATGCACGACGCGCAGATAGCTCGTGGTCGCGAGAATCATCACGACGGAGCAGAGCATCAGCAGTGCGATGCTTACCGGCCATGTGGTGACGCCTCGCAATGTCTCCGGTGTCACGACCGCGCCAAGCAAAATACCGATGACCACCGAGCAAAGACGGGCGAGAACAAACGGCAGTTTGACCGGTCGGCCAAGCAGAGCCGCCGCTGCTACCGCCAGGACCGAGCCGGACACCAGACCGGCGGGCAGCTCGAAATAGGTGAAAGCAAGACCGCCGGCGAGCGCAATGAGCAGCGTCTCGGCATTCTCGATCAGCGCGCGCCGCGTCGGAAGGGCAGGGAGCATCGATACCGCCATGAATGCCCGCTGCGGCACGCACCGTCAAATGATGACGGCGCGGATCACGCATGCGGCCACTCATGGCCGGCTGTAGCTGGTGCCTGTCAGCGGGCCGTTAGGACAGACTCTATCTGGCGCTCACGGCCATCGCACGATGGCCGGTGCCCTTGCCAAGCACGATCCGCATTAGGTCGGCGGCATTCTTGGCGCCAAGTTTTTCCATGATGCGGGCGCGATGCACCTCAACTGTCCGCGGACTGATTGCAAGATCGCGGCCGGCTTCCTTGCTGGACGCACCGCGCGCAATGCGCTCCAGCACGTCGAATTCGCGTGCCGTGAGCCGTCCATGGCCGGGAAAGTCACGCGACAGAATGCTGTCGTCAGAACGTACATTGTGCCACGCAGCGATGGCGTTGCGTACGCGTTCGGCGACTACCATCGGGTCGAACGGCTTTTCGATGAAATCGAGTGCGCCATTTCGGATCGCGTCGACCGCGGTCGGGATATCGCCGCGTCCGGAAATGATGAAAATCGGCGCCGGATAATGCTGGGCGTTCAGCGTCTTCAAGATTTCGACCCCTGATCTGCCCGGCAGGTGTACATCGATCAGGACACATTCTGGGGCGCGCGAGCGCGCAACACTGAGAAAGGACTCACTTTCGGCGAAGCTCGTCACGTCGAACCCCGCACCGCATAATACTACCGTGAGCGCGCTACGGACCGATGCGTCGTCATCGACGATAAAAACCTCGTTCATCTTTCCCTCAATCTGCATGCCTGATGCAAATCACGATTCGCCCGACCTAAAATAACACCATCCGTAATTTTGCTGAGGTATCGGGGCGCAGTAATCCAAATAAGTCTCACGACATAGAGGCCGAGATCGCCTTCCGCACGCGGAATCACGGCCAATGCTGCATGGACATACCGTTCGAACTATGGTGACCTTACGTCAAGCGCGAGCGCGGCGGAAACAAACAACGCCGCGTGTTGAGGTAGGGTAAGTTGATGTTGCAGGGCTGGATCCTCATCATCCTCGCGCTCGCCTACATTGGATTTTTGTTCCTGGTGGCGAGCTACGGTGACCGCAGGCGCGAGCGTGCGCGCGGCGCCGCTTCGCGGCTGCTGATTTATCCGCTGTCGCTCGCGATCTATTGCACGTCATGGACGTTTTTCGGCTCGGTCGGGCTCGCCTCCCGCGCCGGATACGATTTTTTGACGATCTATATCGGTCCAATGCTGATGGTGGGGTTGGCCTATCCGTTGCTTATCCGGATTGTGCGGCTCGCCAAGGGTCAAAACATCACTTCAATCGCCGACTTTATCGCTGCGCGGTACGGTAAGAGCCAGGCCGTTGCGGCCACCGTTGCGCTGATCGCGATCGTCGGCATGGTCCCTTACATCGCGCTTCAGCTCAAAGCGGTGTCGTCTTCAGTCGGCACTATCCTGGCTGAAGTGTCGCCGGGGCAGCCCATGATCGGCGACAGCGCGCTGTTTGTCGCGCTGCTCATGGCGGCCTTTGCGGTGTTGTTCGGCACCCGCCACACTGACGCTACTGAGCATCAGGACGGTCTGATGCTTGCGATTGCGACGGAGTCGATCGTCAAGCTCGTGGCATTTCTAGCCGTGGGCATCTTCGTCACCTTCGTCATGTTTCACGGTCCGTTTGACCTTTTTGCGCGTGCGCTTGATCAGACAACCACCGCCGCGGTACTCGCCCGCGTGCCTCCGCTGTCGACTTTCTGCGCGATGACGACATTGTCGTTGTTCGCGATTGTGCTGCTGCCGCGGCAATTTCATGTCGCCGTCGTCGAGAACCATAGCGAGGCCGAAATTCGCCGCGCCGCCTGGCTGTTCCCGGCCTATCTCGTGCTGATCAATCTTTTCGTCGTGCCGATCGCCATCGCCGGTTTGCTGACATTTCCGGCTGGCCATGTCGACGGCGATATGTTCGTGCTGGCGCTGCCGCTCGCGGCCCATTCCGAGTTGGTCACACTGATTGCGTTTATCGGCGGCCTGTCGGCCGCGACCGCGATGGTGATTGTGGAATCGGTCGCGTTGGCAATCATGGTGTCGAACGACATCGTGGTGCCCTTGGTGCTAAAGCGGAGAGGCACGCTCGCCGGCGAGCCGAGCGATGCCGGCGCCTGGTTGCTGACGACGCGACGCATCGCGATTTTCGTGATCTTGCTCCTCGCCTACATCTATTATCGTTCTGCCGGCGATGCGCAGCTTGCCGCGATCGGGCTCCTTTCGTTCGCCGCCGTCGCTCAACTCGCGCCGGCGTTTTTCGGCGGTTTGATCTGGCAGCGCGGTACGGCGCGCGGCGCCATCGCCGGAATGACGGCGGGGATTGTGGTCTGGGGCTATACGCTGCTGCTGCCGAGCATTTCCGAGGCCGGCGTCGTGGGCGCGCGAATCCTGACAGACGGGCCGTGGGGCCTGGACTATCTCCGGCCACAGGTGCTGTTCGGTCTCGATCTGCCGCCGCTGGTTCATGGCGTGCTGCTCAGCCTTGTTGTCAATATCGCCTTTTATGTAGCGTTTTCGTTCGGACGGCGGCCTATCGCGATCGAGCGCGTGCAGGCTGATGTGTTCGTGCCGTCCGTCCTGGCGCCCATTCTCGCACCAAGGGCGCCAAGCTTCCGGCTGCGCCGCGCCTCCGTCACCATTGAAGAATTGATCGCGACGGTAGCGCGCTATCTCGGCGAAGAACGCACACGAGAATCATTCACAAGTTTCGCCGCATCGCGCCGGATCAGCCTCGAGCCGGCGGCCGAGGCCGATTTCGAAGTGCTGCAATACGGCGAATATCTCCTGGCTTCGGCGATCGGCGCGGCATCGTCGCGGCTCGTCCTGTCATTGCTGTTGCGCAAGCGGACGGTCTCGACCAAGGACGCGCTGAAGCTGCTCGACGACGCCAACGCGGCTATCCACTACAACCGCGAGATTTTGCAGACTGCACTCGACCACGTGCGGCAGGGCATCGCCGTATTCGACAAGGATCTTAATCTTGTTTGCTGGAACCGCCAGTTCGGGGAAATCCTCGATCTGCCGCATGATCTCACTCGCGTCGGCCGCGCCCTCGACGAGATCCTGCGTTACGTCGCGCAACACAACAGCCAGGATCAAAAGGATTTCGATGCTGCGATCGCGGGGCGTCTCGCAAAATATACGTCGGAGAATCGAGCCATTCCTTGAGCGCATTGCCGAACGCGGCCTGGTAATCGAGGTCCGTGCCAACCGCATGCCCGATGCGGCTTGGTCACGACGTTCACCGACATCACTCCGAGCGTGAAGGCGGCTGAAGCGCTGGAACGCGCCAATGCGACATTGGAGCGGCGCGTCCGCGAGCGGACCAGGGAGCTGACACGGCTCAATACTGAGTTGGAGCACGCCAAGGCCGAAGCCGACGATGCCAACGTGTCCAAGACCCGTTTCGTCGCAGCCGCGAGCCACGACATCCTGCAGCCGCTCAACGCGGCCCGCCTCTATGTCACCAGCCTGATCGAGCGTCAGCGTAGCGGCGAGGACGCTAGTCTGGTGCAGAATATCGATGCTTCGCTCGAGGCGGTGGAAGAGATATTCGCCGCTCTGTTGGATATTTCGCGGCTCGACACCGGCGCGATGAAACCGGAAATGTCCGATTTCCGCATCGACGAGTTGTTGCAGCGGCTGGACGTGGAGTTTGCACCGCTCGCTCGTGAAAAGGGCCTGAAGCTGCGCTTTATGCCGTGCTCGCTCACGGTGCGCTCGGATCGGCGGTTGTTGCGGCGCTTGTTGCAGAATTTCGTATCGAACGCGATCAAGTACACGCCATCGGGTTGCGTTCTGGTCGGCTGCCGGCGCCGCGGTGGCAAGCTCCGCATCGATGTCTATGACACAGGTATCGGCATTCCGTATTCAAAACGGCGCGCCGTGTTCAAGGAATTCCACCGCCTCGACCAGGGCGCGCGGGTGGCACGCGGTGTCGGTCTTGGTCTTTCGATCGTGGAACGCATCGCCAGGGTGCTCGATTGCGAGGTGGCACTGAAATCCGCGGTCGGGCGTGGTTCACGGTTCTCTATCGAAGCGCCGCTCGGATCGGCGGCCGCGGCGGCAACCGCCGCCCGAGCCGTTGCCCGCCCTCACGCCGGGCGGCTGGCCGGCACGGTTGCGCTTTGCATAGACAACGACCGAAGCATCCTCGACGGCATGGAAAAGCTGCTGGGCGGCTGGGGCTGCCGCGTGTTGACTGCAGCCGATCTCACCGAGGCGCTCGCAGCGATAGATGCGAGCGAGCTCGAGCCGGATGGCTTGCTGGTTGACTATCACCTTGACGGCGGCAACGGGATTGGCGTGATCGCCGAATTGCGCCGACGGTTTAGCCTGCAGTTCGGCCGCGATTTGCCGGCGATCCTGATCACCGCCGACCGCTCCGCACATGTGCGCGAGGAGGCGCAGGCCGAAGGCGCGCATCTGCTAAACAAGCCAATCAAGCCCGCGTCATTGCGCGCACTTATCATGCAGTGGCGGGTGCAGCGGGTCGCAGCAGAGTAATTCAGTTCTCCCGCGCCGGCACCTGCGGCCACTGGTCGACTTCGATGCGGCCGGCGGCAATGACAGCCTGAGTGCGGCTTTCGACACCGAGTTTTTGCAGGATCGCGGAGACGTGGGCCTTCACGGTCGCTTCCGACACGCCGAGCTCATAGGCGATCTGCTTGTTGAGCAGTCCGCCCGACAGCATCATCAATACACGGACTTGCTGCGGCGTCAGGCTGGAGAGCCGTGCGATCGTCGCCGCGGTTTCGGCGTCGGCCTGGCGTTGCAGATCGACGTCAGGCGGGGTCCACACCTCGCCCTGGAGCACTCGCGCGATCGCCTGGCGCATCGCCTCGATGCCGAGCGTCTTTGGAATGAATCCCGAGGCGCCGAATTCCATGCAGCGGCGGATAACGGCAGGATCGTCATTGGCCGATACCACGACGATCGGCAGGCTCGGATATTGTGCTCGCAAATACATGAGGCCCGAGAAGCCGCGCGCGCCCGGCATACTCAGATCGAGCAGGATCAGATCGACGTCGCTGCCGCGTTCAAGGAGTGTGGTCACCTCTTCGAACGTGCCGGCCTCGTCGGCCTCGGCGCGCCCGACCAATCCAGACACCGCCTCGCGCAACGCGCCGCGGAACAGCGGGTGATCGTCGGCAATGACGAGATGATAGGGTTGGGAATCGTTCAATTTTGCGTCCCGATCGTCCTGAAGCGCAGTTTAGTGCCGGCTGCCGGCCGCGGTCCACTATGGGGATTTACACTTCTTTGTTCGATCCCAGAAACTGCAACACCACCTCGCGCTTGTGAGCGTGTACTCGATGCTCGGCCACGTAGATGCCTTGCCAGGTCCCAAGGCTCATTTTGCCTGCGGCGACCGGGACGTGCAGCGACACGCCGTTGAGCATCGCCTTGATGTGGGCCGGCATGTCGTCGGGCCCTTCGGTCTTGTGCACCCAGCCGGCGTCATCAGGGGCCGTGCGCCTGAGCGCGGTGACCAGATCGACCAGCACATCCGGGTCGGCATTTTCCTGGATGACGAGCGACGCTGATGTATGTCGCAGATAAAGCAGCACGATGCCGTCGCGCGCCTTGATTTGCTCAAGGAAGCCGGTGACTTCGCCGGTAATTTCGAAAAACCCTTCGCCCGTGGTCGCGACAGTCAGAACGGCACGTAGGATCGTATCCACGCGTGCGGTGCTGACAGCAGACAATTCGCAGAAGGCTCGGGGCAATGCTCAGCTCTTGTTCAGCATCTGCTGCTGCGCTCTGGTGACGGCTTCGACGAAGCGTTGCCAGATGCGTCCGACATAAGCCACGGCGCGGTCGATGTCGGCATTGTCGGGAAGGCGGATCGTGATGTCGTTGCCGTGCCCGCTTTGCGGCTCGGGCGTTGTGCCGCTCGGGAGCGGCAAACCGTGCGACAGGATGGCCTGTTTCAGCGCGGCATTTTCGCCGCGCAACCGCTCAATCTCGTTCTCGAAGGCTGCCCGATCCTCGGGCGCCACCTGGCATGCCCAGCCGACCGCCCGTTGGCTGCATAGGGCGACCTCGCCGGTTTTGGTGTCGAGCCGTACGAAACCATCCGCCACCTTGTTCACCGTGTAGCGACCGCCGCCAGTATCGGGCGTTGCATCGTCGGCGATGGCAGGGGCGTTCAGACAAAGGGCAGCGACAACGATAGCCAGGACCTTGCTGAACATGATCGTCTCCTTGCAAGCTGTATGGAGCGCCTGGAGCAAGACTATGCGGGCACCTATCGCAACGCAAAATGAAGCCTGTGCGGCTCGCGAAAGGTGATGGAAAACCAGCAATATCTTCCATGAATTCAAACAATTATCACAGGTTGCGCATTTCTTGACTTGGCAGAATCCACTCAGTATGGTCCGCGCGGCTTCAGGAGACGGACCTGTTGCGAGCGCCGCGAGCCGCGAGTGTCGAGACCATGAGCGACATGCGCGCGAACGGCGACCGAGACAAACCGCACACCGATGAGGCTGCTCTTTCCGCGAGACTTCAGCGGCTCGGCGAAGGTCTTGCACGCCAGCGTGCAGGCGAGACTTCCAAGGATCCTGCTGAGAATGGCGCGGCGACTGCATCCGGATATGCCCGGGGCTTCCGGCTCTCGAGCGAACTGGTCGCAGGCGTGATCGTCGGTGCCGGCCTCGGCTGGCTTATCGACCGCTGGTTCGGTGTCTCGCCGTGGGGACTGATTGTGTTTCTCTTGCTGGGCTTCGCCGCCGGGGTCCTCAATGTGATGCGTTCCGCGGGCGTCGTGGCAAGTCCAGGCTTCGATGACCGCCTCCGCAAGGACCGGAAGAATTAATCTGCGCTTTTGCGCGCGACGATAGCGAAACGATGCAAGTCGATCCCATCCATCAGTTTAAGATCCACGACATGCTGCCCCTGATGAGCATGGCTGGGCATGACATCGCCTTTACGAATTCCGCACTGGTCATGCTGGTCATTGTCCTCGCCGTGTCGGCGCTGATGATTGGCGCCAGTTCGCCGCGAGCGGTCGTTCCGGGCCATCTGCAATCGATCGCGGAAATGTCCTACGAGTTTGTCGCCAACACGATCCGAAGCACAGCCGGCACCGAAGGAATGAGGTTCTTTCCCTTCGTGTTCACGCTGTTCATGTTCGTGCTGTTCGCCAACATGATCGGACTGATTCCTTTTTCTTTCACGGTGACGAGCCAGTTGATTGTGACAGTCGCGCTCGCGCTGACCGTGTTCTTCATCGTCGTCATCTACGGGTTCTGGAAGAACGGCCTGCATTTCTTCAATCTGTTCGTGCCAAAGGGTGTGCCGAAGCTCATCCTGCCGCTGATCGTGTTCATTGAAGTGCTGTCATTCCTGTCGCGGCCGGTGTCGCACAGCGTGCGCCTGTTTGCCAACATGTTGGCAGGCCATATCACCCTTCAGGTCTTCGCCGCTTTCATCATCATGCTCGCCGGCCTCGGAGTGCTTGGCTGGTTCGGTGCGGTGCTGCCGTTCATTATGGTCGTGCTTCTGACCGCGCTTGAGCTTCTTGTGGCTTTCCTGCAGGCCTACGTTTTCGCCATTCTCACGTGCATCTATCTCAACGACGCGATTCACCCGGGCCACTGACGGCTCGAAACAAGCAACGTCTAAAAGGAGCTTTCACATGGATCCGGTTGCAGCAAAGTACATTGGCGCAGGCATCGCCTGCATCGGCATGGGCGGCGCCGGCGTCGGCGTCGGCATTATTTTCGGTAATTACCTTGCCGCGGCGCTGCGGAATCCGTCGGCGGCGCAAGGCCAGTTCGGCAACCTGATCTTCGGCTTCGCCATCACAGAGGCGCTTGGCATCTTCTCGCTTCTGATCGCGTTGCTGTTGCTGTTCGCTCTCTAATCGCCCGCAGTCATGGCCGAACCGACTGCCCATACCGAAGCGCCCGGCGGAAAGACGGTATTCCCGCCGTTCGATACGCAGACCTTTCCTTCGCAGCTTGTCTGGCTCGCGGTGTCCTTCGTCCTGCTCTACGTCCTGATGGCGAAGGTGGCTCTGCCGCGCATCGGTGCCATCTTCGCGGAACGTGCAAAACGTATCTCGGACGATCTGAAGGCGGCGCAAGGCTTCAAGGAGCAATCGGACGCCGCACACACCGCATACGAGAAAGCGCTCGCTGATGCCAGGGCTCGGGCGCAATTGATCGCCAACCAAATGCGCGAAAAGCAGGCTGCCGAGGCCGATGCGACCAGCAAGAAACTCGATGCGGAACTGCACGAGAAGCTGGTTTCGGCGGAGAAGTCGATCGCGGCAACCCGTGCTTCTGCCATGACCAACGTAGGCAGCATCGCGACGGACACTGCCTCGGCTATAGTCCGGCGGCTGATCGGTAAGGCTCCAGCCGAGCACGAAGTCGCCGCCGCCGTCGGCGAAGCCCTCAAGCGCTGAGACACGATATGTTCGAAGCGGCACAAGAAACCGAAAACTGGGTAGCGCTGGGCTTTCTGCTGTTTATCGGTCTGCTCGTTTACCTCGGCGTACATCGCAAGGTCACGGATTCGCTCGATCAGCGTCAGGCACGGATCAAGAGCGAGCTCGACGAGGCGCGCCGATTAAGGGATGAGGCCCAGGCGCTGCTGGCCGAGTTCGAGCGCAAGGGTCGCGAGGCCGAGAGCGAGGCCGAAGCCATCATAGCCGGCGCCAAGGCCGAAGCGGAGCGTATCGCCGCTGAAGCCAAGGCCAGAATGGAAGACTTTGTCACCCGCCGGACCAAGATGGCGGAGGCAAAGATCACCCAGGCGGAAGCTCAGGCGGTCGCCGACGTCCGCTCCGCCGCCGCTGACGCTGCCGTTGCCGCGGCAGAGAAGATTCTCTCCGCCGCCGCCAAGGGCGAAGTCGCCGTCGATCTGCTCAAGCGTGGCATCGAAGATGTCAGGAATAAATTCAACTAACGCTGTGTGACCGATCGCACCCCGCAACCGGCGGAAGGCGCGCGGCGAGCTGGAAATCCTGTGCATAAATCCCGGCGCAAGGAATGGCGGTCTTTGCATACCGCCACTGTCCGATATCTTGATTCGGAAATTCCCGGTGAGCCGGACGGCGGTCGATCCTGGCCGAACTATCGGAGGGACCCTTGGTCATCTTCGATTGTAACGGCGTACTCGTAGACAGCGAACCGATAGCCAGTGCCGTGCTGGCGGAGGCGCTTACGCGCGCCGGTGTCGCCGTGAGCGCAGACGGTGTAACGCGCCGTTTCCACGGTCGCCGGCCCGCTGATATTTTTGCCGCCGTCGAGGCGGCCACGGGCAAGAAGCTGCCGCCCGCTTTTGCGTCCGCCGTCGCGGATGAGACCATACGACGGTTCCGCACCCAGTTGCGCGCGCTTCCCCATGTCGCCCATGCGCTGACTTGGATCCGCGGCCCGAAGGCCGTCGCCTCCTCGTCGCCGCTCGACCGCGTCCGGGCCAGTCTCGATATCGCGGGCTTGCTGCAATTCTTCGGACCGCGACTGTTCTCCGCAAGCGACGTCGCCAGAGGCAAGCCGGCGCCTGATGTCTTCCAGTTCGCAGCCGCGCGGATTCAAGCCAATCCAGCAGACTGCATCGTGGTGGAAGATTCAGTGTCAGGTGTTACCGCTGCCGTCGCGGCGGGGATGAGAGCGGTCGGTTATGTTGGCGGCAGTCAGACGCCTGGCCGGCTCGCCCGCGACCTCGTCGCGGCCGGTGCCCACACAGCAATCGCTGACATGCGGGTCTTGAAAGGCACCATCGCCGACCTGCGGGGCTGGTAGCTTTACTCAGTTCACCCGGTAGCTGCGGGCGCTCTGGCTTTCGGCTTCGGCTTTGGATTCGGCTTTACCGCCGGATGATCCGCCTGGAGTGAAAGCGGATCGAAGCCGATATAGACCACGTAATTGTCGAGGTCGCGCGGCATCGGGAAGCTCAAACCCTCTTCGACATGCGTGAAGGTTGGATTCTCGGTCGCCGAAGCAACCGTCACTGGAATGCGAATGAACTTGGTGACGATCGGCTTGGCACCTGCCGTCGTCTCCCGAACGACGGCGATGCGTAGCGGAATGTCAAGTTGGCCCGTTCCGCCGGCGGGCCCGATGATAATGCGTCCTTGGACGCCGACCTTCATCACCAGTTGACCGGCAACCAGGGCACATTCGCGTGCGGCGCGAACAAACGTACCCTGATATTTCACCGCCATTGCGCCGTTGTCGGTGCTATCGCCGCTGCTGGCTATGCCAGATGGACCGACCGTCAACGTCGACGCTCCTTGCCGAATATTGATCAACGGACAATCTTCTACTTCCTGAGTGCCCGTCACCTGCTGCGGCGATTTGGCGGAAGAGCCTTCAAAGAATCCCGTGATTTTGTCCTTGAATGATGGATTGCTCGGCGGCGGCGCCGCAGATGAGGCGGGTGGCGGCGCGGAAGCCGTCGACGAACCGCCCGGCGACCCGAGATTAAGCCCGCCTGAACAACCCGAGGCCAGCAGCGCAAGCGAGAGCAGCGTTGCGATAGTTTGGCAATCGCCCAACCGCACCGGTTTATGGTTTTGCCGCATTCCCCCAACTCGTTGCCTTGCGTGATCCTGAAAAATGAATACCGGCTTGCAGATCAGATCATGCTCAAACTAAGCGGCCCGCAATCCCTTGGCGTTCTATACCAATTGAACCGTGGCGATCCCATGGCGTGCCAACCTTACCGTCTGCCACCGGCAGCGCCGAGCGGGAGCGGGTTATAGTTAAGACGCCGGTGCGCCCTTCAGACACGCATATAACAAATGATCCTGCCACATGCCGTTGATGCACAAATACTCGCGGGCATAGCCCTCGCGCGCGAAACCGGTGTTTTCCAGGAGCCGAATCGAGCCGGCATTGGTCGGAATACAAGCGGCTTCCAGGCGGTGCAGCCGCAAGGTTTCCAGTGCGAACGGAATAATGGCGCGCACCGCTGCGGTCATATAACCCTGACGCACATGCGGTAGGCCCATCCAATAGCCGAGACTGCCGGCCTGGGCGACACCGCGGCGAATATTGGCGAGTGTTAAGCCGCCGACGAGTGCGCCATCCGACTTGCGGAAGATAAGAAACGCATAGCCCTGGTCGGTACGGATGTCCTCGCCGTAGCGCCGGAGACGGCGACGGAATGCGCTTCTGGTCAAGTCGTCGGTCGGCCACGTCGGCTCCCAGGGCGTGAGAAAATCGCGGCTGGCCTCGCGTAGCGCCACCCATTCGGGAAAGTCCGCCATTTGCGGTGTGCGCAGCGTGACGCCGTCTCCGCCGATCGACGGCGGCGGTTCGGAAAAATTGATGGTGCGGAAGAACGCCATTGGAGGCTAAATGGGCTGCTATGGAAATATTTTTGCTGATCAGGCAGCCCGGCGTGTGAGAGTCTCTGCGATTGCCGCCGCGCTTTCAAGTCCGGAGCCAAGTCCAATCACGGCGGTTGCCATCTTGCCGCGGGCGATCAGGGCACGGCCGGCGGCGCGGGCGCTTTCGACTGTCACCGCATCGACTTTTTCGACCAACTCCTCGGCCGGGACTGGCCGGCCGCGGGTGATCATCTGGCGCGCGAGCTGCTCGATCCGCGCGCCGGAGCTTTCGAGCGCCATGAGCAGTCCGACCTTCATCTGCGCCTTGACGCGCGCCACTTCAGGCTCGGTAATCGTCTCAGCGGTGCCGGCAATCTCGTCGACAATCACGCGCATCAGATCGGATGCGTCGGCGGCATCGGTACCGGCGTAGAGACCGAACATGCCGATATCGGTGTACGGCATGTGAAAAGAATAGATCGAGTAGCACAGGCCACGCTTTTCGCGCGCTTCCTGAAACAACCGCGATGACATGCCGCCGCCAAGAATATTGGCGAATACCTGAAGGCTGTAGAGCGCGGGATCGGTCACCGCGATGCCGGGCAGCGCCAGCGCGATATGAACCTGCTCGAGCTCGCGTTTTTCCACATGCGAGCCGCCGCCGAACTTCGCCAACTCCGGCATCGGACCGGCGGGACCGTTGAAGCCCGCAAAGCGCTTCTCAACCTCGGCGAGCACGGCTGCATGGTCGACGGCCCCGGCAGCGGCCACCACGATGTCTGGCGCGCGATAATTCCTGGACAGGTAGTCGCGCAGCTTGCCGCCGTCGAACGACCGCACCGTAGCCGGAGTGCCGAGAATCGAACGGCCAAGCGGCTGGTCAGGAAACGCGATCTCGTTCAGGTGTTCGAAAATGAGATCGTCGGGAGTGTCGGCGACAGCGCCGATTTCCTGAACGATGACGCTCTGCTCGCGAACCAGTTCGGCACGCTCGAAGATGGGTTCCGAAAGAATGTCGGACAGCACGTCGAGTGCCAGCGGCACATCCTGCCTGAGCACGCGCGCATAATAGGCCGTGCTTTCGGCGCCGGTTGCGGCATTGAGATCGCCGCCAACCGCTTCGATCTCTTCGGCGATCTGGCGCGCGGTGCGCCGCCGCGTGCCTTTGAACGCCATGTGTTCGAGAAAATGCGAAACGCCATTTTCCTCGCGGCGCTCGTCTCGGCTGCCGGAGGCGATCCAGACGCCAAGCGACGCCGTCTCGAGATGCGGCATCGCATCGGTGAGGACAGTGAGGCCCGATTTCAAGGTCGTAAGCTCAACGCTCATGCCGCTGCTCCTTCTTGCGCAGCGCGGCTTGTCGAAAGCACAAAACGCTCAACTGCGGACTGATCAACCGGCAGCACCGTAACGCGCTCCGGACGCTTATTAAGATCGGAAAGCCATTCGGGCAGCTCCGGCCGCACGCCGCAGGCGGCCTCGACTGCGTCGGGAAATTTGGCGGCGTGCGCGGTCGATAGCACCACCATCGGCACGGCCGGGTCGCGGTGTTCCTTTTCAGCCACCGCGATGCCGACAGCGGTATGCGGATCGATCAGATTGCCGGTCTCGCGCTTGACCGTGCGGATGGTCGACGCCACTTCGTCCTCGTCGGCACGGCGAGCGGTAAATAGCGTGCGGATTTGCGCCAATGCCGCCGCGGACAGCGTGAAATGGCGCGATTGCGCCAGTGATCCCATCAATGACCGAATCGCGCTGCTGTCCCTCTCATAGGCGTCAAATAACAGCCGCTCGAAATTCGACGACACTTGAATGTCCATCGACGGCGAGGTTGTCGAGATGACCTCGCGCAATTCGTAAGTGCCGGTCGCAAGCGTTCGGGCCAGGATATCGTTGGCATTGGTCGCGATGGTCAGCCGGTCGATCGGCAGCCCCATCCGCTGCGCCACATAGCCGGCATAGATATCGCCGAAATTACCGGTCGGCACGGTGAAGGCGACCTTTCGCTGCGGTGCGCCGAGTGCGACCGCCGCTGTGAAGTAGTAGACGGCCTGCGCGACGATGCGCGCCCAATTGATCGAGTTGACACCGGAGAGCCGGACGCGGTCGCGGAAGGCATGATGATTGAACAGACCCTTCACGATCGCCTGACAGTCATCGAATGTGCCGTCGACGGCGACAGCGTTGATGTTGGCGGCCGCCGCCGTCGTCATCATGCGCCGCTGCACGTCGGAGATCCGATTGTGCGGAAACAGAACGACGAGATCGACCTGGCTGCGCTCGCGAAAGGCCTCGACCGCGGCGCCGCCTGTATCGCCAGAAGTCGCCACCACGATGGTCCGGCGCTCGCCGCGTGACGCCAGCACGTGATCCATCAGCCGTGCGAGCAGCTGCATCGCCAGATCCTTGAAGGCAAGGGTAGGGCCGTGGTGCAATTCCAGTACGAACGTACTGACGCCGAGTTGGGTCAACGGCGCCACCGCGGGATGGCGGAACGTGCCATAGGCCTCACGCACCATGCGCGCGAGATCGGTCTCGGCGATGGAATCGTCGACGAAGTGGCGGACGACTTCGACCGCGACTTCCGCATAGGGCCGGCCGGCGAAAGACTTGATCAAATCGGGCTCAAGCTGCGGCCAGGATTGCGGCACATATAGCCCGCCGTCGCGGGCAAGGCCCGCGAGCATCGCCTCGGCGAAGCCGAGTGGCGGGGCCTCGCCCCTGGTCGACACGTTTTGCATTAAGCTATTGATTCTATGGGTTATTATAGGCAGGCGTTGACGCGAGGCCGGCACCGAACGACTGGCACAGTAATAGATAAGCGGACCGCTTCACAAGGAAAGCGAAGGCCGCCGGCGGCCGTCGCCACGGCGAGAGCCGAATGCCCAAACCACGAAAACCACCACCAGGGCAGCGGCCAATCCGTACCAGGTGATGGCATATTGGAGGTGATTATCGGGCAGCACGACCACGAGTTTGCCTGGTTGCGGCAAGCCGCCTGGCGGAACCGGCGCCTCCTGCTCGATGTAGAACGGCGCTACGGCGCCAAGTCCCTTTGCGGCGGCGATGGCCTGCGGGTCCCGCGAAAACCAGAGGTTGTGCGTCGGCTCGTCCTTCGGCGTGAACCAGTGCCGTGAATCCGGCCAGCGCATGGCACCGACAATATCGACCGGTCCGGAGATTTGCCCATCGGACCGCGATTTCGGGTCTTGCCTGGCTTCCGGCACGAAACCGCGATTGACAATGACGATGCCGCCATCGGCAAGCCGCGCGGGCGTGAACACCCAGTAGCCCGGTCCGGAAACATCGGGGCGGAATGCCGCCGCAGACGCGTAGACCAGCGCGTCGCCCGCGTAATCGAATTGCGTGCTGAATTGGACGCGGTGGTATTCGTCATCCGCGGCATCCAGGGTGTTCCAGCTCTTTGGTGCTGGGAGCGCGCTTGGCGGGGCGGCGAGCTGCTCGGTCAGCGACGCGATCAGCGCTTCCTTCCAGGCCTTGCGTTGAACTTGCCAAGTGCCAAGCCCGATGAGAACGATAAACGCAAGCACGGCGGGCATAAGCAGGCCGAACCATGACCGCCGTGGCCTTCCGGCCGCAGTCACCGTGCGTCTCCGCTGTCGCTAAATTTTTGTTCCGCGGCTTTGTGATGGTACTGAAGCGCGATCATTAGCCCCTTCATAGGGCGCAGCGGACCCAGCGTGACGATCAGGATCAACGGCAGCCACAACACGGCGTGGACCCAATACGGCGGGTGATAGAGCGCCTCGACGATCAAGGCTGCGCCGACCACGATGAAGCCGGCGAGGAACATGATGAATACGGCCGGTCCGTCACCGGCATCCGCAAAACCATAATCGAGTCCGCAGGCCTCGCAGCGCGGACGCGGCGTCAAAAAGCCCTGGAACAGCTTGCCTTGACCGCAGCGCGGGCAGGAGCATGAGAGACCGGCAAGAATCGATCCCGACAGTGTGCCGATCGTCGTTTGGTTCACCAGATGCGTCAGCCGGCCCCGCCCCACACATAGATGCAGGCAAACAGGAACAGCCACACCACGTCGACGAAATGCCAGTACCAGGCGCAGAACTCGAAGCCGAGATGCTGGGTCGGCGTGAACTGGCCGGCCAATGCGCGGAACAGGCAGACGATCAGGAACGTCGAGCCAATGATGACGTGGGCGCCGTGGAACCCCGTCGCCATGAAGAATGAGGCGCCGTACATATTGCCGGAGAAGTTGAATGCGGCGTGGGCGTATTCCCACGCCTGTACGCAGGTGAACGTCAGGCCAAGCGCGATCGTGCAGGCCAGACCCCAAACCAGGCCCTTGCGGTTATTCTCGAGCAGAGCGTGGTGCGCCCATGTCACGGTGGTGCCGGAGGTGAGCAGGATCAGCGTGTTGAGCAGTGGAAAATGCCAGGGATCGAATGTCTCGATGCCCTTGGGCGGCCAGACGCCGCCGGTGAACGCGATACGCCCGATGTCCTGAAACTGGTCCGGGAACAGCGCCGTGTTGAAGTAAGCCCAGAACCAGGCGACGAAAAACATCACCTCAGATGCAATGAACAGGATCATGCCGTAGCGGTGCGAGATCTGCACCACGCGGGTATGGTCGTGCTCGACTTCGGCTTCGTAGATCACATCGCGCCACCAGCCGATCATCGTGTAGGCGATGCCGATGGCGCCGGCGCCGAGGATGACGGGAGCGTAGGCCACCACGTGATGCATCCACAGGATGGCGCCGATGGCTCCCAGGAATGCCGAACTCGCGCCGATCACCGGCCACGGGCTGGGATTGACCAGATGGTAATCGTGGTGCGGTTTGGCGTGTGCAACGTCGGCCATCGTCTTCATCTCCACCTTGGCGGGACCGTGGTCACCGGACACGCCGTTGTTATCGCCTTCGTCAGATGTATTCGGATTGCCCCACCTTATCCTCCCCCGCTTGCGCGGGAGGG
Source organism: uncultured Alphaproteobacteria bacterium (assembly GCA_963733645.1). Lineage (GTDB taxonomy): Bacteria > Pseudomonadota > Alphaproteobacteria > Rhizobiales > Xanthobacteraceae > BOG-931. The sequence continues at coordinate 189,547 of CAVTFP010000015.1, forward strand.
CAGGGAGGGGGTGCTCGCAGCTACCGGCTGCTCCGGCTCGCGCACCGGATAAAAGGTATAGGAAAGCGTGATCATGTTAGTGCCGTCCTGCTCGGAATCGGTGGCGAGTTTCGGATGGACATAGAACACGACTGCCATGTCGCGCGTCTCGCCCGGCTTCATTGTCTGCTGAGTGAAGCAGAAGCAATTGATCTTCTCGAAGTAGATGCCCGTCGTCGGCGGACTGACGTTGTAGCCGGCCTGACCGACGGTGACGCGGGCGGCTTCGTTGATGACCTTATAATAGACAGTCACGACCTCGCCGAGCCTGACATCGATGGTGCGGCGCTCAGGCTCGAACGACCACGGCAGTCCTGCGCTGACGTTCGAATCGAAGCGCACCGTGATGGTGCGGCCGGATATCTGCTTCGGGGCCGCTTTCGCCACCTGCGTGGTGCCGGCGAAACCGGTGGTGCGGCAGAACCAGGAATAGAGCGGTACCGCCGCGAACGACGCGCCTACCATCGTCGCTACGATGCCGCCGCAGGCGAACGCGATCACAAGATCGCGGCGACTGGCGTGCCTCTGGGGCGGTTGTCTGTTCGGTTCCGTCATTACATCGGCCTTGTCAGCACATTGCCGCCGAGCTTGGCCATCGTCACAAAGAAAATCACCACGACGAATGCACCGAGGGCGAGCGCTATCGCAATCGATCGGGAGCGGCGCGCACGAAGCTGCTGCGCGCTCAGTCTGATGCCTTGTTCCGGCTTTTGAATCTCGATCATGCTGGCACTCTTTACCGTCATGCTGCGAAGAGGCTGGTGAGCCCTCCCGACATCCGATCGACCAGAAGCATCGCGAACAACAGGAATAGGTAGAGGATTGAGAAGGCGAACAATTGCTTGCTTGCAGTGTAGCCGTGACGTTCGGCGCGCACACGCAGCGCCAGCGCGATCATGATGGCGCCGGTTGCGATCGCCACCATGCCATAGAGCAAGCCGGCATAGCCGAGCAGCCACGGTGCTACGCCCAGCGGCGCCACGATCAGCGTATAAAGCAGGATTTGGCGGCGTGTTTCCCGATCTCCGGCGACCACCGGAAGCATCGGAATTCCTGCCCGCGCATAGTCTTCGGTGCGATACAGCGACAACGCCCAGAAGTGCGGCGGCGTCCAGAAGAAGATGATGAGAAACAGTACAGCCGGCTCAAGGGCGAGACCGCCAGTCGCAGCCGCCCAGCCGATCATCGGCGGCAGCGCGCCCGCGGCGCCGCCAATGACGATGTTCAGCGGCGTCGTGCGTTTCAGCCACATCGTATAGATCACGACATAGAACAGAATGGTGAAGGCGAGCAGCGCCGCCGCCAGCGAGTTCACCATGAGTCCCAGCGTTACGATCGAGAACGCGGCCAGCGTCATGCCGAAGCCCGCGGCCTCGCCGGGGGTGACGCGGCCACGCGGAATTGGCCGGTTAGCAGTACGCTCCATACGCGCGTCGATATCGGCGTCGTACCACATATTGAGCGCGCCGGCGGCGCCGGCTCCGACCGCAATGCATAGCAGCGCCGTGAGCGCGATCACCGGATGCACGTGGCCGGGCGCGACGACAAGCCCGACCAGCGCCGTGAACACCACGAGCGACATCACTCGCGGCTTCATCAGCGCGATGTAATCGCCTACTTCGGCGATACTGGGTTCGACCCGTGCAAGAGTGACGCTCATCGGATCAGCGGCAGCGTCTCGAATTGATGGAACGGCGGCGGCGACGACAGCGTCCATTCGAGCGTGGTCGCTCCGGGTCCCCAGGGATTGGCCGCCGCCCGCTCCTTGCGGACGAAGGCCAAAACCAGGCCGAAGAAGAACACCAGCGTGCCGAAGCCCGAAATATACGCGCCGATCGAAGAGACGAAATTCCAATCGGAGAATGCATCCGGATAATCGACGATGCGGCGCGGCATGCCGGCGAGCCCAAGGAAGTGCTGCGGAAAGAACGCCACATTGACGCCGATGAATGTCAGCCAGAAGTGCAGCTTGCCTACGGTTTCGCTGTACATGTAGCCGGTCATCTTCGGGAACCAGTAATACCAGCCGCCAAAGATAGCGAACACGGCGCCGAGCGAGAGCACATAGTGGAAGTGGGCCACGACGTAATAGGTGCCGTGCAATTCGCGGTCGACACCGGCGTTTGCCAGCACCACACCGGTCACGCCGCCCAGCGTGAACAGGAAGATGAAACCGACCGCCCACAGCATCGGCGTCTTGAACTCGATCGAACCGCCCCACATCGTCGCGATCCAGGAGAAGATTTTCACGCCGGTGGGCACCGCGATCACCATGGTGGCGGCGATGAAATAGGCCTGAACGGTCGACGACATGCCGACGATGAACATGTGGTGCGCCCAGACGACGAAGCCGATGCCGCCGATTGCCACCATCGCATAGGCCATGCCGAGATAACCGAACACAGGTTTGCGCGAGAACGTCGCCACGATCTGGCTGATCATGCCGAAGCCCGGCAGGATCAGGATGTACACTTCCGGGTGGCCGAAGAACCAGAACAGATGCTGGAACAGCAACGGGTCGCCGCCGCCCTGCGGATCGAAGAATGTCGTGCCGAAATTACGATCGGTGAGCAGCATGGTGATCGCGCCGGCGAGAACCGGCAGCGAGAGCAGCAGCAGGAATACCGTCACAAGTTCCGACCATACGAACAGCGGCATCTTGTGCATGGTCATGCCGGGCGCGCGCATGTTGAAGATCGTCGTTATGAAGTTGATCGCGCCGAGGATCGAGGATGCGCCGGCGAGATGGATCGACAGGATGACGAAATCCATCGCCGGACCGGGATGGCCGTAGGTCGAAAGCGGCGCGTAGAGTGTCCAGCCGGTACCGGCGCCATTGGCGCCCGGCTCGCCCTCGAAAAACATCGAGGCCAGGAGCAGCGCGAAAGACGCCGGCAAGAGCCAAAACGAAATATTGTTCATGCGCGGGAACGCCATGTCCGGCGCGCCGATCATCAGCGGGATCATCCAGTTGCCGAAGCCGCCGATCATCGCCGGCATGATCATGAAAAAGATCATGACCAGCCCGTGCATGGTGACGGCCACATCGTAGTTGTGCGTCTCGTGGAAAATCTGCAGGCCGGGATACATCAATTCGGCTCGGATCAGGATCGAGAAGACGCCCCCGATCAGGCCGGCAAACAGCGCGAACACCAGGTACATCGTGCCGATGTCCTTGTGGTTCGTCGAATAAAGATATCGGCGCCAGCCGTGCGGAATGGCGTGCCCGTTGTCGTCGTGGCCATGTTCCGCGTGTGCCATCGTATCCATTGCCAGTTCCTTCGTTAGCGGCCGTATATCATCGGTTTCGTCGCCGCGTCGTCAATCACCGAGCAGCCAGCTCGGCTGCCGCGACTGCGGCCGGCGGGGCGCTCTCGTCGCCGGCGAATTTCTGCTTCGCCTGCGCCGCCCATGCCGTGAAGTCGCTGTCGTTCACGACCCGCACGGTAATGGGCATGAACGCATGATCCTTACCGCATAGTTCGGAGCATTGACCGTGAAACGTTCCGAGCATGGTTGCCTTGAACCAGGTTTCATTGACGCGGCCCGGAATGGCGTCGATCCTGATGCCGAATGACGGCACGTTGAAGGAGTGGATCACGTCGGCGCCGGTCACCAGCACGTGTACGACCTTGTTCACCGGCACGACCATCTCATTGTCGACGGTCAAGAGGCGCGGCTGACCCGGCTTGAGATCCTTTTCGGCAACGAGCAGCGAGTCGAATTCAAAATTGCCGTTATCCGGGTAGGCGTAGCTCCAGTACCACTGCTTACCCGTCGCCTTCACCGTGAGGTCAGGCGTCGGCACGTCCAGTTCGGTAAACAGCAGCCGGAATGACGGGATGGCGATCAGCACCAGGATGATGACGGGCACGATCGTCCACATGACTTCAAGCAGGGTATTGTGTGTCGTGCGTGTCGGTGTCGGATTGCTGCGCGCGTTGAAGCGAAACATGACGACGAGCAGCAGGACCAGTACGAAGACCGTGATCGCAGTAATTAGCCACAGTACGAAATCATGGAAGCTGACGATGTCCACCATCACCGGGGTGGCCGCGTCCTGCATGCCGAGTTGCCATGGCGTCGGCTGACCGAGTCCGGCGAATGCGGCGCCGGCGCCGGCAGACAGGGCCGCGACAGTCGCCGCAATGGCGGTCAAACGTGACAACACCTTCATCGGTCTCTTAGCTCCCTGTTTCTGATCTTGGCCATGACCACCCACGGGCAACGCAGATTTTGTCTGGCGTGGACCGCGGCAGCATGACGCCGCCTGCGCGCCTCGCTCGGAACGGGTCTGGTCGGCAGGCATCGGCGGGATGGGGGAATCCCATTCCCTCAAACCATAAATCCGGCTCTGCTGCAATGCACTCTTAGCCGTCACGGCGCAGCCTGGGATAAGCGATTTGCGTCGCGCCAAGCCACGCGGTTGCAGGGCTGTCCTCTCCACCTTCGCGTAGCCACAATGCCTTGATTTGGATCACCTTGACAGCGTGGAATCAGCATGTAGGCAGGCTCGCGTGGCGACCGGCCTCGGTGATTCGCTTGTCCACATGCCTGCCGGGGCGGCTCGCCAGGGGAAGCACGAATATGGCGATAATCGATGTCACACGGCAGACGCGGCTTCTTGCCTTGGCGCTCGCCGGTCTCGCCATCGTGCTGCTCGCGGCCGCGGCCGTGGCTCCCGGCCGGGCGATGGCCCAGGGCGCGGTCCGTTCCGTCCACGGCGATTGGCAGATCCGCTGCGAGACGCCGCCCGGCGCACAGAGCGAGCAGTGTGCGCTGATGCAGAGCGTGACGGCGGAGGATCGCCCCAATGTCGGGTTGACTGTGATCGTGCTGAAGACCAGCGACCAGAAGAGCCGGTTGATGCGCGTCGTCGCACCGCTCGGCATATTGATACCGTCGGGGCTCGGATTGAAGATCGACAACCAGGACGTCGGGCGCGCTGGCTTCGTGCGCTGCCTGCCCAACGGTTGCGTCGCCGAAGTGGTCATGGACGACACCCTGATCAACCAATTGCGCACCGGCCAGACTTCGACCTTCATCATCTTCCAGACGCCAGAAGAAGGCATCGGCTTCCCGATGAGCCTCAAGGGCTTTGGCGAAGGCTACGACCAGTTGCCGTAGCCCGCGGCGTTCTCGCTTGTCATCGTCCGCGCATACAGAATTCCATTCATTCATCCCCTCCAACATCCCCCGCTTCGCGTGGGCGGATGATTTTTGCCGTCATTGCGAGCGGTAGCGAAGCAATCCAGCGCTCAATGCAAGCGGCCCCTGGATTGCTTCGTCGCTAGCGCTCCTCGCAATGACGCAAGGGCTCTCGTTCTCGCGATGCGACTGCATCCGAGTGGTGGTCACGCCAGCAATGAGAAGCCACGAAAAGTTTTCGCTTTCCGCACCGATCTTCGTCAGAAGGCACAGGCGGTGGGGCCGGCGCCGTCACGATCAATGCTTCAAGCCACGAACGTAAGAGCAAGAAGAAAAAGGAAAGCGGAACGCCGAAAGACGCTGATCCGTATCCTCTGTACCTTGCGGTACAGCTCGCCCTTTGCAAAGGGCGCTCGCCCATCGGCGTTCCACCGCGGCTCTCGCCAAAGGGAGTCATCGTCCCTAAGGCTCAGCTTCAGGCCAGGCTTCCGGGGACGTGGTCTGAACGGGCGTTACCCGCCTTCGCCTGTCCCAGTCCAGCGAGCACCTCGCGCCCCGGTCATAATGCCGGGAGACTGATGCCCAAGCCGCCCGGGAGTGGCAGTGACGAACCGCCGCCCGCGGGCACCGCATCCCGTTCCGATCAGCCAGGGTCACCGGCTGACGTCCTTCACGGCGAACGGGATTGGTTGCCTTCAATCGTTTGCAGCAACAATTCGTCAAACAAATTTCCGGGCGAGCGTGCGCGTCCTCGGCAAGCCTTTGCTGCACAATCGATAATTCGACAAACAAAATGTTTCACGGCGCTCTGCAAACATCCGCAGCCACCGAAAAGACGCCGTCACTCCCGGGAAAAGATTCGCAAGATCGCATGAATCGCCGTCATGCCCGGCCTTGTGCCGGGCATCCCGATACACGTGGCACTGCCTTGCCAATCAAATCGAGATCGCCGGGACAAGCCCGGCGATGACGGTGAAAGGCGCGGCATCGCAGCCAATTGACGCTTCGACGCGGACGTTTACCTTCGCCCGCAACAATCACGGGGAGGAACGCGTGCGCCAAGGCTGGAAGACTGCTGTTATCTCGGGCGGGTTCGCTGCTGCTCTTTTCGCGCTGCCCACCGGCGCGCAATGTCAGGCGGCTTATCCGACGCGCCCGGTGTCTCTGATCGTGCCGTACGCTGCCGGAGGTGTTGCCGATGTCGGCATGCGTATTCTTGGCGATAAGCTGTCGGACCGTCTCAAGCAGCCATTCGTCATCGAAAACCGTCCGGGTGCCGGAGGCGTTGCGGCGGCGCAGGCCGGTGCGACAGCGGCAGCCGACGGCTATACGCTGCTGATGACCGGCAATAACACTGCGATCGCGGAATCGCTGTTCAACAAGCTGCCGTACGACGCGCTCAAAAGTTTCGCCTCGATATCGACCGCCGCATTCTTCGATGTGCTGATCGTTACGCGCGCCGGCTCGCCGCTGAAGTCGGTGCAGGATGTGATCGCGGCGGCGAAAGCCGATCCCGGCAAGCTCAATATCGGCACGATCAATCCCGGCAGCACGCAAAACCTTGCGGCCGATTTGTTCGCGAGCATGACCGATATCAAGGTGGCCATCGTGCCGTTCCGCGCTTCTCCCGACATGGCGGCCGCGGTCATGCGCGGGGACGTCGACGTCGCGTTCGAGTTCTATGCGGCGATCAGCGGACTTCTTGCCGATAAGAAAATCGTCGCGCTGGCGTCGACCGGACAAAAGCGCACGGCCTACCTGCCGGATGTGCCGACCGTCATGGAGAGCGGCATCAAGGATTACGACGTCGCCAGTTGGAACGGCCTGTCGGTCCCGGCGGGTACGCCGAACACGGTGGTCGCGACCCTCAACGCGGCGATGAAAGATGTCATTCCGACAGCCGATGTGCAGAGCAAATCGGCCCAGATGGGCATGGCAATGCACTGGAGCACGCCGGAGGAGATGACGGCGCGCATGAAGGCCGATATCGCCAAATGGGGGACCGTGATCGAGAAAGCAGGCATTCCCAAACACGATTGAGCGCCCCTCGCGGGTTGGCCGCTCAACCACTATGTTGGGATCAATTCAGCAGGATGCCGATATGACAACCGCCCCCACGTCCCTCGTCGATCGCGCCGGGCTTGACCGGCCGCGCCTAGCCAAGATCGTCTCCAAGGGCCTCGACGGCGCCGATGATGGCGAGCTCTTTCTCGAATATCGCCAATCGGAAGCCCTGGTGTTCGACAATGGCCGGCTCAAGCAGGCGACCTACGACACCTCGCAGGGTTTTGGCCTGCGCGCAGTGAAAGACGAAGCGGTCGGCTATGCCCACGCCTCCGACGTGTCGGAGGCCGCCATCGAGCGGGCGGCGGACGCGGTGCGCGCGGTCAAGGGCGGCTATTCGGGGGAATATGCGAGCCCGCCGGCGCGCAGCAACGTCAAGCTCTATGGCGAGGACAGCCCGCTCGGAACTCCTTCGTTCGAGGCCAAGGCCCGCCTTCTCGAAACCATCGACGCCTATGCGCGCGCCAAGGACCCGCGCGTGCGCCAGGTCTCGGCAACCGTCGCCGCAACCTGGCAGGCGGTCGAGATTTTGCGCGGCGACGGCGAGACCTATCGGGATGTTCGCCCGCTGGTTCGCGTCAATGTCTCCGTCGTCGTCGGCGACGGCAATCGGCAGGAAACCGGCAGTGACGGCTACGGTGGCCGCGAAGGCTACGAGCGCTTCATCGCCACCGATGCGTGGCAGGGCATTGTCGACAATGCGGTGCGCCAGGCGCTGGTCAATCTCGAAGCGGTGCCGGCGCCCGCGGGCGAAATGGATGTCGTACTCGGACCCGGCTGGCCCGGCGTGATGTTGCACGAGGCCGTCGGCCACGGGCTCGAGGGCGATTTTAATCGCAAGAAGACCTCGGCGTTTGCCGGACTGATGGGTCAGCAGGTGGCGGCCAAGGGCGTCACCGTGGTCGATGACGGCACGATGGCGAAGCGCCGCGGCTCGCTCTCGATCGACGACGAGGGCACACCAACCAATCGCACCGTACTGATCGAGGATGGCAACTTGGTCGGCTACATGCAGGATCGCCAGAACGCGCGGCTGATGAACATGAAGCCAACCGGCAACGGGCGGCGCGAAAGCTTCGCGCATGTGCCGATGCCGCGCATGACCAACACCTACATGCTGGCCGGCAAGCATGAGCCGGGCGAGATCCTCGCTTCGGTCAAGAACGGCATCTATGCGGTGTATTTCGGCGGCGGTCAGGTCGATATCACGTCGGGCAAATACGTGTTCGAGTGCACCGAGGCCTACAAGATCGAGAACGGCAAAGTCGGCGCCCCGATCAAGGGCGCCATGCTGATCGGCAACGGACCGACCGACTTGCATCGCATTTCCATGGTCGGCAACGACCTCGCGCTCGACAATGGCATCGGCACCTGCGGCAAGAACGGGCAGGGCGTTCCGGTCGGGGTCGGCCAGCCGACGCTGCGCATCGATCGCATCACTGTCGGCGGTACTGGCTAGTTCCCCGGTTTACCGCACCACTCCGGAAATGCAGCACGGCCGGTGCCGCGGCGGCGTGATTTTCTCTTTGAGATAACAATGCGCGGCCGCGACGCTGTAGCCGGGCCGGCGATAGGTCCAGGCCCGGCAGCGGTTTTCGGCTTTGCACGCATCGGCGCAGGCTTTGCCCTTGGGATCCGGCGGCGTTTCGAAGGCGCGGTAATCGCCGCCATAGCGATCGATGGAAAACTCAAGCTCGCCCACTTTGGGCTCGATGACGCCGGCACCACGTACGCCCGAGACGCAGCAGGTCGACTCCTTGGCCGGCACGACCTCACGCTTGAGCCAGCACATCGCCGGGCCGCCCGAGGCGGCCGGATAGGAGAAGCTCCAGGCCCGGCAGCGGTTCTCGCGGTCGCAACGCGCGGCGCAGACGGCGGGATCGCCGTTCGGAACGGCGGCGCTGCTAAAATCGCCCCCGGGCCGGTCATAACCTGATTGCGCATAGGCCGGCGCCAAGCCGGCCGCTGCCGTGACGGACAGCAAGACGGCAAGGCTCACAATGGTTGCCCGCAACATATGCCGCCTCACGTGTCCCGGACCGCCCCTCACGGCGGCTACAGAAAAACGCCCTTCCGGGGGAAATACTACAAGAATCTTGCGTATTTGGTCCGCGACGTGCGTGCTTGTGGGGAAAAGCTGCCGTGCTTCGCCGTGAGCGAGGCCGGCTCTCAGGAGCGAAAGTGCTTCGACAGCTTGAGGCCTTGCGCCTGATAGTTCGAGCCGATGCCGCTGCCGTAGAGCTGATCCGGCCGCGCCAGCATTTTTTCGTACACGAGCCGGCCGACGATCTGGCCGTGTTCGAGGATGAACGGCACTTCGCGTGAACGTACCTCCAGCACCGCACGCGATCCCAGCCCGCCCGATCCGGCATAGCCGAAACCCGGATCGAAGAAGCCGGCATAGTGCACACGGAACTCACCGACCAGCGGATCGAACGGCACCATTTCGGCGGCATAGTCCGGCGGCACCTGCACGGCTTCGTTCGACGCCAGGATGTAAAACTCGTCGGGATCGAGAATGAGGCTCTTGTCGGCGCGTGCCGCAATCGGCTCCCAAAAATCCGCAGCGTCATAAGCGTCGCGCTGGTCGACTTCGATGACCGCGGTGTGGCGTTTGGCGCGATAGCCGACAATGCCGCGGCCGCCCCCTCCCTTTCCCTCCCCCGCATGCGGGGGAGGGTTGGGCTGGGGGCTGCGACCTGAAAGATCGATGCTCACAGAAACGCCGTCGCCCATCACTGCATCGTCGCGATCGACCAGCCGTTCATTCGCATGCAATGCGCGCAATGCTTCGGCGCTGAGTGCGGCATCTCCGCGGCGCAACCGCAATTGCGACAGCCGCGTGCCTTCGCGCACCAGAATTGGAAACGTCTTCGGGCTGATCTCGGCGTAGAGCGGTCCGCTGTAGCCGGGCGCGACACGGTCGAAACCGCGGGTCTCATCGGCGATCACGCGGGTGAAAACGTCGAGCCGGCCCGTCGAGCTTTTCGGATTCGTCGCGGCCGCAATGTCGCTCGGCAGATCAAGCCGTTCGATCAGCGGCACGATATAGACGCATCCGGTCTCCAGCACCGCGCCGCTGGAGAGCGGGAATTCGTGCAATTTGAGGTCAACGATGCGCTCGGCGACGGTGGTACCGGGTCCCGGCAGAAAACTTGCGCGGACGCGGTAGGCGATGGCTCCGAGGCGCAGGTCGAGGCTTGCCGGCTGGATCTGGCCGGGAGCGAATGGATAATGCGCGCGAATACCGCCGTCGGCCGCCAGCGCCGCGATCAGGCGGTCGGGCAGAATTCCCGAGTCCGAAGGTGTGAACGACAGCGGCATGGAGTTTTCCGGTGCCGATCTAACCTCACGCTTGGTTTGACGCAAAGATGGGCACGGCGTATAAGCCCGGTTATCCCGTGGTCATTTGAGCCGGTCGGCTTGCTAGCCACGTAAAATAAGTAGCTAAAAGGCCGGGGACGCGTGAGCCCGGCCCGAGGATTTTCCTCCCGGCCGGGTTTTTGTTTGGCCAAGGTCATTTCGACCGATGGAGTGCCACATGTCCGCGTCCACAAAGAAGATTTACCGCCCGGAAACCAGGCTGGTGCAGTCCGGTACGCTACGCTCGCCGTACGGTGAAACATCCGAGGCACTGTTTCTTACGCAGGGTTATGTCTACGACAGTGCCGCCCAGGCCGAAGCGCGCTTCAAAGGCGAAGATCCGGGCTATCAATACTCGCGCTTCGCCAATCCAACCGTGGACATGTTCGAGCGGCGCATGGCGGCGTTCGAGGGCGCGGAAGCTGCGCGCGCCACCGCGACCGGCATGGCCGCGGTCACCATTTCGCTGGTCGGCCAGCTCAAGGCCGGCGATCACGTGGTTGCATCCAAGGCCATGTTCGGCTCTTGCCGGTATGTCATCGAGGACTACCTGCCGCGTTTCGGTGTGGCTTCGACGCTGGTCGACGGCTGCAACCTCGACGCCTGGCGCAATGCGGTGCGGCCGAATACCAAGACATTCTTTCTTGAGAGTCCGACCAACCCGGCGCTCGATGTCATAGACATCGCCGAAGTGGCGAAGATCGCCCATCAGGCGGACGCTACGCTCGTCGTCGATAATGTGTTCGCAACGCCGCTGTTCCAGAGCCCGCTGGCGCTGGGCGCCGACTGCGTTGTCTATTCGGCGACCAAGCACATAGACGGGCAGGGGCGTTGCCTTGGCGGCGTCGTGCTCGCCTCGCAAAAATTTATCATGGAGAAAATTCATGTGCTGATCCGGCAGACCGGCCCGTCGATATCGCCCTTCAACGCCTGGGTGCTGCTCAAGGGCCTGGAAACGCTTGCAGTGCGCGTGCGGCGGCAGACCGACAGCGCCGCGACGGTCGCGGTGGTGCTCGCAGAGCATCCAAAAATTTCGCGCCTGATCTATCCCGGCCGGCCCGACCATCCACAGGCGGCGGTTGCGCAAAAACAAATGCGCGGTGGCTCAACGCTTGTCGCCTTCGAGATCAAGGGCGGCAAAAAAGCGGCGTTCCGTTTCCAGGACGGGCTGAAACTGGTTCGCATCAGCAACAATCTCGGCGATGCCAAGAGTTCTCATCACCCATCCGGCAACGACGACGCATCAGCGGCTGACGCCGCCGCAACGTGCCGAAATCGGCGTCACCGACGGCTTGGTGCGTTTGTCAGTGGGCCTGGAACATCCCGACGACATTGTCGAGGATGTGCTCGGCGCACTCGATGCGGTGTGAAACGAAATTAGTGCGCGGGAGGCGTCCGCGCCGCGGCCGACGCGACCGGGCGGGTCGCGGCTTCGGCGATTGAACCGGCAAGGAGCTTCGCCCAGCAGGCATAGCCCCAGTCGTTCATATGCAGTCCGTCCGGCGACACGAAGACGTCGAACGGCAAGTGCTGGGCCTCGTGCCAATCGCGCATCTGTGCGAAGCGGCGAAAGAGATCGACGTTCTTTTCCTTGGCGATCATCGCGATCTGATCGACCATGTCCTCGGTCTCCGGCTTGGCAATCACCTTTGGCGAGTATTGCGGATCGATCAACGCCACATCAGCGCCGGCCGCCTTGAGTTCGTCGATGCCTTCCTGCAATTCCGCTGAATGCGGCGCCAAGGGCCGATCGCGCAGGACTGAATTGGTGCCGACCTGCCACAGCACGAGTTGCGGGTGCGCGGGATAAACGCCACTCGCAAACCGCGCCATCATGTCGTCGGTTTCTTCACCGTTGACGCCGCGATTGAGCACGGTGATCTCCGCCGTCGGCAAGCGGTTCGTGAGCTCGACGGCAAGCCGGCTCGGATAACTCGCGTCCGGCGAACTCGCGCCGGCGCCGGCCGTCGACGATGAACCGATGGCGACGATGCTCAGCGGCTCGCCGCTCGCAAGCCGGCGCGCAGTTTGCAGCAGCGGACGATCGAATCTGGTGAGTTCGACCGGCGCATTGCAAGCAATCGGCGGCGCCGCATTCGGCGCGAGCGTGTTCGGCACTGCAGCAATCGGCCGTGTCGATGGCGCGATGACGGCGGGCGTGACGGTCCGCATTCCCGGCTGAGCCGCTATCGGGATGAGACGCGGTGCGACAATAAGCGCAGGCTCGATCGATTGCGCGTGCGCTGCCGCAACAGCGCAGAAAACCGCAGCGCCGACAGCAGCCCGCGTAACGCAGGTGAATATTTGTCGATTGTCTGGAGACATCAACGTGTCGTTTGCATTCTCACGGCGTCCAGATGCGATGCACTGATGATCTGAGACGCCAAGGCCCGGCCAATGCATTCATGAACTCGTCGCGCCATATCATAGTTTTTTGTAGCGGTATAGAGGTCGAAAGTCCCGCTGTCGTTCCAATCGCGCATGATACCAAGCCGGTCGAACAGCACGGCGTTATGTTGCTGCGCAACAAACCGCATGATGTCCGCATAGCCCGACACATCCATCATCGACTCGGTGTGTGGGCTGTACTGCATGTTCATCAGGATCACATCGGCATCGCCATTCTCGATGGCGCCGACACCGTCATCGAGGCCGGTGTGAAAGCTTTCCGGCTCGACCCCGTTCATGGCGTCAGCCGTTCCGGTCTGCCAGATCACCAGCGAAGGCTTATCGTCCGTCAGTATTTTTGCCATCCCGCCGGCCAGGTCGGCGGTGGTCGCCCGCGGCTGGACATGGACGGTAACCTTGACAGTAACCCCCGGCAGGGCCTTTCGCAGCGCCTGCTCGAGCTGGGCGGGATACGCATAGCGCGCGCCGTCCGGGCCGGGCAATGCCGACGAACCGGTGCCGACCACGCTGATATCCAGCCGCTGGCGAGCCTTAACTTCCGCCAATGCCCGTGTCAGCTCGGCATCACTCGACAGGAACGATTGCGGCACGACGCAGCTCGGTTCCGGCACCGCCGCAACCGCGCCGTCGATCAGCGCAAACGCCGCGAGAATAGTGACCAATACTGTCATGCCTCGCCTCCCGCGAGGTCTGCGTCGGGTGGTTTGACGCGCGAGGAGGGGCTTCGCCCTTCTACCACCTTGTACCATGATATCAGATTTGCGGTCGCCACCATGATGATTATGCCGGTGAGGCTAATAGCCACCTGGACGAGTGGGCCGCCCGAATACTCGCTGATGACGAACTGGCCGGCGAAGGCGAGGAAGACGCCGAGGCAGAAGATTTCCAATGAGTGTTGTCCGCAACGGATCGCCGGTTGCAGGATCGGCGATTTGAGGCCGGGCCAGTCGCGTGGCACGAAACGCACCGTCACGGTGGCGAGCGCGAGGAAATGCGCAAAGCGCAAAACGTCAAGATTGGTTTTGTCGATCGGGTACATCCAGTCGCTGAGCCAACTCGGCACGAAACGGCTGAGGGGCTCGACGTACCAGGTCAGCGTGATCGCGAAAGCGAACACAAGGTAAGCCACCGCGATCGCGAACACGGTGCGCGAGCGCATCACCCCGGCAAGGCGATCGGCGCCGCCGAGCGCACACCAGGCGCCGAACACGAACAGCAATTGCCAGGCGAAGGGATTGAAAAACCACGACCCGTTCGGGTACGCCGGCAGATTGAAATCGAAGCTCCAGGCCAGCACATAGACCAGCGCCGAGCCGGCGAGCGCGAAAGCCGGTTGCCTGAGCAGCAGCAACAGCATCGGTGGGAACAGCACCAGCAGGACGATGTAAAGTGGCAGCACGTCCATGTTGACCGGCTTGAACTTCAAGATCAGCGCTTCGAAAATCGTGACGTCCGGCTGTTTGAGGAAATCCAGAATTTTCATTTCCTCGGCATAGAGCGGATTGTCGAACGTCGCCGCCACATAGGCGATCTCGGCCATGAATATCGTGAACAGAAAAATGTGGGCGACGTAGATTTGCCAAGCGCGCCGCAGGATGCGCGCGCTCGCAACCACAAAACCGCGTTCGCGCATGGCCCGGCCGTAGACGAAAGCCGCGGTATAGCCGGAGATGAAAATGAAGATTTCGGTGGCGTCGGAAAAGCCGTAATTGCGGATCGTGAGCCAGTTCACCACGTTCTCGGGAATATGATCGAGGAAAATGCCCCACAGCGCCACGCCGCGGAAAAGATCGAGCCGCAGATCGCGCTCGACAACGGGCAAGGGCACCTGAGCGGTGGGCGCCACAGGACTCGCGATTTGCAGGTTAGCAGCCATTCTCACCTGTTACGCGCCGCGGCACTACGCCAAACGCCGTGATCTACGCTTGCCCCTGCGCACGGTTATTGCAACAACGCGGCCAAATCTATTCAATTATACGTGGAATGAGATGGCGTTGCGGCGTCGCGATCGGTCCCGCGCCCGAGCCTCGTGACAAGGGCGCTGGAAGCGCCGGGGAACCAAGCATGTACCGTGCCGTCACCCGTAGCATCGAGGTCGTGGTTAAACCGCAATTCGTCGCCGATCGGTCGGCGCCGGAGAATAATTATTTCTTCTGGGCCTACACCATCTCGATTACCAACAACGGCTCGGAGACTGTGCAACTCAAGACCAGGCACTGGCGCATTACCGACGCGAACGGGCGCATGCAGGAAGTGCGCGGCGCCGGCGTTGTCGGCGAGGAACCGGTGCTCAAGGCCGGCGAGGCGTTCGAATATACCAGCGGAGTGCCGTTGCAGACGCCTTCGGGCTTTATGGCCGGGACCTACGGCATGGTCACTGCGGCCGGCGATCATTTCGACATCGACGTGCCGGCATTCTCGCTCGATAGCACCGAAGCGAAGCGGACGTTGAATTGAACTTGGCGCCGCGATTGGCGGCGCCGACGAAACTCAAGGCAACGATGACGTTAAACGGCCCGCCGGCTCAGCCGAAGCCGAGCCGGGGTGAAATGACCGACGATTCGCCGACTAATGGCCAACGTCGACATTCACGCCGGGGGCATGGACGTCGAATCCTGGACCGCGGTCGTCGCGCCAGCGATCGTGGTCGTGTTCGATCACGGTCGTGTCCGGGTGGTCCACACATTTGGAGACGCACGTACCGTTGTCGCAGGTCTGATTGCAGACCCGCTCGGCATTGGCTGCTTGAGAGAGCACAAACCATAGTGCGGCCGTGACGATGCCAAGGAATATCTTAATCATAGGAACTCTTCTCCGGGCCCCTTCGCCCCAATAATCGCAGGCGCGGCGCTTTGGTTCCGCAAAAGGCCGGTTTTGCTGGCTCAAATACCGGTTCCAATGATGGAACAGTCCCCGGGCGGAGGCGTTAAGATGCGTCATGGCAGCGGCATTGCTTGGTTATTTCGGCACGATGGTGGCGGCCTTGGCCGGCCTTATGCTGCTGCTGAACAGCTTTCTCACATCCCCGTACATGGATAGGCCGCGGCCGTATCCGCGTCCCGCCGTCGAAATTGAGCAAACCGTTGCCGCAGCCCCCGCCACTGGCGCGCCAATTACACAGACCCGGGCGACAAATGTCGAAGTTCCGGATTCGGCCTCAAGCAGGCAAGCGGTTGCCGAGAAAAGCAAACATCTGAAAGTCGCGCACGCTCAAACGCGCCGCGAGGTCGTGCAGAGGGATGACCTGGTACGCAATGATTTGGCGCGCAAAGAAGATTCAGCCGGGCGGCACCAGGACCAAGAATACTCCATGACGCTGGGTTACGCCCATGAAGCGCAGCAACAGGCTGCTTCTGCACCGCTCTTCGACTTCTTACAGCCCCGCCATTTCTGACGAGCCCGCGACGCGCTACTGCGCGGTCGCGTCCGGCGCGAGGATTTCATGCGGCTCGAAAATATAGGTCGAGCTGCAGAATTCGCATGTCACCTTGATGCGGCCTTCCTCGACCATATCGGCGCGGTCCTCTTTGGAAAAGCTCCGCAGCATGGTCTCGACGCCGTGGCGCGAGCACGAGCATTGCGCCTCCACGGGCGCGGCACGGAATACGCGCACCCCGTGTTCGTGGAACAGCCGATAGGCGAGGCGCTCGCTCGATAGATCCGGATCGATCAGTTCGATGTCTTCGACTGTGGCAATCAGTGAGCGGCCCTCCACCCAAGCCTCGTCTTCGGGCGGGGCGTGTGCTCGGGTGCCGGGCGGTGCGTCGCCGGGGTCGAGATCGGCCTGGCGCGCGCGCTCGGGCGATTTCGGCAGGAACTGCAACAGAATTCCGCCGGCGCGCCAGTGCCGGCGCGCGCCGTTGCCGCTGCGAAACTCCTCACCCACCGCGAGCCGCACGCGGGTCGGGATTTGCTCGGAACGTGAGAAATATTCGTGCGCAGCCTGTTCGAGATCGCCGCCTTCGAGCGGCACTAATCCTTGGTAGCGGCTCATCTCGGGGCCTTGGTCGATGGTCATGGCGAGATGGCCGTGACCGAGCAGCTTGCCGGGTTGCGCTTCGTTCGTGGTGATCGCGGCGGCGACACTGTCGGCATCGAAGCGTGCGCAGGCCCGCACCTGGCCCGGCGAGGTGAAATTGACCACCAGCATGCTCACCGGCCCGTCGCTCTGGGTCTGGAGGATGAATCGGCCCTCGAGCTTGAGCGCCGAGCCCAGCATCGCCGTTAGCACGATCGCCTCGCCGAGCAGTTTTGCCACCGGCGCCGGGTAGTCGTGGCTCGACAGGATCGTATCGACGGCCGCGCCGAGCCGCACGATGCGGCCGCGCAGATCGAGCGCTTGCACCGCGAACGGCAAGATGGTGTCGTCGAGTGTGGTCTGCGCCGGTTCGCGGACGGGAATATCAGTTTCGGGTTTGTTCATCGCGACTGAATATAGGCGACGGCGGCCGGATTGGGAGGTCTCACGTCACCTGCCGTTGGCCTCGAGACACCAGGCCAGAATGCCCTTTTGCGCGTGCAGGCGGTTTTCGGCCTCGTCGAACACCACCGAATGCGGACCGTCGATCACCTCGTCGGTAACCTCCTCACCGCGATGAGCGGGCAGGCAGTGCATGAATATGACATCCGGCTTGGCGCGGGACAGCAGGCGCGCGTTGACCTGGTAGCGCTTGAGCAGATTGTGCCGGCGCGCGCCGTTGCGGTCGCCCATTGATACCCAGGTGTCGGTGACGACGCAATCGGCGCCCTTCACGGCCTCTTCCGGATCGGTGCCGATACGGATCGCGGCGCCGGAAGATTTGATCCAGTCGGTGAGCGGTTTTTTCGGCGCCAGCTCCGGCGGAGTGGCGATGCGCAAGTTGAATTTGAACCGTTCGGCCGCGTGCATCCACGAGGTCAGCACATTATTGGCGTCGCCGGTCCAGGCCACGGTGCGGCCGCGGACCGGGCCGCGATGCTCTTCGAACGTCATTACGTCGGCCATGACCTGGCAGGGATGCGAGCGCCGCGTCAGCCCGTTGATGACCGGAATGCTCGCATGGCGTGCGAGTTCGGCGACGTCGTCGGGGTTGAGGGTGCGGATCATAATGGCGTCGATGTAGCGCGACAGCACCCGCGCGGTGTCGGCGAGCGTCTCACCGCGGCCAAGCTGCATTTCCTCGGCCGTCAGCAAAATGACGTCGCCGCCGAGCTGGCGCATGGCGACCTCGAACGACACGCGGGTGCGCGTCGATGGCCGCTCGAAAATCATCGCCAGCGTCTTGCCGGTGAGCGGCCGTTCGGCATTGTGGCCCTTGGCTTTCATCGCACGCGCCGCCTCGATCATCTGGCGGAGGTCTGCCGCCGGAACGTCGATGAGATCGAGGAAATGGCGGACGCCGCTCATCCCGCGGCCCCAGGTTGGCGCTTCTGAGCATGGGTGCGGTCGAGTTTGGCGCAGGCGCGATCGAGCCGGGCGATGCCTTCGGCCATTTCCGGCTCGCTGATGATGAGCGGTGGCAACAGTCGCACCACATTGTCGCCAGCAGCAACCGCGAGCATGTTTTCGCCGCGCAACGCTTCGACCAGTTCGCCGGCAGGCACGAGCGCGCGCAAGCCGACCAGCAGGCCTTCGCCGCGCACTTCCGCAATCAGTGTGGGATAGCGGTCTTTGATCTCCGCGAGCCGCTGCTTGAACAATAAGCCGATCCGCTTGACGTGGTCGAAAAAGCCCGGGGCAAGCATGATATCGAGCGTGGCATTAGCCGCGCTCATCGCCAGCGGATTGCCGCCGAAGGTTGAGCCGTGAGTGCCGGCGGTCATTCCTTTGGCGGCCTCGGCGGTCGCCAGAAACGCGCCGACCGGGAAGCCTCCGCCAAGCGCCTTGGCGAGCGCCATAATATCGGGAGTGACGCCGGTACGCTGGTAAGCGAACAGTTCGCCGGTGCGTCCCATGCCGCTCTGCACTTCGTCGAAGATGAGTATCAGGTCGCGCTGATCGCAGATCTCCCGCAGTGCCTTCAGAAACGGCGGCGCGACGACACGCACGCCACCCTCTCCCATCACTGGTTCGATCAGGATTGCCGCCGTGTCCTCGGTGACGGTGTGCTTGACGGCTTCGAGATCGCCAAGCGGTACTTGATCGAAGCCTTCGGCCACCGGTCCGAAGCCTTCAAGATATTTCTTCTGTCCGCCGGCGGCGAGTGTCGCCAGCGTGCGGCCGTGGAACGCGCCTTCAAATGTAATGATACGGAACCGCTCCGGATGGCCGTTCGCATAGTGGTACTTGCGAGCGCATTTGATGGCGCCTTCCATGGCTTCGGCGCCGGAATTACAGAAGAACACGAAGTCGGCGAAGCTTGCCGCACACAGCCGTTGCGCGGCGCGCTCGGATTCCGGAATCTCGTAGAGGTTGGAGACGTGCCACAGCTTTTGCGCCTGCTCGGTCAAGGCGGCGACGAGATGGGGGTGCGCGTGCCCGAGAGCGTTCACGGCAACGCCGGAGGTAAAGTCGAGGTAGCGTTCGCCGTTCGTCGCCGTAAGCCAAACGCCCTCGCCTCGCTCAAAGGCGAGGTTCACACGCGCAAACGTCGGCATCAGATGCGATGTCATGGCAAAGCCCGGGTCCGCGGCACGGCTCAATCCGCACGGCAGAAACGAAATGTGCCGCCTCTCCGGGCGGCACGATCAGCATTTTATTTGCGCACGCGGATTCGGTCAACAGCGGAAAATCGCCCGCCGGGATTCGATTTAGCCCCGCATCATCCACACGCGAGTGGGAAAGTGTGGACGCAAGCAGAGCGAGTCTTGCGTCAGACTCACGCCATATTGTAGTCTTTTGATTGTCAAGTACGACATCTCGTGCGGCGGACAGTCTTCTAAAGCGTTGGGTGATAAGTGCGTGTTGGGCAGCTAGCTGCCCGGCCTGGTGGGGGATTCCTTCAAAGCTTTGCCCGCGACGTTTGGGGAGAATGGCGCATGTCATGGACTGATGAGCGGGTCGAACTGCTCAAAAAGCTTTGGGCCGACGGTCTTTCGGCAAGTCAGATAGCAGCCGAGCTGGGCGGCATCACGCGCAATGCCGTGATCGGCAAGGTGCACCGCCTTGGACTGTCTGGACGCGCCAAGAGTACGTCGAGCGGGGCGCCGCGACCGCGCAAGGCGCGCTCGCCGTCGCACATGCTCCGCATCGGGCGCGCTTCGATCCGTGGCAACACGGCGCTGGCGCACGCCTATGAGATCGAGGAAGCAGAACCGGAACTGATCGACAACATCATTCCGATCGGCCAACGCCGGACGCTGCTGGAACTCAGCGAGCTGACCTGCCGTTGGCCTGTCGGCGATCCCGGCAGCACTGAGTTTTTCTTCTGCGGTGGCAATGCCGTGACTGGGCTGCCTTACTGCGCCTATCACTCGCGGGTGGCTTACCAGCCGATCACCGACCGCCGCCGCGACCGCCGCCCGCCGCCGCGCTGAACGTTTTTCAGCTCGCCTTGCCGAAACGATCGTCGAGCGAGTAGCCGGCGCCGCGCACGGTGCGGATCGGATCGACGGCGTGGCCGCGGTTGAGCGCCTTGCGCAAGCGCCCGACATGCACATCGACCGTGCGCTCGTCGATATAGACGTCACTGCCCCACACACCGTCGAGCAATTGCTCACGGGAGAACACCCGG
Organism: uncultured Alphaproteobacteria bacterium; assembly: GCA_963733645.1. Classification (GTDB taxonomy): domain Bacteria; phylum Pseudomonadota; class Alphaproteobacteria; order Rhizobiales; family Xanthobacteraceae; genus BOG-931. The sequence continues at coordinate 210,222 of CAVTFP010000015.1, forward strand.
CCTGGCCGTTCCATCAGGAATTCGAGCAGGCGGAATTCGGTCGGGCCGAGATCGACCGCACGCGTCGACCGTGACACGCGTTTCTTTTCGCGATCGAGTTCAAGATCGCCGATCGAGAGGATCATGGCGACGCGCTCGGGGCTTGCCCGGCGCAATAGCGCGCGGATGCGCGCCAGCAGTTCCGGCACCGAGAACGGTTTGACGATGTAATCGTCGGCGCCGGTGGCGAGGCCGCGTACGCGCTCGCTTTCCTCGCCGCGCGCCGTGAGCATGATGATCGGCAAGGTCTGCGTCTGCGGCCGCGTGCGCAGCCGGCGGCACAGCTCGATGCCGGAAAGGCCGGGCAGCATCCAGTCGAGCACGATCAGGTCGGGCGCGGTTTCGCGCAGCCGGGTGTCGGCGTCGTCGCCACGGGCCACGGAATCGACCTCGTAGCCCTCGGCCTCGAGGTTGTAGCGCAGCAGTGTCGTTAACGGTTCCTCGTCTTCAACGATCAGGATGTTGGCTGCCATCCCGGTCTCCTATTTCTGCAGCAGTGTGGTGCCAAAATTCGTCGGGTCGCCCTTCGGGCGCTGATCCGTGATCGGGCGGCCTTCGATCATGTAGTACACTGTCTCGGCGATATTGGTCGCATGGTCGCCCATGCGCTCGATATCCTTGGCGCAGAACATGAGATGCATACAGAACGTAATGTTACGGGGGTCTTCCATCATGTAAGTGAACAGCTCGCGGAACAGCGAGGTGCACATCGAATCGACTTCTTCATCGCCCTTCCAGACCGTGAGCGCGGTCGCCAGATCGCGGCCGGCATAGGCGTCGAGCACCTGCTTGAGCTGCGACGACACCAGCTCCGCCATGTGCTCGACACCGCGGATCAGCTTTTGCGGATAGAAGTCGCCATCGAGCGCGACGACGCGCTTGCCGATATGCTTGGCGTGGTCGCCGATGCGCTCGAGGTCGTTGCACACGCGCATGGCGCCGACAACTTCACGGAGGTCGACGGCCATCGGCTGCCGGCGTGCGATGGTGAGGATGGCTTTTTCCTCGATCTCACGCTGCATCGCGTCGATCTGGGGGTCCATGGCGATAACCTGCTCGCCCTTCTCCAGATCGCGGCCGACCAGCGCTTCCACCGCATCGGTGATCTGACGTTCCGCGAGCCCGCCCATCTCTGCGACCTTCCGAGTTATTTCCAGGAGGTCGGCGTCGAACGCCTTGGCGGTGTGGTCTATTCTGGTGGGATATTCTGTCATGACGGTTACCCGAAGCGGCCGGTGATGTAGTCTTGCGTGCGCTGATCGTGCGGCGCGGTGAACATTTTGCTCGTCGAGTCGAATTCAATCAGTTCGCCGAGATACATGAAGGCCGTGAATTCGGACACGCGGGCGGCCTGTTGCATGTTGTGCGTGACGATCACGATTGTGTAGTCGTCAGTCAGTTCGTCGATCAATTCCTCGATCTTGGCTGTCGAGATCGGATCGAGCGCTGAGCACGGCTCGTCGAACAGTATCACTTCCGGCCGTACCGCGACGGTTCGTGCGATGCACAGCCGCTGCTGCTGGCCGCCGGACAGGCTTTGCCCGTTGGCGTTGAGCTTGTCCTTCACTTCATTCCACAGCGCGGCACGCCGCAGCGATGTTTCCACGCGGCCGTCGAGCTCCGATTTCGGCAGGCGCTCATAGAGCCGGATGCCGAATGCGATGTTCTCGTAGATCGACATCGGGAACGGCGTCGGTTTCTGGAACACCATGCCGATGCGGGCGCGTAAAAGATTGAGATCCTGCCGCGGCGACAGGATGTTGCCGCCGTCGAACAGCACTTCGCCGGTGGCGCGCTGGTGCGGATAGAGGTCGTACATGCGGTTGAGTACACGCAACAAAGTCGATTTGCCGCAGCCGGACGGTCCGATGAATGCGGTGACCTTGTTCTCGTACAGCGACAGGCTGATCGATTTCAGCGCCCGGCTGTCGCCATAATAGAAATTCAGATCGCGGATATCGAGTTTCGTGGCCAGGCCGGCGGTGTCGACGGCAGCGTGGAGTACCGGCGGAACTGCGACCGATGAATCGTTCATGACTGTTTTCCCGTCCTGACAAGGGCACGCGCACTGACGCTCAACGCCAGCACCGCCATCGTGATGATGAGAGCGCCGGTCCAGGCCAGCGCCTGCCAGTCCTTGTAGGGACTGAGCGCGAACTGGAAGATGATGACCGGCAGGCTGGCGATCGGACCGTTGAGGTTTGTGCTCCAGAACTGGTTGTTGAGCGAGGTGAAGAGGAGCGGCGCCGTTTCGCCGGTGATCCGGGCGACGGCCAACAGCACTCCCGTGACCATGCCGGCGCGCGCTGCGCGATAGCAGATCCGGGTGATTGACAGCGAGCGCGGCAGGCCGATCGAGGTGGCGGCCTCGCGCAGCGCATTCGGCACCAGCGTCAGCATGTCCTCCGTGGTGCGCACCACGACCGGTATGACAAGGACGGCGAGCGCAACACCGCCCGCCCAGCCGGAGAAGTGCCCCATAGGAGCGACCATGATCTGGTAGATGAACAAGCCGACGACGATCGAGGGGGCGCTCAGCAGGATATCGTTGATGAAACGAACCACGCTGCTGAGCCGGTCATAGCGGCCATATTCGGCCATATAGGTGCCGGCGAGAATTCCGATAGGCGTCCCGATCGCGACGGCGAGAATGGTGAGGATCAAGCTGCCAATAATCGGGTTCAGCAGCCCGCCGCTTGAACCGGGCGGCGGCGTCATTTCCGTGAACACCGCAATCGACAAGCCGCTGAAGCCCTTCCACAGCAGCGCGCCCAGGATCAGAACCAGCCAGCCCAGGCCGAATGCTGTCGCAACAAATCCAAGGACTGTCGCGATAGCGTTGCTGCGGCGGCGGCCGGAATAGCGAGAGGCAATGATTTGTTCCGGCATGCGGGTCACCCGATCCGGCGTTCGATGCGCATCAGCATGTAACGCGCTATCGCCAACACGATGAAGGTAATGACGAACAGGATTAGTCCGAGCAAGATCAGCGCCGAGGTGTAAAGGTCGCCCACGGCCTCGGTGAATTCATTGGCTATGGTGGCCGAGATCGTGGTGCCGGGTGCGAGCAGCGATGCCGAAATCCGGTGCGCGTTACCGATGACGAAAGTAACGGCCATGGTTTCGCCAAGCGCCCGGCCAAGACCAAGCATGACGCCGCCGATAACGCCGACCCGGGCGTAGGGCAGCACCACGTTGCGCATCACCTCCCACGTGGTGCAACCGAGGCCGTATGCTGCCTCTTTGAGTACTGGAGGCACGGCCTCGAACACGTCGCGCGAGATGGAGGTTACGAACGGCAGCACCATGATGGCGAGGATCAATCCGGCCGTCAGCATGCCGATACCGTAGGGCGGCCCGGCAAACAGCGAGCCGATCCCCGGAACGTTGCCAAGTGTATGGATGAGAAAAGGCTGCAATGTCTCCTGGAGAAACGGCGCGAACATGAACAATCCCCAAATGCCGTAGATGATGCTGGGGATGCCGGCGAGCAATTCGATCGCGATACCGATCGGCCGACGCGCCCACTGCGGGCAGAGTTCGGTCAGAAAGAATGCGATCATCAGGCCGACCGGAACAGCGATCAGCATGGCAATGAACGAGGTCAGGATCGTGCCGTAGATGGCCGGCAGCGCACCGTAATGATCGGTAACCGGGTTCCAGCTCGAGCTGATCAGAAATCCGAATCCGAACGTCTTGAGCGCCGGGATCGAGCCGTCAATCAGCGAAATAATGACGCCGCTCAACAGCAACAGCACGCCAATCGCCGCAATACGCGTCAGATGACGGAATACGGTATCGCCCAACCGCAGGCGGTCGAGCGTTTTAGTCCGCGCCACGGCTTCGGCCGGCATCACAACTTGGCCTGAAAACGCAACGTCGACCACCGGCTGCCTCCTCGCAGATTGCATTGGCGCTCCGTTTTGCCGTGTCGTCGGGAGGGCCACTCAAGCGGCCTATTGGCCGTTAGACAAGTCGCTAACTTCGCCGTGGTGGAAAAGGAAAAGGCGCCTTTTGGCGCCTTTTCCCGCAACCGGTCGGACTAGAATAGCGGCTTGCCGTCCGAACTCTTGATGTTCGTCTTCCAGGTCTGTTCGATCAGCGAGACGACGCTGTCGGGCATCGGCACATAGTCGAGGTCCGCAGCCATCTGCTTGCCGTTCTTGTAGCCCCAATCGAAGAACTTGAGCGCTTCAGCCGATGCCGCTGCATCCGTCGGTGTCGTTTGCATCAGGATGAAGGTCGAGCCTGCGACCGGCCAAGCCGTAGCGCCGGCGGCGTTGGTAATAATGACGCGGAAATCCTGAGCATGGGCCCAGTCCGCGCTGCCCGCCGCTGCCAGGAAGGATTCCGCCGTGGGCGCAACGGTCTTGCCTGCCGCGTTGATCATCTTGGCGTAGGTCAGGTTGTTCTGCTTGGCATAGGCGTATTCGACGTAGCCGAAACCACCCACGGTCTGCGCGACGTTGTTGGATACGCCTTCGCTGCCCTTGGCGCCGATGCCGACCGGCCATTCGACGGCGGTATTCGAGCCGACTTTATCCTTCCACTCCGGGCTGACCTTCGAGAGGTAGTCGGTCCAGATAAAGGTGGTGCCCGATCCGTCCGAGCGATGCACGATAGCAATTGCCGTGTTCGGCAGTGTCACCCCGGGATTGAGTTTGGCGATTGCCGGATCGTTCCATTGCGTGATCTCGCCGAGGAACATCTTGGACATCGTCGGACCGTCGAGCGTGAGATCGCCGGGCTTGATGCCGGGCAGGTTCAACAGCGGCACGACCGCGCCGTTGATGACAGGAAACTGGACGAAGTTGTTCTTGGCGACGTCCGCCGGCATCAGCGGCATATCGGTGGCGCCGAATGTCACGGTTTTGGCCGTAATCTGCTTGATGCCGCCGCCCGAGCCGATCGACTGGTAATTCAAATTGACACCAGCCTTTTTGCTGTAGTCAGCGGCCCACTTGGCAAGCACCGGATAGACGAAGGTCGAACCGGCGCCGGTGATGTCGGCGGCGGCGGCTGGCAGTACCGTCGCGGCCACGATGCCGGCGGCAGCAATGGTTGCGAGATGTTTCACGACTAGATCTCCTGTGATTGGAATTTTCGGCGACGCGGATTACAGAGCCGCGCCGGCTTGGCGCCCGCTACGGGGCGGGTTTTCGCGTTGGACGTCTCAGTACAACGTGCTGCTGTCGGGACTATTCCGTCGGGTCTGACCCGCAGCACCGGCATCGTTAGGTTGGCCACGTCACTGTTCTATGATCGCCAGATGACAGTGGCATGACATAATAAGATCTTGAAAAACCGAAGTTTTATCCTGCCGGCGCGGTTTCCCCGGTGGGCAGATGCACAATGAAGGTAGCGCCGGCGCCGGGCGCGCTCTCGATGGTCAGCCGGCCGCGGTGCCGGTTGAGAATGTGCTTGACGAGGGCGAGACCAAGCCCGGTTCCACCCTGGGCGCGGCTTTCGGTAACGTCGACGCGATAGAAGCGCTCGGTGAGGCGTGGCAGATGTTCGGGCGCGATACCCGGACCGTAATCGCGCACGCTGACTTGGGCTTCCGGCTCACCATCCAGGGACATTCCGGGAGCGAGCCTGATGTCCACGCGCTTGCCGGGAGCGCCATATTTGAGCGCGTTCTCCACCAGGTTCTCGAAGATGCGGACAAGTTCATCGCGATCGCCCGGCACGTTCAGGGCGTTTGCCGCCTCGACATTGACAGCGACGCCGCGATCGCGCGCCAGCGTTTCGAGGCCATCGACCACTTGGCGAACGATCGGCACTATATCGACCGATGTGTCCGGGCGGCGATGTGCGTTAAGTTCGATGCGTGACAGTGACAGCAGGTCGTCGATCAGCCGCGCCATGCGGTGGGCCTGTTGCTGCATGATGGCGAGGAAACGCTCGCGGGCTTTGGTGTCATCGCGTGCCGAGCCTTGCAGCGTTTCGATAAAGCCGGACAGCGCCGCGAGCGGCGTGCGCAGTTCGTGACTGGCATTGGCAACGAAGTCGGCGCGCATTTCCTCGACGCGCCGCAGCGGCGTCAGATCGTGAAACGTCAGCAATACCAGATCGGGTTTTCTCAAATCCGGATCGCGCTTGACCGGCATCACGATCGCCTCGAACCAGCGATCGAATTGCCCGCGTTCGGAATACTGGACACGCTGGTCCTCGCCGCCCGCCAAAGCGCGGCCGATGGCATCGGTCAGTTCGGGCATCCGCAGCGCCAGCGAAACCGGCTCGCCCTGTCGCAGCGCCGGCGCAAGCGCGCGCGCCCGGTCGTTGAGCGCAAGCACCCGGCCGTCGCGGTCGAGCGCGATGACGGGATCGGGCAGGCCGGCGACGACTGCGCGCAGCGGATCGCCGGATTGCTCGGCGACGGCCATTGGTTGCGCCTGCCGTTCGCCGAATTCATTCGGCCGCAGCGCGAACAACGCCACAACCGCCACGGCCGCAAAGCCGACGATGGCGGCGACAACGGCGAGAGCGCCAGCAAGTGCAAGCCCGGCGAATACGATTGCGGCGGCGGCGACCACGAGCCGCGCGCCGCGCGACCGGCCTGGTTCGAGCGCTACACGGTTCTCATTGGCGCTCATCAGGAGGCATCCGATTTCTCGCGGACACGCTCGCTCGGTGGATTGATCGGCGGCGGAGCCGCTTGCGCAATACGCTGCTTAACGTGGCCGAGAAGAAATTCGCGCGTTCCGAGAATGACGATCGAGATCACGAACGGAATAATGTAGTAGAGCAGGCGGAATAGCAGCAGGCCGGCCAGCAGGTCTTCTTTATCGAACTGCCAGAGCGCGACCATCATGGTGGCGTCGAAGACGCCGAGGCCGCCGGGCGCATGGCTGGCGAAGCCCAATAGCGTGGCGGCGACGAAAATCAGGGCGACCGTGACGAAGCCGAGATTGGGTTCGTCCGGAACCAGCATGTACATCGCCGCGGCACAGCAACCGAGATCGACGATGCCAATGGCGATTTGAAGAAGCGTCAGCGGACCGCCGGGCAGCGTCACCTGCCAGCCGTCGCGGCCGATCACCCGCGGCTTGACCCACACCCACACCACATAGGCGCAGAGCATCGCGAGCAGCACGAGCGCAAACAGGCGATTGCCCCATGGCGGCAACTGATCCAAGGCGCGCGCGGCTTGCGGCGCATAGAGGATGCCGAGCCCGAGCACCGTCGCGTTGCCAAGCCAGAAGGTGAGCCCGGCGATGAAGCAGATTTTGGTCACATCGATGACGCTGAGGCCCCAGCTCGAATAGACGCGATAGCGTACTGCGCCGCCGGAGAAGACGCTGGCGCCGACATTGTGGCCCACGGCGTAACTGGTGAAGCCGGCCAGCGCCGCGACGCGATAGGGGACTTCGGTCCGGCCGATCGTGCGCAACGCGAACAGATCGTAGAACGTCAAGGTCAGATAGCCGGCGACGACGAATAGGCCGGCAATAATGAGTGTGTGCCAGTCGGTCGCCTCGATGGCGTCAATGAGTTCGTCGGGATCGATGTGGCGAAGGATGCGGTACAATACCACCGCGGCGACAATGACGATGGTGAGGCTAAGGGCGAGCCCCAGCCGGCTCCAGCCGTTCTTCCGGTCGATGAATTGCGCGGTCCCGCGCAGCGCGTTCAGCATTCCGCGTTCCAGACCGGCTGTGTGGGCATCGACAATTCGTCTCTTCCTGCAACGTGGCTCCCCCTAGCAGATGTCGGGTTTCGGCGCGAGTGCAGCCACAAGCGCGCTAATTGGCCACACCTCATCGGCCTGCTATCCTCTGCCGCAACACCTGTCCGGGAATGGGCAATGCGCGACCGCCCCGTCCGGAAGCGGGACCGCCACAAGGGAGAACGCCATGGCCGATCACCTGGTTGCACGCCGCACCGTCATCACGAGCGCCGCGCTCGGCCTCGGCGCCGGGTTTGCCTCCGGCGGTGGGCCGGCGCACGCCCAAAGCTCCGCGGCGCAAGCCGCGCCGGTTGAAATCTGGAGCCAGGAATACTGGGCGCACAAGGGCGACGTGAAGCTCAATCTGTGGCGCAAACGGATCGGCGCGCCGAAGCCGGGCGAGCAACCGCGCCCGGTGCTGTTCCTGGTGCACGGCTCGTCGCTCTCGGCGCGTTCATCCTACGATCTCAACGTGCCAGGCAATGCCAATTATTCGATGATGAACGAATTCGCCGGCTATGGTTACGACGTCTGGACCATGGATCACGACGGTTACGGCTATTCGGGCAGCTCGGGCAACAATTCGGATATCGCCAGCGGCGTCGAGGATCTCAAGGCGGCGATGCCGGTCGTCGTGCAAGAGAGCGGCCAGCAGAGGGTGCACATGTTTGGCGAATCCTCGGGCGCCATCCGCGCCGGGGCCTACGCGCAAGCCCAGCCTGAAAGGGTTGACCGGCTCATGCTCGCAGCGTCCACCTACAAGGGCGAAGGCGCAGCCGAGATTCAACGCCGCCGCGACAAAATCGCGGAGCTTCGCGCCAATCCGCGGCGCAAGCGCGACGCCGGCATGATCCGCTCGATTTTCAGCCGCGACGGTCATCCCAATATCTACGATCCGGCGATGGTCGAGGCGCTGGTCACGACGGAAATGAAATTCGGCGACACCATTCCGGCCGGTACCTATATCGATATGGCGGTCAATCTACCGGTCGTCGATCCCACCAAGGTGATGTCGCCGGTGCTGATGACGCGCGGCGAATGGGACGGTAACTCGACCAACGATGATCTGCTCGACTTCTTTCGCCAATTGCCGAACGGCGACCGGCAATACAGCATCCTGCCGAACACCGCACACAGCGAAGGCTTCAACAAGAACCGCCAGCTGCTGTGGTACACAATGAAGAACTTCCTTGGCGCGCCGGCGCCGGCGGCAAGCTGAGCGCACGGCCACTGCGGCGGGACGGATTAAAGTGAAGCGCATCCAGGTCGACAGGCCGGGCCCGCCCGGCGTGATGCAGTGCCTCGACGTGCCCATCCCCGAGCCGCGGGCGGGCGAGGTGTTGATCAAGGCGCACGCCATCGGTGTCGGCATCCCCGATTGCCTGATCCGCGCCGGCACCTACAGCTATATGCCGCCGCTTCCGGTCACCCCCGGCACGGAACTTTCCGGCATCATCGAGCAAGTCGGGGCGGGCGTCACCTTACGTACAGTGGGTCAACGGGTTTACGCCACCGCGCGCGAGCGGCCGCATCGCGGCGGCCATTATGCCGAGTTCATCGCGACGCCAGCCGACGCCACGTTCATTTTGCCCGCCACTGTCAGCTTCGATGCCGCGGCAGCGCTGGCCAATTATCAGGTCGCCTATCACATCTTCAATGATGCGCTTGCGCTTAGAAAAAGCCAAACCGTATTGATCTACGCGGCGGCCGGCGGCATGGGCAACGCGCTGATCGATCTTGCCAAAGCCGCGGAGCTGAAAGTGATCGGCGTGGTCTCGAGCGCGGACAAGGCGCAATTCGCCCGCCAACTCGGCGCCGATCACATCGTCAACCGCAACACAGACAAAGTCGGCGAGCGGGTGCGGGAATTGACGGATGGACGCGGAGTCGATGCCATCATCGACCCAATTGCCGGCAAAGGCCTTGTCGACAACATCGCCATGCTCGGTCCTTGCGGTACGCTGTTGGTGTATGGCGCTCTCGGTGGCAGGCCGGAACTCGATCTCACGTCCACACCGCTGTGGCGCAGGAACTCGATAGCGGTCCGTCAATTCACCATCCACACCTGGGATCACCTCGTCGAGGAGCGCCGCGCCGGCATGCGGGCGCTCATCGACATGCTCGCGGCCGGCAAATTGCATCCGCGCATTCACGCCAAGGTGCCGCTTGCCGAAGCGGCGCGGGCGCACGAGATGCTCGAAGGCGGCGAGGTGCTCGGCAAATTGTTGCTCGTGCCGTAAGCGAAGGCCGCGCCCCGTCATTGCGAGCCAACGGGTCCGGCCCGAAGTGGCCGGCCCGATGACAAGCTCCGCGAAGCAATCCAGCGCTCAATGCCTGCCGCCCTGGATTGCTTCGTCCGTTCGCTTCTCGCAATGACGACGTATTTACCGTTTGCTATTTGCCCAATTCTCCTTCAGCAAAAAACGCACGCAATTCCTGATAGGTTTCCTCCGGCGCTTCCTCGGACAGATAATGTCCGCACGGCAGCGCCTTGGCGCCGCGGATGTCGGCGGCGTAGCGCTGCCAGATGTCCGCGGGCGCAGGCTTCGAATTGCGGCCGACGCCGCCGGTCGCGCCCCACAGAACAAGCGCCGGGCAAGTGATCTTCCGGCCGGCCTCGAAATCTTTGGTGTCCATCTCAAGATCGATGCCGTGGGTGGCGCGATAATCCTCGCACATGGCGTGGACGGTCGCGGGATTGCGGAAATAGCGCCGGTATTCGTCGAGCGCCTTCGGATCGAAGAAACTCAGGCCCTGTTCGGTCTTGGCGAGCTTCTTGTTGATGAAAAAATCCGGATCGCAGCTCATCAGGTGTTCCGGAAACGGCTCCGGCTGGATCATGAAGAACCAGTGCCACGAAAACGTGCCCCACTGCCGGGTTACGTTGTTGAGCACGTGATGCTGCGGAATGATGTCGAGGATGGCCGCGCGGGCCACCGCTTGCTCATGATCGAGGCACATGCGGTGCAGCACGCGGGCGCCGCGATCGTGGCCGGCGGCATAGAAGCGCTTGTGGCCGAGCGCCGCCATCACCTCGACCTGGTCTTGCGCCATGGCGCGGAACGAATAGTTTTCGTGGTTCTTGCCGCCTGGCGGCTTTTCGGAATCGCCGTAGCCGCGCAAATCCGTCGCCACCACGGTGAAATCGCGCGCCAGCCGCGGCGCGAATTTGTGCCACGACAGATGGCTGAACGGATTGCCGTGCAGCAGCAACAGCGGCGGGCCCTTGCCGCCGTGCACGGTGACGATGCGCGCGCCGGCGGTTTTGATCTCGGTTTTGGTGAACCCTTCGAAGAACATTTTGCCTCCCGGCCTGTCATCATCCGCGAAAGCGGATGATCCAGTAATCCCGGTCATCCCGCAATGTTCTCATTCAATACACGCCCTCGGTGATTACTGGATGCCCGCCTTCGCGGGCATGACATTCAGGTGCCGCTCACGCTAATCTCCTCCTCGACAAAAACAACGGAGACGCTTGAAAATGCCCATCCCGCCCGACATCGATCCGCAATCCGGATTCCGCCTGCCGCTGCCGAAGCGCGACGATCTCGACGAGACGGGCAAGCGCGCTTACGATCACGCCGCCGCGCCGGGGAAATCGATCGTCGGCCTGCGCGGGCCGGCCGGCATCTGTCTGTACAGCCCGAAGACCGCGGAAGTGCGCACCAAGTTCAACAACTACCTGCGCTTCGAAGTATTCGGCGCGAAAATCCGCGAGGTCGCCATCCTCACCGTCGCGCGCGAGATGGACAGCCAGTTCGAATGGGCCGCGCATGAGCCCGAAGCGCTCAAGGAAGGCGTGCCGGCGGAAGTCATTGACGTCATCAAGCACAGAAAGAGCACCCAAGGTCTCGACGAGACTTACGCGGCGATCATCGACCTCGGGCGGCAGGCATTCGGCGACCACAAGGTTACCCCGCAGGCGTTTGCACGGATCAGGAAACTGATCGAACCCGGCAAGCTCGTCGAACTCGTGCTGCTGATGGGCAACTACGCGTCCACCGCAGCCTTGCTCACGGTGTTCGACATGCAAGTGCCGGAAGGCAAGCCGCTGCTTCCGGTGCCCTGACTTGTCGTCCCCCGAAGACGGGGACCCAGTACTCCCATTTGTAAGCCCTCATCCTGAGGTGCGAGCGTAGCGAGCCTCGCAGGATGCAGGCCAAGGCGCGCCGGGGCCTTCGCCCTTCGAGGCGCGCCGATGGCGCGCACCTCAGGGTGAGGAAACTAAGGCGCAAGCCGCTTTGTTTAGTCTTTCTTCTCCAGCCCGAACTCTCCCCACCGCGCCATCACGGCGTCGATGTCGCTTTGCGCCGGCCGCACCGTCGGCGGGAAACGGGCGCCGCCCAGATCTGGGTCGGGGTCGTAATCGAGATTGATGGTGGCGTCGATCAAGACGCGGTTCCATTTGCCGGTGCCGAATTGCGCTACATTGCGGTCGCGCTTGCGCACCGAAGGGTCGAGCCCGGCGCCAAAGGTCGCCGGCATGATGACGACGTCGTCCTCGCCGGCATTGACGCGGAACGCGATTGCCCAGTCGACCGCGGCATAATCGTGGATGTCGATGTCCTCGTCGACCACGGTGACGTGCTTGTAGCGCACATGCGCGGCGGACGAGCCCCACAGCGCATTCGCCACCTGCTTGGCGACGCCGCGATAGCTTTGCTTGACCTGCACCACTGTATTCACGCCGGCCTGCACCGGCGGGCACCACACGCCGGTGACGCCCGGAACGCCAGCGCGGTCGAGCACGTTCCACGCCGTCGCCGCGCGCATGATCGAGGAGGTGACGCTGTTCTCCGAATAGCTGCCCGGCATCGTGCCTTCGATGGTGCCGCGCAGGATCGGATCCTTGCGGTGGGTAATGCAGGTGACGCGGATCGCCGGCTTTGGCGCAGTGTCGCCGGCGATATAGCCGGTGAATTCGGCATAGGGCCCTTCCGGCAGAAACGTCGCCGGATCGAGGCCAAGATAGCCTTCGATGACGATCTCGGCGCTCGCCGGCACGTAAAGATCGACCGTCTCGCATTTTACCAGTTCGACCGGCGCGCCGCGGATGGCGCCGATGACGTCGTATTCGCACAGGTTCTTCGGCACCGGCGCGCCGCCGACGAAATCGAGCGCCGGCTCCCAGCCGATGGCGACCGCGATCGGCATTTCGTTCTTGCCGGCCTGCTGCCAGGCAGTGGCGTGCTGCCCGATATGCTGCGCGCGCCACATCAGGATCGGGATCATATTCTTGCCCGACACCATGCCGCGATAGACGCCGACATTCATGACGTTGGTGGTGGGATCCTTGGTGACGACGCCGCCGTAGGTGAGGATGTAGCGGCCGCCGTCGGCGCGGTTCCACTGCGGCGTCGGGAAATCGTTGAGGTCGATGTCGTCGCCTTTGACGATGTTCTCCTTCACCGGTCCGGTGGCGACGATTTTCGGCGCGATGGTGTCGGTGAGCATGGTGCGGCCGAGCTTGACCAGTTCGCGCGGATGGGTGTCGGGCGGCAGGCCCAGCATCATGGCGACGCGGCGGTAGCTCGACAGGCTGCCGGTGAACACGCGGCGGCAACGCGCGTTCTTGCCGTAGTCGCGGATAGTGTTGAAAGCGAGCGCCGGCCCGGTGCCGGGCCCCTGCGCCAGCCGCGCCACGGTGCCGAGCTCGATATTCCAGTCCACCTCGGCGTCGATCGCATGCAATTCGCCGGCGGCTTCGAGCGCTTTCATCCAGCCGCGCAAGTCGCCGAAGGCGACTGGTTTCCGTTCCGTGGTCATTGCCTGTCCCGGTGCGTCCAAGTGACTGTCCTTCTGCGCATTGCAGCCAAGTCCTGTCAATTCACCTCTCCACGCCTCCTGTTCCGCTACAGCGGGAGAATGTCGGAAAGAGAGGCGCCCGTTTTTCCGTCATCCCTCAGGTGCGAGTGTAGCGAACCTCGAAGGGCGACGGCCCCAGCGCATCGGCCGTTGTCCTTCGAGGGCCGCTTCGCGGCCACCGACAGGTTTTTCGGCACAGAAAAGCCGAAGGATAAAGGTGACTTTTTTCGGGTAATGAGGACGACTCGCTACATTCGGAAGCTGAGGCAGAGACATCCGACGATTTTTTCAGGGCGACTAAGAAAACATTCAAGAAAGTATCCGCCAAATCAATGTCGAAGAAGCCAAAAACAAAAAGCCGAAGGGGTCGGCCTTCAAGAACCAGTAATGCATCGCGGCTTGCGCAGGCGCGCAATCTCGGCTCATATTAGCGCGCCAACTGCTTGTTCGTAATGAAGTAAGCGGTATCCTGCGAGGATTTGATCCGCGCATCGCAAAAGTCGTTCCCAAACATGGTATACTAGACTTAGCGCCAGCCGCTCGCGGCGGGCGCCGAAAGCCTTCCATACAACAAAGGGAAAGCGCCATGACGCGATACATCACGCTGGGAATCACATTGCTGACAGGCGTCGCCATCGGCGCAGGCGCCGTTGGTGGTCTGCGCGCGCAGGCCAAGCCGTCAACCTATGCGGTCGTTGCCATTCGCAAAATAAACGACGCCGAAGGTTTCAAGGAGGTCATCGCCAAAGCGCCTGCCGCCATGCAGGGCTCCGGCGGCCATTTCGTCGTTCGCACCGACAAAATAACGCCGCTGGATGGAACGCCGCCCGCACGCTTTATCCTGATTGCATTCGACAGTCCCGAGCAAGCCATGGCTTGGCATAATTCTGCTGCGCAGAAGGAGGTCGATGCGCTCCGTATGAAGACGACGGACGCGCTGTCGTTCATCGTCGACGGTATGTAAATCCTGCCGATCTTTGCATCCACCAATCTTGAGGCCGCCTCAGCAGGCGGCCTCTTTATTAGACGGCGTGGGCGGCGATGACGTCGCGCGAATGCTTTGATCAGGCGACCGCAGTGCTTTTGTCGGGCCGACCCTGGAGCACGCCCCCGAGTTCGGACAGCGGGACAGGCCGGCTGAACAGATAACCCTGAACGGATTGGCAGCCGGCGGCGCGCACCAGCTCGAGTTGCTCCCGGGTCTCGACACCTTCCGCCGTTGTTACGATGTCGAGATTGCGTCCGAGGCTGGCAACCGCGGACACGATGGCCGCGCTGGCCGCGTCCCGGGTCATATTTTGTATGAACGACCGGTCGATCTTGATCCGGTCGAACGGAAACATCCGCACATAGGTCAGGGAGGCAAAGCCGGTGCCGAAGTCGTCGAGCACGATGGCAACGCCAAGGTTCTTGATGGCGTGAAGAACGGCGAGATTGTCTCGGCTGTTTTCCAGCAGAACGCTTTCGGTGATCTCGAGCTCGAGCCGCTGCGGCGGCAAACCGGCATCGTCGAGCGCGGCTTTGATGACACCCACCAGATCGTTTTGCTTGAATTGTGCCGGCGACAGATTCACCGCCACCTTGAGATATGGCTGCCATCGAGCGGCGTCGGCGCAGGCTTGCCGCAGCACCCATTCGCCAAGCGGAACAATCAGACCGCTTTCCTCGGCGCGGGCGATGAATTGACCGGGAAGAATGAAGCCGCGCTGTGGATGATTCCAGCGCACCAGCGCCTCCGCGGCGCAACATTGATGCAGTCCAAGGTCGATGATGGTCTGGTAGTGCAGTTCGAACTCGTTGCGCGCGAGGGCGTTGCGCATCTCGCTTTCGAGTTCCTGGTGGGCGCGCGCCTGCGCTTCCATTGCGGCCTCGAAGAAACAATACCGATTTCGGCCCTCGGTTTTGGCCCGATACAAAGCGAGGTCGGCGCTTTTGATCAGCACATCGGCATCATCGCCATTCTGCGGCGCCAGTGCAATTCCCATGCTGGTTTCGAGCGTGAACTTGCGGCCGTCGAGATCGTAGGGTCTGGTGATGGCGGCACGTATTCGCTCGGCGAGCGCGACCGCGCTGTCTTTCTGATCCTTTGCGGGCGCTTGCAGTACCGCAAATTCGTCGCCGCCCAATCTGCCGACGCAATCGACCTCGCGTGTCACCTTTTGCAGCCGGCAGGCAACCTCCTTCAGCAAGGCATCGCCGGCCGGATGGCCCAGCGTATCGTTCACGGCCTTGAAGCGGTCGAGATCGAGCATCAGGATCGAGAACGTCTCGCCAAGCCGCCGCATCCGCGCCAGCGCCGCGTTTGCTTTGTCCATGAACAGTGTCCGGTTGGCGAGGCCGGTCAAAGCGTCGTAGCGCGCCATGCGCTCGAGCTCGGTTTCGACGCTCTTTTGCGCGGTGATATCCTGGTGGGTCGAGACCCATCCGCCGTCGCCCATGGGCTGACGCGTGATGGAAACCGTGCGCCCGTCATGTAATTTGTCGATGGCGTTGGACGAATAATAGCGGGCCACTTGTCCGAGACGCTCCGCCACGAAACCCGGTGCGTCCGCCGGCAAACAATCGAGCGCGGCGCGCGCCTCGAGAATCGACTTGAACGGCACCCCGGGCTTCGTGCACTCGGGCGCTATGCCGTAGATTTTGGCGAACTGCGCGTTACTGACGATCAGTCGCTGCTGACGGTCGAACATCGTCACGCCCTGCGAAATATTGGCGAGAACGGCGTCGAACTGCAATGACTTTTGCGCCAACGATGCTTCGGATTTGCTGAGGCGGCGAACTTGCCGGTCGATCGCCCACAGCAGATAAATCGAAAACAGCAGGAATACCGCGCTGCCAATTCCGATTGCTGTTGCTCTTTGCCGCCAGACGGCAAGAGACGTGTCTTCGGTGATCGAGATATCCACGATGAGCGGATACTCCGGCACCTTCCGAATCGAGACATAACGGACATTGCCGTCGGCTGTCGCGAGAATGCGAAAGCCCGCGTCGCCTTTTGACAGCGCCTCGAGCCACTCCGATTTATTGGAGAGTTGCTTGCCGGCGGAAGCGCGATCGTCCGGATGGCGAAACAAGATTGTGCCGTCCGGAGTCAGCAACGTAAACAGCAGATTATCGACCGATTGAATGCCGCTGTAGATGTTCTCGAAATACTTTGTGCTGACGACGGCGAATATGATTCCCGCAAATGCGCCGTTCGCGCTCTCCAGCCGCCGGGCGAAAACAATGATCGATCGTCCATCAACCTTGCTGACACTTGGAATGGACGTGCTGAGATGACCATCGCTGCGGCTGCGTGCATCCGTGAAATAATCACGGTCGGCGGCGCTGAGATCCGGTGTCGGCCAGGCCGCGGTCGTAACCACAACCTTTCCGTCCCTGTCCGCCATGGCGATATTGAAGACCTGTGGCAGACGGGCGCGGTAGCCCATCAGCGCCTCCTGAAATTCACGATTGTTGAATGCGCGGTCGAAGCCGGAAGGCATTTCGACATCTTTGTCTTTTGCGGTTCGCTTGACCTCAAGCAGCACGGCATCGATAGCCGCCAGCGAGCGCGACATCTGTGCGGCAAGCACCGCCGCGATATTTCCGGATTCCGAGGTGGCGGCGCGGACAGCGTCGGTTCGAAGCTGCCAGATTGTCCAGCCGACGGCGCTGGCCGAGAGACCAAGGAGCAGAATTGCTGCCAACCGCAGGCGTCGCAGAGGAAATGTCTGGACCATGCCGCCGGCCGCCGTTTCGGACGGCGGCGCCGCACTTGCATGCAAATCGGTTGACATCAAGCGAGGCCTAAGTCGGTAGCACCCTCCGACACCTCGCGTCATAGTAGCCGGGCGTTGCAGAACGTCGGCTTAAGGTCTTGGGTTAACCGAATTCATACAGATTAGGTCTCTTTCGATTTTCGGCGGCACGATGGACGAGACACTCGAAAAAAGCATCGGCGGCTTGCCGATGTTGGCAAGTGGCGCGCGCTTCGACACCACCGTGGTTCCACTTACGCGTAAGCGCTTCATCGCGGTGCAGGATGGCGTCGGCCGCGATCAAGGCAAACTGGCGGCACGTGGCGGCCTGCGTCCGGACTTGAAAGGGAACACGGCGGCGGCCATGACAAGTCTACGCATAGCTGCCTTCCAGCGGCGACCTCGATTTGGCGATATCGCGGGGACTGTGGATCGTCTCGCGGCCGATCTCGCATGGTGTGACAGCGAGGGCGTCCAGCTCGCGCTGTTTCCGGAATGCTATCTGCAAGGCTACGTGCTGGACCGGCCGGCACTCCGCCGCGTGGCGCTGACTTTGCAACGCGATGACGTGCTTGACGGTCTGCTGGCGCGGTTGAAGCCGATCCGAACCACGTTCATTCTCGGATTGATTGAGCGACACGGCGAGTTTTTGTTCAACACGGCAGCTGTCATCCGTAGCGGCGCGGTTCTCGGCGCATACCGCAAGATCAACCTGCATCCAAAGGAAAGAGCCTTCGACGCAGGCCTTGATTGTCCGACCTTCGAAACCGGCGATTGGCGGTTCGGCGTCAATATCTGCTACGACGGCATGTTTCCCGAGGCCGCCGCGATGCTGCGCGGCAAGGGTGCGCGTCTCATATGTTATCCGGTCAATAACATGATGCCGCCCGCCGCCGCCGCGCGATGGCGGCTGAAGACCGTCGACGTTCTCCGCTGCCGTGCCGCCGAAACCGGCTGCTGGGTGGCGTCGTCAGATGTGGTCGGCGAACACGACACGATGCTGTGCCACGGCTTCACCTGCATAGTAAATCCCGCAGGCGACCTCTTCGCCCGCGTCGCGGAGGGCAGCGAGGGCGTCGCCGTGTTTGACCTCGATTGACCCAAAGCAAAGACGTGAATGGCCGGAACCGGTCCGGCCATGACGGCGAAGGCGCGTAGTCCTATACTCCTTGCGCAGGCACCCTGCACCCGACGGCATCTAGAGTTTTACGAGAGGAAAAACACGATGAGCAACGGTGACCCGCTTTCGCTTTCCGAACTCGAACAGCGTATCGCCATCGTGCGCGACAACATCCGCCAGCTCATCGAGCAAGCCGCGGCGTTTTCTGGCGCCGGGGATGAAGCGCGCAACGCCGACCGTCTGGCGCAACAAAACGAAGAGCTCGAACGGCTGACCAGGCAACGCGACGCGCTGGCGAAATTATAACGAATAAGGCCGCCCATCGGGGCGGCCTTATCGTTCACGCAAGCGACAATGTCAGCACCACGCGGTGCTGCAAGACGTTGCAATTCTTAATGCGCATCGGGATCCGGAATGGCGACCACGCTGCCGTCCGCGGCGTAGCCGGGGATCGTCTGCGAAGAAGCCGACGTCTGGTTGGCCGGGGGCGTGTGCTTCTTCTTCGCCGCGAATGCGGGGCTTGCCAGCAGCGCGACGGTGCCAAGGGCAACCAACACCAGTTTCGGGTTGAGCAATTTCATTGTGGTCTCCATTGCGAGTTGCCTTGCCCGTAGATTTATCTGTGATTTTGCGGTGCACAAGGAGGTCTGTGTCATTCCGGTTTCACATCATTGTTATTGAGAATCATAATGTTATGAGGAATTTATAGAGCGTACCTGTTTTGTTTATGCTGCGCTGCAGCACGCCCAAAAAACGGGCAGGGAAATTTCCACGGCCGCCCAACGGATTGAATGGCGCGCCGGGCCGCGCTGCCAATTTTCGCGGCGCGTTGCCGATGCTGCCAAACTTTGATCGTGCCGCGTCTGGCCGCGGGCAAAACGCGAAGCTTGAAAGGTTGAACAAACCGAAGCGCCGCGGTGTCGCGAAATAATGCGATCTGAGCAACAGCGCTTCAACTGTACGTTGCCCCCTGCTACGGTCAAGGCGGCCGCTTCAACGTAAGCTGCCGTAAAAAAAGATACCGGGAGGACGTCACATGCGCGTCCAATATGTGGCTGTCACGTTGCTCGCTACCATTTTGGCGTCGAGCGCCGTGGCGCAACAACCGGCTGCGCCGCCGGTCACCGTCTTCATGAACAACAAGGACATCATGGCGCTGGTCGACAAGGCGAAGGCCGATCGGAAGGGCGATGCTGCGGTGACGGCCGAGCCGATCCTGCTGCTGGCGCCATATCGAGCGCAGCTTGAATACCGGCCAGGTAACGGCGCCGCCGCTCTGCATGAGAAAGATGCCGAGCTGATGGTTGTGCTCGACGGCACCGGAAACATCATCACGGGCGGCAAAATGGTTGACGAGAGGCGCGTTAATGCGGCCAATCTCACCGCACCGTCAATTGCGGACGGCACCACGCGCGCCGTAGTCAAGGGCGACATGATCCTGATACCGGCCAACACGCCACACCAGGTCATCGCGACCGGAGGCGCACCGATCGTGCTGATGACACTGCACATGCCGTTTCCGCCGGAAAATTGGCCGCCAGCGAAGTGAGCGCGGCGCAATGCGGGCCGTGGATTGCGCGGCGGCAAAAAGCGGCCGCATTCGCTGGCTATGGTGAGGCATGCAGAATCGATCCCGGCCGCGGGTCGTAACGATTGCCGCCGTAGCTTTGTTGCTGGCGTTCGGCAGCGCCTATGCGGGCGAAACGCTGCATCCGAACAAAGACCAAGCGCCGAAGACCGAGCCGTTCGACATGGCGCCTCCGCCGTTTCACTTGATCCATTGCGCGGATGTGTTGGGTAATTCGCCGTGCGCGCCCGATCCCGTCATGCAGCGGCTGAATGGAAGTTCACGGCGCGAGCAGCCGGTGTCGCCGCTCGTTGATCCGTACTTCGCTCCGGCAAGATAGCTGTGGGCTTAATCCTGCCCCGCTAGCGGGGGAGAAAAATGAAATCACTCCGCCTTCAGGCCGGCGTCCTTGATGACCTTGCCCCACTTGGCCATCTCGTCCTTGAAGAACGCCTCACATTGTTCCGGCGTATTGCCGATCGGCACATAGGCCATCGCGGCGAGTTTTTGTTTGACGTCGTCTTGTGCGAGCCCGGTGACGATCATGTCGTGCAGCTTGGCGATGATGTCTTTTGGCGTGCCCTTTGGCGCCGCCACGGCGGTCCAGGTCGCGCCTTCCACTTCGGGAAAGCCTGCTTCGGCCATGGTCGGGGTATCCGGCAAGGTCGGCGCCCGGGTTTTGCCGGTCACCGCCAACGCGCGCAATTGTCCGGCCTTGATCAACGGCACGGCCGGCGCCAGCGCGCCGAACGAGATCGGCGTGTGATTGCCGACGGTAGCTTCGACCGCCGGGCCGCCGCCGCCGAACGGCACATGCACGAGGTCGAGCTTCAATGACATCGCGAACAGCGCGCCGGTGAGCTGCGGTGGCGTGCCGGTGCCCGGCGAGGCGTAGCTTTCTTTGCCAGGATTGGCGCGGATCCAGTCGACCAACTCCTTGACGGTTTGCGCCGGCACGGACGGATTGATCGCCAGCACCACCGGCGTCGCGGCGCCGACTGTCACGGCGTCGAAATCCTTGAACGGATCGAAGCCGGCATTGGCAAACAGGAACGGATTGTTGGTGAGATTGCCGCCGGTGACCAGGAATGTATAGCCGTCCGGCGCCGACTGCGCGGCCTTGACGGCGCCGACATTGCCGCCGGCGCCGGGCACATTCTCGATGTAGAAATTCTTGCCGGTCTGCTGGCTCAGGCTCTGCGCGATCAGGCGGGCGAACAGGTCGGTCGGGCCGCCGGGCGCGAAGCCGACGATCATCTTGACCGGCCGCTCCGGCCAGCTTTGTGCGGCGGCGGTTTGGGCGGCGGCCACGAAGCCGGCCGCGGCCAGAAATAGGGCCAAAACGCGGTGTTTGCTCACTCTATCCTCCCGATGAAACTAGATTATTCAACGATATCAGATCATTAACCTCCGCGGCAGGAACTCGTGCGGGCTCCTTCGGCATTAGGCGATGCCACAAAATGCCCTTAGAGTAAGGTTAAGGAAAAGCATCGGTCGGGGGACCGTGCCAGCGGTCGGGGGGCAGCACAAGACATGAAGATTTGGTGCGCTTTCGCCTGCGCCATAGTTTTCGTTGTCATTTCGTATCTGTTCTTCTGGCCGATGCCGGCGCCCGCGCCGGCCCCGGCGGACGTCGCCATTTCGCCCCAAGCTCCGCCGCAACTACCGACGGCAAGACAAAAACTGGCGGCAAAACTCGACCTGGCCGCAAGGTTTGCGGCGAGGCTGGAGGAGGACTTCAGTTCTTTCCCGAGTAAAGTCGCCGAGTTGCTGCCGCCGCCGAAGCCGAAGCAGGACTTCAGCCTTCTCGCCTATTACGCCTATTCGGAAGTTCCGCCCGAGATCAAGCCGGCGGAGATAATCGAGGTGGCTCTGCATGATGTCCCGGTCGGAACGCCGATCGAGGAAATCAAGCGCGCGTCCGATTTGCTCGGCATCGATTTCGGATTCATGAAAGCCGTCGCGCGGATCGAATCCGATTTCGATCCTAAGCAGCGCACAGGCTCCTATATCGGCCTTTATCAGCTCAGCAACTACGAGTTTAACAAGTTCGGCACCGGCGACATCACCAATGCGCGCGACAACGCCATCGCCGCCGCCTACAAATTTCTGACTTCGGCAGCGATGTTCGAGATGGAAACGCACGTGAAGCCGACGCTGGCGGACCTCTACCTCATCCATCAGCAGGGCACCCAGGGCGCGGCAGAACACGTCAATCATCCCGACTGGGTTGCCTGGAAATCGATGTGCGCCACCGATGAAGGCATGATGCGCGGCGAGAAATGGTGCAAGCGCGCGATCTGGGCGAATACGCTGCCGGATGTGAAGAAGATCTGGAAGTCGGTCGATAACCTGACCTCGGCCGCGTTCGTGGCGATGTGGCGGGACCGCGTCGAGAAACTCTATGCGCGATATTCCGGTTCGACGAAGACCGCCGACGCGTCGATCATGGCCTACGCGTCGAGCACTGCCGCTCCGGAGACAACCGGCTCCATCACGGCGCAGCTGCAAGCCGCGGCGGGACAGCAGCAAACTGCGGCTGCCCCGCCTCCGCAGCAATAAACCTACCAGCGGCGATAGCCGTGGCCCCAGTGGCCATAGCCATACGCGACGCGTGGACCGTAGCCGCGCCAATACGGCGCGCGCAGATAATAAGGGTAGGGCGCGGCCACGACCGGCGCTGGCGCATAGGCGTAATAGACAACCGGCGGCGCTGCGGGCGGCGGATAGTACGCGACCGGCGGCGGGGGCGGCGGATAGGCTTCGGTTTGCTGCGGTGGATAGTAGGCAGGCGGCTGCTGCTGGTAGCCGTAGTCGGGTGTTGTCATGTCGGCGGCGCGCGCCGGCGCATTTCCAACCCAACCCAGAGTCATGGCACTTACGCTTGCAGCGAGCGCCAACCCAATCATGTGACGCATTGACGTTGTCTCCCATTTTTCCAAACGCGTGTTTGAAACACGGACGCATAGAAGCCGCTCGCAACGGCGGAATTGGCGCCGCGCCGTGGCGGATTTTGGCTATTTCGGCAACGGCCGTTCAGCTTCCGCGGCCGTGACCGTCAGGGCTTACGCCGGTACCGGCGCTGGCGCTCCCTGTGCGGCGCGCTGCCGCTGCGCGCGGCGCTCAAGCTTCACCGGCGAAAAGACCGAATCGAGCTTGAACAGGCGCTTGGCATTGCCGCCGAGTATGTTGCGCTTGGCGTCCTCGCTGAGGAACGGCAGATCGTAGATCGTCGCCGGCAGATCCATATCCCAATGCGGGTAGTCGGACGAATACAGGAGCTGCGTCTCGGCATTGATCATCTCGAAGGTCAATTCGAGCGCCTTGCGATTGTCGACCATCTCCATCGGCTGCGAGGTGAAAAACATTTCGCGCATGTATTCGCTCGGCTTGCGCTTGAGCAGGCCGCAATCCGAGGTGCGCATCATGAATTCGTTATCGAGCCGTTGCATCAGGAACGGTATCCAGGCGAGCCCGCTTTCGATCCACACCGTCTTCAGTTTCGGAAACCGCTCCGGCATGCCGTTGGTGATCCAGTTGGTCATGTGCAGCATGTTGCACCAGGTGAAGCCAAGCGCGTGCACACCGAGGAACCGGTTGGTGAGCTGGAGGCTCTGGTCGGTCCAGGTGAACGCGGCGTGGAAGCCGAGCGGCAGTTCGCGCTCCTGCAGCGTGTGATAGGTCTTCATGTAGGCGTTGTCGTAGTTCGCCCGATAATGCGTCGAGGTGACCATGAAGCCGACCACGCCCTTGCGGTCGGCGAATTCCTTGACGATCTCGTAGGTCGCTTCCGGATCGTGGAACGGCAGATACAGCATCGATTTGATGCGCGGATCGGCGTCGAGGATCTTGTCGCAGAGCCAGCGGTTATAGGCCTTGGCCATGGCGACCTCGACCTCGATACGCGGACAGTTCGAAAGATTGAGCATCGGGGTCGGAAACATCACCGCCATATCGACGCCCAAGGCGTCCATCCAGCGCTCCATCAGCGTCAAGTCGCGGTGCCGGGTGTTGGGCACCTTTTCGTCTTTGCGCCGCGGATAGCGGGTGATGCGGCCGGTGAGCTCCTGATAGGAGCCGGTTTCCGCGGTAAAGCCGCCGCGCGAATGGCCCTGGAATTTTGCTTCGAAGCGCATCACCGGATCTTCGATATATTCGGCGATCTCCTTGAAGGCTTCGGTCTCGTAGTGGTGCGAGTCGGTGTCGACGATCAGAAAGTCTTCGTACTTGCGGGCAATGGCTTGGTCGACGGCATTGCGCAGCAGCGTGCGGGTATCGAATTCTTCGCTCGCCAGATCGCGAAAATCGCGGTTCGCCATGTTTTGCAGGTCTTGCGGATCGGTCAGCATGAGAGGACCTCGCTAGTTACGGTTTGCCACTGTGCGGTGTGAGACGGCCGATGCCGGACATCGATTGCCAGGCGCCAAGCTCGAAAACTTCAAGTCCCGCGCCTTCCAGAAGCGCGGTGCAGGCGATGGCAACGTCGGTCACCGTAACGCCAGAGTTGCGTCCGTAGGGTCGCGGCGCCTCGCCGAGTTGCGCCTTGGCGGCGTAGAGCCGCACGATCGCGCCGAATGCCTGGCCGAGCAAGTCGTTCGGGATGTCGTCAAGCCGCTGCGTCTCGACCGCTTCGGCGCAGGCCGCGGCCAGATCGCTCGCCAGATCGGCGAAACTTCCGATGCGCTCAGACTGCGACATAGATGTCACCGCCGCGTTCGACCACAGGGTATTTCTTGAGACGGTGCCGCGTGTCGATGACATGGACGCCGTCCTTGAGGTGGAATTCCCAGCCGTGCCAGGGACAGATGATATGCATGTCGCTCTCGTCGAAGTCCTGACCGAGATGGATGCCCTTCTCGCCGATCTTCTCTACGACCTGCGGAATTTTCAGGCCCTCGCACGCCGGGCCGCCCTGATGCGGGCAAAGATTGCGATAGGCGTAGTAGGCGCCTTTGTGGAAGATCACGCCGATCTCGACCGGCCCGCTCCTGACCAGGCGGGTGCCGCCTTCAGCGATGTCGCCTTTCTTGCAGACACGTACTTCTGGCATCACATGTGGTCCTGATGTCTATCCGTTCTGGTTTGGGGCCCTAGCCGGCGCGCTGCCGCTCGCGCTTGCGCCACACCGGTTCTGGCCGCGCGACGCCGAGATTTTCGCGTAGCGTTCTGCCCTCGTATTCGGTGCGGTATAGCCCGCGGCGTTGCAGTTCCGGCACGATCAGGTCGGCGAAATCGCTCAGCGTGCCGGGCACATGGGGCGGCAGCAGGTTGAAGCCGTCGGCGCCGTCGCTGACGAACCACTGTTCCAGTTGATCGGCGATCTGCGTCGGCGAGCCGATCAGCGTCCAGTGGTCCTTGCCGGCCGCGGACCGCATCGCGACTTGGCGCAGCGTGAGATTGTCGCGTTTTGCCATGCGGGCATAGTTCATCGGCGTGCTCATGCGCGCTTCGTTGCCGATCAGGTCGGGCATCGGACCGTCGAGTGGAAATTTGGCAAGATCGACGCCGCCCAGCATGCGGCTCAGGCGGTCGATCGCTACCGGAAGCGGAATGAGTTCCTGCAAGCGGTCAAACTTCTCGCGCGCTTCTTCTTCGGTACGCCCGATATACATCACGACGCCGGGCAGGATCTTGAGCGAGTCCGGCGAACGGTCGAATTTTGCCAGCCGGCCTTTGAGGTCGGCATAAAACGATTTGGCGTCTTCGAGCGAAGGTTGCGCGGTGAAGCTCGCATCGGCGAAGCGCGCCGACAGTTCTTTCGCCGGCACCGAGGAGCCCGCCTGCACGATCACGGGGTGGCCCTGGATCGGTCGCGCCACGCTGAGCGGCCCTTTGACTGAGAACCGCTCACCCTTGTGGTTGAGCACATGCATCTTGGCGGCATCGAGATAATGGCCGGTCGCTTTGTCGCGCGGAAACGCGGTGTCGTCGAAACTGTCCCACAGCCCGAGTACGACATCACCGAACTCCTCGGCGCGCGCGTAACGGTCGGCGTGCGGCGGATGCACCGCATGGCTGAAATTAGACGCGTCCTCGTGATTGCCGCCGGTCACCATGTTCCAGCCGGCGCGGCCGCCACTCAAATGATCCAGCGAGGCAAGAATCCGCGCCACCGTATACGGCTCATTGTAGGTCGTGGCTGCCGTGGCGACGAGGCCGATTGACTTGGTGACGACGGAGAGTGCGGAAAGCAGCGTAAACGGTTCGAACTTGTCGCCGCGCGTGTTGTATCCGATCAGGTCCGTGCGATCGGCGCCGGGCACCCCGATGGTGTCGGCGATGAACAGCATATCCATCTTGGCGCGTTCGATGATCTGCGCGTACTCGACCCAGCGCTGCAGGTTGGTGCCGGAATCGACATAGGAGTCCGGATGCCGCCAGCCGGCGACATGGTAATTGCAGTCCCCCTGAAGGAAGACTGAGAACTTCATTTTGCGATCGGGAGTGCGGGTTGAACTCATCGGTTCCGGCCGTTTTGCCGCAACTTTTGATGCGCGGCGCTGCTAGTATTGATGCAAGTTGCAGGTGTCCGCTTGACACGCGTGCGACCCGCGGACCTTATTTCCCCAACCTAGATGAAACGCTTGCCGCTGTCTCTACAGCGTGGTGCAAGGGAGGAGTCAGGCATGCAGGGACGCATGCGGTGCGTGATCGCAGGTGGTGCGCTGCTGACGGTTATGATTGGAGCCGGCGCGGCCAGCCTGTCGCTCGCGCAACCGGCCGATTATCCCACCCGCGTCGTCAGTCTGGTGA
This sequence comes from uncultured Alphaproteobacteria bacterium, assembly GCA_963733645.1. Classification (GTDB taxonomy): domain Bacteria; phylum Pseudomonadota; class Alphaproteobacteria; order Rhizobiales; family Xanthobacteraceae; genus BOG-931. Next base: position 236,915 of record CAVTFP010000015.1, read on the forward strand.
TCCCTTATCCACCGGGCGGCTCGGCAGACGGCATGGCGCGGCCACTCGCGCAGAAAATCAGTTCCGAATGGCCGGAACCCGTGATCATCGTCAGCAAGCCGGGTGCTCGGCACCACGATTGGCGCGGCATTCGTCGCGTCATCGAATCCCGATGGTTACACGCTGTACATAGCGGCGCCTTCGCATGTCATTTCGGGCAGCCTTTACAAGTCGCTGCGTTACGACCCGGTGAAGAGCTTCACCGGTATCTCGCAAGTATTTTCCTCGCCGTTCATCGTCGCGGTCTCGTCGAAATCCGGCATTCACACCCTTGCCGAACTGATCGCGCGGGCGAAGCAAAATCCCGGCAAGCTGAATTTCGGCTCGTCCGGCATCGGCGCGGGACCTCATCTGTCCGGCGAAGTGCTCAAGAAATATGCCGGGATCGATGTAACTCACATTCCCTTCAACGGGGCGGGTGCCCCACTGGTCGAACTGCTGGGCGGACGAATCGATTACGTCGTCACTGACGCCTCCGCGATGCCGATGATCAGGAACGGCGATGTGATACCGCTCGCGGTGACGAGCCCGCGGCGTTACCGGCTGCTGCCGGACGTGCCGACCATGACCGAGCTGTTGCCCGGAGCACCGGACGTTACCAACTGGGGTGTCATTCTTGCGCCAGCCGGCACGTCCGACGTAGTCGTGCAATTCATCAACAAGTCGATTGCCACGGCGCTGACCTCGCCCGACGTTCTCAAGATCTATGACGCGCAGGGCTACGACGTCGCGCCGGGCAGCCCGGAAGCTGCCAATGCATTTCTGGCCGCCGAATCCCGGAAATTTCATACAATCATCGAAGACGCGCACATCGAGGCGCAGTGAACGTTATTTGAACCGTTCGCTCGGCGGCGCAATCTCGGTGACGAGATCGCGAACGAGCTTCTTGTTCGGCAGCGGCGTCAGCGTCATTTCGCGCGGCTCGAGGCGCGCGGTGCAGGCGTAAACGGTTTCGCCGTCGATCTGGATCATGCATTCCTTGCAGGCATTAGCGTTGATGCAGGAATAGCGCACCGCCAACGACGGGTCCTTGTGGATGCGCAGCCAGCGCAGGCCGTCCAGTACCGATTGGCCGGGCTCGAACGGCACCTGGTAGCTTTCGAAACGGCCGGCGTCGCCGGCGCTGCCGCGCCGGATTTTTAGCGTGGCGGTGGCGGTCATGGTGTCAGCGCCTCCGCTTCGGCGGGCGCGCCGACGATTCTCAGTTCGGCGCCGGCAAGTTCAACGCGCTGATGCACCTGCCATTGCGGCAGCATGTCGGGGAAATCTTCACGCTGGTGCGCGCCGCGGCTTTCGGTGCGCGCGTGCGCCGATTGTACCACAGCCTTCGCGACCGTGATCATGTTGCGCAGATCGAACCAGTCGAGCCGTTCCAGGTCGAATGCGACTGTCTGGCCGGGCGGCCTATCGCCGAGCCGGGCGGCGAGTACCGCAATGGCGTCGAGCACGCCGCGCAGTTTCGCGCCGGTGCGCAGCGGCCCGACATCATCGGCCATGATGGCCTGCAAGCGCGCGATCATGGCGGCGGTGTTGGCATCGGACGCCGCCCCGCCGTTGCCGCGCACGAGAGCGAGGGCGTGCTCGATATCATGTGCGTGCAGAGTCCGGCGCACCGTTTTGCCAACGCGTGCCGCCGCGCTTCTGCCGGCGCGGCGGCCGAACACCAAAGCCTCGGTGATGGCGTTGCCGGACAGCCGATTGGCGCCGTTGGCGCCGCCGACCACTTCGCCGGCGACGAACAGGCCGGGCACGTCCGTTGCCATGCTTACGTCGGCCTTTACGCCGCCCATGTGGTAGTGCGCGATCGGCGCCACCTCCACCGGCATTTTGGTGAGGTCGATGCCATTCGCCGCGAGCCGGTCGATCACTGGCCCGAATGCGTCGCGCAGCGCCGCCGCGCTACAATGCTCGAAGCTCAGATAAGCGCCGCCATGCGGCGAGCCGCGCCCGGCCTCGACCTCCTTGAGGATCGCGTAGGTCGCAAGATCGCGGGTGAGTCTGTATTTGCCGTCCTCGTCGGAGCCGTAGCGCGAGGTGAATTCGTCCATGTTGCCGTTAAGGAGCCGGCCGCCGAGCTTGTAGCGGAACGGATCCCACATGATCGGATCCATGCCGACCAATCGCGGCGCCAGATGTCCGATCGGGAAGAATTGCACGAATTCCATGTCGATCAGCGTCGCGCCGGCGCGCAGCGCCAGCGCATAGCCATCGCCGCCCATATTGGTTGAGGCGCTGTTGCGCCGGTAAAGCCTGGTGAGGCCGCCGGTCGCCAATACTGTTGCCTTTGCCGCGATCGTCACCGGCGCGCCGCTGCCGAGATGATAGGCGACCGCGCCGGTCGCTTCGCCGTCGCTGACCACGAGGTCGACAATGCACAGATCGCCGGCCTTGCGGATGGCGGCGTTACGTGCCATCTGCGTGCGCAGAGTCTTCGAAACCGCAGGCCCGGTATTGATGAAATCGACATAGACGCAGCGCGGCCGGTCGTGGCCGGGCGCCATTGTCGCGGTGATGTGGCCATCCTTGCGCGCCCAGCCGACGCCCCACGCGTCCATCTCGCGGATGCAGTCGGGCGCGTCTTCGCACAAAAGCCGCGCCAGATTTTCGTCGCACAGTCCGCGGCCGGCGGCGAGCGTGTCGTGCAGGTGATGCTGCCAATCGTCCGGCGTTTCTTCGCCAAGCGCCGCCGCCACCGTCATCTGCGCCATCACGGTGGCGCCGCCGCGGCCGATCAGACTGCGGTCGGCGAGCAGTACTTTTGCGCCGCGGCGCGCTGCCTCGATTGCCGCATACATGCCGGCGGCGCCGGAGCCGATCACCAGCACGTCGGTGTCGATGTGCATGGGTTCAGAAGTCATTACGTTACACTCGGTGTCATCATCCGCGAAGGCGGATGATCCAGTAACCACTGGCGTTGCGGATAACTCTGAAACGCCGGGGCTACTGGATGCCCCGCCTGCGCGGGGCATGACAAAATGGGGATGGCTCGCGCGGGTTGCCTCATAGCGTTGGCGTCGCCCCGTCGGCGAATGCAGCCGCCAGCCGCGCGGCGAATTGCCTTTCCATCTCTTTCGCCTTCGAGCGCAGCACCGGCTGGCCGAGGCTGCCAAGCTTGCCGGTCAGCGCCGCATCGACCTCGTAGGCAATCTTGGTCTCGTCGCCGGCTTCGCTGAGCGTGGTCAGCGACGTCGCCGTCAGCCGGCCGACGATGCCGAGCGGCGTGCCTTCGACTTTTGCCTCGATTTTTTCCGGCTCCTCGGCGCGCACGACCGTGACCGTGACATTGAACCTGAATTTCATATACGCGACTTTGGTTTCGAACACGGCCGAATAGGTGTCTGGCGCGGTCTCCTTGAGATCGTTGACGCCCTCGACGCAGGACGCAAAAAAACGCGCGTCGCGTACTTTCTTGTACACTGCAGCGCGCGGCGCCTTGACCGACAGTTCTCCGGAAAATTTCATGCGCGCAGCGCCGTCAGCATGTCCTTGACGTATTCGTCGGCGCTCGAAATCACCAGCATCATCACATGCGGCCGCAACTGCGTGAGCATCTTGGAGATGGTGTCGTCGCTCGACGCGCCGCCGCCAAGGACGAGCGCCGTCGTCATCACGTGCTTGAGGCTGCAGGCCTCGCCGATGATGGCCGCCGCCGCCGCGTTCTCGCCGGCGGTCGCCACCATGACGACGAGATCGGCGGAGTTAACCTCATCGACCAGGTCCTTGGTGCGGCCGGCGAGATCATTGAGCCAGCCGCCCATTGAAAACGGCTCACCCTGGCGTGGAGCGCCGGAGAACGACGAGGCAGTGAGGAAGCTTGCCCGCTGCCATGGCGATTGCGCCAGCTCCTTGACGATGCGCTCGCTTCGCACGTCGAGCGCGATCACCTTGACGGCCCGCGGCTGCGAGTTCGGCTTATCGATGCGGAATTTCGCTTCCGCCGCCGAACTCATCCGGGCCGATTCGCTTTCCATTCTCTGTCTCCTTGCGCAACGCCCCGGACTATAGCCGGTCGCCGGGGATATTTCATTATGCGCGGTGTCGGCTATAAAGCCCTGCATCGAAGGGACATTCGCAGGAAGGCCACCATCCATGCCGGGCGGAAAACGTATCGAGCTTTGCAGTACCGAGGATGTGGCGCCGGGGGCCGCGATCAAGGTCGAGATCGATGACCTGGCGCTGGCGGTGTTCAACGTCGATGGCGAGTTCTACGTCACCGACGATATGTGCACCCACGGGCCGGGCTCGCTGTCGGAAGGCTATATCGAGGATGACGTCGTGGAATGCAACTTCCACAACGGCCAGTTCAACATCCGCACCGGCGAAGTGGTGTCGCCGCCTTGCATGGTGCCGGTCAAGACCTACCCGGTGACGGTCGCGGACGGCAAGGTGACGATCGAGGTGTGATGCTCCGGAGCAGACTATTTGCCCGGGCCGGGGACCTCATCGACTGACGTCCGTTATGCAGTAACGCTCTCCCCGCGGCTCCAGGTGATCACAAACCTATTCGCAAGCGGCCGACCGGTTTACCGCTTGGGGTATTCCGTGAAGATGTAATCTTTTTTCGCCACCGCCGTGTGGCATGCGTACCCACAATTGGGTTCAGTCCCCTCAGGCGTAAACGTGTTAGACGCGGCATCGTAGATGAAATTGGCGTATGCCCAGCCGTGCGTGTCCGGGAATCTCTTGGAGTCTTTTTCGATTACGTCAACTGCTTTCAGAGTGTCCGGCACGTTTACGGAATAGGGTGACACCGGATTCTTTTTGAACGTCCACTCGATCTTCACAATCTTGGACCCTTCGGGGAACAACTTGCCATCGGCGGGAAGGCCGTGACGATACGCGGCCATCATCACGTCATTCGCCACAATGACTTTCATTTGAGTTTCGGTTTGACTGACGGCGACATCCTTCCAGTCTTCATATCCTTTGAAATCGCCAAACGAGAGCTTGCCCAATTTCACCGAATACCTGTCCTGTGCCGCATAGGCCATGCCGCCCAAGACAGCGAGAGAAACACCGAGCGTAAGCGCGATCGATGGGCCGTTCATTAGACGAAATATCGAGATGCGCGTCATGATGAGTCTCCTGTGTCGGCCGAGAGCCTGCTCGGCATGCTATAAGCCTTGACCGCTCGCTCGAATGCGCGGCCTATGAAATATATTCTTGCTGGTCCGGTGAACTTGGTTTCCTGATCGGCATTGGCCGAATGCTGTGGACTGTCGTGCACAATAAAAGTTGCCAATGTTCGCGGAAGTCAGCTTAGCAGAATTAAACCTTGGCGATAGCCATGTGTGCGTCAGATAAGTGACAAGAACAAATAAATGATCAGGAATTCCCGCCGGGACTCTTGCTCTACATAGGAGAACGCAATGGTTAGATCGCACCAGCCAGGCGAAGCTGATTTCAGAGCCATCCTGCCCGAAGACAGCGAATGGAAACCATTCGCGGCATTCCCGCCGTCGGGGCGCCTCGCCGTCTTTGTCGGCGAACCCTCAAAACCCGGCCCCCTACGTCATCAGGGTCAAGCGCTGTCCGGTAAAGCTCATGCCACACGGTCATCCCGAGGACCGAATTTAGACAGTCATGCAGTGTTGATGTCGCTCGCCGGTTCGCGCGCATTGGGACGCGGCCCATCCGACCGAGCGCTACGGCTTTTTAGCAGTTGACGAAGCGCGCGGCCCCGGCTTGTTACATGCCAGCATAATTGCCAACGAATATTATGGAGGAACACCCCGATGCCGAGAACCAAGCCGCCGTTCCGTGCCGACGTTGTCGGCAGCCTATTGCGCACCGCGCCGCTGAAGGAAGCCCGCGCCAAACGCGAGAAGGGTGAGATCGGCGCGGCGCAACTTAGCGACGTTGAAGACCGCGAGATCGAGAAGATCATCAAGAAGCAAGAGGAGGTTGGGCTCAAAGTCACGACCGACGGCGAATTCCGCCGCTCCTGGTGGCACTTCGATTTCTACGGCATGCTCGACGGCATGGAACGCTACACGCTCGATCACGGCATCCAGTTCCACGGCGTGCAGAGCAGAATGGAAAGCATTCGCGTCAATGGCAAACTCGGTTTCTCCAACCATCCGATGCTGGAGCACTTCAAGTTTCTCAAGGCCCACACCCGCGTCACGCCGAAAATGTGCATCCCGAGCCCGGCCACGCTGCATTTTCGTCTCGAGCCGAACGCGGTAACGGCGAAGGAGTATGCCGACCGCGACGCCATCTTCGACGACTTGGCGAAAACCTATAAGCAGGCCATCCGCGGCTTCTACGACGCCGGCTGCCGCTATCTGCAATTCGACGACACCGCGTGGGCCTATCTGTGTTCGCAAGCCGAACTGAAAAAGGCGCGCGACCGCGGGCTCAATGCCGATCGTTTGCAGCAGGACTATGCCCGCGTCATCAATCAGGCGCTCGAGGGCAAGCCGGCCGACATGACGATCACGACGCATGTCTGCCGCGGTAATTTCCGCTCGACCTGGATTTCCGAAGGCGGCTACGAACCGGTCGCCGATGTGATGCTCGGCAAGCTGAATTACGACGGCTATTTCCTCGAATACGACTCCACGCGCGCCGGCGGCTTCGAGCCGCTGCGTTTTCTTCCCAAGGGCAATAAGATCGTCGTGCTCGGCCTCGTCACCACCAAGAGCGGCACACTGGAAAAGAAGGGCGACGTCAAGCGGCGCATCGAGGAAGCGACCAAATACGTTGCGCTCGATCAGCTCTGCCTGTCGCCGCAATGCGGCTTCGCTTCGACCGAGGAAGGCAACGTGCTCGCCGAAGAGGAACAATGGGCGAAGCTGCGGATGGTCGTCGAATTGGCTGATGAGGTCTGGGGCTGAGGCGCCGGCAAATCAGGTGACGGCCTTTGTCGATGCTTTCGCGAGATGCCTTTCGGTCAGGAGACGATGATGCCGAACGACGGACACGCGGTTTGGCTGGCGAGTGGCCTGCGGACACCGTTTGTCCAGGTGGATGGAGCATTCGCCGAGCGTAACTCGCTCAGCTTGTCGGTCCCGGTGGTGCTGGCTATGGCGCCTCTTGCGAACGGCCGGATCGATTTCGCGGTTTGGGGCTCTGTCGTCCTCAATCTCGCCTTTGCCAATCTGGCGCGCGAAATATGGCTGGAAAGCAAACTCGATCCGCACGTGCCGACGTTCACGACTATTATGCAATGCAGCACCAGTATGGCCGGCGTGTTCGAAGCGGCCGGAATGCTTGGCGAGCGGCGCGCGTCGCTCGCCATGGTGGGCGGCGTCGAAAGCATGAGCCGCGTCCAGATTGGCCTGGGAGGCAACCTATCGGTTTGGCTGCGCCGTATGGTTCAAGCGCGCAGCTTCAAGCAGCGCCTCGGACTTCTTGCTAAGCTGCATCCGTCCGACATCCGGCTTCATATTCCCGAAGTGAAGAACCGTGTCACCGGCCGGAGCATGGGCGAACACACGGAGGACATGGCCAAAACCTGGCACATCGGCCGCCGCGAGCAAGATGAACTCGCGCTCGAGGGCCATCAACGCGCCATCGCGGCGCAGGACCGCGGCTTCTTCACGGATTTGATCGTGCCTCTGGATGGCGTCAGCAAAGACCATTTCCCGCGCCGCGACACTTCGATGGAGAAGCTCGCCAAATTGAAGCCGGTTTTTGACCGCAGCAGCGGACAGGGCACGCTCACGGCCGGCAACAGCTCGCCGTTGACGGATGGGGCCGCGGCCATCTGGGTCGCCACCGACGAAGGCTTGAGCCGTTTGCCCGCAAAATTGCCGCGCGTTCGTTTGGTGGATTTCGAAATGGCGGCCGTCGATATCTTCACTGAGGGTCTGCTTATGGCTCCGGTGACCGCCATCCCCCGGTTGCTGGCGCGCCACGGGCTGACGTTCGACGACATTGCGCTGTGGGAGATTCACGAAGCATTCTCGGCGCAAGTGCTCTGCCATATCAAAGGACTGCAGGATAAGGAGTTCGTGCGGGAGAAAGCCGGCGTCGCGCATACTTTCGGGAGCTTTCCGCGAGAGCGGATGAATCCGAACGGCGGCAGTGTTGCTCTCGGACATCCGTTTGCGGCCACCGGAGCGCGGATATTGAGTCAGGCTGTCAAGGAACTCGCTGCTTTGCCCAAGGGAAGCCGTGCGATCGTCAGTATTTGCTCCGACGGCGGTCTCGGCACGGTGGCGCTGCTGGAGAATTGATTCGCCGGTAGCGCTTTGCTCTGGACGCAGGCGACTGAGCGTATCCGCTAATGGGATTCCTCCGGCGCCTTGATGTGCCGGAACGAATACAGCAGCGCCAGGTCATAAACGATCTTGAGTGTGCCGCACACGATCAGCGGCAGACCCGGGAACGCCGTGGTCAATAAAACGCCCGCGAAGGTCGGACTGATGGCGGCGGCGAGGCTGCGCGGCACGGCGGTCACACTGGCCGCGGTGGCGCGCTCGGCGGGTGTCACCACGGCCATGACATAGGACGTGCGCGTCGGGACGTCCATCTGCGACAGCGCTGAGCGGACGAGCAGCAATCCGAGCGTCACATCAAGACTGGACGAAAATGCCGCCAGGACCAGGAGCACGCTCGACGGGATGTGGGTAAAGACCATGGTGTTGACCAGCCCGATACGGCGGGCGAGCCGGACCGCAATCAGGAAGGAAAATGCGCCGAACGTGCTCGACCAGAAGAAGAATACGCTCGCGGCCGAGATCGAGAGATTGAATCGCTGAAACAGCCAGAGCGCCAGCATCGACTGCACGATGAAGCCGCCGGCGAATGCGTCCAGGCTAAACAGCGCCGCAAGCTTGTAGACAACGCCGCGTGACGGACCGAGCGGCGCCTGCGGGGCTGATTCGGTAATGCGTGCATGCGGCAGAAGCCGATAGAGCACCATGCAGACCAGCCCAAGCGCGGCATAGGCATAAAACATCGCCTTGAATGCTTCGACCCGGTCGATGCCCGCCCGCACCAGAAAATCCGGTGCTGCCGCTGCCAATGTACCCGCCGCCAGCGACAGCGCGCCGATCAGGCTGTAGCGGGCGAAGGCATGGGTGCGCTCCTGATCGGAAACGCCGCGCGCCAGCATGGCGTGCTCGAGCGGAATCATGATGCCGATGTCGCCGGTCGACGGATTGATCGTGCCGACAAAAGCCACAACCGCGATAAAGGCGATGTGCTGGAAGCTGGGAAACGCCAATCCCGTGAGCGTCATGATGCCGGCGCCGCTCAGCATCAGCGTGCGCAAGTCGTGGCGCGGCGCGATGGCGCCGATCAGGAGCGTCAGGACAGCCGTGCCGAGCAGCGAAGCGGTCAGCACCACGCCGATCTGGATGATGTCGTAGCCGATCGCGGTCAGATAGGCCGGCAAGATGATGGTGGCGAAGCCGTCGCCGAAGCCGCGAACGCCGCGCGCCACGTAAAGCAGAAGTACGTTGGATGGCATGATCATTCCGCCAATAGCCTTCGCCCGTTGCGCGGGCAAAGTGCAGTGCTTGGGCGAAATGCCTTGGAAAGCCGGGCGACTGCGATCAAGCCCGACGACGAAAATTGTGCCGGGCGTCGCTGCAAGTCAAGCGAAGCAGGCCTAAGGGAAGGCAAGCGCGCCGGGTCAGCGCACGCCGCGTTGGTGCTCCCGCTTGAGGCGTTCGATTGCGGTCCGGATCGGCGCAAACGGGCCATACTTGTGCTGCTGTTCGCTGAAGGCATCGGCGTAGGGTCCGAACGGCGTGTCCACCGGCTTTTGCAGCAGGTCCGGAAAGTCGTGATCGAGGCCCGGCCGGTTCGGCCGCGGCTGCGACACGACATAGGCCGCAACGTCCCACGCTTCTTCGACGCTTAGACGCGGATCGAGATAGTCGGTGCCGTGCGGCATGTTGAAGTGGACGAAGTTGGCGATGGTGATGAGCCGCGCCATGCCGGCGCCGTTGTTGAAGCTGTCGGGGCCCCAGAGCGGCGGGATCATGTAGCCGAGGTCGGAGGAGGGGATGCTGCGGCGCTGGCCGGACCCGTTGGTATTGTGGCAGTCGGCACATACGCGCGCATAGATCGCGCGGCCGCGCTTTGGATCGGCGGCGCGCGAGAGTTCCGGCATCTTGCCGGCGCCCAGCCCGGGCAATTGCTGACCGGCTGGCACTCCGGTGCTGAGAAATTTGATGTAAGCCACGATGGCCTGCATTTCCGGCGCGGCGGTCGCTAACGGTCGGCCGTTCATGCTGCGGGTCATGCAGGAATTGATACGATCCTCGATAGTGATTTCGGCCGCCGACCGGGCACTGTACTGCGGAAAGTCGCCGTACAGGCCGAACAGCGGTAGCGCGAACTTCCTCACCCCTGCCGAAAGGTGGCAATTGGCGCAGGCGAGGTTATTGCCCGCATAGCGGTTCGGTACATCAGGGACATTCGGGCCGATATAAGCGTAGGTGGCGGTGATCAGATCACGCCCCTGCCGTACCAGAAGACCGTTGGGATCATGCGGCAGCGCGCCGATCTCCGGGACGGACCAGATCTGCGCGTTTTGCGAGCGCGCAACGCCGGTTAATGTCGCGACGATCCAAAGTGCGATGAGTGCTTGGGCAATCGGCCCGCCGGTACGATGAATTTTCACGACAGGCTCCAGACCGACTCGAGTCTGACGAGATTAGCACCGATGCGGCGCCATTACGCCCGCTCAATCAGCTTCGAGCCGCTGAGCCGCTTGTGCAGATGCACCATGAGCGCCATGGCGAACAGCGGCGTTGCCAGATTGACCACCGGGATCGAGACGAAAGCGGCGATGAACATGCCGCCGATGAAGACCGTCACCGCATTGCGTTTGCGCAACGCCTTGGCCTCGTCCGGCGGACGCAAGCGCATGGCGGCGAGCTCGAAATATTCGCGGCCGAGAATGTAGGCCGTGGCGAGGAAAAAAATCACGGCGCCAAATCCGGCCAGCAGCATCAGCGGGACGGTACACAGGTAGATTACGACTGCAAGGAGCGAGGTTTTAATCCCCTCCCAGAGCGCCAGCGATAGCGGCAGCGCCCGGCCCGGAGCATCGGCGGGATAATATTTATGCTCGACTTGGTCGCCGATCTGATCGGCAAAAAAGCTGCCGACGATCGCGGTCACGGCTGGCATCAGCATGACGCTGCCGGCGACAATGCCGAAACCCGCCGCCACCGAGAGCAGCCATGCCAGGGCGGAAACCGGCTGGTGCGCCTGTGGTCCGAGCGTGGTTTCGATCGAAGCGCCGCCGGCTCCGATCAGATGCACGATCAGCCGCTCCAGGCCGGCACCGGCGACGATAATGAGCACCAGCGCGAGCCCGATCGTTTTCCACAGTACCGCGCGCAACGGCGCGGAAAACATCTGGACGATGGCATTGATGGCGGCGTCGAGCATTGTTTTCCCGTCATTCCGGCTGAGTGAGCGTAGCGAGCGAGGGTTGGAATCCATAACCCCAGCGCCTCCAGATGGGCACGGCACTACCGATATTCAAAGGTCAGTGGTTATGAATTCCGGGCGCGGCCCTTTGGGCTGTCCCGGAATGACGACCGGTCAGGCGGCGACGGCGGTTGCCTGGTCCGCAGCGGCAGCAGGCGCGCGATCAGCCCATTGCAAGGCTTTATAGTTGAAGCCCTGCCGGATCGTCGGCTTGACGACGTTGAAATATGGCGAGATGTCGAAGTCACGTGGACAGTACAGCGAGGAGTGGCGGATTTCGAGGATTTGCTCGAGTGCCTGTACGCTACGCGCCATCGTGATCTTCGGCAGGATCGGATAGCGCACCGCGGTGAACGCATCGGCGATCAGTGCGGAGCAAATCAGCCGCGACGGATCGCCCGAGCCGAGTGCGATCATGCGCCGCCGCCAGCGTTGCGGCAGCGGCAGTGGCATCAGATAGCGTAGCAGGTCGAGGATGTTCTTCATGTCGTAGGCAAAGCCAACGCGGGCGACGGCGTAAGCGCACACTGCCGTACAGTCTTCCGGGGTCAGGCCGACCGGCCGGCAGATGCGGGTGTGAAAGCGGAAATACTTCGACAGCGGCGCGCTGACGACGCCTTCGCCGACATTGGCCTCGATCAGGACGTGAGGCTCGCCGTCCGCCGTCGCGCGGCCTGCGATCGGTCCGACATAGAGCGCCGAATGCGACCAGGTCGATTGCGTGAGATATTTGATGACACCGGAAATGTGGTTGTTGCCCTCGACCAGCAGCACGTCACCGTGCTCCAGCGATTGGCACAATGCTTCGGGATCGCTCGGTGTGAACGGCTCGTAGCCGCGCACCGGCCTTTGCAGAATTCGGGCGATCAGGCGCCCGACGCCTTCGAGCATCATGCCCATAGGACCTCCCAGTCCTCTCGCGCGGTTTGGCCGCGTCTTGATCTGGTGGCATTTTATTTGAAGTCCGTTGCATTTTGGTTCACACCAGCGGCTTCGTGTTGACCAAAACTTAAGCGTAATATTCGCGCGGAGGCCTCTCCCGAACCCTTCCCCGCTTGCGGGGAGAGTATGGAGGCGGCAATCTTTGCAACTCGGAAATCTCCCGGAAACCATGCCGCGTAAGACCGGTCTGCGACTGAGCCGCCGCTCCTTCCTCGCCGCCGCCGCCGTGGCCATGACACGTCCAGCAATTGCTGCAACGCCGCAAACCTCGGGCCCGCTCGACGTCATCATTGTCGGCGCCGGCGCAGCCGGCATCGCCGCTGCGCGTCGCCTCGCCGCCGCCGGCAGGCGCTATGTGCTGCTCGAAGCGTCCGACCACGTCGGCGGCCGCTGCGTCACCGACACGCGCACATTCGGCGTGCCTTACGACCGCGGCGCGCACTGGATCTATGCGCCCGATCTCAATCCGCTGACCAAATTGCCGCTGCGCCGCGGCATCGACGTCTATCAGGCGCCGCCGAGTCAGAAGATACGCATCGGCCGGCGCTATGCACGCGAAGGCGAGCTTGAGGATTTTCTCACTGCCGAAGTGCGCGCCATGCGCGCGATCAGCGATGCCGCGCGCAAGGCCGATATACCGTGCGAACAGGTGATGCCGAACGATCTCGGAGACTGGCGCCCGACTGTGGAATTCGTGCTCGGCCCCTATGGCTGTGCCAAGGATTTGGCGCAGATGTCGTGCGTCGATCTCGCCAAAGGCGCCGAACGCACTGCGGCGATGTTCTGCCGCGAGGGCCTCGGTGCGCTCATTGCCGCCATGGCCGACGGGTTGCAGGTGCAATTGTCGACGCCGGTCAAATCGATCAATTCCAGGCGCGGCCTCACGGTCGAAACCGCCAAAGGCACGCTCACCGCGCGCGCCGCGATCGTCACCGTATCGACCAACGTGATCGCTTCGGGCCGTATTCAGTTCTCGCCGGACCTGCCCCACCGCACTATCGATGCTTTCGGCAGGCTCTCACTTGGCAGTTACGATCACATCGCGCTCGAGCTCACCGGCAACCCGCTTGGACTCGAAAGCGACGATCTGGTTTTTGAAAAGTCTGCCGACACCCATACTGCGGCGATGCTTGCCAACGTGTCGGGGACGCCGCTGTGCGTAGTCGACGTTGCCGGCGCGTTCGCCCGCGATCTTGCGGCGCGGGGTGAGGCGGCGATGGTCGCTTTCGCTTCCGACTGGCTCTCCGGACTGTACGGCAGCGACATCAAGAAATCGATCGGCCGCACCCAGGCGACGCGCTGGGGCAATGATCCGTGGACGCTTGGCGGTTCGTCGGCGGCGATGCCGGGCGGCCAGTTCGCGCGCCGTGCGCTAATGGATCCGGTGAACGATGCGATCTGGTTCGCTGGCGAGGCGGCGCATGAGACCTCGTGGGGTACCGTCGGCGGCGCCTGGGAATCCGGCGAGCGTGCCGCGGACGCGATGTTGCAGAGGATCGGCCCGGCGAAACCGGCGCCGGCGGTGGCGAGCGAGCCCGAACCCGGGCGTCGGGCGAAGCGTGAGCGCTCCGAACCGCGCCCGCGCTTCTTTGGCACGCCGAGCATCATGCGGGAGGAGCGGTAATCAAGGATTGATGTTAGATTGCCCGTGCTATCGGCGCCGACGCCGCCCATCCGAGTTTGAATCGAGCACACCATGACTTGTACGTCGCCGATTATCGGTGCGTTGGCCGGCGTGGTGCTGATTGCCGCCGTGCCCTGTCTGGCGCAACAGGCTGAGACTTCAAGTCCCGCCGCTTCGTCTCCGCAAGAATTGATTATTGGTACAAAAGAGGCGCCGCCATTCGCGATGAAGGCCGCAGATGGAAGCTGGAGCGGCATCAGCATCGATCTCTGGCGCCGGGTCGCGGACGAATTGCAACTGCGCTACCGGTTCTCCGAGGAGCCGGGTGTGCAGGGGCTGATTGATGGTGTCGCCGACGGAAGATTTAATATTGCCGTTGCGGCCTTGACCGTGACGGCCGCCCGCGCGCGCGTTATCGATTTTACGGAGCCATTTTATGTCACGGGACTTGGCATAGCGGTTCCGGCCGGGGGCGACGCAAGCTGGCTGCCAATTGTCCGCACCTTGACGTCGTTCGGATTTGCCCAAGCAATCGGGGTCTTGGTCGGCCTGGCAATCGCCGTCGGACTTCTGGTTTGGCTCTTCGAGCGGCGCAATAACGAACACTTCGGTGGCAGTGTAACAAAGGGACTCACCACGGGCGTCTGGTGGTCAGCGGTCGCCATGACTCAGCGTCACACCGGAGACCTCGGCCCACGCACGCTTCCCGGGCGTATCGTCGCGATCATCTGGATGATCGTCTCGATCGTGGCCATTGCGGTCTTCACCGCCAGCGTTACGTCGGTGCTGACGATAAAGCATCTTCAGGGAACGGTACACGAGGTAGGCGATCTGTCGACCGTGCGGGTCGGAGCCGTGGCCGGAACCTCGACCGAGGACACGTTGTCCCGATTACGGATAGGGTACCGAAAATTTGCAACTCCCGAGGAGGGCATCAAAGCGTTGCGCGCGCATTCGATCGACGCATTTGTCTATGACAAGCCGCTGCTTGCCTGGATTATCCGGCAGAACTTTTCATCCTCGGTGGAGTTGATCGACACGACATTCGATCCCCAGCAATACGCATTTGCTATGCCGAACGGCGGCCCACTCAGAAACGCGATCAATGTCGCGGTTCTCGATGCGATACACAGTGAATGGTGGGAGGAAACCACGTTCCGCTATCTCGGTTCCCGATGATAAGGTTGCGAGGGGCCCCGTCCGTAGAACGCGCCAGGTGCATGAAATAATTCAGCATTCCCTTGGTATTTGAAGTGCAATAGACTTGGGGACGGAATTCCGCTGAAATGCCGGTGAGGACCTCATGACGAAATATCTTTTGGTGAGCTTCAAGACCTGCCCGTGGGTGCAGCGCGCCGCGATCGTGTTGCGCGAGAAAAACGTCGCATTCGAATTTCGGCACATCGAGTCGGACAATCGTCCTGACTGGTTCCTTGCCATTTCGCCGCACAAGAAAGTCCCAGTGCTGCGCGTCGACGAAAAGGTGTCGCTGTTCGAATCGAATGCGATCGCCGAATATCTCGACGAGACGATCGCGCCGCGGTTGCATCCCGACGATCCGGTGCTGCGCGCGATCAATCGGGCCTGGACCGACTATGTGCCGACCTTCGCCAGTTCGGTGACGGCGACCGGCTATGCGGAGGATGAGGCGGCGTATAAGGCCGCGGCCGAGAAAATCCCCGTGGCGTTCGAGCGGCTCGAACGGGCGCTCGAAAAACAGGGCGCGGGCCCGTACTTCAACGGCGCGAAATATTCGCTGGTGGACGCGTCATACGCGCCTTTCCTGCAGCGTTATCTCTTCCTCGATCGGGTCAAGCCGCTTGGCATCATCGAGAAATTCCCGCGGCTGAAGGCATGGGCCGAGGCTTTGATGAAGCGGTCGTCGACGCATTCGTTCCCCGAAGCCGAATTGGAGGCGATGTACCGGACCAACCTGAAACGCCGCAAGGTTTACGCCTCGCAGTTCATTGCCGACGTGGCGGTGGCGGCGGAGTAGAGCGGCGAGCCTTACGTCCGCAGCACGCCGCCAGTGCGCTTGCCTACCTCGGCGACGATCTTTGCCGCCAGCGCCTCGATCTCGGCGTCCGTCATGGTCTTGTCGCGCGGCTGCATGGTGACGGCGATGGCGACCGACTTTTTGCCGGGTTCGATGCCCGTGCCTTCGTAGACGTCGAAGACGGTGACGCCGGCGATCAGCTTGCGGTCGACTGACTGCGCGGCGCGTACGATATCGGCGGTCTTGACGCCGCGCTCGACCACGAAAGCGAAGTCGCGTTCCACTGGCTGGAACGGCGACAGTTCGAGTGCCGGTTTGGCGCGCGTCGCCTTCGCCTTCGGATCGGGAATTTTTTCGAGGATGACTTCGAAGGCGACCAGCGGGCCTTCGGCATCGAGCGCTTCGAGTGCGCTCGGATGCAGCTCGCCGAAATGACCGAGCACATTCTGCGGGCCGATCTGGATCGTTCCGGAGCGGCCGGGATGAAACCACGCCGGTCCGCCCGGCACGACTTGCAAGGCCTGCGCCGGCGCCCCCGCCGCTATCAGCACGGCGAGCGCGTCGGCCTTGGCGTCGAACGTATCGACGTCGCCGCCGCTTTTCGTCCAGTGCCGGCCGATGCCCGATGGTTTTGCCAGCGCGCGACGGACAGCCGTGGCGGCGGTGAACTGGTCTTGCGGTTGATCGCCGCGAAACACCTGGCCGATTTCGTACAGCGCCGCATCGGGGAAACCGCGGTCGGCGTTCTTCTGCGCGGCTGCGACCAGGCCGGGAATGAGGCTCGGCCGCATGTCGGAGAGATCCGCTGCGATCGGATTGGCCAGCGCCAGCTCCGGTTTGCCGCCGCCGAACAGTTCGGCGCGAGGCTTGGCGATGAACGACCAGGTCACCGCTTCGACCAGGTTTCGCGCGGCGAGCGCGCGTTTGGCCTTGCGGGTGCGTTGCTGGATCGGCGTCAGCACCGGCTTGCGCGGTGCCGCGCCGCGATCGAACGGCGTCGACGGCACCCGGTCGACGCCGAATATGCGCACCACTTCCTCGACGATGTCGGCCTTGCCTTGCACATCCGCCCGCCACGACGGCACCGCGATCTTCACTCGCTCGCCCTGGCCGGCAACGAAGAAGCCGAGCCGCTCCAGCACGCGGCGCATGTCCGGCAGCGGCACCGCAATGCCGGCGAGCCGTTTGGTCTCCGACAGAGGGAAATCGATGATGTGCTCGGCCGGTTCGGCGCGGCCGGCGACGGCAATGTCCGACGGCGTGCCGCCGCAAAGCTCCAGCACCATCCGCGTCGCCAGTTCCAAGCCCGGCAGCATGAAGGCCGGATCGACGCCGCGCTCGAAACGATAACGTGCGTCGGAATTGATGCCGAGCTTGCGGCCGGATTTCGCAATATTGAGCTCGTTCCACAGCGCCGATTCGATGAGCACATCGGTCGTGGTTTCCGAGCAGCCGGTCTTCTCGCCGCCCATGATGCCGGACAGCGATTCGACGCCATCCTCGTCGGCGATGACGCAGATCGTGTCGTCGAGCTTGTAGGTCTTGCCGTCGAGCGCCAGCAGCTCTTCGCCGGCGCGGCCGCGGCGCACCGTGAGATGACCGTGCACCTTCGCGGCGTCGAACACGTGCAGCGGCCGGCCGCGGTCGTAGGTCATGAAGTTCGTGATATCGACCAGCGCATTGATCGGGCGCAGGCCGATCGCGGTCAGCCGCTTTTGCAGCCAGGCCGGTGAAGGGCCGTTCTTGACGCCGCGGACTAGGCGCAGCGCGAAAGCTGGTGCAAAGTTCGGGCGCGTCTATTTTCACGCCGACCGGGCAGGGAAATTCACCTTTGATCGGCTTGATCAGTTCATCCTTAAACTTGCCCATGTCGGCGGCGGCGAGATCGCGGGCGATGCCGTGCACGCCGGTGCAGTCCGGCCGGTTCGGCGTCAAATTGATCTCGATCATCGGATCGTCGATCCCGGCGTATTTGGCGAAGCTCTCGCCGACCGGAGCATCGGCGGGCAGATCGATAATGCCGTCGTGATTGTCGGAGATTTGCAGTTCCGCTTCCGACACCAGCATGCCGCGGCTCTCGACGCCACGAATGGTGCCGACCGCAAGCGTGATGTCCTTGCCGGGAACATAAGCGCCGGGCGGCACGAACACGCCGATCATTCCGGTTCGCGCGTTCGACGCGCCGCACACGACCTGGATCGGTTTGCCGTCGCCGGTATCGACCATGCAGACGCGCAGCCGGTCTGCGTTCGGATGCTGCTTGGCCTCGACGACTCGCGCAATGACGTAGGGCGCCAGCAGCTTGCCCTTGTCTTCGACGCGCTCGACCTCGAGCCCGATCATGGTGAGCTTGTCGGTGATCTCGCCGAGCGAATGGTCGGTGTCGAGATGCTCCTTGAGCCAGGCCAGGGTGAATTTCATCATGGCGCAATCTTCCCTCGCTCCGAGCCTTTAAGCCCTCCCCCGCTTGCGGGGGAGGGTGGGGAGGGGGCTGCGGCTGCGCCGACCGCCGCAGCGATCACGTCCCAAACTCCTTCCAGATTCGTCATCACATCGTAATTGCTAAACCGCAGCACGCGGAATCCTTTGGACCGCAGGAAATTATCGCGCCGGGCGTCTTGCGCCTCATGCACTTTTTCATAATGCTGCCCGCCGTCCAGTTCGATGACGATCTTCGCCGCATGCGAAACGAAATCGGCGATATAAGGTCCAATTGGAGTCTGGCGGCGAAACCCGACGCCATTCAACCGATGGGCGCGGACGACGCACCAAATAATTCGTTCTGCATTGGTCGACTCCGTCCGCAACGCACGCGCATGCTTACGCATCGTGGGCTTTACGCGCCAAATCGGCTTTTTTAGAACCCTTTCGATCACGATTTGCGTTGAGGCTTCAGGCCCCCTCCCTACCCTCCCCCGCAAGCGGGGGAGGGAAATTGGTTTCACGGGCTCAAGCCGCCGGCCAGCGTCGGGAAATCGAGTGGGCGGAAGCCGTAATGCGACAGCCAGCGCACATCGGCCTCGAAGAAGGCGCGCAGGTCCGGCATGCCGTATTTGAGCATGGCGATGCGGTCGATCCCCATGCCCCAGGCAAAGCCCTGGTACTCGTCGGGATCGAGCCCGCAATTCCGCAGCACGTTCGGATGCACCATGCCGCAGCCGAGGATTTCCAGCCAGTCGTCGCCTTCGCCGAAGCGGATCTCGCCCTTGTCACGCCGGCACTGGATGTCGACTTCGAGCGACGGCTCGGTGAACGGAAAGTACGACGGCCGGAACCGCATTTTAATCTGATCGACCTCGAAGAACGCCTTGCAGAATTCTTCCAGGATCCATTTCAGGTGGCCGAGATGCGAGCCCTTGTCGATGACGAGGCCCTCGACCTGATGGAACATCGGCGTGTGGGTCTGGTCGGAATCGCAGCGATAGGTGCGGCCGGGAATGATGACGCGGATCGGCGGCTTCTGAGTGAGCATGGTGCGCACCTGAACCGGCGAGGTGTGGGTGCGCAGCAAGAGGCGCGTGCCGTCCGGCTTCGGATTGAAGAAGAACGTGTCGTGCATATCGCGCGCCGGATGATCCTCCGGGAAATTGAGCTTGGTGAAATTGTAGTCGTCGGTCTCGATGTCCGGCCCTTCGGCGATGGCAAAACCCATGTCGGCGAAGATCGCGGTAAGTTCGTCGACCACCTGGGTGATCGGATGTACGCGGCCGATCTCGGCCGGCGTTTCGCGCACCGGCAGCGTGACGTCGACGCTCTCGGTGTTGAGCCGCGCTTCAAGCGCCGCGCCTTTGAACGCCTCGCGGCGCGCGGCGAGCGCTGCGTTAACGCGGTCCTTCAATCCGTTGATCAGCGGGCCTTGAGTCTTGCGCTCGTCCGGCGGCAGCGTGCCCAGCGTCTTGAGCAGCGCGGTGACCGAACCGCTCTTGCCCAGCGCGCTTACGCGCACGGTTTCGAGTGCAGCCTCGTCACCGGCTTTGGCGATCTCGGCGAGAATTTGCGTTTCAAGCGGGGCGATGTCGGTCATGGCGTTCAATCCGGCATGAACGGCAGGTCGGTATCCGACGGCCTGCCGCCGGCCTGGGTCAGCATCGAGTGGACTTGGCCTCGATGATGAGTTTGGTGATTGAACATATGCGTGACCAGCACCCAGCGCGGCCGTGTCCAATCGCGCTTGGTGGCGCTGGAATAATAGGTTTGATCTCCCTCAAGCCATGAATCGTCGACAGCAGCGGCCCAGTCGAGAATTTTTTGGTCGAAGGCGGTGCGCTCAGCCTTCAGGCTCTCCCAGTCCGGATAAAGGTCCACCGATTCCGGAATTCCAACCGTCGGCCGCGGCAGGTCGGTAAAGCGGCCCATCCAGCTTCGGTCGCCCCACAGGATGTGACTGAGCGTCTTGTGGATCGAGCCAAACCAGGCACCGCGCTCGCGTCGCCGGTCGTCATCGGACAATGAATTGGCGACGCTATACAGGTTTTCGTTTTGCCAGCGATTGTAGCGGGCCATACGCTGCACGTAGGCGTGGTCGATCATGGCATGCTCACACGGCCAGCGCCGACTTCGCCTGTCCGACAATCGCCTCGAAGGCCACCGGCTCGGTGATCGCGAGATCTGAGAGTACTTTGCGATCGACAGTGATGCCGACCTTGCTCAAGCCGGCGATGAAGCGGCTGTAGTTGAGGCCGAACGGCCGCACTGCCGCGTTAAGCCGCTGAATCCACAGCGCGCGGAACGTGCGTTTTTTGCGCTTGCGGTCGCGGAAGGCATATTGGCCTGCCTTCTCTACCGCCTGCTTGGCGATGCGAATGGTGTTCTTGCGCCGGCCGCGAAAGCCTTTGGCGGCCTTGAGCACTTTCTTATGTTTGGCATGGGATGTGACGCCGCGTTTGACGCGAGCCATAGTCGATCTCCTCTGAAAATTGCAAACTGCTAAACAAGAACGCCGCCCGAAGCGGGCTGTGGTCAACCGTTCGGCAAAAAGTACTTTTTGATGTTGTCGCCGTCGGTCTTGAACAGGACGTTGGTGCCGCGCAGCTGGCGGATCTGCTTTTTGGTCCGCTTGATCATGCCGTGGCGCTTGCGCGACTGGGCATAGAGGACCTTTCCGGTCCCAGTTATCTTAAAGCGCTTTTTAGCGCCCGACTTGGTCTTGATCTTGGGCATTTGGCTCTCCTGATAATGGGCGCCCACATCCCCACTTTGGGGAGAGGGGAGGCCCGGCGATCGCTAAGGATCGCGTGCTGATTGAGCACTTCGCGCCGCCACGGCAGCCCTTAATCAGCCGGGCGACGAGAGGGCGGGGTTATGGCAGAGGTTGCCGACTATGGCAATCGGCACGAATTGTCAGGAACCGCCCGGAAATATGGCGCGCCGCGGCCTAGCGCGGCGCCAAAACCATCACCACCTGGCGGCCTTCGAAGCGCGGCTCCTGCTCGATCTTGGCGATCTTCGCGGTGTCGCCCTTGACGCGATCGAGGAGTTGGTAGCCCAGCTCCTGGTGGGCCATCTCGCG
The DNA here is from genome assembly GCA_963733645.1 of uncultured Alphaproteobacteria bacterium. Classification (GTDB taxonomy): domain Bacteria; phylum Pseudomonadota; class Alphaproteobacteria; order Rhizobiales; family Xanthobacteraceae; genus BOG-931. The sequence goes on from CAVTFP010000015.1 coordinate 258,425, forward strand.
GCCGCGAAACCGCAGGGTCACCTTGACCTTGTCGCCTTCCTCGAAGAATCGTTCGATCGAGCGCATTTTCACGTTGTAGTCGTGTTCGTCGATCATCGGCCGCAGTTTGATCTCCTTGATCTCGACGACCTTCTGCTTTTTGCGCGCCTCGGCGGCTTTCTTCTGCGCCTGATATTTGTATTTTCCATAATCGAGGATCTTGGCCACCGGCGGCGACGAATTCGGCGCGATCTCCACGAGATCGAGTCCGGCCTCCTGCGCCATGGCAATGGCGGCGCTGATTTCGGTGACGCCCTTGTTGGCGCCGTCTTTGTCGATGAGTTGGACCTCGCGGACGCGGATCTCCTCGTTGATGCGCGGACCCTCCTTGGCGGCGGGCTGCATACTCCTGTTCGGGCGACGAATGGGTGTTATCTCCTATGTGGTTTTGACTGTAATTGTGGAGAATCGGGAGTTTTGCGGCGCAAGTCAACGACAATGCGCGTTGCTCGCCCGGCGTGATTGATGTTCCGTGACTTTGAGCTGCACGTTACCCTCCTCGCTCGCTTCGCCGTTATGGAGGGTTTCGAGTCCGCCGCAGCGCGTAGCGCGTAGGTGGAAGCGCGATTGCTTGGGAATGACCGCTCCTGATGAACGATAACAGCCTGAAATTCCTGCACATTGGCGAGGGCCACGAAGGCCGCGGCGTCGCCGTGCGCGCGATTGCCGGTAGCTCGCCCGGCCTGCTCTGGCTCGGCGGCTACAAGTCCGACATGAAGGGCACCAAGGCGGTGGCGCTGGCGGAATGGGCGGAGCGCGAACAGCGCAGTTGCGTGCGGTTCGACTATTCCGGCCATGGCGAATCCGAAGGCGCTTTCACCGACGGTACGATCGGCCGCTGGCTTGCCGACAGTCTTGCGGTGTTCGACGCCTGCTGCCGCGGCCCGCAGATTCTGATCGGCTCGTCGATGGGCGGTTGGCTGGCGCTGCTGTCTGGTGCGTGAATTAAAGCGCCGCAAAAGCTCCGGCCCGGCCTCGGTCGCAGGCATGGTCCTGATCGCGCCGGCAGTCGACTTCACCGAGGAATTGATGTGGAAGCGTTTCACGCCCGACATCAAGCGCGAACTCGAGCAGAAGGGAGTCTGGGAGCGGCCGTCGCAATATTCCCCCGAGCCGTATCTGGTCACGCGGCAATTGATCGAGGACGGGCGCAAACATTTGTTGCTCGGCAGTATGATCGAGACTGGATGCCCGGTGCGCATTTTGCAGGGTGTCGAGGATCCCGACGTGCCGTGGCAGCACGCGAAGGCGTTGGTCGCGCGGCTCGCCAGCGATGATGTCGTGCTCACCTTGGTCAAGGACGGCGATCACCACTTGTCGCGGCCGGAGGACATTGAACGCCTGATCCGTGCGGTGGCAGAGTTCTAGGACTCGGCATCCGCCTTGACGGCGGCCACTCCCGCGTTCCGCGCCTCGGCCTCTGCCTCCGCAGCCTTCTCCTCGGTATCCATGAACGCCACGCCGAGTTTGTCGTCGGTGCGCCAGATCACGCGGCAGGAGCGAAGCGTGCGGCCGTGCTCGAAGGTCAAATCGAACGTTTCCGGCAGGCCGTAGGTATTCGCCAGCTTCAGGCAGGCGCCGCCGTTGTTGATGTTCTGCACGGTGCAGTGAATGACTGGTGAGCGCCGCGGCACAATGATCTTGGCGCTGCGCAAGACGCGCGTTCGCTTGATCGTTCTGCGGTCGTCTTCCATGACTCGCCCTGACTTACCGGCAATCTGCGCCGATGCACTTAGCAGTCAAATCTTACTTAGCAGCCAAGCCTTACGGATCGTCGAATGTCGGGTTGGCAAAAGGTTAATGGGCCTGAACGCATTCGCCGTAACTCATCGGGACCGGCGGATTGGCCTATGAAAAGCGGGAGGCCGAGGCCTCCCGCTGTCGCGCCTATCGATAGACTGGAGTGCGGGATTTAGCTGTGACCGACGACGTCCAGCGTCACGCGGGCAAGCCCGGAAACGCCGATCGCGCGCCCTGCGCCGGTGCTGAGGTCGATGACGCGGCCCTTTACGAACGGGCCGCGATCGTTGATCCGCACCGTCACGGAGCGGCCGTTACTCTGGTTGGTCACCCGCACCATGGTACCGAACGGCAAGGTGCGATGGGCGGCGGTCAGCGCCGAGGGCACGAGGCGCTCGCCACTCGCAGTGTGGCTCCCCTCGTTATAAACGGATGCAATACCCGACTGTGCCGAAGCAATCATTGGAATACAAATCGATGAACTTAAAAGTGTTGCAGCAAATACAAGCGTCTTGAGGCTATAGCCAGCCATGATCAGCCTTTACGTTGTTGATGAGAGTGGTTTGATATGCCGCTCGTCTCGAGCGGTTGGCCCTTTGAACGATAGAATGTGTTAATTGTGCGACGCAGCATGAACATGAATTCTTTGCGGCGGCAATGCGATATTGGAACAACGATGGTTAATTCGAACGTCCAAACTCGGCCACTGCGGGTTTCGTTCCCGCAGCCCAGGTACGATCAAGAAATTCTAGGTTTTACAGACGTTTAGCTGGCCGGCAGAGATTGATGTCGCGCGCGCGGTCCAATTAGGAGAGACGATACGCCGGTTAACGATTCAGGCAGCGACCGTCGGCAGCACGAAATCTTTGAAAGTCTCGCGCAGCGCGGTTTTCAGAATCTTGCCGGTCGTCGTAGGCGGGATTTCCGCGACGAAGGCGACGTCGTCGAGTGATTTAGGCAGCTTCGGACAGTGCATATTGCCGGCAATGATCGAGGTAGGCGGATTCATGCAGCGCGATCAGATCCACGACACTCGTCCACAACCAGGATGGGGTTTAAGGGAAGCCCTCTGAGCCTTCGCTAAGTCGGAGAGCCACGCCCGACGCTGGCTCGATTTCATTTGGCGCCCGTGCGCGCGCCCAACGACACCTGCGAGATAATGCGCGAGGCTCATTGCTTCCGGACGCGTCAGCCGATTGATCTCGATTTTCAGGTCTTGCGGCATCAGCTCACGGACGACGACGGCTCGTCCGAGCAACCTTGCGGCCACCATGCGTTGTCCGAGGTTGGGAGAAAGCGCCTTCGCACCTGTCACGACGCGGACCGCATTGTCCCGTGGCATCGCCACGTTCGGGGTCTTTGGCGCCGCTGCTGAAACTGCTTCCTTGACGTCGACAAGGCAGACGCTCGAACTCTTGCCCTTGCCGACACGCAGCAACGCGGCGTAGCGGAGCCGTCCAAGCGAACTGCAACCCTTCACCCAATAGGCCGCATCCAGCATCTCAATGGCATCAACCTCCCCATGGCCTCGAAGCGCGGCCAGCGGCGGTCGCACGGAATCGCTGTCGACCATTTCGCTCAGGGCCTTACGCTCATCCGGCGTCAGCGCCCAAAATCGTTTTCCCAGCGGAATGGTGGGCTTGACGGTGTCGAGCCGTTCTTCCGCCAAATGTCGCCATCGTCGCCGTGTCGATTGCTCCAGGAGCAGTTGAATGGCCTTAGGTCGGTGCGATTTGTCCTTGTTGGTCTCCCAATCGCCCGATAGGGCGGATTGATAGCCGGCCATCAGCTCTTCCAGAATTTTTGCAGTCGTTACACCGGGCAGGTCTGAGCCGCGGGCCGCCGACGCCAAAGACAATCCCAGCCGTATCAAATCGTGCGCTGGATTGCCCATTACGGTTTGATCGAGGTCCCTGATCTGTACCGCCACGTGGCCCTTGGCATCGGCGAGAGGACCAAGATTGCCGACGTGGCAGTCGCCGCAAATCCAGACTGGAGGGCCTTCCGGTAATCTGCCACGGCGGCTCTCAAGCCATTCGTAAAACTTGACGGTGCTACCGCGTACGTAAGCGTGCGCGGATCGCGCCATCTTCAGATTCCGGGTCTGTGTCAGAACCCGTAGTCGATCGTCGCCCTTTATCATTCGGCCTTTGTCATAAATGCGAGGAGCCGCGCCTTGCGGCGCGGCTCTGTCTGTTTCGTTAATGCGAGAAAAGAGCGAGCAGAATGATGATCGGAATCGGGACGCCAAGCAGCCAGAGAAGAATGCCTCTGCCCATGATGTGCTCCTTATAGTGGTCGGGGGGTTAGTGTTCGATCGTTCCATGTGCCGTCGCGTAACGAGCCGCCTTCGACCGCTGCGAGGCTCGCCGCGAATGCGCCGAACAGCATCGCAGCCGTCAGCCAGAAGGAAAGTTTTGCTGCACCTCTTCGAGCGTTATCGGCGGCGGTCTTCGCTTCGGCAATCACGTCGTTAACGCGTTTCGCGGCATCGGCCTGACTCATGCCGGTGCGCGCGGCAACGACTTGCGTGACATATGTATTGTCGCCGGCACTCAGGTTCTGATTATCGCGAAAGCTTGCCGTCAATAGCCGTAATACTTCCGCCCGCGACTGGTTGGAATTTCTGTTGGCCGGCGCTGCGGTATTTGCGTTCGGCGTTGCGGTATTTGCACTGGCCGAATCCGGTGAGGATGCGGCAGCTCCAGTCGCAGGCTGCGCGGCTGGGTCGGTCCGAAACAGCTTGTCGACGGAGATTTCCGCCGGATTGACGGAGCGCGCCGATTGCGATGCGGCGCCGCCTAATCCGGCAACCGTGCCGTTCGCGAGGTACGACGTGGCAGAGCTCAAGGCGCTGGCGCTGATCAGCGTCGCGAACGCCCAGGCGATGAAGCCGTGCGCGGTATCGCGAAAGAAAACCTCGTGGCTGTGAACTCCCACCCATTTCGTGCGTAATCGGGCGGCGAGATAGCCGCCGACGGCGGACGACATCACCGCTACGATCACCAGATATATGCCGGTGCCGTTTTTGAATGTCGATGCCGAGACGCCGGTATCGCTCCACGGTGATATTGCCGAAAGGCCAAGCCCTGCGCCGAAGGCGATAAGCAGAAGCGCCAGTGCTGCCGCAGCAACTGCTCCAGCGGCTATTGCCGCCCAAGACACGGCTGATTGGGCGTCTACAATAGTGGTCGCCCGATTCAGATCGGAATCCATTAAGAGCCTCCCGGATGGGACGTAAGCGTCCCGATCAGAAATTCCGGTGCTGCGAGAAAGTTCCACTATTGCTGGCTTTGCCGCAGTATTCACTGCGCGGGAGCTGCTGAAAGTATGTAGCCCCGGAATTGCTCGCGCAGCGCGGTTTTCAGAATCTTGCCGGTTGCCGTGTGCGGGATTTCGGCGACGAAGGCGACGTCGTCCGGCATCCACCACTTGGCGACTTTGCCTTCCAGAAATGACAGCAACTCGGCTTTGGTCGCGATCTGGCCCTGCTTGAGCACAACGATCAACAGCGGCCGCTCGTCCCACTTCGGATGCGGTACGCCGATCACCGCTGCCTCGGCGACTTTCGGGTGACCGACGGCGAGGTTCTCAATTTCGATCGAGGAGATCCACTCGCCGCCCGACTTGATGACGTCTTTCGAGCGGTCGGTGATCTGCATGTAGCCGTAAGTGTCGAGCGTGGCGACGTCGCCGGTGTCGAAATAGCCGTCGGCATCAAGCACGCCGGAGCCTTCCTTGAAATAGGCCCGCGCTACCGACGGCCCGCGCACCTTGAGCCGGCCGAATGTCTTGCCGTCACGCGGCAATTCCTTGCCGCTGTCGTCGACGATCTTCATGTCGACGCCGAACGGCGGATGGCCCTGTTTGGTCTGGGCGTCGAGCTTCGCCTCGCCGGTCAATTTCGCGTATTCCGGCTTGAGCGAACCCAATGTGCCAAGCGGACTCATCTCGGTCATACCCCAGGCATGGCAGACCTCGACGCCGTAGACGTCCTGGAATTTCTGCGTCATGGCGCGCGGGCAGGCCGAGCCACCGATCACCACTTTGTTCAGATAAGGCAGCTTCAGATTATTGGTTTCGAGATGTTGCATCAGCATCAGCCACACGGTCGGCACCGCGGCGGAGAACGTCACGCGATACTGGTCGAGCAATTCGTAGATCGAGGCGCCGTCGAGCTTGGCTCCTGGCATGACCATGGTCGCGCCGACCATCGGCGAGGTCAAAGCAAGACCCCAGCAATTGGCGTGGAACATCGGCACCACCGGCAGCACGACGTCGCGCGACGACACGCCCATGCCGTCCGGCTGCGCCGCCATCATCGAGTGCAGAATGTTAGAGCGATGCGAGTAGAGCACGCCTTTCGGATCGCCGGTGGTGCCGGACGTGTAGCACATACCGGCGGCGGTATTTTCGTCGAACGATTTCCAGGCGAAGTCGCCATCGACCTCGGCGATCCACTCCTCGTAAGCCACGGCGTTCTTGAGCGCGGTCGCCGGCATGTGCGCCGCATCGGTCAGCACTACATAACGCTCGATCGGCTTCAATCTGTCGGCGAGCTTTTCCACGATTGGCAGGAAAGTGAGATCAACCATCATCATGCGGTCTTCGCCGTGATTGACGATCCAGGCGATCTGATCAGGAAACAGGCGCGGATTGATGGTGTGATAGACCGCGCCGATCCCCATGATGCCGTACCAGGCTTCGAGGTGCCGCCAGCTGTTCCATGCCAGCGTCGCGATGCGGTCGCCGAGCTTGATGCCGTCCTTGTCGAGCCGTTGCGCCACGCGCAGCGCGCGCTTTCGTACATTGGCGTAATTCGTGGTGTGGATCGGACCTTCCACCGAGCGGGTAATGACCTGCCGCTCGGCGTGATAGGTCGCGGCGTGATCGAGGATGCGATGGCACAAAAGCTGCCAGTCCTGCATCAGCCCAAGCATGGTTCCCCCCGGAAGTTGTCGTTACCGTTTGGCAAGCGGCTGGCGCCAGCCGCCCAAGGTTATCCGCATGCGGCGGCGAGGCAACACCCGGCGCGCTTGTAGCCCGGGGCACGGTTGGCCTAAAGCTGACCGTACTGGATGTGTCGGGAGACCGCTGCGTGAGGAATTGCCGCGTCGAGTGCGCCGTTTTCTTCGCTGTGCTGGCGGGCGCGGGTGGTGTCGCGGCGGCGCAAGACGGGCCGCAGCGCTCCGGCCATGGGTCGCCGCAGCCACCACCGATTGCCATCCCCCGAGAATTGTCGCCGCCGCAGGAGGTCTATGCGGCATTTCCGGACACCTCGACTGCCACGCTGCCGGAAGCCGCGGCGGCGCCTTCGGCCTGCCAATTGCGGCTGTCGAAACTGGCAACCTTTCGGCCACTGCCGGTGCTGGTCGGCCCCGGCGAGTGCGGCGCCACCGACGCCGTTTTGCTGGACGCCGTGATCCTGCCCGATCAGAACAAAGTCACCGTCAGTCCGGCGGCGACGCTGCGCTGTCCGATCGCCGAGCAGATCGCGCAATGGGTTCGTGACGATGTCGCGCCTGCCGTACTGAAGTTCGGTGCGCCGCTGCGGGGGCTCGATAATTTCGATTCATATGAATGTCGCGGCCGCAATCGCGTGCGCGGCGCGACGTTGAGCGAACATGGCCGCGCCGACGCGCTCGATGTGCGGCTGTTCAAGCTCGCCGACGGCAAGACGCTCACGCTCACTGATGTCAATGTCGACAAGGATTGGCGCGAGGCGATGAAGGCCAGCGCCTGCGCGCGGTTCTCGACTATCCTGGGCCCCGGCTCTGATGGCGCCCACGAGGAGCATATTCATCTCGATCTCGCCGAGCGCCGCAACAATTACAAGGTTTGCGAATGGGACGTCCACGTTCCGTCCCCACCCCCGGCCGTTGCGCAAACGCAGTCGATGGACGCGGTGCCACCGGCGGATAGTGCGGAGCCCGACGATGCAGCCGAAGGAGAGGCATCGATTCCGCTGGACACTGTGCCACTGCCGCGCTCGCGTCCGCTGGCGGCGAATGCAGCGAGGAGACAACAGTGAACCTTTACCGTCGACAATTTTTGCATGTGGCCGCGGCTGCTGTTGCGCTGCCTGTGGTTCCGCGCATCGCGTCAGCGGAAACCTATCCGGCGCGGCCAGTGCGCTTCATCGTCGGTTTTCCGGCCAGTAATGCAAGCGACATTGTCGCGCGCCTTATTGCCCAGAAGCTGTCGGAGAATTTCGGTCAATCCTTCGTCGTCGAAAACCGGCCGGGCGCCAGTGGCAATATTGCCACCGAACTCGTCGTGAAAGCGGAGCCGGACGGCTACACGCTCCTCTTGATCAGTCCGTCGGCCACAACCAATCCCGCGCTCTACGACAACCTCAACTTCAATTTCATCCGCGACATCGCACCGGTCGCATGCTTCGCCCGCGCGCCCTACGTGATGGTGCTCAATCCATCGCTCCCGGCCAAGACCGTTGCCGAGTTTATCACCTATGCCAAGGCCAATCCGGGCAAGATCAATATGGCGTCAGCCGGCAATGGAAGCTTTAGCCATATGTGCGGCGAGTTGTTCAAGGCGATGACCGGTGTCGACATGGTTCACGTCCCATATCGCGGCAGTTTCCTCCCCGATCTTCTCGGCGGCCAGGTGCAGGCCGTGTTTAGTCCAATTTCTCAGTCGCTAGACTATATCCGAACGGGCAAACTGCGCGCCCTTGCGGTGACCACTGCATCGCGTCAAGACGCGTTGCCGGATATTCCGACCGTGGCCGAGTTCGTGCCGGGCTACGAGGCGAGCGCCTGGTACGGGATCGGAGCGCCTGACAAGACCCCCATAGAGATCAGCGACAGGATCAGCAAAGAGATCATCGCGGATCTCGCCGATCCGAAGACGAAAGCGCAGCTCGCCGACATTGGCGCGGTGCCGATGCCGATGACGCCCGCCGAATTCGGAAAATTCATCGCCGCGGAGACTGAAAAATGGGGCAAGATCATTCGCGCGGCGAACATCAAGCCGGGTTGAGGCCGATTCTCGCCGCGCCGTAGTCACAGCTCCGCGTTTCGCGACGATGCGCGCGCGATCCGGCTTTGACGGCGAGCGCCTGGTACGGCCACAATAGCAACGCCAAAGCGGCATAACTCGAAAAGTCGCCACAGCACCGGCAAAGGCCTGTCATGTCACCGCTCACCAATCTTGCCACCCGCGACGTCGAAACGCTGGTGCATCCGTACATTAATCTGGCGAAATTTCGCGAGACCGGCCCGCTCGTCATCGAACGTGGGCAGGGTGTCTATGTCTACGACAGCGACGGCAAACCCTATATCGAAGGGATGGCGGGGCTGTGGTGCACGTCGCTCGGTTACGGCAACGAGGAACTGGTTGAAGCCGCGGCAGCCCAGATGCGCAAATTATCCTTCGCGCATCTGTTCACGGGCAAGAGTCACGATCCGGCGATCGAGCTGGCGGAAAAGCTCAAGGAGATCGCGCCGGTTCCGATTTCGAAGGTGTTTTTCTGCAATTCCGGATCGGAGGCGAACGACACCCAGGTCAAGCTCGTCTGGTATCTCAACAACGCGCTCGGGCGGCCGCACAAGAAGAAAATCATCAGCCGCATGAAGGGTTATCACGGCGTCACCATCGTCGCGGCATCGCTGACGGGTTTGCCCGCCAATCACCGCGACTTCGATTTGCCGCTGCCGGGCTTCTTGCATGCCGCCTGCCCGCATCATTATCGCTTCGCCGAGGACGGCGAGAGCGAGGAGCAATTCGCTACGCGCCTTGCCGAAGAGCTCGACGCGTTGATCGTCAAGGAAGGCCCGGACACGGTCGCCGCCTTTATCGCCGAGCCGGTGATGGGCGCCGGTGGTGTCATCGTGCCGCCGAAAACCTATTTCGAGAAAATAATGGCGATCTGCGAGAAGCACGACGTCTTTATGATAAGCGACGAGGTGATCTGCGGCTTCGGCCGGCTCGGCACCGCGTTCGGCTGCGAGAAGCTCGATTTCCGGCCGCACGCGATCTCGGTCGCCAAGGCGCTGTCCTCGGCCTATCTGCCGATCGCCGGCGTCATGATTCCCGAAAGCATGTATCAGGCGCTGCTTGCCGAAAGCAAAAAGATCGGTGTGTTCGGCCACGGCTTCACCTATGGTGGTCATCCGGTATCGGCCGCGGTCGCGCTCAAAGCGATCGAGATTTATCAGCGCGATCGCATCTTCGAGAAAGCCGCAGCGCTGTCGCCGACATTCCAATCGCGGCTATCGGCGTTAGGCGCGCATCCGCTGGTCGGCGAAGCACGCGGCCTGGGCATGATTGGCGGCATCGAGCTTGTCGCCGACAAGCGCGACAAGCGCGCGTTCGCGCCGCAGCACGGCGTCGGTGCACGCGCCGTGCAATTCGCCGAAGCCGAAGGCCTGATTGTGCGTTCGGTGCTCGGCGATGTGCTGACGCTATGCCCGCCGCTGGTTATCAGCAAGTCGGAAATCGATGATTTGTTCGACCGGCTGAGCCGCGCGCTCGACAAGACGCTGGATTGGGTGAAGCGCGAGCGGCTCGCGCAATCGTGAAGGCCGCTTAACACTTTTTCTCCGGCAATGGGCTAAGCCATTCGCGGCCGGATGAACGCTCCTTTCATCACTGTCGCCGTACAAGGCACCATGACCGAGACCGCATTACTCCGCACCGCGCAGGTCCCGCCCGCGGCCGTGTCATTCATGACGCGCCGCTTCGTCCTCGCCGGGGCGGCGGGCCTGGTCGGAACGTCGGCGGCGACCGGGATATATGCCGGCGCGATCGAGCCGCAGGGTCTCGTCGTCACGCGGTACGCGCCGGCGCCACGGAACTGGCCGGCGGATCGCAAGCTTTCCATCACGGTGATCGCCGACCTGCATGCTGGCGGTCCCGACATGCAGCTCGGGCATGTTCGCCGGATCATCGATACCGCGAGCGCGTTACAGTCCGACATCGTGTTGCTGCTCGGCGACTTCACGGCTTGGTACAATTTCGCGACGACGCCGGTTCCGGATGAGCTTTGGGCGGCCGAACTGGCGCGTCTCAAACCGCCGCTCGGAACCTGGGCCATCCTCGGCAATCACGATTGGTGGCATCACTTGGAAGGCGTGCGCCGGGCACTCGCCGCCGTGCAGATTCCCATTCTGGAAAACGATGCCGTGCTGCTTGGCGCTAAGGGCGCACAGTTCTGGCTCGCCGGCATCGGTGATCAACTCGCCATCAAGCTCGGCCATGGCCACTTTCGCGGCGTTGACGATCTGCCGCTGACGCTGTCGCGCATCAAAACCGACGATCCCGTTCTGCTGATGGTGCACGAGCCGGACATATTTACGCGCGTGCCAGAGCGCGTTGCGCTGACCTTTGCCGGACATACCCACGGCGGACAGATAAGATTACCGCTGATCTGGCCGAAATTCGTGCCGTCGCGCTATGGCGCGCGCTTCGCCTATGGCCACATCGTCGAGCGCGAACGGCACCTGATCGTTTCGGGCGGGCTCGGCACCAGCATTATCCCGGCGCGCCTCGGCGTGCCGCCGGAAATCGTGCACATCGAGCTCGGCGCTTAGAGCTCCAGACCATAATCCGAAGTCTAGGATTATTGTTGGAGCATGATCTTTCCGGAAAACCGGTCTCCACCCCCGGATCACGTCCGGGGGCAGGCTTTTCCGGATCATGCTCGATGCAATCGAAAAGCAAACGGCGCTGGGGTTACCAGCGCCGCATGCCACCATCCCCCGAAGAATGAGATTAAATCAGTATGGCTTCACCGGACCGTCGGGACCGCTTGCGATTTTCGGCAGCGGTAAGCCGTTCTGGTTTGGCGCCAGCACCACCACGACCGTGCCGAGTTTGACGTGGCTATAGAGATCGATCACGTCCTCGTTGGTCATGCGAATGCAGCCGGATGAGATCGCTTGTCCGATATATTCCGGCTGATTGGTGCCGTGGATGCGGTACAGCGTGTCTTTGTTGCCGGAAAACAGGTACAGGCCGCGCGCACCCATCGGATTATGCGGTCCGCCGGTGACGAAGGCCGGCAACGGGCCGAGCCGCTCCTGCTCGCCAGGCGTCGGCGTCCAACCCGGCCATTCTTCCATGCGGCCGACCTTGGCAATGCCGCTCCAGACCTGCGCGTCTTCGCCAACGGCGATGCCATAGCGAACGGCCTGATGGTTCGGCATTACGTAGTAGAGGTATTTGTTGTCGCTATCGACCACGATGGAGCCAGGAGTTTCCTTGCGGTCGAAGTCGACGACATGGCGCTTATACTGCTCAGGAATCGACGCCTGCGCATAAGGCAGGTTCGACATCAACACCTTGTCGCGCGGCTTCCAGTTGGCTTGCGTCGACGGCTCAAGAGTCTCCTGCATGCAGCCGGCGAGCAGCAAACCAATGAGCAAAAAAGTAAAGGTACGCATTGTCATTGTAGACCTATTTTCCCGCCAGCCCCCGCGACGCCGCCCGCAGATGAATTGCCTAGATTTCAATAGCCAAATCGTGCCGCGGATGCCAGTCGCTACAACCCTTTGTCATCACGGTCAGCGACAAGTGTTGCAGGAATGCCGCACTATCTCCAGGCTTCGTTGGACAAGTTCGCATCGTGCCTAGCCGGCGTCGCCGTTTAAGCCATGCCCACGAGTATGCGGCGCATAAATTAAGCAAGAGTTTACCATAGACTAAGCAAGAGCTTACCGTAGACGGATGTCACGTGACCGCCACATCGGCTGCGGAATTGTCACGACGACGCACGAATTGCCGCCCATTTCCGCCGCACTCGCAGGCTAGGTTTTCATCATCGCACACCGGAATGGGAATGGGGTTTCACTATGCAAGACTTAACTGCCGAATCGGCCAACAAGAACGCCCCAATGGGGATAAATGACCCCAAGGCGTCCGGCGAAGCCAAGACTCCCAGCGAAACGATGCCGCTTGACAGCCGCTATGGGAAGATCGGCATTTCAGCGGTCGTCGCCGCCGCGCGCTATCAGGGTGACGGCAAAAATCCGGCCTGCGCACCAAAGTCGGCCAAGTGGCGCGATCTCTTTGCTGAGGCGGCCGCCTGATCGCCCTGTCGCGCCAGGATTTAAGGAGAAAGGGGACGAGACGTCCCCTTTTCGCATTTTTGGGAGCTGTCTGGCATTTTTTTAGAGGTTCGTCGTGACCCGGGGCCCGCGCTCATGCAGGGCCCAGACCTCAAAGGTAGCCAGCGCTGCCACCAGGACGCCAATCACCACGTCGATGGTCATCGCGTCGCTGTCCTGGAACCCGAGCAGCCAAGGCGATACGATGAGCGCAAGGCCGGCGAACACCTTGAGCCATTCTTCCCAAACCGCAAACGCGGCGAGTGCCGCAATCGACAGCACCGCAATGAAAATTCCGACGACCGATGCGGTCTGCCACTGTGCGCCAACCGATAGGTCGAACTCCCAAGGCGAAAAGAACAAGACCATGCCGAGGATTAGGTTCACCACGTCGCAGAACTTCACGTTCGACCAGTCGTCCATGAAACCCTCCGCAGCGGCGCTTTATCGTGCCGATTGTGCCGATTGTGCCGGGCTTGCCGGCAATTCACACACGGCTCCGCCAATAAGAAACCGGGAGGCGCCGATCTGGTTCCAGGCGCGGGCCGGCGGCAGTTCCGTGACATGAGCGGCTCGGGCGATTTTTCCGATGCGGAACTTGAAGCGGGACGACTGCTATTCGCAGGCGAATGGAACTTTCTTTCGGCGGCAAGCTCGCGCGCCTCGCTGCCGCCGATGGCGGCGCCGGAGATCGCATTTGCCGGCCGCTCCAATGTCGGCAAGTCGAGCCTGATCAACGCGCTCACGGGACGCAAGGCGCTGGCTCGCACCTCGAATACGCCGGGGCGGACTCAGGAACTGATTTTTTTCGGCGGACCGGAGCGGCTCGTGCTCGTCGATATGCCGGGCTATGGCTACGCTGCGGCGGCCAAGAGCAAGGTCGCGGCCTGGACGACGCTGATCCACGATTATCTTTACGGCCGGTCCACGCTGGCGCGCGTCTATATCCTGATCGATGCACGCCACGGCCTCAAATCTGCCGATGACGCCATTCTCGATACACTCGGCAAGGCCGCCGTCAGCCATGAGATCGTGCTGACAAAGAGCGATCAGATCGGCGACGCCGAACTCGCAGATCGCGTTGACGCGGTCAAAGCGGCGATCAAAAAAAGGCCGGCGGCCTTTCCCGACGTGATCACAACCTCGTCACGGACTGTCGCTGGCATCGCGTCATTGCGCGCCGCGATCGCGCAACTCCTTGCGGAGCGCGTCAGCTAACGACCCGGCGATTAGCGCGGTTTCTCCAGATAGACCTTCAGCGGTCCCCAGTAGCGCGCCTTCCAGCCGCTTGAGAGATGGCCGACGTGCTTCGGGGGCAAGCCAGTCTGGTCGAAGATGAGCCGCGTGCCGCCACGCACCTTTTTAAATTCGAACCGGACGATGCTGTACACGCTCTCCGGCATCCCTTTGACACGCCATGCCTGCACGATGCGCTTGCCAGGTTTGAGTTCGATGTTGCGGCCACTCACGTAGCCGCCATGGGCGGAGAAAGTGCCGCCAACCCTGGAGCTTATTTTTGCCTTGCCGTTGGCAGTGAACGCTTCGTGTTCTTTCGAGTTCATGAGGGCCCGATAGACGCGCTGCGGCGTGGCCTTGAATGTGACCACCTGATGTATCGACGTTGGCACGGGATCGCCCCCGACGGTTATAATCCGGGATTCCACGAATAAATCGCGAATTGAACCTCATGGTTTAGGCGCTCGTCAGGGTCAAGATACAACCCGGCACATGCGGTGCGCTGAAGGCAATCATCCGATCGGTAAGGTAGGGTAGGCGACATGCGGAGACGAGGGGCATGAACAGCGGGCTGGAAGGCGTGGTCGCGGCGGAGACGGTGCTGAGCCACGCCGATGGCAACAGCGGCGCGGTCTGGGTGCGCGGCCATACCATCGAAAAACTTGCCGCCGCCTACGGATATGAAGGCGCGGTGGCGGTGATGTGGGAGGGCTTCGCCGGCCATGGCCTGACGCGGGCATCCATGCGGGAAGCGCTCGCAACCGCGCGCGCAAAGGCATTTGCGCGAACGAGCGAGTGGCTGCCGTGCGCGGCGCTCCGGCCGCTCGTTGAGGGCGTGCGTATCGCGCTTGCGGCGCTGCCCGACGATACCGATGCGGCGGCGATTCTGGCGACGCTTCCGGTGGCGATCGCGGCGCTCATTCGCACGCGCGCCGGCAAACCGCTGATTGCGCCCGATCCGTCGCTCGCAACCGCAGCCGATCTTCTTCATATGATCGTGGGCGCGCCGATCGAGCCGAAACGCGCCGCAGCGCTCGACACATATCTTACCACAGTCATCGACAACGGCCTTGGCAACTCCACTTTCGCCGCAAGGGTCGTCGCCTCGACGCGCGCTGCGCTCGCCGCGGCGGTGCTGGGTGGCTACTGCGCATTTTCCGGTCCCTCGCATGGCGGCGCGCCCGGCTTGGCGCTTGACATGCTCGACGCGATCGAGGCAAGCGGCGACATCGACGGCTGGATCGTACGCAAGCTCGATGCCGGTGGTCGCCTGATGGGTTTTGGCCACCGCATTTTCCGCCACCGCGATCCGCGCGCAGATCTGTTGCGCGCGGCACTGCGGCGGCTCGATCCGCACGCCGCGCGTCTCGATTTTGCAATCGAGGTCGAGCGCCGCGCCGTCGCGGCATTGCAACGCCGCAAGCCGGGCCGCCGCGTCGGAGCCAATATCGAGATGGACGCAGCCCTCCTGCTCGACGCCATCGGCTTGCCGCGCGAGGCCTTCACGCCAGTTTTTGCCGTTGCGCGCTGCGCCGCATGGCTCGCCCATGCCATCGAGCAGCAACAAACCGGCCGTATGATCCGCCCGGCGTCGGCCTACATCGGGCCGGTACCGGCCGAATGAGTTGTCGCGGCGCGTGGGCACCGCTACATAGTTTGCACTTATTGCCGGGAAGATTGAGCCAATGAGCCAGAGCGATCCGATCAGCCCCGAGGTGCAGGCCCGCATCCTGTCCGAGGCGCTGCCTTATATGCAGCGCTATGACGAAGAGATCATTGTCATCAAATACGGCGGCCATGCCATGGGCGATGAGCATCTGGCGCGCGACTTCGCCCGTGACATCGTGCTGCTGGAGCAGACGGCGATCAATCCGATCGTGGTGCACGGCGGCGGCCCGCAAATCGAGGCCATGCTCAAGAAGGTCGGTGTGCAGTCGCAGTATGCGGCGGGCCTGCGCATCACCGACGCCAAGACGCTGGAAATTGTCGAGATGGTGCTGGCCGGCTCCATCAACAAGCAAATGGTCGGTTACATCAACGAAGCTGGCGGCAAGGCGATCGGACTGTGCGGCAAGGACGGTAACATGGTTGTGGCGCGCAAGCTGACGCGGACCGTCGTCGATCCCGATTCCCACATCGAGAAAATGATCGATCTCGGGTATGTCGGTGAGCCAGAGAAGGTCGACACCACCGTGCTCACCCAAATTCTCGGCCGTGAGTTAATACCGGTGCTGGCGCCGGTCGCCGCCGCCGCCAACGGCGGCACATACAATGTCAATGCCGACACGTTCGCCGGAGCAATTGCCGGCGCGTTGCGTGCGAAGCGCTTGCTCCTGCTCACCGACGTACCCGGCGTGCTCGATAAGTCGAAAACACTGATCAAGGAATTGTCGGTCGACGATGCCCGCCGCCTGATTGCCGACGGCACCATTTCCGGCGGCATGATCCCCAAGGTCGAGACCTGTATCGAGGCGCTCGATCGTGGCGTCGAGGGCGTGGTCATTGTCGACGGCAAGGTGCCACATGCGGTGCTGCTCGAATTGTTTACCGAACTCGGCTCCGGCACGCTGATCCATCGCTGACCGATGGACTCAAAAATCGCGCCCGGGCGGCTGCACGCTGTCCTCCCCGGCATCACCGCCGCGGTGTCGTTCGGCGTCTGCGACACCATCGCCAAGCTGATTTTTGCCGACGGCGTCGACCCGCTGACGCTGGCGCTCATTCGCGGCGCGGCTGGACTCGTTTTTATGTTCCTCTACCTGCGCATCGGGTCGCCGCCCAATCCAGCCACGCCGCGCGCCCGCGTCTTCGCGCTCGGGCTCGGCGTGCTGTTCGCGGCCATTGTCTTCGGCCTGTTTCAGGCGATTGCCCTGACAACCGTGCCGCTCGCCGTTCTCACCTATTTCACCTATCCGCTGTTGACCGGCCTCGGCGGCGCGGTCTTCCGCGTGGAACGCCTGGGCTGGCAGGGCCTGGTTGCCGCCGCCGTGGCATTTTTCGGACTGGCGCTGATGATCGGCGCCGATCCGCAACATCTTTCGCTCGCCGGAGTGGCGTTTGCAGCAGGTGCTTCGGTGTGCCGTGCGACGTTTTTGCTGGTCGCCCGCGTCGAACTGCAAGATACCGATCCAAGAATGACGACGTGGCATTCGCTGGTGTCGTCGACCGCGATTTTCGCCGTGGCGGCGATCGTGACCATGAATTGGCATTCGCCGCAATCCGCCTTCGGCTGGTTCCTGGTCCTGATCTTGAGCGTGGGCGTCGCGATCGCAATCCTGACTTTATACGTCTCGACCGTGCGCATCGGCCCGTTCCGCAGCGCGCTGATCATGAATCTGGAGCCGCTTTTGGCGACGCTGCTCAGCGCCGCCTGGCTCGGCGAAGTACTCACGCCGCTCCAGGGGCTCGGCGCCGCCGTCATGCTGGCCGCAATCGTCGCATTCCAGATCTGGCGCTGACGGTGTAATATATCGAGTAAGAACAAGCCCGGGAGGAATCCATGCGATTGTCGACGACGTGCGGCTGCTGCGGATCGCGGCGGCAATTTTTGGCCGGCGCAGCGGCGCTCGGCGCGGCTGCGCTTATGGGTAGCAGCGAAACGCCGGCGCGGGCCGCGCCGGCGAAACTGATCGACACGCATCACCACTTCTATCCGCCCACATACCAGAAAGCCTGGGCCGACTGGGAGGATCAGCGCAAGATCCCGCATTTTGGGGTGCAGCTTTCCTGGACGAAAGAAAATGACCTCGAGGCGATGGACAAGAACGGCATCACGACAAGCATTCTCGCGTTGGCGTCGACGCCTGGCGTATGGTTCGACGCCGGCGCCGACAAGGCCCACGACATGGCGCGGCTGTGCTGCGAGTTCGCCGCCGACATGGTGCGCGACAAGCCGGGCCGCTATGCGCTGTTCGCGCCGCTGTCGATGATGGATACCGACACGACGCTCAAAGAGATCGAATACGTCTTCGATACGCTCAAAGCCGACGGCATCAATCTGCAAACGAACTACGGCGACAAATGGCTGGGCGACCCGGCCTACAAGCCGATCCTCGAGGAACTCAACCGCCGCAAGGCGGTGGTTTATGTTCACCCGCTGGTCGCGAGTTGCTGCGGCAGGCTGAACGTTGGGGCATTTCCGGCTGTGATCGAGGTGCCGCACGACACGACGCGCACAGTCGTCAGCCTGTTGCTCAGCGGCAGCTTCGCCCAGCAACGCGACATCAAATGGCTGTTCTCCCACGCCGGCGGCACGATCCCGTTCCTCGCCGGCCGAATCGAAGCATTCTACGACCAGCGCGCGCGCGGTCCGAACGGTTTTGCTCCGGACGGTATCGAGGCGGAATTCCGCCGCCTGAACTACGATACCGCGAACGCCACCCATCCGGCGGCGATGGCGGCGCTGATGAAGCTCGTACCGGTGTCGCAGATCACCTATGGCACCGACTATCCGTATTTCCCGCTCGATCAGATCAACAGCCTGCGGCAGCTCAATCTTGCGGCCGGCGATCTCGATGCGATCGCGAGCGGAAACGCGACAAAATTGGTGCCGCGGCTCGGCGCGTGAACTGGAAGCCTGTCCTTTGGCTGCTCGCGGCGCTTACCGCAGCGGGCGCAACGGTACAAGCACAAACCCAGCCGCCGGCGCCGGTGCAACCCGATGTCGCGATCACGCTTGTGCTCGCCGTCGATACGTCGGGCAGCGTCAGCGCCGGACGTTTCGAGTTGCAGAAGCAGGGCTACGCGGCAGCATTCCGCAGCGCGCAGGTTCTCAACGCGATACGTTCGCTGGCAACGCAATCCATCGCCGTCACCATGATGCAATGGACCGGGCCACGGCTGCACGTGGTCGTGGTCGATTGGACGCTGATCAAGGATGAGGCGAGCGCAAACGCTTTCGCAGCCGCCATCGAAGCCGCCCCGCGCCAGCTTTTCGGCGGCGGCACCTCGATCAGCGGCGCTATCGATTATTCCCGCCTGTTGCTGGTACAAAGCCCGTTCAATGGGGTACGTCGCGTCATCGATATTTCCGGCGACGGTTCCAACAACAGCGGCCGTCCGGTAACCGAAGCCCGCGACGAGGCGGTCCGCGACGGCGTCGGCATCAATGGTTTGCCGATCCTTTCGATCGAGCCATCTCTCGACCGTTACTATTATGACAATGTCATCGGCGGCCCGGGCGCATTCATGATCCCGGCGGAGAATTATGACACTTTTGCCGATGCGGTGTTGAAAAAGCTGATTACCGAGATTGCCACCGGCGATCACAATATAATGCGATCAAGTGCACGTGATTCGACACCGGCCCTTGTGACACAAACTCGGCCAACTTCCCGCCCAAGCTCGACCAATTCCGTAATGTCGATGTCCGAAAAGCCGCGGTGAGGGCGGACGATGCGCGGGTTCCATACCAATTCGTTCGATCCGCAAACGCTGATCGTGCTCGAGGCCGCATTCGACGAAGCATGGCTGACGCTCAAAGCGGTCGGCAACACCACTGTCAGACCCGACGAACTGGCGCGCTGCATTTTGCGGCTGGCCATGGAGGGCGAGCGCGACCCGGTGCAATTGCACGACGGCGCGCTCAAAGGCTTGATCCCGGCGACCTCGTGGCGGGAAGCCGGTTAGGCATTTGTAAAATCAGGAATGCGACGCCAGCATCGCAACGCCGGCGACGACCGCGCCGGCCATTGTGCCCAGGACTATTGCCAGCAAGAATGGAATCGATTTGCGCAGCCGCCGACGCATGAAGTGTGCTCCTCGCGCCGACTGATAATTTGATTCGGCCAAGATCACAGCCTCCTCGCTGCAAACTGTGGCAGCAACGAGTCATCAGGAAACGGTCAACGAATGACGCAGCGCCCCATCCGCGGCTTCGGCAGGGTCGAGACCTGGGTGTTCGATCTCGACAACACGCTCTATCCACATCATCTCAATCTGTGGCACCAGGTCGACGAACGCATCCGCGACTACATTGTCGGTTTCCTGAAAATCACGCGCGACGAGGCGTTCCGGCTACAGAAGGACTATTACCTCCGCTACGGCACGACCATGCGCGGACTGATGGAGGAGCACGGCCTCGAACCGGACGAATATCTCGAACTCGTGCACCAGATCGACCACTCACCGTTGATCCCCAACCCCACGCTCGGCGCGGCGATTGCCAGCCTGAAAGGCCGCAAGCTTATCCTCACCAACGGCACGCGCGAACATGCCGACGCCGTGCTGGCCCGGCTCGAAATCGGGCACCACTTCGAAGATGTATTCGACATCAGGGCCGCTGCGCTCGAGCCCAAACCGCGGCCGCAAGTCTATGAGCGTTTCCTGTCCCGCCACGGCGTCGATCCGGATCGGGCCGCGATCTTCGAGGATTTGGCCCGCAATCTCGAAGTGCCGCATGCGCTTGGCATGACCACGGTGTTGGTAGTGCCGGCCGGCGCCGGCGTGGTGCTGCGCGAGGATTGGGAGCTCGCCGGCCGCGACGCGCCTCACGTCGATCATGTCACCGACGATCTTGCCGGATTTTTGCGCGCCATCGACGAGAATGGCCACATAGGGCAGCGCGGAGCGCCGACGCCTTGACATCGCTCAAGCGCGCCCCGACAAACCGACGCACCAAGTTGTTGCTGCCCGAGGAATTCACGTCATGTCCGCCGACCTCAAGGACCTGGAAAAGACCATCGACGCCGCGTTCGAACAGCGCGAGACCATCGGCCCGTCGGCCAAGGGGGCGGTGCGCGAGGCGGTCGAACATGCGCTCGACCTGCTCGACCGTGGCGTTGCCCGCGTTGCGGAACGTGGCGCCGACGGCGCCTGGCACGTCAACCAATGGCTGAAGAAGGCCGTTCTGCTGTCGTTCCGTCTCAACGACATGAGCGAAATCAGCGGTGGCCCCGGCCACGCCGTGTGGTGGGACAAGGTGCCGTCGAAGTTCGATAATTGGGACGACAAAAGCTTCCGCGCCGCCGGATTTCGCGCGGTGCCGGGCTGCGTGGTGCGCCGATCCGCCTATATCGCGCCCGGCGTCGTGCTGATGCCGTCGTTCGTCAATCTCGGCGCCTATGTCGATGCCGGCACCATGATCGACACCTGGTCCACGGTCGGTTCCTGCGCGCAGATCGGCAGGAATTGTCATATCTCCGGCGGTGTCGGCATCGGCGGCGTACTCGAGCCGTTACAGGCCGGGCCGGTGATCGTCGAGGACAATTGTTTTATCGGCGCGCGCTCCGAAGTCGCCGAAGGCGTCATCGTGCGCGAGGGCGCGGTGCTGTCGATGGGCGTTTTCATCGGCGCATCGACAAAGATCGTCGATCGCGACAGCGGCGAGACATTTGTGGGCGAGGTACCGGCCTATTCGGTCGTCGTGCCCGGCACGACGACCGGCAAGAATGGCGGACCGAATCTTTATTGTGCCGTCATCGTCAAGCGCGTCGACGAAAAGACCCGTGCCAAGACCAGCATCAACGAGCTGTTGCGTGATTGAAAGCGCGTGAATGGACTGGGCCTATCTCCTCAATAGCTTCGACGGCCGCATCGGCCGCCAGACATTCTGGATCGCGTTCGGCGTGGTGATGGCCGCCGAGGTTGGATGTCATTTCGTCGCCGAGCAGCTTCAGGGTGACCGGCTCAGCGCCATATTCGATCTGGCGTTCACCTATCCGGAATTCGCCGTCGCCGTGAAACGCGCTCACGATCGCAACATGCCGGTCTGGCTGCTGCTCGCATTCTTCGGCGCCGGCGCGTTTCTCGACCTACTCATGGTGCTCGATCTGGCCGGCACCGACGACCAGCCGAGCGCGATCTCGCTGATCGTCGCGATTCCATTCACGGTGTTCGGGCTTGCGCTGCTGTACGAGCTCGGCTTCCGCAAAGGCACCGAGGGCCCGAACCAGTACGGTCCGGATCCGCTCGCAAAGAGCTGATGGCTCGGAGTAGTTTAGAAGCCATGACCGCCGATCCGCTCGCCATTGCCCGCGACCTGCTGCGCTGCCGTTCCGTGACGCCGGACGAGGGCGGGGCGCTGGCCTTTTTGCAGGACGTGCTGGCCAACGCGGGCTTTGCCGTTCATCGCATGACATTCACAGAACCCGGCACCGCGCCGATCGAGAACCTTTACGCCCGCATCGGCACGGCAAAGCCCAATCTCGTCTTCGCCGGACACACCGATGTGGTGCCGCCGGGCGACGAGGCGACATGGCGTCATCCGCCGTTTGCCGGTGAGGTGGCGGGCGACATGCTGTACGGACGCGGCGCCGTCGACATGAAGGGCGGCATCGCCTGCTTCGTCGCGGCGGCGCTGGATCACGTCGCTGCGAATGGCGGCAAGCCAAAAAAAGGATCGATCTCGCTCTTGATCACTGGCGATGAGGAGAGCATCGCGGTCAACGGCACCATCAAGCTCCTCAAATGGGCCGACGCGCGCGGCGAGATATTCGATCATTGCCTGCTCGGCGAGCCGAGTAATGTTGAAGTGCTCGGTGACACCATCAAGGCCGGCCGGCGCGGTTCGCTCAACGGCGTTTTGGTCGTCACCGGCAAGCAGGGCCACGTCGCTTATCCTGATCGCGCCGATAATCCGGTGCGCGGGCTGGTGAAACTCATTAGCGCGATACAGACACCACTCGACGACGGCAGTGCGCAGTTTGATCCCTCGAACCTCGAGTTCACCTCGATCGACATCGGCAACAAGACGGTCAACTTGATTCCTGGCGAAGCGCGGGCGCGTTTCAACATCCGCTTCAATGATCGTCATACCCAGGATTCGCTCAAGGCGCTGGTCGAGAAGCGCGCGCAGGACGCCGCCGAAGAGCGCGTGCGTTTTCATATCGATTGGGAGCCATCGAACGCCGACGTGTTCGTGACCAAGCCGGGGCCGTTCACGGACCTCGCGTCGAGGGCCATCACCGAAGTGACCGGGCGGACACCGAAGCTTTCCACCACGGGCGGCACATCCGACGCGCGTTTCATCAAGGACTATTGCCCGGTGCTGGAATTCGGCCTGGTCGGACAGACCATGCACGCGGTCGACGAATGTGCGCCGGTTGCCGATATAGTTACGCTCACCGCGATTTATCGGCAGATCATCGAGAAGTATTTCGGGTAACACTACTCCGTCACCCTGAGGTGGCCGCGGAGCGGCCCTCGAAGGGCGACGGCCCTGGCCGTCCATCCTTCGAGGCTCGCGGAGCCTGTCATCGGGCCGGCCACTTCGGGCCGGACCCGTTGGCTCGCACCTCAGGATGACGGGTCGAATATTTGTGGTTATGGATTCCGGGCTAGCGCTTCGCGCGCCTCGCAATGACGAGTCAATAATCCACTCGTACCAAATAAAGCCCGTGCGGCGGCGCGACTTGGCCGCATCGGGCGCGGTCGCGGGCTTCCAGCACGGCGGCGAGATCGGCGGGGCTCCACTTGCCCTCGCCGACGTGAACGAGCGAGCCAGCCATCGAGCGCACCTGGTGTTGCAGGAACGAGCGCGCCGAGGTGGTGATGCGCAGGTCGTCGCCGTCACGCGCGACGTCGAGGCGGTCGAGCGTCTTCAGCGGGGAATTCGCCTGGCACTCGGTCGAGCGGAAGGTGGTGAAGTCGTGCTTGCCGATCAGTTGTTGCGCAGCGGCGTGCATCGCCTCGCTGTCGAGCGGACGCGGCACGCGCCAGGTGCGGCTGACGTCGAGCGCAAGATCGGCGCGCCGGTTGCTGATGCGGTAGAGATAATGACGCTTGATCGCCGAGAAGCGGGCATCAAAATCATCGGCGACCCGTTCAGCCGCGAGCACGGCAATTGGCTGCGGGCGCAAATGGAAATTGATTGCATCGCGCACATTGCCGGTGTCCCAGTCCTTGGCGAGATCGACATGGGCTACCTGGCCCAGCGCATGCACGCCGGCATCGGTGCGTCCCGCGCCGAACACCGTGGCGCGCTCGCCGGCAAAAGCCGCGATGGCGTCGGTGAGCGAGGCCTGAATCGACGGGCCGTTGTCCTGTGCCTGCCAACCGACGTAGGGCGTGCCGTCATATTCTATGGTGAGCTTATAGCGCGGCATGTCAGGTCAGCACGCCGGCCGGTGCGATGGGCGTGCCGCGCAGGAACTCTTGAGCCCTCATGGCGCGGGCGCCGGCGCGCTGCAATTCGACGAGCCGCACCGCTCCGGTGCCGCAGGCGATGGTCAGCGTGTCGTCAAGCACGCGGCCCGGCGGGCCCGATCCTTCGCCCCTGGTGGTACGCAAAATTTTGACGCGGCCGGCGCCCGGCAGTTCGCACCAAGCGCCGGGGAACGGCGACAGCCCGCGGCAATGGTTGTGGACTTCGTTCCAGGGTTTGGCCCAATCGACGCGCGTTTCGTTTTTGTCGATCTTGCCGGCGTAGGTTGCGTCGGTTGCCGGCTGCGGCGTTACTTTCAAGCTGTCGCGTTCCAGTGCCCCGAGCGCAATCACCATCAGATCGGCGCCGAGCTTCGCCAAAGCGTCATGTAAGTCACCCGTCGTCGCATCCGGACCGATCGGCACACGCCGCTCTGCCGCGACCGGGCCAGTGTCGAGGCCTTCGTCCATCTTCATCACCATGACGCCGGTCTCCTTGTCGCCAGCCATGATGGCGCGATGGATCGGCGCCGCGCCGCGCCAGCGCGGCAGCAGTGAGGCGTGCAGGTTGAAACAGCCGAGCCGAAATGTGTCGAGGATCGGCTTCGGCAGGATCAGTCCGTAAGCGACGGCCACGGCGGCATCGGCGCCGTGCGCGTGCATCGCGGTGGCAGCGTCGGCATCTCGCAGCGTTTTGGGGGTGAAGACGGGAAGCTTGAGTCGCTCGGCTTCGCGTGCGACCGGACTGGGCGTCAGCTCGAGCCCGCGCCGGCCGGCCGGCCGTGGCGCACGCGTATAGACCGCGGCGATCTCATGGCCGCCGCCGGCAAGCGCGATAAGGGTGGGCACGGCGAAGTCCGGCGTGCCCATGAACACCAGGCGGAGCGCCAATCACGCCTCCTCCTTCTTCGCTGCCTTGATGAATTTCTTGGTGATGCGGTCGCGCTTGAGCTTCGACAGATAGTCGATGAACAGCACGCCGTTGGTGTGATCGATCTCGTGCTGCAGGCAGGTTGCCAGCAGTCCCTTGGCGTCGATTTCGTGCGCCTTGCCGTCGAGGTCGAGATATTTGACCTTGACCTCGGCCGGCCGCTCGACCTCCTCGTAATATTCCGGGATCGACAGGCAGCCTTCTTCGCGCGTTACCGTCTTGTCGGAAACCCAGATCAATTCCGGATTGATGAAGACCAGCGGTTTCTGACCTTCCTCCTTCTTCGCCAAATCCATGGTGACGACGCGCTTGGGCACGCCGATCTGGATGGCGGCGAGGCCGATGCCCGGCGCCTTGTACATGGTCGCGAACATGTCATCGACCAGCTTGCGGATACCGGCGTCAACGCGCTTGACCGGCTCGGAGATCTGCCGCAGCCGCTTGTCGGGAATTTTGATGATCTCGTGGATAGCCATGTTCGGCGGATGTAAGACCTGCGGAAAGCGGGGTCAATTGGCGCTTTCCGGAGCCTTGTGCGTTGCGCCGCTCGGCCTGACCGGCTATGACCGTTCGCTCTTCGTTCCGCCCCATGCGAATCGCATAAAGTCGCCGGATGACCGAGATGCTGCCTATCCTTACCGGTATCGCCGTCGTCGTGGCGATTGCTGCTATTGCCGTCGCGGCTGCCGTGGTGCTGCGCAGCCGCACCCCGCCGCCGGAAGCCGATCCAATGGAAGGCTTAGTGCAGGCGCAAAACGCCGCAGCGCAACGCCTTGAAGCCATGATCCGGATGTTGGGCGACCGGCAATCGCAACTTCAGCACGCGGTCAACGAGCGGCTCGATGTGGTGTCGCACCGTCTCGGTGATTCGATTCAAAAGACCACGGCGCACACCACCGAGAATCTGCAAAAGCTGCATGAGCGGCTCGCCGTTATCAACTCGGCGCAAAAGAACATAACGACGCTCGCCACCCAGGTGACCTCGCTGCAAGGCGTGCTCGCCAACAAACAATCGCGCGGCGCATTCGGGCAGTGGCGGATGGAATCGATCGTGCAGGACTGCCTGCCCAAGGGCGCCTATGCGTTCCAGCATACGCTGTCGAACCGCACCCGCCCCGACTGCTGCGTGTTCATGCCGGACAAGCGCGTGCTGGTCATCGACGCCAAATTCCCGCTCGAAAGTGTCACCGCCTATCGCGAATCCAAGTCCGACGACGAGCGCCGTATGGCCGGCCAGCGGCTGCGGACCGACGTCGGCAAGCACATTGCCGACATTGCCGGAAAATATCTGATTCCGGGCGAAACACAGGAATTCGCGCTGATGTTCGTGCCATCGGAGGCGGTCTATGCCGAAGTCCATGATGGTTTTGACGACCTTGTGCAGCGCGCCTATCGCGAACGCGTCGTGTTGATGTCGCCGTCGCTGCTGATGCTGGCGATCGCGCTGGTGCAGCAAAGCCAGAAAGACGCCCGCATGCGCGAGGCCGCCGACCTGATCCGCGACGAGGTCACGCGTCTCGTCAAAGACGTGAGCCTGCTCGGCGATCGCGTCCGTAAGCTGCAAGGGCATTTCAACCAGTCCAACGAGGATATCCGGCAGGCGATCATTTCGGTCGAGAAGATCGAAAGCCGCGGCGAGAAGATCCAGCAAGTCGACGTTGGTATCCTGATGCCTGTGGAATCGAACGTCATGGCCGCACCGGTGCGCAAGCTGGAAGCAGGCGAGTAGCGGCGCATGGCCGCGACGCCTGACGCCACCGGCCCGGTGACACCTGCCCGCTCGTCCTTCGCGGATGCGTTCTCCGTCTATCTCAAGCGTCGCGTTCTCGTCGTGTTGTTTCTCGGCTTCTCTTCGGGCCTGCCGCTGGCACTGTCCGGCTCGACACTACTGGTGTGGATGACCGAGTCCGGCGTTAATCTCGGTACCATCGGCCTGTTCGCGCTGGTCGGCACGCCGTACACGATAAAATTTCTCTGGGCACCGATTGTCGATGCGCTCGATGTGCCGTTTTTGTCGCGGCACTTCGGTCGCCGCCGCGGCTGGCTGTTGCTGTCGCAATTCCTACTGATCGCCGCGATCGTCTTTCTTGGCTTCTGCGATCCCGCAGCAGCGCCGCTGAGCGTGGCGTTCGGCGCCTTGCTCGTCGCCACGGCGTCGTCGACGCAAGACATCATCGTTGACGCTTTCAGGGTGGAAAGCCTGGACGAGAGCGAGCAGGCGGCCGGCATGGCGTCTTACGTCGCCGCCTATCGCATCGGCATGCTCGCGTCGACCGCGGGCGCGTTGTTTCTGGTCAGCGGCTTTCAGGGTTTCGGTCTCGATCACCACGCTGCATGGCGCGCGGGCTACGCCGTCATGGCCGCACTGGTCCTGATCGGGGTCGCAACCACTTTGTTTGCCACCGAACCGGAGAAATCGGCGCAGGCTGATGCCGTGCATGCGCGTGAAACCTCGCTCCGCCGCGTCATCGAGGCGGCTGTTGGCGCGTTCTCGGAATTTCTGTCGCGTGACATGGCGCTGGTCGCGCTGGTTTTCGTCGTTCTCTACAAATTCACCGATGCCTTGTCGGGCGCCATGACGGCGCCGTTCGTGATCGATCTTGGCTTTTCCCGCAATGAATATGCCGCGATCATCAAAGGTGTCGGCCTCGCAGCAACGCTGATCGGCGGTTTCGCCGGCGGGTTCGTGGCGCGCGCCTATTCGCTGCCTCTGAGCCTGCTGATCGGCGGCTTGCTCCAGGCGATTTCCAATCTGGCATTTTCCTGGCAGGCCGTCGTCGGATTGAATGCGGCGTGGCTGACATTCGCCATCATCGCGGAAAATTTCACTAGCGCCATCGGCACGGTGATCTTCGTGGCCTACCTCTCGGCGTTGTGCCGCAATCCGCTGCACACCGCGACCCAATACGCGTTGCTCACCGCATTGGCGGCGTTTGGCCGGACGTATCTGTCGTCGGGCGCGGGCTTCATCGCCGCCGCGGCCGGCTGGGCCGGGTTCTTTGCGATCTGTTCGTTTGCCGGTTTGCCGGCGCTGGTTTTGCTCGCCTGGCTGCAACGGCGCGGTCATTTTGAGGGTCTGTCACCGGCGAAAAAGTGAGAAGTATCCGTTCGAAAGGGAGGACAATGCGTCATGCCCAAAGTTCAAATCTCGAGCTCCAAACTGCGGCAGCCGAGCGGCGTTTTTTCGCACGCCACCGCGATCGAGGCGAGCGGCCGCTTTGTGTTCATCTCCGGTATGACGGCGCGCCGCCCTGACGGCAGCATTGCGGGTATCGGCGATATCGCCGAACAGACCCGGCAAGTTTGCGAGAACGTCAAGGCAGCGGTCGAAGCCGCGGGCGGGACACTCGACGATATTTGCCGCGTTGACGTCTTCGTTCGCAACATGGAGCACTTCGACGCCATCCACAAAGTGCGCGCGCAATACTTCAAGCCGCCGCTGCCGGCGTCGACGATGGTCGAAGTCTGCAAGATGACTTCGCCTGACTACCTCATCGAAATAAGCGCGATCGCCGTTATTCCCGTGAAGTAGGAATCGACTCGCGGTAGACTGCCGAAAGCTCGCGCGTCACTGGCACTGAAACTGTTCACCCGAGCGACCAAAGCAGAACTTCTTGCCGACATTGACGAGCTGAACGCGGCGGTTGACCCCGGACGTCGGGTGCTTTGGATCCAGCAATTGCTCTTCGCCGAGGCCAACGGCTTCCAGAGCGCCGGGATTGACTCCGAACGGGTCGATCAAGGCTGCCCGGAGAGCCTCGGCGCGACGCTGACTCAAACCCAGATTGTATTGACGCCCGCCGACCGAATCGGTGTGGCCGATGACGAGGAATCCATAACCCAGCAGGATCGGGTTATGCAGCGCATCGGCGATGGACCCCACCGTCCGGTATGAGGACGGCTTGATCGACGCAGAATTGAAATCGAATTCCACCGACACGACGAATTGGGCCAGATTTGCCATTTGCGGGAAAGTGAGCGGACGCGGCGGCAGTGCGCCCGGATAGTTGCGGACATTGTCCGCCGCGGCCTGGCGCATCTGGGCGCCGGTGATCGAGAGTCCCGTATTGCTGACGGCGGCCAGGCTGTTGGCGACCTGGCCCGAATTTAATTGCGTCTGCGCCACTGCGGCTGTCAGCGCAAACCCCAGCATCCAAGCGGAGGCGCCATAGATGTGATGCGATTTCATTGCTGTGCTCTCTCTGTGCGCCAACCGGTATCGGTGAAGGTCTGGTTGCATTGCGGACTGAGCACGGAAGGTGCGATGCTGACGAGGCATTCGACAAGATGCGCATCGGCATGCGAGGTGCCGCACATTTTTTCAATATCCGCGTCGCAAACTGCACCGATGTTGCGCTGCGCTGCGGCGCGCCGTGCAATCGATGCGTAGACCATGGTGCGGGCTTGCTGGCACTGGGGGGACATCCTGGCCTGGTTGGCGTCGAGGCAAGCCTTCAGGCGCCCGTTGCCGAGTTCGACGCCTCTGCAGTATCGCGCAAGATCGGCATTGCACGCGGCGGCGAGTTGCGAAATTGCGTCGGCGTAACTCATCGTCTGCGCGGTTGCAGTTGCGATTCCGCAAATCAGAAACAACAGCGCGAAGACAAAAGACGTTCTCTTTATCATCGACCCCTCCCGAGTTGAGGCAATGAGACCAAGCGGAGCTCATTTAACCTCTGGCGCTTATAATCAATCAGGCCATACGCAATCGAATTTGATTACGGCGTAAGCTTAAGCTGAGTTGACGCTGAGGGCGAGAGGAATTTGGTCAGGCGGTGCTTGGCACTCGGCAATCTCATCGAACCAGATTGGGTTTTATTGGACGTCCATTATGACGACAGCGACTCCGCTCATCGCGACGGCGCGAATGATTATGTGTCACCACAGCGGCCACGCGGGTTGAGTACCCTGCGTCATGAGCCGGCGGCTGCCGGCCAATGGCGAAATGAATGTGAGAGACTAACTGGGCGTATCGGCCTCGGGTTGTTCGCACAATCCCTCGCAGCAATGGGCGATGGCCTGGCCGCCACAATCGGGGCAGGGAACGAAGGCGGCGGCCTCGCTGCCCTGCCGCGGCAACGACCCGACAACCGGGCTAACCGGCGTAGCCGGGCGGCGGACGAAGCCCGGCCGCTCGGTCCATCGGCAGGTGTCGCAAAGCATAGCGGTGCCCAAATCCCGCCGGCACGTCGGACCGGCCTCAAAATCTCAGCGTAGCAAGCCTAGAACATCCGATTCGCGCATTTTCGCAAAGCGTCCACCGCCGTCCCGCAAAAAAGTCTTTTTGTAAGGATCAGATCGCTATAATCGCGATTGTATATAGGCTGCGTCCCCAAAACCGGGTTGTGTTGCCGTCCCCCATGGACACTATTCTCGTCAAGCTTTTCGCGACCGCATTGACGCTCAGTCAGGTCACGACGCACCCGGACTCGGTGAAGACCCAGTTCGATCCGGTCAAAGACCAGGACGAGGTGGTGCAACTGCTGCGCGACGGCTGCGCCCATATGCGCCAAGCCTTCGACATCGAATCGATCAACCTCGACGATCTGCTCTCGACCGCGCTCGATGATCCGAAAGCAATGGGCGCCGACATCAAGGCGCTGCACGGGCTCAATTTCGGCGACCTCAACACCGCCTATCACCAATTCTGCAAGAACGAGACCGTCGATAACCCGGTGGTCGACCTCGGTGACGTGATCACGTTCTACGACAAGGCGGTGGCCGATCTGCCCGACCCGGCGCAACTGAAGGGCAAGCAATTGCCCGGCATGAGCGAGGTGCTCGACAACGGCGGCGACCATTACGCTGACGTCTTCGAGCCGCGCAATCGCCGCGTCTGGGTGCCGCTGTCCGACATACCCGATTACGTGCAGAAGGCTTTCATCGCCGCCGAGGATCGGCGCTTCTACCAGCACCATGGCGTCGACGAGCACGGCATCATCCGCGCCTTCATCGGCAATCTCGCCGAGCCGGGACGGCCGCAGGGCGGCTCGACCATCACCCAGCAGGTGGTGAAGAACTTGCTTGTCGGCGACAATGTCAGTTACGAGCGCAAGATTCGCGAGATGATTGTCGCATCGCGTCTGGAAAAAACGCTCAGCAAAAACGAGATCCTGGAACTGTATCTCAATTCTGCTTATCTCGGCCGAGCCTCCTGGGGCGTTGAGATGGCGGCGCGCAGCTACTTCGGCAAATCGGCGAAGGATCTCACGCTCGCCGAAGGCGCGATGCTTGCGGGCCTGCTCAAGGGGCCGAACTATTTTAATCCCGACCGCCATCCCGATCGCGCCAAGGATCGGCTCAACTACGTGCTCGGCCGCATGCAGGAAGATGGCGACATCCCGGCTGGTCAGAAAGACCAGGCCGCGGCGGCGCTGCCGAAACTTGCCGCCTTCAAGATGCCGCACCGCGATTCCGGCTTCGGGTTTGTCGACTTTCTTGGCCGCGAAGCCAAGACCGACGGTGTCGAGAACCTGACGGCCCGATCCTACACGGTGCATGCCACTGTCAATGCGCAATTGCAGCGTGAGGCCGAGGCGGCGCTTCAGGAGGGTTTGGCGGAATACGAAATCTCCACCGGCCGCGTCGTGTTTCGCGGGCCGGAAGCCAATCTCACGGATGCCATCCGGAAAATCGGTTCTGGCACGTCCAGTCCTCCGGCGTGGCAGCAGGCGCTGCAAGCGGTGCATCTGCCGCTTTACGATGTTCACTGGACGCCGGTTGTCATCCTGCAAAAGGGCGACAGCAAAAAGGGCGACGGTACGATCCGGGTCGGGTTGCCCGATGGGCGGATTGTGCCGCTGAACGGAGCAGGCAGCGAAGCGCGGCGTGGCCTCGGCCTGTACGATGTCGTCTATGCGAATGTCACCGGCCGCGCCGAAAGTGAACCGAGGCCGGCGCCGGCCGATCCGAGGACCGGCAAGACGAAAAATAAACCGCCGAGCAGCGGCCAGGCGCAGCTTCGCGTGCGACCGACGGTGCAGGGCGCGACGCTGGTGCTCGAGAACAAGACTGGCCGCATCCTCGCCATGGCGGGCGGCTTCTCCTATCCGCTCAGTCAACTTAACCGCGCCTGGCAGACCCAGCGCCAGCCCGGCTCGGCCATCAAACCGATCACCTATCTCACGGCGCTGCAAAAAGGCTTGCAGCCCAACACGCTGGTGCCCAACGAACCGATCACGCTGCCGCCGGTCGGCAGCAGCAGCATCAGCCGGAATCTTATCATCAGCAACGGCGGCTTCGCCGGCCGCGATCAGGACTACTGGTCGCCGCGCAACGCCGATTACGCCATGGGCGGCGTATTTACCATGCGGCGTGGGCTGGAGAATTCGGTGAACATTGTCACCGCGCACCTGCTCGACGGCGGCATCGACGCCGATCCGGAGCAGAGCCTCGATGACGTCTGTGCAACGGCAAAGGCCGCGAAAATCTACACCGATTGCGTCCGTTTTTACCCGTTCGTGCTCGGTGCCGAGCCGGTGCGAATGATCGATCTCGCCGCCTTCTATGCCGCGGTTGCCAATGAAGGCGTGCGGCCGCAGCCTCACGCTATCGATGCGATCGAGCAGAACGGCAAGGCGGTTTACGAATATCCGAAAGCGCCACTGTTTTCACCGAACAGCACGGCCGACGCCGCAAGCTTCTATCAGCTCAAAACCATGCTTCAGGGCGTCGTGGCGCGCGGCACCGCCCGCGCCATAGGCGCGCTGTCGCCCTACGTGGCCGGCAAGACCGGGACTACCGAGGATGCGGTCGACGGCTGGTTCGTCGGCTTCACCAATGACGTCACGGTCGCGGTATGGGTCGGCTACGACAACGGCGACGGTAAAAGGCGCTCGCTTGGTTCCAACGAGACCGGCGCACGCGTGGCGCTACCGATCTTCAAGCCGATCATCGAGGCGATCTGGGCGCAACACATCGCCCCCAAAGTGCCGCTTGCCGGACCGTCGCACGAAGCGCAACGCATGCTCGTCGACATGCCGATCGATTACATGAGCGGTGACCTACTCAACCGGCCGCCTCCCAGCAGTAACGGCGGAGGCTTTGCCGCTCTGTTCGGCGCTGATCCTAATGCCAACAATCTCCCGCACGGCGGCGGCAGCTTCATCGAGCATTTCCGGCGCGGCAGCGACGGCCAGGTCGCCGATACGCAGTATCAACTGATCTCACGCACGGATGCCTATTCCATAAGTAACGATCAGCAGCAGTATGGCGATCAGGGTGACCCCGGCTATCAGGGCTATGGATACGGTCCCGCGGGCAATGACGGCCGCTGGACCACCGGCAGGTCCTATGACCCCAATCGGGGATGGCAGTCCGGGCCGCCGCAACCGCCCCAGCCCGTCGCCCGTGGTTACTTCGGCGCACCGCCGCAGCCGCCGCCACAGCAGCCGGTGGCGCGCGGTCTCTTTGGTCTGCCGCTGTTCGGCAGCCAGCCCGCGCCGCGCGATCCGAATTATTCCTGGGGCGGGCGTTATAATTAGTCCGAGCCCAAATATATTGGCGAAAGAATTGAGAATGTGGACGCGGCACGCGATAGTGCTTCTGGCACTGCTCGGCCCTGTCTCCGCCGCCGGCGCGCAGACTTTCCGCATTGACGACGTCAGTTCGGCGACGGGCACTGACGTTGCCCAACTCAAGCCCGGGACGATCGCGTTCAGCGACCGCACCACAGCGACCGCCACCGACAGCGACGCCTATTTGATCCGGTTCGAAGACTGGGCGAGCAAGCACCCTAATCAGAAGAGCTTTCTTGCGTTGTATCCTGGCTACACGGAGCCCGCACGGCGCGCGGCGACGACCGACGCTGAAGCTTCGAGCGGCAAACTTTACATGTACGTCGCGCAGGCGCGTTTCATGCTCGACCGCGCACCCGATACCATCGACCTGTCGCGCTACGTGGCGCTGCCGTTTCTCGAGAAGATCGATCCATCCATCAAGCACACGCTGATCACCGCCGACCAGGTGGCGCCGTTGCGCAGCGACGGCGGCGACGGCAACGATAATCCCGACCGCAAATGGTGTACCGGCCGCGCAACCTCGATCTGCATCCGGTCGACCTACAAGCTCGAAGGCAAGATTCCGATCGGCATTCTGCTGGTAAACAAACTGCGCGACAGCGTCAGAAAAATCTCCGATCATATCGAGTTCGAAAGCGAGCTGTCGGCGCTCGCGCCCGCCGATGTCGATCAGCCGGCCGTGCAGCAATTGACGGCGCTCGACACGCCGATTTCGGGCGTGCTCGAACAGGACATCTTCCACGTCAACGAACTGATGAGGTTCGGCAAGTTCTTTGCCGTGTTTCAAAGCCACCCGACAGATCCGGGCAAGACCGTGGTCACTGCCTTCATGGCGATCGCGGTCGGCGCCGATCTTCTCGACAAGAAGCGCGAATACGAAAACGTGCCGGTGCTGCACAATCTGGTACCGGCGCAGGTGCTGACGGGCCAATCGTCGTTCAATTCCGGCGATTCGATCAGCGCCGGCCTGCCGAAATATGCGCGCAACGAGATCAGCACCATCGCCGGGATTTTGGCGCAGGACAAAGCATCGAAGTAGGCGCTAAGCGGCGCCCGGTCAGTGCGGCGGCGTAGTCATTTTGATGCCGGTGAGCGCCGCCAGCTCACCCTGATGGATGGATTCGCGGCGCATGTATTCCGCGAGCCGTTCCGGTGTGTTCTCCGCGGGCACGGTCATGCCGAGCGCCGCCATGCGGCTGCGAAACTCCCGTGAATGCACCACGTCGTTGAGCTCTTTATTGAGGTAGGCGATGATCGGCGCCGGCGTTTTGGCAGGAGCCGCAAGCCCGACGAAACCGCTATAGTCGAAGTTGGGAAAGCCAAGCTCTGTCATGGTCGGCACTTCGGGCCAGGTCGCGATTCGCTCTTTGCTGGCAACCGCGAGCGCACGCACCT
Source organism: uncultured Alphaproteobacteria bacterium (assembly GCA_963733645.1). Taxonomy (GTDB): domain Bacteria; phylum Pseudomonadota; class Alphaproteobacteria; order Rhizobiales; family Xanthobacteraceae; genus BOG-931. Next base: position 293,431 of record CAVTFP010000015.1, read on the forward strand.
TGCCGTCGTCAGCGAGCGGCTTGGCCTGGGCGTAGAATGCGAACGCACCCTGGATCGAATTGCCCGGCACGTTACGGGCGGCCTCGCCTGAGCCGTTAAATGGCACGCCGGCTATCTCGGTCTTGGCCAGCGCGTTGAGCTGCGCCAGCGCCATGGAAGGCGACGTGGCCGGGCCGGACGTGCCGAAACTGAGTTTTGCCGGATTGGCCCGCGCGTCGGCCAGCATGTCATCGAGCGATTTGTAGGGCAATGCGGCATTGATGATGAGCACCAGCGGCGGCCCTTCAACGATCATCCCGATCATGGCGAAATCGTCGATCGCATTGTAGGGCACTGGGATGAAATACAGATTCTGCACGTCGGCGATCGAATTGGCGAACAGCGTGTAGCCGTCGGGCGCGGCGCGCACCGCATAAGCCCCGCCAAGCGTGCCCGATCCGCCCGGTTTGTTCTCGACCACAATGTTCTGTCCGATCCGCTCCTGCAGCATCGCGGCAAGGACGCGTGCCGGGACATCGGTCAGTCCGCCGACCGCGAACGGTACGATCATGGTGATCGGGCGATTGGGATAGCCATCAGGATGGTCTTGTGCCCGCGCAGCTACCGGCAACAGGGCGCCGAATACAAGCGCGCCGATCAGCGGTAGGCCCAGTCGCCTGACTCCGGTCCACGTATTGGTCATGTGCCGCTCCTGTGTGCGATTCATTGTGCGGCCATGCAGGAGACAGGCCAAGCCCAACTTGAGTCCCGTCGCGCACCTTCCCAGCGCCGCGCCGCGGTGCGACAGTCCGCTCCCCGCCGCACGCCTATCATCGTCGAGCATCACTTGACAGTAAGGCTTGGAGAGACCCGATGACGAAGAGCGCAACCGCAGAGCCGCTGCTCCCGGTCGAGCTCGGGGCGGGCAAGATCAAGTTCGCGCAAGGCATGAAGGCCGGCCGCTGGGTTTTTGCCACCGGGCTGATGGCGCAGGACTTCAAGAACGGTATAGCGCCCGATATGCTTGCGGAGCGGACGCCGCACGCGGGATTGCCCAAGCGTGAGAAGGAAGCGCTGCGCATCTTTGATAATCTCGATGCCGTGCTGCGCGCTGCCGGCACCGATCGCAACAGTCTCGTGCGGACCGACCAGTACTACACGACCGTGAAGGCGGTGCCGCCCTATCAGCAGGTTCGCCGTGAATTTCTTCGCGGGCGAATCCCGCCGTCGACGTCGATCGCGCAGCAGGGCCTGCTGCTGCCCGGCGCCGACATGAACATCCAGGCTATGGCTGTCGTGTCGGGCCAGGGATTTGAGGTCGAGCACCTTAAGCATGAGCAACTGCAAGGCCGCCCAACCTCAGGCTATTCGGCGGCGGTCACAGTCGGCGATTTCATTTTCCTTCCCGGCATCACGTCGCTTGCGATCGGCGACGAGCCGCAGCGCAACGGGGTTGCGGCGGCGGCCCTGATGACGGCAGGTGCGCAATGGGGCGGCCACCCGATCAAACTCGAGACCGAATTCATCATCACCAAGCGGATGGCGGCTTCGCTCGCGTTGGCCGGTGCGAAGCTCGAGGACGTCGTGCACGTGCAGGTCTATCTCGCCGATCGCGAAGACTATTCGGCCTTCAACGAGGCATGGACGCGGCATTTCGGCGAGGCGGGTCCGACCGTGTCGATCATTCCCTGCATTGAACACGGGCTGGCGCCCCGTGACGGCAAGATCGAGATCAACGTGATCGCGGCGAAGCCTGGCAGCGCCGCCGCCAAGCGGCATGTCGATGCAGGTGTTGCGACGGCGTTCCGGTATCAGGCGCAGGCCGTGAAGGCGGGTGATCTTTTGTTCATCCCGGCGTCGATGGCGATTGACCGCGATGGACTCCTCACTTCGGCTGCGGTGGATTCGCGACAGCCGTATTTCTCGTCATCACCGGAAGCTCAGGCCGAGGCGATTATCGACAATATCGCGCGACTCTGTGAGGTCGCTGGCACCGTGCTTGGCAATGTGGTGCGGGTGCTGCTGTTCCATACCAACATCGACGAGTTCTACCCGGTCTATAAGGTGTGGGAGCGCCGGCTGGGCGGGCGTCCGCTACCGTTTTCCGCTGTGGAAGTGCCGGGCCCGCTGCCGGTGCCCGGGGCGACGGTGATGATGGAGGCGTGGGTTTACGCGCCGTGAGGTAGCGTCGGCGCCGCCACTCATTACGTCCCGCTTGCGCCCGGCAGCGGCACGAAAAGCCTTTCAATCGGCGTCGGCTCGGCGATGAAGTGCTGCTCGTGCATGTATTGCACCAGCGCTTCAAGCGTTGGCCGGTTCGGTTCGACGCCGTAGGGGAATGGATCGCCGCCGAATACCTCGTCGATCTCGTCGATCTCATCCTGCAGCCACGGCAGCATCGCGGCGAGCGAGCCGGCATAGCGCAGCCGCGCGCGCGCGACGCGCTTTGCCTCGACGAAGGCGGCGTAGAGGCTCGATGCGATCCACGGATTGTCCTCGTACACGGCGCGCCGAATGGCGACGAGATGCATGATCGGAAAAATTCTGTCCCGTTGGTAGAGCTCGCGCTCCCGCGCGTGGTGGTCGGGCAATAACCGCACCACGTCGGGATCGGTGCCGAACGACGGCGGCTTGCGCGAGCCGAGATAGGCATCGATCTCGCCGCGGGCGAGCAGTTCGCCGAGTGGCCGTCCGGTGCGGTTCTGCTCGATGGTGACGGGGCGAATGAGCGGCAGCGTGTGCGGGTTGCCGTGGCTGCCGCCGGTTTCCACCGCGCCCTGCACCCAATGGATGCTGTCGATGTTCACGCCGAACTGATGCATCAGATGACCGCGCAGCCAGATCGAAGCCGTCTGCGTATATAACGGCAGACCAACCCGGCGCCCTTCGAGGTCCTTCGGCGTGCGGATGCCGGCGCGCTTGTTGACGAAAATGTAGCCGTGCCGGAACACCCGCGATGGGAACACAGGGATGGCAACGAATGGGCTATTGCCGCGGCCGGCGTGCGCGATGAACTCCGACGCCGACAATTCCGACGCATCGAATTCATAGCCGCCGATCATGCGGTCGAAAATCTGCCGCCCGGAGGGAAACACCAGGACGTTGAGATCGATGCCTTCGGCCTCGACCTCGCCCGAACGCAGCGCCTCGATGCGATCGTATTTGCAACTGGCATAGGTGAGGCTGAGACGAGGCATCATTCGGCTCCGCACGGTACGGCTGGCGATTGATCGCGGCCAGCGCGCCGGGCATGGTGTGCCATCGGATCACCCGGCGGCGCAAGCGGCGGACAATGCACGAAGTCGAGTTCGATCACGAACATGTCGAGACCCCGGCCGAGCGTGCCGCCATTGCGCGCACGATCTGGGATCAGGACAACGTCGCGTTCACCACGGTCGGCATCGATATCGGCAGCTCCACCTCGCATCTGTTGTTCGCGAGAGTCGCCTTGCAGCGGCAACGGCAGGGACTGTCAAGCCGGTTTGTCGTCGTCGGCCGCGAGATCGTGTGGCGCTCGCCGATCCTGCTGACGCCGTTTTTGCCTGACGGCACAATCGACGCGAAAGCGCTCGGCGAATTCATTGCGCGCTGCTACGCCGACGCGGGATTCAAGCAGAAAGAGATCGACAGCGGCGCGGTCATCCTCACCGGCGAGGCGATCAAACGCAAAAACGCCCGCGCCATCGACGACCTGTTCGCCGAGCAGGCCGGCAAGTTCGTCTGTGCCACCGCCGGCCACAAACTGGAAAGTCGGCTTGCCGCCCATGGCTCGGGCGCCGTTGCGCTTTCCAAGGCGCGTAGCACCTGCATGCTTCACGTCGACATCGGTGGCGGCACCACAAAGCTCGCGCTGGTCGACCGCGGCACGATCGTCGGGCTTTGCGCTTTCGCGGTCGGCGGCCGGCTGATTGCCAAGGACGACGCCGGAGACTGGACCCGCATCGATCAATCGGCACAATTGGTCGCGGACGATCTGGGCATCGAAGCGTCGCCGCAGACTTTCGCCGACCACGTCGTTCGCGGCCGCATTGTGCAGCGTCTCGCCACAATCGCGGCAGACATCATCACCGGCACGCCGCTCGATCGCCTAGGGCAATCGCTTCTGCTCACCGAGCCGCTGCCGCGCAGCGTCGCGCCGACGGCGCTGACGCTTTCCGGCGGCGTTGCCGAATATGTTTTCGGTCACGAGACAGCAGCGTTTGGCGATATTGCCAAGCCACTTGCCGCCGCGCTTGCCGGCGAATTGAGCCACAGGAGCGGCCTGCCACTGATTGATCCGGGCCAGCGCATCCGCGCCACCGTAATCGGCGCGTCTCAGTTCACCGTGCAGGTCAGCGGCAAGACCATCTATCTGCCCGATCCCTATGTGCTGCCGGTGCACAACGTCCCGGTGATCCGCGTCAGGCTGGACTGCGCCGGTGACATCGATCCGGAGCGGCTCGCCGCCGCTATCCGCCGTGGCCTCGATGAGGTCGATCTCGACCGCTTTGGCCGTATCGCCATCGCTTTCGATTGGTGTGGCGACCCGGAACATTCCCGGCTCAGGGCGGCCGGGGAGGGCGTTTTGCGCGCGCTCGCACCGCTCGCGGACCGCATCAATCTGTTACTGGTCATGATCGACGGCGATGTCGGCAAGACCTTTGGCCGGCTCATGCACCGCGAGCTTCTTTGGCCGGGCAAGCTGGTTTCAATCGACGGCATGGAATTGCAGGAGCTCGATTATGTCGATGTCGGCGAACTGATCGCGCCGCCAGGCGTGGTGCCAGTGGTTATCAAGTCGCTGTTGTTCGCATAGCCCGCGCGCGTCCGGCAGTGTAATCTCGCCCTAACAGGGCGATACCGGAGGAACACATGAATATCCGCGAAAAGCCGCAAGCCAAGGCGCGCTTCGGCATCGATCCCTATCTCGATTGGCTGAAGGCCGAGGGTCTCCCGGTCACCGAGGACTACGGCGTCTATCTGTTCGATGTCGAGACCGCGCCGTGGCCGCGCTATGGGGTCAATGGCGCGGCGGTGCACCTGAATGGCCGCGGCGACTTCGCTAATATGTTCCTGCTCGACATCGCGCCGGGTAAATCGACGGCGCCGCAGCGGCATTTGTACGAAGAAGTGATCTACGCGCTGGAAGGCTCCGGCTCGACCCAGATCGAACTGGCCGACGGCACCAAGCGCAGCTTCGAGTGGGGCGCCAAGAGCCTGTTCGCCATTCCGCTCAACGCCCGGCATCGCCACTTCAACGGCAGCGGCACGGAGCGCGCACTGCTCGTGACCACCACCAACCTGCCGATGATGATGAACGTGTTTCACAACGAAGCATTCGTCTTCGGCAGCGACTTCGATTTCAGCGAGCGCGCCGGCAAGAAGGAGTATTTCGCGGGCGAAGGCGATCTTATCACCGTGCGCCAGGGCAATCACATGTGGGAGACGAATTTCGTGCCCGACCTCACCGCAATCGAGCTGCAGAGCTGGGGCGACCGCGGCGCCGGTGGTACCAACATCATGTTCGTGCTCGCCGACGGCACCATGCACGCCCACATCTCGGAAATGCCGGTCGGCACCTACAAGAAAGGCCACCGCCACGGCCCGAGCTTCCACGTCATGTGCGTGGTCGGGCAGGGCTACTCGCTGATGTGGTACGAGCATGAAAAGGATTTCCGCCGCATCGACTGGAAGCACGGCATGGTGCTGGTGCCATCCGACCGGCAATTCCACCAGCATTTTAACACCGGGCCGCAGCCGGCACGCTATCTGGCGACGGCGGTCGGAGGTCTGCGCTATCCGACCATGCAGGTGCAGCGGATTTCGCTGATCGGCGCCGGCGGCGACGACCTGCCGGCGGTGTCGAAGAGCGTCAAGGACGGCGGCGACCAGATCGAATACGAGGATCAGGATCCGCGCATCCACCGCATCTGGCTGGAGGATATGCGCAAGAACGGTGCACCGCCGAAAATGGAAAAATACGTCCCGACGCCCGAGGATTTGAAGGCGCCGGCAGCCTGACAGCAATTCGTTCCGCGTTTGGAGATCGGCGATGCAGGATCAGTGGCGCACGCTCAAGGAATGGCCGGAGCTGATCCTTGAGCGGCTTGCCGATGCCGGCGTTGCGCGGGTCGTGCTCAACCGGCCGGAAAAACGCAATTGCCTGAACGAGCCGCTGGTGACGGCGTGGTTCGAGGCGCTCGACATTGTGCGCGCCGACCGCGACCTCAAAGTGGTCCTCACCAAGGGCGCTGGCATCTGTTTTTCCTCCGGCCTCGATCTGCACTTTCTGCGTACGGTCAGCGAGGCGCCGCGCGACTGGGACCGGCCGACGCCGACCGTGCAGATGGCGGAGGCGCTGCGCGGCTTCCCGCGCATCATGATCGCGCAGGTGCACGGTTATTGCCTCGGCGGCGCGCTCGGTATCATGAATTGCCACGACCTGGTGTTCGCTGCCGACGATGCGCAGCTCGGCATGCCGGAAATCCTGCGCGGCAGCTTCGGCCAGCTCGTCACCTCGACGCTGGTGCACGGCGGCATCCCGCTCAAGAAGGTGGCGCTGATGCAACTCGTCGGCCGCAATATTTCCGGCGCCGAGGCCGATCGCTGGGGCATCGTCTCGCAGGCGCTGCCGGCGGCGGAGCTCGAAAGCGCGGTGACGGCGATCGCACGCGAGATCTCGGCGCGCCACCTGGCGCCGCTCGAACACGGCAAGATCACCGTGCAGATGGGCCGCGACCTGTCGCTGTCGCAGGCCATCCAGCTCGACCAACTCGTATCCGCCCGGATGCGCCGCGTCATGGATCCGACCGGGCACCTCGATTCGTATTTGAAGTCGCAGAAGGGCGGCCCGAATTTGGATTACAAGCGGCCGGATGTGTGATCCGTCGTGCCCCGCGAAGGCGGGGCATCCAGTAATCACCAATCTGGAAGGTGCTAATAACGGCGCAGCGCCGTGAATACTGGATCGTCCGCCTGCGCGGACGATGACCGGCTACGCAGCCGCCTGCTTCTTGTCGCCGCGTTCGAGCGACCGCAGCGCCTCATCGACCGTCTGTACGTCGCCGAACTGGCCGTAGAATGCCGACAGCGTGGCGTTGTGCTCGTCATCGGTGTGGGTGGCTAGGCCGTCCGACACCAGCACGACCTTGTAGTTGAGCATCATGGCGTCGCGCGCCGAGCTTTCGCAGCACACATTAGTGGCAGTGCCGGTGATCAGCAGGGTGTCGATGTTGCGCTCGCGCAAGTGCTGCTCGATCCCCGATGAGCCCTGGATGAAGGCGCTGTAGCGTTTCTTGGTGATCTGCGCGTCTTCGGGCCGGATCTCGTTGAGGTGCCAGTATGCGTAGCCGTCCTCGCCGATATCCATCGCCTTGAGGCGCCGTTCGGCGCGCTCCGGCTTTTGCAGATAACCGTGATAATTCGACCAGCTTTCCCGCGTATCCGCCGTGCCGTTGCGGACCCAGACGACTTGGCCGCCGCGTTCGCGCAAGGCGGCGGCGAGGCGATTGATGTTCGGCACAATCTCGCGCGCCAGCGGCACTTCGCCCTGATGGCCTTGCTTGACGAAATAGTTCTGCATGTCGATGACGACCAGCGCCGTCTTGCGCGGATCGATGGCGTCGAACGGATGCATCTTGCCCATCCGGGTCTTCATGCGGTCGAGCGAAGCTTGCGAAATAGCGATCTTGTGCATCTTGGCGTCCTCAACTAGTCGTCTAGGTGTCCGTGGGTGTCCGGTTCGGCCCACTGTGCCATAAATGCGGGGCAGGATCGAGCGTATGTCCGGTGGCGGGTCGGCGAGCTGGGAATTCTGGATCGATCGCGGCGGCACCTTCACCGACGTGATCGGGCGGCGGCCGGACGGCGGGCTCGTCACCCACAAGCTGTTGTCGGAAAATCCCGAAGCCTACCGCGACGCGGCGGTCCACGGCATCCGCCATCTGCTCGGGCTTGCGCCGGGCGAGGCGATCCCGGACGGGCGCATCGCCGCCGTGAAGATGGGTACCACGGTCGCGACCAACGCGCTCCTTGAGCGCAAGGGCGAACGCACGCTGCTTCTCATCACCAAGGGCTTTCGCGACGCGTTGCGCATCGGCTACCAGGCGCGGCCAAAGATTTTTGCCAAGCACATCATCAAGCCCGACATGCTCTACGAACGCGTGGTCGAGGTCGATGAACGCGTACGCGCCGACGGCACCATCGAACGCCCGCTCGATCTCGCCCCTGTGCGCGCCGAGTTGATCCGCGCGAAGGAGGACGGCATCGTTGCGGTCGCCGTCGTACTGATGCACGCCTACCGCTATAGCGATCACGAGCAGCGGGTCGCTGCGCTGGCGCGCGAGCTTGGTTTTGAGCAGGTCTCGGCCAGCCACGAAGTGTCGCCGCTCATCAAGCTGGTTGGCCGTGGCGACACTACGGTGGTCGATTCCTATCTCTCGCCGATCCTGCGCCGCTATGTCTCGCGGGTCGCCGGTGACCTCAATCGCGGAGAAGCGGCTGCGCCGCCCGCCCGAACCCGGCTGATGTTCATGATGTCGTCAGGCGGGCTAACCGCGGCCGAATTGTTCCGCGGCAAGGATGCGATTCTCTCGGGGCCGGCCGCCGGTGTTGTCGGCATGGCCGAAACGGGGCGTGCCGCGGGCTTCGCACGGCTGATCGGTTTCGATATGGGGGGCACGTCGACCGATGTGTCGCATTACGCCGGCGAGTACGAGCGTGCGTTCGAGACCGAAGTTGCCGGCGTGCGCATGCGGGCGCCGATGATGCTGATCCACACTGTGGCGGCCGGCGGCGGCTCGATCCTGCATTTTGACGGCGCGAGGTTTCGCGTCGGCCCAGATTCCGCCGGCGCCAATCCCGGCCCGAAATGCTATCGCCGCGGCGGCCCGCTGGCGGTGACCGACGCCAATGTGATGACCGGCAAGCTCATTTCGGATTTCTTTCCGAAGATCTTCGGTCCGCAGCAGAACCAGCCGCTTGATGCCGACGCGGTGCGTATGGCTTTCGCAGCATTGGCGAAGGAGATTGGCGGCGGCAAGAGCGGCGAGCAGGTTGCCGACGGCTTTATCAAGATCGCGGTCGAGAACATGGCCAACGCGATCAAAAAGATTTCGGTGCAACGCGGCTATGACGTGACCCGCTATGCGCTCAACTGCTTCGGCGGCGCCGGCGGCCAGCATGCCTGCCTTGTCGCCGATGCACTCGGCATGACCAGCGTGCTGATCCATCCGCTATCGTCGCTGCTCTCCGCCTACGGCATGGGGCTTGCGGATATCCGCAGCGTTCGCCAGCAGGCGATCGAGGAGCCGTTCGGCGACAAGGCGCGCAAGACGCTCGAAAGCGTGGCGCGCCGGCTGGGACGGGACGCGATCGGCGAAGTCAGAGGTCAGGGGGTCGCGGCAAACAAGATCAAGCTGCATGTGCGCGCGCACGTACGTTACGCAGGCACCGATACGCCGCTCATTGTCGATGCGGGCAAGGATGGCAAGCTCACGTCGCTCGCTAAAATGAAATCCACCTTTGAGGGTGCGCACAAAGCGCAGTTCGGCTTCATCGACCGGGCCAAGGAATTGGTTATCGAGGCCGTTTCGGTTGAAGCGGTCGGCGGTGGCGCCACGTTCAAGGAGAAGTCCCGCAAGGTAACGCGGGCAAAACTGCCGCAGCCGGCTCGCCGGACGCGGTTTTTTTCGGGCGGCAAGTGGCATCGGGCGCTGGTCTACACGCGGGACACGCTGGCGCCGGGACACAAGATCAATGGCCCGGCCATCGTCATCGAGCCGCATCAGACGGTTGTCGTCGAGCACGGCTGGCGGGCCGAACTGACGGCAAAGGATCACCTTGTGCTGCGGCGGGTGCAAAAGCTCGCCCGCATGCGCGCGGTCGGAACCAAAGCCGATCCGGTGATGCTCGAAGTGTTCAACAATCTCTTCATGTCGATCGCCGAGCAGATGGGCGTGGCGCTGCAAAACACCGCCTACTCGGTGAACATCAAGGAGCGGCTCGACTTTTCCTGCGCGGTGTTCGACGCCGACGGCTCGCTGGTCGCCAACGCCCCGCACATGCCCGTGCATCTCGGTTCCATGGACCGCGCCGTCGAAACCATCATCCGCGAGAATAAGGGCCGGATCAGGCCGGGCGATTCTTATCTCATCAACGCGCCGTATAACGGCGGTACGCATATTCCCGATCTCACCGTCTGCACGCCGGTATTTGATTCCCCCTCCCGTTCCCTCCACCGCAAGCGGGGGAGGGCAGGGAGGGGGAGACTACTTTTCTGGGTCGCATCGCGCGGCCATCACGCCGATATCGGCGGCATCGCGCCCGGCTCAATGTCGCCGATCGCCACGACGATCGACGAAGAAGGCATCTATATCGACAACTTCAAGCTGGTTGATCGCGGCAAATTCCGCGAAGCCGCGCTCTACGATCTGCTCATCAACGCGAAATATCCAGCGCGCAATCCGTTGCAGAACGTCAACGACCTGAAAGCGCAGATCGCCGCCTGCGAAAAAGGCGCGCGGGAAATGCACAAGATGGTCGCGCAGTTCGGCCTTCATGTTGTGCGCGCCTACATGACGCACGTTCAGGACAACGCCGACGAAAGCGTGCGCCGGGTCATCGAAAGCTTGCACGACAGCGCGTTCACCTACGAGGCCGACCAAGGCAACGTCGTTTCGGTGAAGATCACGGTCGACAAGAGGAAGCGCGAGGCCACGGTCGATTTCACCGGCACGTCGCCGCAACAGGGTACCAATTTCAACGCTCCCGAACCGGTGACGCGTGCCGCGGTGCTCTACGTATTCCGCGTCATGGTCGATGACGACATCCCGATGAACGCCGGCTGCCTGCGGCCGATCCACATCATCATCCCCGATAATTCTATGCTGGCGCCGCGCTATCCGGCTGCCGTCGTCGCCGGCAATGTCGAAGTGTCGCAAATGGTCACCGACACGCTGTTCGGCGCGCTTGGCGCCATGGCGGCGGCGCAGGGCACCATGAACAATGTGAATTTCGGCAACAACACGTATCAGTATTACGAAACGATTTGTTCGGGCTCGCCGGCCGGTCCCGGCTTCCCCGGCACGGATGCCGTCCACACCCACATGACCAACACGCGGCTCACGGATCCCGAAATCCTCGAGTTCCGCTATCCGGTGCTGCTGGAAGATTTTCACATCCGCAAAGGCTCCGGCGGCAAAGGCAAGTGGAACGCCGGCGACGGCATCCGGCGCACCATGCGGTTCCTGGAAAGGATGGAATACACCATCCTGTCCGGCCATCGCCGCATCCGGCCGTTCGGCATGGCCGGCGGCGAGGACGGTCAGATCGGCGAGAACTGGGTGCGGCGAAAAGACGGCACGATGGATAGGCTGAAAGGTGCCGACGCCACGGTGGTCGATGCCGGCGAGGCGATCATTATCCAGACGCCGACTGCGGGTGGATATGGAAAGCCGACGTCCGGTCACCCTGCAGCAGAATCCGGAAAATAAACCCGTGCGTGATGAGCAGAAGCGGGACGAAGACAGTGGGAATGAAATAGGCAGCGCCAAGTTGACCCGCCAGCAGTCCGGCGCCGTTGGCCTGGTAGAACGCGTTGAGCAGATCGAAGCTGCCCCAGATGTTGAAAACCCAGATCACCGCGGCGCCCCACTTGCTGCGCAGCGTGGCTAGCGAGAGCAAAGCTAAAGTTGCTGCGGCGATGTCGCCGTAGGCCGCGGCGTGTGCGAACGCGGCCGGGAGGTCCGGCGAGACAACTCCAGGCACCAAAAATGCCAATCCCTCGAAGCGGAAGCAGTGCAGGACGAGTAGCGGACGGAGCGCCTCGGTGCGCGGCCGGTCACGCAATTCCGGCCACATATAAAACGTGGCGACAACCGCCCATACGACAAAACCGAACGCGACACTAATTCCGAACAGCGCCTGCACAAACATGACGTTCTCCTATCGCAAGAGGGATTTTCTGCTAATGGCCGCCGGCAGGGCCTGCGGCCGGAGAAGGCCGGCGCATCAGGATCACCAGCCCGGCAAACGCGACGTAGAGGACGGACAGAAGCAAGAACAGATCGGCAAAGGCCATCACGGTCCCCTGCTGGCGCACGAGCAGATAGAGTTGCTTGAGCGCCCTGGCCTGCGCATCGGAGCCGGGAATGCGCGCCGCGAGACCGTTAAGCGTCTCGACCACCGGTCGGCGCGACCAGGTGATGAACTCATGCAGGCGCGCCAGGTGCAGATCGATACGATTGTCGAGCAACGTGTTGAGAACGGCGAGCCCAACCGCACCGCCGAGATTGCGCGTCAGGTTGAACAGGCCCGAGGCATTTTTCAGCCGATCCGGTGCCAGCGTGCCGAGCGCCACATTGGTGATCGGCACGATCGCCATCATCATGCCGATGCCGCGTAACACCTGCGGCACGAACAGTTGAGCAAAATCCCAGTCCTTCGTCAGATAGGTGACCTCCCAACTGCTGATCCCAAAAATCAAAAAGCCTGCGGCCAGCATGATGCGTGGATCGATCCGGTTCATGAGCTGGCCGACGATCGGCGCAGACAGGAACATGGCAACACCGGACACGAACATGGTCTCGCCGATCATCAGCGCGTCGTAGCCACGGATCTCGCCGAGATAGACCGGGTAGAGGTAAGTCAAACCGTAGAGGCCAATACCAAGCACGAAGGAAAATATGCTACCGAGCGCAAAATTGCGATCGCGAAAGGCGCTGAGATCGACAATAGGGTTGCGCGCCATCAACACGCGGGCGAGGAAAATCACTGCGGAGATCGCCGAAATCAGAGCGACGAGCGCTATCGTGGAATCGTCGAACCAATCGTAGCGTGGTCCGTCCTCGAGCACGTATTCGAGCGTACCGAGGAATGAAGCCATCGAAATCAACCCGACCCAGTCGAAGGTTTCGAACAGCGAGAAATCCGGTTCATCGAAATCGATCAAAGTTATGGCAGCAATCGTCACCACGATGCCCGGAACGATGTTGATGAAAAACAGCCAGTGCCACGAGAAGCTGTCGGTGAGATAGCCGCCGACGGTCGGGCCGATGGTCGGCGCCAACGTCGCGACCAGCCCGATCATCGGCACGATTACGGGCATGCGCGAACGGGGGAAGATGAGGTAAGCAGAGGCAAACACCGTCGGCACCATGCCGCCACCGATAAAGCCCTGTACCGCGCGCCAAACGATCATCTAACTCATCGACGACGTCAGGCCGCACATTAAGCTCGCCAGGGTGAACCCCGCGGCCGCTCCGGCGAACATGATGCGCGTGCCGAGCGCGCGCGACAGGAAGCCGGACAGGGGGATGGCGACCACCTCGGCCATCAAATAGGACGTCTGCACCCAGGTGATCTCGTCGCTTGATGCAGCGAGGCCGGCCTGTATCTCTGCGAGCGATGCCGACACCACCTGAATGTCGAGGAACGCCATGAACATGCCGAAGCACATCGCCAGGAACGCGAGGAGGCGCGCCGGGTCGATGCGCTCGGCGGTTACCGGGGCGAGGGCTGGTTGCCCGGTAGTTACGATTGTTGTGGAGCTCATGGCCGTACCTTCGCGCGATCAGCGCACCGCTTCGTTCTGCGCTGCGGTGTTATCGGCAAGCGCGGTCGCTTTGGTATTCACGCTCACCACCACGGACATGCCTGGGCGAAGCTGTCCCTGGTCGGCAACGGCAGCCGGCACGCTGATGCGCACAGGTAGCCGCTGCACGATCTTGGTGAAGTTTCCGGTCGCATTGTCCGGTGGCAGCAGCGAAAACACTGAGCCCGAGGCCGGCGAGAGACTCTCTACAGTGCCCTGGATGGCGTCCTGCGGCAGAGCGTCGACCGCGATCGAAACCAGCTGTCCGGGCCGCAACCGTGCCAATTGCGTTTCTTTGAAATTGGCATCGACATAAATTCCATTCAGCGGCACGAGGCTCGCCAGCCGCTGGCCGGGCTGCAAGTAGTCGCCGGTCTGTACCGCGCGATTGCCGATCACGCCGTCGATCGGCGCGCGAATGACCGTGAACGACAGATCGCGCTCCGCCTTGGCGAGCGCGGTCTTGAGTTCATCGAGAGTGCGTATCGCCTCCTGTTGCTGCCCTTTAAGGACGTCGACGTTGGCGGTGGCGGAATCGAGCGCGGCTTGCGCGCCCTGCATGGCGGCAATCGACTGGTCGCGGTTCGCCTGCGCCTGTTCTAGCGTCTGGCGGCTGGCGAAGTCCTGCGCCGCGAGCTTGTTCTGTCGGTCGAGCTCGAGTTGCATGCGCGTCGTCCCCGCCTGGGTGGAAGCAAGTTGTGCCTTGGCCTGCTCTACCGCAGCTTGCTGGGCTTCGATCTGATGGCCGATTCGCGCGATGGTGGCTTGCTGGGTCGCGACTTTGTTGCGCGCCGACTCCACGGCGAGCCGATAGTCGCCGTCGTCGAGCGTCGCAATCACGTCGCCGGCGTGGACGCGGGCGTTGTCGGTGACCGCGACGTTGGCGATGTAACCGGACACCTTCGTTGCCAGCGTCGTGTTATAGGCCCCGACATAGGCATCGTCGGTCGAGACCGTGAACCGGCCGACCGTCCACCAATCGTAGCCAAACCAGCCTGCCGCCACGACGGCCAGCACTAGCGCGGGACCTAGTGCAAGCCGGCGCCGGCTATAGCGTTGCGGCTGCTTGGTGCCGACCGGTGCGGTTTCGACCGGATTCTGCCGAGCAGGCGCGGGTGCTTTAGTGGCTGGCTGGGGCGGGGACGATTCCGAGTGAGGCTTTGGCCCTTGGTCTTCCAGAGCAGGTTTCTCGGGGGTTTGGACCCGCGGAACGAAGTTAAGCCGGGAGGGGCTATCCCATTCTTGTTTGCGATACATCTGCTCTGCTCCGACGAGGCCCAAACTAGGGCCAATGACCGAACGGTTCGGTCATTTATATGTGGGGACGAAGCCGTGTCAATATTGACCGACCGGTTCGGTCACACTATATTTGCATGGAAGCAATTTGTTGAGCGATTACCGGCACATACTAGCCCGAAAGATGCCGGAGACGCGGAGAGGACGAGGAAAATGAGCGGCCAGATCACATTGGAGCGGGCGGTTTCCGCGGCCGGCGAAGACGAAAGCGCTAAACGGCGCCAAATCATTGATGGCGCTCGAGAGGTGTTCCTGGCACGGGGTTTTGACGCCGCCAGTATGAACGACATTGCCCGCGCCGCCGGTGTCTCCAAGGGCACGCTCTACGTCTATTTCGACAACAAAGAAGAATTGTTCGAGGCCATCGTCGAGCAGGAGTGCGACGCGCAGGCCGAAGGGATTTTTGATCTCGATCCCAAGGATCACGATGTCGCAGCCGTCCTCACGAAGCTCGGCGTT
The DNA here is from genome assembly GCA_963733645.1 of uncultured Alphaproteobacteria bacterium. Lineage (GTDB taxonomy): Bacteria > Pseudomonadota > Alphaproteobacteria > Rhizobiales > Xanthobacteraceae > BOG-931. Next base: position 308,735 of record CAVTFP010000015.1, read on the forward strand.
GCCTACGTCAAGTTCCTGTGCCGGCCCGAAAAAGCCTCGGCGATCCGGACCGTAATCGCCATTGCCGACCGGATGCCGGAGATCGGCCGCAAGTTTTACGAGGCGGGTCCCGCCATCGGCATTGCGCGGCTCACGGCCTATCTCGCCGCACAAGTCGATGCCGGTGTCCTGGCTGTTGAGGATTGCGAAATCGCCGCAGCGCAATTCATGGAATCGAGCCACGCGATGCTGTTCAAGCCGATCGTTTTCAACTTCGCTCCGGCGCCGAGCCTCGAACAAATCGAGCGCGGAGTGCGAATTGCGGTCGCCGCATTCGTCGCGGCTTATCGGACGTCCGCCAAGCCGTAGCGCTCCGTCACTGCGATGAGTGACACGACGAAGCAATTCAGATTTTGCCTTGAAGCTCTGGACTGCTTCGCTGCGCTCGCAAAGACATTCAGGGTGATGGCGGCGTGACTTCGGGCGGCTTGCGCACCACGGAGTATTTCACGTTGGCGTTGTCGCCCTGCCAATAGAATGTGTAGTCGATGGCGACCGTGGCGCCGTCCGGCAGCGGCAGCACGGCGCTGCAAACAACATCGTTCTTGGTGCTGGAGACGGTCTTGAGTGGAGCGTAACGTACCGGCTCAAGTTTGAGCTGCTTGAGAACTTCGCCCAGCGTCTTTTTGGCGCGATCGGAATCGCACTCCGGCAGCACGAGACGGTCGCGTAGCCCGCTGTAGATGAAGACGCCAGCGACCGCGACCGCGGGGAGGCCGATCAGGCGGAACATGAAACGATTGGATTTGAAGAGCGACGATCGCGCTCCAACGGCGGGCTGTGGCTTCCAACGGCGAGCGCGGAGTGACGGCGAATCGTCGTTTGTCATACCCTCGCCTCACACCGACTTGACGATCTCCTCGGTCATTTTCTTGGCGTCGCCGAGAAGCATCATGGTGTTGTCGCGGTAGAACAACGGATTGTCGATGCCCGCATAGCCCGACGCCAGCGAGCGCTTGTTGAACATGACCGTGCCGGCCTTCCAGACTTGCAGCACCGGCATGCCGTAGATCGGCGATTTCGGGTCGTCCTCTGCGGCCGGATTGGTGACGTCGTTGGCGCCGATCACGTAAGCGACGTCGGCCTGCGGAAACTCCGAATTGATGTTCTCGAGCTCGAACACCTCGTCGTAAGGCACATTGGCTTCCGCGAGCAGCACGTTCATGTGACCGGGCATACGGCCGGCGACCGGATGGATGGCATAACTCACATCGACGCCTTCGGCCTTGAGCTTGTCGCCCATTTCTCGCAGTGCGTGCTGTGCCTGCGCTACTGCCATACCGTACCCCGGTACGATGATGACCTTGCCGGCGTTCTTGAGGATGAACGCAGCGTCCTCCGCCGATCCGATCTTTACCGGCCGCTGCTCACCACCCGCCGTCGGCGCCGCGACCTCGCCGCCGAAGCCGCCGAGGATGACCGAAATAAACGAGCGGTTCATGCCTTTGCACATGATGTAGGACAGGATCGCGCCCGAAGAACCGACCAGCGCGCCGGTGATGATCAGTGCGGTGTTCTCGAGTGTGAAACCGATGCCGGCGGCCGCCCAGCCGGAATAGGAGTTGAGCATCGAGATCACGACAGGCATGTCGGCGCCGCCGATCGGAACGATGATGAGCACACCGAACAGGAATGAAATTCCGGCAATCAGCCAGAACGTGATATGCTGTTGCGTCTCGAAGAACCAGACGATGCTGGCGACCAGTGCGAGCGCGAGCCCGATATTGATGGCGTGTCGTGCCGGAAGCAGAATCGGCGCCCCGCTCATGCGGCCGGACAGTTTCAGGAATGCGATCACCGAGCCCGTGAAGGTAACGGCGCCGATGGCGACGCCGAGCGACATTTCGATCAGGCTTTGGGCGTGGATCGCCCCTTCGGTACCGATGCCGAAGGCCGACGGCGCATAGAGCGCGCCGGCTGCGACCATGACCGCCGCCATGCCGACCAGCGAGTGGAAAGCGGCGACCAGTTCCGGCATCGAGGTCATCGGCACGCGGCGTGCGATCACCGCACCGGCGCCGCCGCCGAGCGCCATGCCGGCGACCACCAGAGCCCACGCCGAAACGTTCGCGGGCGGATGTGCGGCAAGCGTGGTCACGATCGCGATCGCCATTCCGATCATGCCGAGCTGATTGCCGCGGCGGCTGGTTTCCGGATTCGACAGCCCGCGCAGCGCGAGAATGAAAAGGCCGCCGGCGACCAGGTAGCAAAGCGCGGCGAGATCGGCGCTCATGGGCAAGCCCTTTTTGTCACTTCGATTTTCTCTGGAACATGGCGAGCATGCGCTTGGTCACCAAAAACCCGCCGAAAATATTAACCGAGGCAAAGGTCAGCGCGACAAAGCCGAGCGCGCGCGCCCAGATCGGCCCGGAATCGTCGCCCGCCAAGGCCACACCGACGGCCAGCAGCGCGCCGACCACGATGACGGACGAGATCGCATTCGTTACCGACATCAGCGGTGTGTGCAGCGCCGGCGTTACCGACCAGACTACGTAATAGCCGACGAAGACCGCGAGCACGAATATCGACAACCGAAACACGAACGGATTGACGACTTCGTTTGTTGCCTGACCGGCGGCGGCGAGATCAAGCTGACCGACGATCGAGAGGATTAGCATTGCACGGCCTCCTGCTTTCCCTTCCGCTCCCGCACAAGGAAGGGAGAAAAAATCACGCCGCGGTCTTCGGCATGAAACTCGGGTGCACCACGGCGCCGTCACGGGTGAGCATGGTGCCCTTGACGATCTCATCGTCCCAATTGACCGCGAGCTTCTTTTCTTTCTTATCGATCATCGTCTCAAGAAATGTCAGTAGATTCTTTGCGTAGAGCGCCGAGGCCGAAGCTGCGAGTCGGCCGGGCATGTTGAGATGGCCGACGATTTTGACCGGACCGGCCTCGACGACCTCGCCAGGTTTTGCGCCTTCGACATTGCCGCCGCGTTCGACCGCAAGATCGACAATCACCGAGCCTGGCCGCATCGATGCGACCATTTCCTTGGAGATGAGCCGCGGCGCCGGCCGGCCGGGAATGAGCGCGGTGGTGATGACGATATCCTGCTTCTTGATGTGCTCGGCGACCAGCGCGGCTTGCTTGGCCTGATACTCTTTCGACATTTCCTTGGCGTAGCCGCCGGCGGTCTGCGCGTTCTTGAATTCCTCGTCCTCGACGGCGAGGAATTTTGCGCCAAGGCTCTCGACCTGCTCCTTGGTCGCCGGGCGCACATCGGTCGCGGTGACGATGCCGCCGAGCCGGCGTGCGGTGGCGATGGCCTGCAATCCAGCGACGCCGACGCCCATGATGAAGACCTTTGCGGCCGGCACGGTGCCGGCTGCCGTCATCATCATCGGCATGGCGCGGCCGTATTCCTCGGCGGCGTCGATCACGGCGCGATAACCGGCGAGATTGGCCTGGCTTGAGAGCACGTCCATCGACTGCGCGCGGGTGATTCGCGGCATCAGCTCCATGGCGAAGGTGGTAATGCCGGCATCCGCCATCTGCTTCAGCGCCGCGTCATTGCCGTAAGGATCCATGATGGCGAGGACGAGCGCGCCTTTCTTGAGACTCGAAAGCTCGCTGGCCGGTGGACGGCGCACCATCAGCACCACATCGGCGCCATTGAGCGCATCGGGCGTCACGGTCGCGCCGGCAGCGGCATAATCGGCATCGAGAACGCCGGACTTCACGCCTGCGCCCGGCACGACGGCAACTTCGGCGCCGAGCCCGATCATCTTCTTGACGGTTTCGGGAACCGCAGCGACCCGCGGCTCGCCCGCATCGGTTTCGGCAGCAACCGCAACCTTCATAAAATCCTCCGACGGCTGCCGGCCGCCGGTAGTCGGCCGATATTCGTTACGTGCGGCACCGCTCAAACCAGAAAATACGCCATCCCGATCAAAATCACGACCACGATTCCCATGATGACCTTCACCAGCGTGATGAAGTTGTCGTACGTCTGCTCGTGAGCTGGGTAATCGTTGCCCTCGGCAGTCGCGTATTCGACCTCGCCATGGTCCGCCATTCCGTGCCTCCGAAACTTGCACCCGGTGTCGGCGGACTTAGCGTAATTGTCCGCGGAGAGCAACGGGACGCCGCGGTTGCGTGCGCAATTTTACGGGACTGTTATCTTGTGCTGGCCCGGAGCGGGAAGCGCGACTCTAAGCCTCGGATTTTGCGGGTTCACTCCGCGCCGCCGCGGCTTGCCCGGGCGTGGCCGAATCCCTACTCTTAGGATAACTGCGCGATTGGTCATGGACCCGCAACGATGCTGCGAAAAGAACAGAATGAGCTTCTGACCGAGACCGGCCCCGGCACGCCGATGGGGCAGCTTTTCCGAAGCTATTGGCTGCCGGTTCTGCTCGCCGAGGAGCTTCCGGAGAACGAGTGCCCGCCGGTGCGGGTCAAAATCCTGTCGGAGCGACTGCTGGCATTCCGGGACTCTGACGGCAAGTACGGCCTGATCGATGAATTCTGCGCCCATCGCGGCGTCTCGCTGTGGTTCGGCCGCAACGAGGAGGGCGGGCTGCGCTGCCCGTATCACGGCTGGAAATACGATGTGAACGGCCAGTGCATGGAGGTGCCCTCGGAACCGATCGAGAGCGGCTTCTGCAAGAAGGTCAAGCTCACGTCGTACCCGCTGGTGAAGCGCGGCGAAGTGCTTTGGGCCTATATGGGTCCGGCCGACAAGAAGCCGCCGCTGCCGGAATGGGAATTCGCCATGGTGCGGCCGGAGCAGACCTTCGTCTCGAAGCGTTTGCAGGAGTTGAACTGGCTCCAGGCCATGGAAGGCGGCATCGATTCCAGTCACGTCTCGTTCCTGCATCGCGGCGACCTGGGCACCGATCCGCTGTTTAAGGGCGCCAAGGGCAACCAATACAATCTCGCCGACATGCAGCCGCATTTCGAAGTGGTCGAGCAGCCTGGCGGCCTATTCATCGGTGCGCGGCGTAATGCCGAGAACGGAAATTATTACTGGCGTATCACGCCGTGGGTGATGCCGTGCTTCACCATGATCCCGCCGCGCGGCGATCATCCGATCCACGGCCATTTCTGGGTACCGATTGACGACGAGAATTGCTGGGCGTGGTCCTACGACTTCCACCCGGTACGGGCGTTGAGCAAGACCGAAGTCGACGCCATGAAAGACGGCGCCGGCGTGCATTGCAAATATATCCCCGGCACCTATCGGCCGCTCGCCAACAAGGACAACGATTATCTGATCGATCGCGCCGCGCAGAAAGCCGGCGACACCTATAGCGGCGTTGCCGGTTTCGCCATGCAGGACGCTTCATTGCAGGAGAGCATGGGTCCGATCTGCGACCGCACCAAGGAGAACCTGGTCTCCACCGACAACGGCATCATCATGGCGCGGCACCGTCTCATGCGTGCCGCCAAGGCGCTGATCGACAAGGGCGTGACGCCGCCCGGCGTCGATGTCGAGCACCAGAAGATCCGCTCCTGTTCGGTGGTATTGCCGCCCGACGTGGCGTTCAAGGATGGAGCCAAGGAAGCCCTCGTCGGCAAGCCCGGCATGGCGCAGACGACGGTATAACGCGAACGTCCGGTAACCAATGCGCGCGCCGGCCAACTCGCCGCGCTGGCACGCAAGTTCGGTGATTGCCCGTCAAAGCCGCTCTGATCGCACAATTGCATTGACCGGCGAACGGCCATAGCGAAAGCCGTCTTGCTGGCGAACCGGCCGCATGGTGAGCTACTCTCCATCGCGCAATTCGTTCCGTCATGGATTTCTGTCGGTCTGGAAAGTCAGTGGCGTTGTTATCGCGTACACAAAAGTCTGCTTGTGCCCGGCGGCGCTACAACTGCCTGGCACTTGGTGCGTCATTGTTTGTCTCGACGGCGCTGGCGGCCTCGACCGGTCAGCATTCGATCTTCGATCATGCCGCGACGAATGAGAAGATCGTTGCGCTGACATTTGATGCGGACATGACGCCCGGAATGCTGCGCGAACTCAAGAACAGGCAGGTGACGTCTTGGTACAACGAAAAAGTCATCGAGACGCTCAGACAGGAGCACGTTCCGGCGACCTTGTTCATGACAGGTCTATGGATCGAGGCCTACGGCGCAGCAACCAAAGAACTGTCCGCCGATCCGCTGTTCGAGCTTGGCAACCACAGCTATTCGCACGGCGCGTTTCATTCTCCCTGCTACCACCTGTTTCCGATACCGGAATCAAAGCAGGCCGCGGAGGTGCAAAAGACCGACGATCTGCTGACGAAATACGCATTGTCGCACGTGAAATATTTTCGGTTTCCGGGACTATGCTCTGACGCACAGGCGATAAAGACGGTTGAAGACCAGGGCTACACCATAATCGGCGGCGACGTAGACGGCGGCGATGGCTTTGAAAAATATGCCAGGCCGATCGTGTCCAATGTAACAGCGCATGTCCGTCCAGGCAGCATTGTCGTGCTTCACATGCACGGCGGTCCGAACGCGCCAGAAACCGCGATGGCACTCGCGGAGATTATCAAAAAGCTGCGTGCCGAGGGTTATAGCTTCGTCAAAGTCTCAGACTTGCTGAAATTTCCGCCGGGTGAGCCGGTCAAACCTCCAGCGATGCCGCGCCAGGTGGCAACTCCGCCTCCCGCCGATACGCCGTCCTTTTTCTCGCGTCTTTTCCGGCGATAATATTCCGGCAGATAGCGCGCCTATTTCGCGTTACCGATCACGAATCAAGCGGCGGCTTCATTCTTCGGCGGCAATGTCTCCAGTTCGCGTTGATAAGCCTCGGACATGCGCGATTGCAGGCCGTGTCTGGCCAGTGCGTCACTGAACATTTGTCTCATTGCTGGAGTTTCGTCGGCATAGTCGATCTGATTGCCGCCGAGTCGGCGGCTGATCCACGATAATGGCACGCCTTGTTTGTTGCGCGGCGAACTGTGCTTGAACGCCAGGTAGCGCGCCGGCGTTGGCCCGGTGTTGAAGTGCTGATGGAATGTCGCGTTCGGCGGAACGATCAGGGTCCCTATCTCCCAATCGTAGCGTTTCGGTACTTCGCTTTCCCGCCACATCAACGAGTAACCTTCACCGCTCAGAACGATCACATGAGCGCCCGGCCCGTGCATGTGAGCCTTCTTGTATGTCCCGACCGGAAACTGGGAGATGTGACTGGGAAGCGCGCCACGCGCCATGTTGAAGCGAATATGGCCACCGCCGGCGCCACGTTCCCTAGCGGCGATCAGCGGCAGATTGACGGCGTCAGGCACGAAATTCGTTTGCAGCAAAAAGCCATTTTGCTCGCCTTTGGAGGAAAAATAATCCGCTTCTCCGGAGAAACGCTTTTTGAAATCGTGCGGATTGCCGAACACGAAATCAAGATCATCGTACATATTGATGACCGAAGGCCCGAATGTGACCGCGACATAGCGCGTGGGTTCGTTGCCGGAGCCGTTGAAGTGCTGATGCCAGCAATTCAGCGGGATCGCAAAGATTGCCCCTTCCTTCCATTCGAATGTTATGCGCCCGCCCGCATTGTTCCATACGCTTGTGCTGCCGCGGCCGCTGAGAACCAAAATCATTTCTTCAAAGATTTGACGGCGCGGCTCCAGTTTGCCGCCAGCAGGAATTTCGCAGACGTAACAATCGTTGGATGACCGCGACGCTTCGTGATTGATAAACACACCCCGGCCGCCGCGGCTCGCCCACGGTTTCAGGTCCACGGTGCGGAGATTGCGAACGTAATGGGCTGGAATGATATCGAGACCTTCAGAACGAACCCAACGCTCATAGGGCAAATCGTTCTCGGTCTCGAATTTCTTGGCCATGTCGTCTGAGACGATTGCCCTGTCCATCATAGCTGATCCTCATAAACGCAATGTATCTGGTATCGTTTGATCGAATCCATCCGCAAAGTCATTTCCGCTCCGGCGTCACGATCAATTGTTGTCCGTGATGGCGGTTTTGCCGGCGATATATCCCTGCACCGTCGCGCGCGGCAGGCCGTGCATCGAAAAGCCGCCGGCGGATTCGCCGCCGCAGTAGAGGCCGGGAATCGCTTCGCCATTCATGTCGATCACCTGGCAGCGTGCGTTGATGCGCAGGCCGGCGCGGCTGTCGTGAATTACCGGCGTCGCCCACGCCGCGTAGAACGGCGACTTGGCAATCTTGTACAGCGGCTTCGGCTTGCCGAAATCGGCGTCATTGCCGCTATCGACGAAAGAGTTGTAGCGCGCCACGGTGTTGACGAGAGTTTGTGGCGGCATCGGCACGCGCTGGTATTTCATTTTTATTTTTGCGGCCAGTGCTTCGATGCTGTCTGCTGAAAAGAAAAAGCCGGCGTCGATATCGACATGCGGCGGGACCGGTTGCCACTTTTCGCGGGCCAGCGCGTCGGCGTCGAAGATCGCCCAGATCGGACCGCCGCCGTTGTGGCCGTCGCCGATCCCGGCGAGCGCGGCATTGATGAAATTGCTCGGATTATATTTGGCGCTCTTGGCGTTGAGGTAGCTGAACGGTTCGTAAGGGTTGGTGCTCTGATAGGTGTTGTAGTTGAAGTGGCCGCCGGTCTCGTCATAGAAGCGCTTGCCCAGCATGTTGACCAGGATGACATCCTGCCAGTCCGCCACCGGAAGTCCGATGGCACGCGCCTTGTCGAATACTTCGCTGCCCGGACGCCAGCGCACATTGACGTAGCCGTACTGGCAGCCGATCGCGCCCGGCTTGGTGATGCCGGAGCCGAATTCGCCGGTGTAATTGAACAGACCCCATAGCGCGGCGCCGATCGCCATCGCGGCCATTTCGCCGCTGGCGTCCTGGTTCGACCACGGCATGCCGGCCAGTCCGCAATATTCCTCGGTCAGCCGCGGATCGAACATACGGCGAAAATTGACGTTGCCGGTCGAGCCGCCGGTGGCGATGATGACGGCCTTGTTGGCGCGGATGTGACATGTCGTATCGTTGTGGTCGGCGGCAATGCCGAGCACATGCCCAGTGTTTGCCGCCTCGCGATGGATCGCGGTCATGCGGTGTTCGAGCAGGATATCGACGCCGGCGTTGCGTGCCGCAACTTCGAGCGGGCGTATCAGGCCGGCGCCGGCCCTGATTTCCGGATCGGTCGGGTCGGCCGGTCCGCCGGTATGGACCATCGGCCAGTCCTCGACCGAGATTTGCATCGTACGCAGCGCCGATACGCCGATCTCGTGTCCAATGTTGTTCGGCCGCCGGTCGATGACCTTCACGCCATGCGCCAGCAGGAATTCGAACGTCGCCACGCTGTTGTCGGCAAAGGCGCGGACGATTTCGCGATCATTGTAGCGATAGGGCGGGAAGCCGTTGGTCTCGACCACAGACCAATCGGTCAGGTCCTGGAAGAAAAGTTCGGCCGAATCCTCGATGCCGTGTTTCTTCTGGTAGCTGGTACCGCCGCCGAGAGGCAGATTGCCGCCGGAGGTGATGGCATGGCCGCCAATGTGGCTTTCCGCCTCGACCACGATAACCGACGCGCCAGCTTCACGGGCCACGACTGCGGCGGGCAGGCCCGTCGCGCCGGAGCCGATCACCACAATATCCGCCTCGCGATCCCAGGTGACTGGACTGCCCACTTTATCGATCCCGCTCGCTTCCATTCCGCAGGCGCGGAGACTAACAGCATTGCCGATTTTGTGTGAAGTTGTCGCAGTCGCCCATGTTCGCCGCCGGGGAAAGCTTGCCATGCCCGATATTGTGCCGACCCATCGCCTGACCCATGAAGCCAGCCTGAAAATGCTCGCCGCCGGCGTGGCAAAAGCCGACGCGCTCGGCTGCAAGGTGTCGCTTGCGGTGGTCGATCAGAGCTGCCGGATGATCGCGTTCCTGATGATGGACGGAGCGCGGCACTTCTCGATCATCACCACGCAGCGGAAGGCGATCACGGCGGCATCGCAGCGCATGGTGACCGGTTACGCGCCCGAGGAAAATGCGCTGAGCATGACCGTGCGCATGGGCGATTTCACTAACGTGCCGGGTGGATTTCCGATCGAGGTTGGCGGTGAAGTCATCGGCGCTGTCGCCGCCGGTGGCGCCAAGATCGAACAGGACGTCGAGGTGGCCAAGGCAGCGCTGACGGCGCTCGACCGCAGCTAGCGCGATCTTGCTGGAGAGAGCCCCCGCCGGCTCAGCCTTGACCCGCCACCACGACCAGCCGCTTGACCGCGTGGTTCATGTAAGCGTGCAGGAAAGCTTCGTAATCTCGAAAAGACACGCAGCCGTTCGAATCGCCGTTGGGACCCAGCATGAAACTGTGGGCGAGAAGGCCAGAGCGGCCAAACACCTTGGACTCGTCCTTGGGGATCAGCCGCAGCGCCTGCACGCCGTGAAAGGGTGCTTCCCGCAGTTGAAGATCGTAGACATTGGGTGGAGTGACGCCCCGATCCTTTGCCGCGGCGTAGCGCGGATTGTCGAGCAGACTGCCGAGGCCCGAATGCGCTTCGAGGCGGGTTCCGTCCGGCATGTAGACGATGTGGGCGGAGATATCGTAGATCGCGGTCTCACCATCATTGCCAATCGGCGCACCGTCGCCGCTCGAAGTGCCGTCATCGACGGAAGCGTAGGCGAGTGTAGGTGCGGGGCGCTTGCCGAACAGTTTTTCGAAAATCGTCGGAACGGCTGAAGCGACGCTCTCCGGAACGGTGCGCTCATGCTGCGCGGCGGTGTGGACTTGCAGCGTCTGAATCTGCGGCGTGGGCGCTGACGCGACGCCTGGATTTGGTGGCGGTAACCGAACGTTCTGTGCTTGCCGCACCGGCGCCGGCGCGCGCATTGCGATCTGGTTTTGGGGTTGCTGCGGCGTGTCGCTTGGCGGCGTTGTCCCGACAAAGGCTTCGGCAATTTGCGTCTTGTCAAATACGCTGCCGGCAAAAGTTCCCGGCGGACGGCCGAGCATATAGTTTGGGTCGAACAATGCAGCGTAGTCGGTGGAACCAATGGTTCCCGAAACGCCGGCGTTCGACACTCGGGACGGCCGCGGCTTTGCGACAAGCTTGTCGCCACGGCCGCCGGCAAAGTCGAGGCGATCGGCACGAGTGCCGGACACATCGATCGGTCCGGCATCGCCACCGACAAGATCCGCGCACAGCGCCCAAGCACAGATGAGCCCGACGGCCGCGAGGGCGGCGCAGCCTACCTGTTGCGGGAGTGCGTTGGGTGATGAACGTCCATAACGGTAGTCCCCCGACTCACCGTTCCAAACACTTACAAACGTCATTCCCCTCGCATCCAGTTTGAAAGTCGCTGCTCCGGATAGAGCGCCGGCGGCCACCGGCGCGACGCGCGTGAACGGAAAAGCGACTGGACCGAACCCCGCCCCATATCTGCCGGCACATTGAGGCGATTTTTCGTTAATTTCGATTGAACGCGGCGGGCCGAATGAGGCCACATTGTGATGCGCGTGCTGCGCGGTTCTGGCGAAGCGCGGCACCGCAAATCCGACGATTTATTTCCGCTTCGGCGGAAAGTCAGCGCAATCGCGCGCCCGTCGCCCGCGCTTGCGCGCAGGCAAATGGGGCGGAACATTGTCGAAAAGAGCTAGACGCGTTCGGCTGGCGCGTCGCCACGCATCTGATCGCGCGCGGCGCGGACGGCCTTGATGATGTTCTGATAGCCGGTGCAGCGGCACAAGTTGGAGGCGAGAACGTCGAGCAATTCCTCGTCGTCGATGTGCGGGTTCTTCTCCAGCGCATTGGTGGCGAGCATCAGGAAGCCCGGCGTGCAATAACCGCATTGCAGGCCGTGGTTTTCGATGAAGGCGCGTTGCAGTACCGATAGTTCATCGCCGTTGGCGAGACCTTCCACCGTGCGGATCTTCTTGCCGGCGGCCTGCACCGCGAACATCAGGCAAGAGCGCACCGCCTCGTCGTCGACGATGACCGTGCAGGTGCCGCAGACGCCATGCTCGCAGCCGATATGGGTGCCGGTCTGCCCGCAATCGTCGCGGATGGCGTCGACCAGCGTTTTGCGCGCCTCGACGCGGATCGGATAGTCACGGCCGTTGATGGTCAGCGAGATGTCGAATTTTTCGTTCATGCGCTTACTTCGGCAGCACGTCGTTGAATTTGCCGCGCACGTGATCCTCGACGTCCTTGCTGACGCGCACCACGATTGGGAACGTATCCCGGCGCTTGAACGGCCTGCAGGCGTCGATGACGACACGGGCGTTGCGCGGATCGTCGCTGGCATAGGCCATCGGATCGAGCGCCGAACTCCAGCAGCCGCGCAAGGTCTCCATGCCTTCGCGCGGATCGAACCGCGTGCACATCGCCCACACCACTTTGTCGATGTCGGCGGGATCGATGTCGTCGTCGACCACAACGACGAAGCGATTGACGTAGGCACCGGCGTGGCACTGCGAAGCGATGAGGCCGGCCTGCTTGGCGTGGCCGGCATATTGCTGCTTGATCGCGACGGTGAGCCAGAGCCGGCTGCCGCCCGCGGCGTGGGCCCACACACCCTTCACCTCCGGCACTCCGGCGGCCTCGAGCTGATTCCACACCGCGCCGGAACGATAGGTGCCGCGATAGAACGAGTCATCGTCGGGCGGAATGCCTGGGATCGCTCCGAGCAGGATCGGATCGTCGCGGTGCATGAACGTCTCGATGCGGATCGCCGGCTCCTGCTTCAAGCCGCCAGCGTAGTAGCCGGTCCACTCGCCGAGCGGGCCTTCGTCCAAGAGGTCGTTCGGATGGATGAAGCCCTCGAAGGCGATTTCGGCATGCGCGGGGATCGGCAGGCCGGTGCACGGCCCGGCGATGACCTCGACCGGCTCGCCGATCAAACCGCCGGCGGCGTCGTACTCGTTCTTGCCGTATGGAATTTCCAGACCGGCGATCATGAACAATGCCGGATGCATGCCGCACACAACCGCGATCGGGCAGGGCTCGCCGCGCTCGTGATAGCGGCGCTTGATCAGGTCGCCATGTTTGCCCTTCGAGAACATCACGGTCGCGACGTTCGGTTCCTGCGCCTGCACGCGATAGGCGCCGTAGTTGATCCAGCCCGAGTCCGGGTCGCGCATGATCACCATGTCGCCGGTGCCGATGTAGTAGCCGCCGTCGTGCTCGTGCCAGCGCGGCACCGGGATCTTGAAAATGTCGATGTCGCTACCTGTGCGGACATTCTCCGTGAGCGGACCCGACTTCACCGTGACCGGCGGAATGGCTTTCGCATCTTTCATGTAACGCCGCCAGTAATGCACCAGGTCGATGGCGCTGGCATTAGGGTCGAGCCCGAGCGTGATGTTGATACGGCGGACGGAGGTCAGGATGTTGGCCAGGATACGATGGCCCCGCGGATAACCCGGAATGTCGTCGAACAGCACGGCCTTGTTGCCGATTTGGCGCTGATAGATGTCGACGATGCCGCCGATTTCCTTTTCGCGTTCGGCGTGCGCGATGTCCTGCACTTCGCCCGCAGCGCGCAACTGCGCGATCCACGCGCGGAGGTCCTGGCGAGGGTTGGTTGGCGAGTTTTTTGTCGGCCGGGGTTCGACGGCGGTATCCATGCGGCCACTGTATCGCAGCATGGATTGCCGGGGTAGGGGCGGATTTCAAACCCGCCCGGTGAAACAATGTGTGGCCTACATATCCAGGACCAGCCGCTCGGTCTTGCAGCCGCAGCAGCAGATCATGACCTTCTCGTTCGAGGCCTGCTCTTCCTCGCTGAGCACTGAATCGTGATGCTCCGGGATGCCGGAAATGACGCGCGTCTCACAAGCTCCGCAGATGCCGAGTTCGCATGAATAATCGACATCGACGCCGGCATCGAACAGCACTTCGAGCACCTTCTTGCCGGGCGGAATGAAATATTCCTCGCCCGAGCGCGCTAGCTCGACCCAGAAGCCGCCGACAGCCGACGCTGCCGCGACGTCCTCCTTCGGCGTGAAATATTCGATATGCACGTTACCGCGCGGCCGGCTCGCTGCCGCCGCCTCGAAGGCCTTGAGCATTGGGTTCGGACCGCAGCAATAGAAATGCGCGTTTGCCGGCGCCTCAGCGATCGCGGCGGCGAGATCAATCACTTTGCCGCCGGTTTCGTCGTCGAAGTGCAGATGCACGGAATTCGGATCGAGCTTTTTCAGATCATCCAGGAACGCCATGTCGGCTTGCGACCGGCACGCGTAATGGATCTTCCAAGAGCGGCCCAGCGCGACAAGCTCTTGCGCCATGCACCAGACCGGCGTGATGCCGATGCCGCCGGCAATGAGCACGACGTGCTCCGCATCTTCGACGAGCGGAAAATTGTTGCGCGGCGCGCTGATCTTGATCTGGTCGCCGACTTTCATCTGTTCGATGATGTAGCGCGAGCCGCCGCGGCTGTTCTCGTCGCGCTTGACGCCAACGGTATAGCTGCCGGGGTCGGACGCCGGGACAACCAGAGAAAATTGGCGGAGAAGCCCATTCGGCAAATGCAGGTCGATATGCGCACCCGGCTTGTAGGGCGGCAGCTTGCTGCCATCGACACGCTCAAACGTGTACAGCTTGGTGTCGCGCGCGACGTCTTCGATCCTGCTCAGACGCACGTCGATCAGGCTATGAGAAGCCGTTGCCGGCGTTTGACTTGCGGCTGAAGCGGGTGATGCGGTGGCCGTGCTCATCTGAGCCATAGATAGTCGGCCCGGGTGGGCTTTCGCAACCCGTTACTTCTCGACCGCGCGCACTGAGGTTTCCGGCATCACTCCGCCGCGCTGGCGCTTGAGCGTCTCCTCGCCGGATAGCTCCCAGTCGCCCATGGCGGCGCGCTTGGCGAACTTTTCCCAGGTATCGGTCCAGTCGCCAAGATGATAGCCGTGCCACGGCGACGTCACTGTCAGCGGATGCAGGCCGAGTCGCTCCCACAGTTCCCGCGCATGCTCCATGTGCTCGCGCGTCGGCAGGGCGAGCGGCGCCATCGGCCGCTTGCGCGTGGCGTCGATCAGCATGCTCGAATCCGATTGTTCCGGCCCATATTGCGCGCCCTGCACGCCGCCGCGATAAGGCACGAGCTCGGTGTCGTCGATCGGATTTGAACGATAGGCCAGCGACCACAGCACTGCATCGACACTCGTGGGGTCTATATCGTCGCTCACCGCGACGACGATCTTGCCGCAGTTCGACATCAGCGTCGAAGCGCCGTGCAGCGCGCGCCACACCTCGGTGCGTGGCGTGCCAGCGGTAATCTGAACGAAAAGGACCGGGCGCAGATTGGTCAACCGCTCGTGCATGGCGACGCGGGTGACGCCTTTGATCGCCAGATGGTCGCGCAGATGTGCGAGAAACAGCGGCTCATAGGCGACTTTCTTGATGACACTCGATTCGCTTGGCGTGACCTGGCTGATGATCGAGCAGAAGACCGGCTTGCGCTTGCGGGTAATCGCCGTCACCTGCATCGGCATGTTGAAGCCTTCGAGCGCGACATAGCCGTTGCTTTCGCCGAACGGCGCTTCCGGCTCAAGTTTCTCGCAATCGATCAAACCCTCGATGACGATCTCCGCATCGGCGGGAACGTCGAGGTCAACCGTTTTGCACCTGACCACGCGGATCGGTTCGCCGGCGAGGCCGCCGGCGACGCCGAGCTCGTCGAGATCGATGGCGAGCTTTTGCGGCCCGGTGAACACCACCACTGGCGCGGCGCCGATGACGATCGCAATCGGCATCTTTTCGTGGCGGTCGCGGTATTTCAGCCAATGCCGAAATCCGCCGGCCCCGGTTGCCTCGCGCGCCACCATGCGCACGGCGAGCCGGTCAGCGGCTTTCAGCGCCGCGCGATAAGTGCCCATGTTCTGAACGCCGCTCTCGGGATCGCGGGTGACGCAGAGCGTTGCCGTCAGGTACGGTGCGGCGTCGAAGCCAGGCGTCGAAACCGGCACCGGTAGTGCGTTGAGCCCGCCGGGCGCTTTGAGATCGTTGCCGGTGATGACGACTTCCTGGCATGGCGCCGAATTCACCCGCACCGGCGCTATTGGATGGCTGATCGCCTGCATCCATGCGGCGCCGATCTCATCGACCTTGCAGCCCATGCCGATGGCATAGATGTCTGGCGACGCTGACAGTGCCCCGACCACCACGGGAATGTCGTACTTGCGGCCTTTGGCATCGGTGACGTTGGTAAAGACAAAGGCGCGGCGCTTGTCTTCCGGCACGCCGCCGACGAACTGCCAGCGCACCAAGGGATGCAGTTCGGTGTCTTTGTTGACCGGCGTATCAATGCGCTCAACCAAGCCCGCGGCTTCGAGATCGGCGAGATGTTCCTGGAAATCGAGGCGCGGTCCTACGTGCGTCGAAAGATTACGGCGATGTTCGTCGACTTGATCGAGCATGACGGGGCGGCATCCTCTTGCCTGAAAATGCCAACGTATCACACGCGTCGCTTGGCGGACACAGCGGCAGACGCCGCGCCTCGAGCCGCCGCGGCTTCGACGTACTCCGCAAACGCGCGGCCGATCATCACAATGACCGGTCCCGTCGGAGGCTCGGCGGCGAGCCGGCGCCGCAACTCGGCGATCGACGCGGCAATCACGCGTTGGTCGGGTCGCGTTGCACGCTCGACGGCGACGGCCGGCGTCGCCGGATCGAGTCCGGCGCCGACTGCTTTCGCGACCAGCTCGGGAAGCGTTTTCGCCGGCATGTAAACGACGGTCGTCACGGCCGGATCGGCGAGACTTGCCCAGTCGATGTCGGTGGGAAGCCGCCCGTCATGACCATGACCGGTGAGATATTGCACACGGCGCGCCTTGCCACGGCGGGTCAACGACACCAGCAACCGGCTTGCGGCGCCTTGCGCCGTCGTAATGCCCGGTACTGCTTCAACCGCAACCCCCGCCCTGCGGCAGGCCGCGATCTCCTCATCGGCGCGGCCAAAGATCATCGGGTCGCCGCCCTTGAGCCGCACCACGCGGCGGCCGGCTTGGGCGAGCGAAATCATCAGCGCATTGATGTCGTCCTGTTTGCAGGACGCGCGGTGGCCGGTTTTGCCGACAAGCATCTTCTTCGCCTCGCGACGCGCGAAGTCGAGGATGTCCGGCGATACCAGATCGTCGAACAGGATCACGTCGGCCGATTGCAGCGCGCGCACGGCGCGCAAGGTCAAAAGCTCGGGATCGCCCGGACCAGCGCCGACGAGAATGACCGAGCCGGAATTTGTCGGCGCGGCCGCCGGTTTGAGCAGTACATCGAGATCGGCATCGGTCGGTGCAGCGTCCGGTGCGGACACCGCGCGTTCGGTGAATTTCTCCCAGAACGCGCGCCGGCCACGGAATGGCAAAGCGAGCGCCTGCACGCGCGGCCGCCAGCGTCGCGCTGCATCGGCCCAACGCGCAAAACCTTTCGGGATCAGCGCCTCGATCTTGGCGCGGATCGCCTGGCCGAATACCGGCGACGCGCCGTCGGTCGAAATGCCGATGACCAGCGGCGAACGGTTGACGATCGCGCCGAAGGAAAAATCGCAAAAGTCCGGGCGGTCAATGACATTGACGGGCACGCCCGCCGCGCGCGACGCCGCAGCGAATTTTTGCGCTTCAGCGTCGTCGCTGGCATCGGCAACCGCGATCGCGGCGGCGGCGAAATCATCGTCCACCCATGACCGCTCATGCAGCAGGACGTCGCCGCGCGGCGGCGCGGCGGCAAGCGAAAGCATGTCCTTGCCGAACGCTGGCGCGAAAACATCAACCCGGGCGCCGGCCGCAGACAGCAATTCGGCTTTCCACGTGGCAGCTTGCGTGCCGCCGGCGACGATGGCGCGCTTGTTCTCGAGGGCAAAGAAAGCCGGCAACCGCGCCAGTGGGGCCATGCGGGCGGTGCCGATGTCGGTCGGTGCACGGCTCATGTGGGTGTCCTAGTCCTGCAGGAAATAGAATTTCCTCCTGGACAAGACAACTGGAATGGCGATTTTTGGAAGAATTCGATCAAAACCGCTGCTCTTACAGAAGATTCGTCCAAAAGCCCGTCAGGCTAGGCAAGTTCGAGCCTCGAGCTCGCTGCCCAAAATCATTCAAGTGTCGTGCCAATTCGGTGAGATCTTAGTGGTGCACGGTCTTTTCGGAAAACCGGTATCCATTTTCCGGATCGTGCACAAAACTTGGCGGGCGCCCGACGGTATTTCCGCCGGGCGCCCTTAGTTTCACGTCAGCCAGCCTATAAGCCGGGTTCTGGATGGCGTGCGGACAGTGGCCCGCATACGTGACGGCCATTCCTCTGGGACGCCGGTTACCCGGCGCCTCCAGCAACCTACCCGGACGGCCAGATCAGACACGATCCCGAAGCGCGCCACGCTTACGCGCGAAGCCCTCGCGCCGTCCCTATTCGGTCTTGCTCCCGGTGGGGTTTGCCATGCCGCCGGCGTTGCCGCCGGCGCGGTGCGCTCTTACCGCACCGTTTCACCCTTGCCGTCCCCTCCCACTGTCTCCCCCGCAAGCGGAGGAGACGCAGGGTGAGGGACGGCGGTCTGTTCTCTGTGGCACTTTCCCTGGGCTCGCGCCCGCCGGACGTTATCCGGCACCGTGTGTCCTTGGAGCCCGGACTTTCCTCCCCGGCACCCCCTTCCTGTCCTCCCCCGCTTGCGAGGAAGGGAAGACTGGGGGCCAGAGCGGCCGCCCGGCCGACTGACGAAATAGGGATGGGGTCGTTGGCCGTCGCCGTCAAGGGCCAGCCTCTACGACTGGTTTTACGATGCGATGACAAGCCGCTCGAACGTGATGGCGCGTGCAGCCATGGTTCGCGACCGGCCGCGATGGGCGAGCAAGTCCTTCAGCGTGCTTCGGGTCGACATGTCGCTGACCCCGTCAATGCGCTCGGGTCGGAAATGACGCTGAAACGCCGCGACAGTCTCGTGCATGGCGGAATCGTAGTTGCCGTTGACTGCAACGCCGTAGCCGTACTCGCTCAGCGACTGCTGCATCGTTGACACCGCGTCACCGCGATCGCCAAGCGCTAGCAGTTCGCCAGCGGTAATGCCGGCCGGATTCACCCAATTCCCGACCCCCGAATCGTGCAGCGTGCGCCACGGGAATTTCTCGCCGGGATCCCGCTTGCGCGCCGGTGCAACGTCGGAATGGCCCAGCACTCTTTCCGGCGGAATCGTATTGCGGGTGAGGATGCCGCGGCACAGTGCGGTGACTGCCGCCATCTGGCGCTTGGGAAAATCCGGATAGCCGTAGTCGTGGCCGGGATTGGCGATCTCGATGCCGATCGAACAGGAGTTGATGTCGGATTCGCCCGCCCACACGGCGGCGCCGGCGTGCCACGCGCGTTTGCTCTCCGGCACCATTTGGACGACTCGGCCGTCCTCGAACACAAAATAATGCGCTGAAACCTGGCTCGCCGCTGTGCGCAGGTGCTCCAGCGCGGCCGAGGCAATCAGCATTCCCGTGTAATGCAGAATGATCATATCGGGCCGCCGACCGTCCTTGCGCTCGCCGAAGTTCGGTGAGGGCAGGACCTCGGCAACAACGCATGAATCCGACGGGAACACACGACGCGACATAATTTGACATTATGGCAGCGCGCGTCGGCAACAAGCCGAATTGGACTTGTGCACAGGGGCTCAAAAAAATAGCTGGCGGTCGTTGCTCGCGGGCAACGCGGCTGATCGGCGCCGGACTTTCCGTGACGCAGCGTCTCCCCCGCGGGGGTGATTTGGCACAGAGCACAGCACAGGGTTCCCGGGACTCCGACAGTTGCGTCGCCGCACGGCTTTTGTCAGGTGGCATCCTCTGGATCAACCGTGGCGCGATCTCTCAACCATTCCTTAAGCTTACACCTCGTTAATCGGATTCTGGCGGTTTCTGCGGACCGCGTCGGCCGATCCGTTGATGCCCAATTTGACCCATGATGGCCAATAAACCCCTCGTATATTTGACTCTTTCCGGATTGGCTCCCGATCGGGCTGGGGCGAAAACGGGTTTTCCTTGGTTGCGTGGGTCGCGCCAGCGGCCCGACGGAAGGCAAGATGGAGCGGTTGGTGTGCCACTGCCCGTTTTTCGTCGGTCTCGGCCGCAAATTTCCAATCTGAGAGCCCAATCGTCTAGGGCCCCGGATGGCAGCGGCGCAAACAGCGTCCGGAGCGCGGGAAAAATGATGGGCAGCGGTGGCAGCGCTGCCGCCAGCGGACCGGTTCGTCATACTCCCGTGCTTGGCCGCAGAACCGTCGACTGGCTCGGCGTGCGTGACGGCGGCTTCTATGTCGACGCCACCTTTGGCGCCGGCGGGTACACCCGCGCCATTTTGGCGAAGCCGGGTGCCCGCGTCATCGGCATTGATCGCGATCTGAGCGCGATCGCCCAAGGCGCGGATCTTGTCCAGGAAGCTCAGGGCCGTCTCGACCTGGTTGAGGATTGCTTCTCAAACCTGGAAGCCATCGTCGGCACCGGCGCCGCCGATGGCATCGTTTTCGATCTCGGTGTGTCTTCGATGCAGCTCGACGAGGCGGCGCGCGGATTTTCGTTCCGGCTCGATGGGCCGCTCGACATGCGGATGGGACGAACTGGCCCGAGCGCGGCCGATGTCGTCGCCAACGCGAGCGAGCGCGACCTTGCGGCCATCATCGCCACTTTGGGCGAAGAGCGTTTCGCGCGGCCGATAGCGCGCACTCTCATCAAGGCGCGTGGCGAAAGCGCCATCGTTACCACACGCGGGCTTGCCGAACTCGTTGCGCGCGTCGTGCATGCCGGCGCAAGCGCTATTCATCCTGCTACACGTACCTTTCAGGCACTGCGCATTTTCGTCAACGACGAGCTTGGCGAATTGGCTCGCGCTCTCGTTGCCGCCGAACGTGTGCTCAAGCCGAATGGACGCATCGTCGTCGTTGCCTTCCATTCACTCGAGGATCGTATCGTCAAAAATTTTGTTACCGAGCGCAGCCGTGCGCCGGCCGGCTCTCGCCATCGGCCCGAGCCGGTGGCGATGGCACCGACGTTTCACGCCCTGACGCGCAAGCCCGAGACGCCGGATGAGGTTGAGATCGCCGCCAATCTGCGGGCCCGCTCAGCGAAACTCCGCGCCGCCGAGCGTACCGAAGCCGCGCCCCGGCCGAGCAACATCGAAAACCTGCTGCCGCATTTGCCGTCTCTTGCTGATGTAATGCGGGGGCGGCCGTGATTCTGCGATTGTTGAACTTCGTGGTGATCGGCGCGCTGGTGCTTGCCGCGGCTTATGTTTATCGCATCAAGTTTGATTCGACGGTTCAAGCCGAGCATCTCGCCAAGTTGCGCGGCGAGCAGCGCCACGAGCGCGACCGCATCGCCGCGTTGCGCGCCGAATGGGGCCAGCTCGACAACCCGGCGCGCATCGAAGCATTGGCCAAACGCTTTCTGCAACTCAAGCCGATTGCGCCGCCGCAATTCGATACGCTCGACCGGCTGCCCGAACGCCCGTCGGACGATTCCCGTGCCGCAAACGACGATCCGATCGCCGGCTTGATCAGCACCCAGGAGCCGCTCGATAGCGTAACTGGAAGTATTCCCGCCCCGACACCGGATTCCCCGCCGGCCGCCGTCCCGAGGGTGACGCCGGATGCCGCGTCCGCGGCGAGCCCCGACGTGACGCCCGACGTTCCGGCTGGCGCGGACGACGCGATAACGCCGGACGTCACCGAGAGCCCGGATCAATGAGCGCAATCGCGGAACCCGTCGCACTAATTCCGACTGAGCCCTGGCGGCGGCGGTTGCTCGGGCACCTGCTCTACGGCCGCGACGCCAATCGCGGCGCCAAGGCGCGGGCCCGGGTGGGATTGGCGATCGTGGCCTTCGCCGTGGTCTATTCCATCATCGCCGTGCGCTTGGTGATGTTCGCAGCGGTATCGGACAGCCGCACCGTGCATCGCGTCGTTTCCGGCGACGCCATAGCGACGGCGCGTCCCGACATCCTCGATCGCAACGGCGAGGTTTTGGCAACCGACGTGCGGGTGCCGTCGCTTTACGCCGAACCGCGCCGCCTCATCGACGTTGACGAAGCGGTCGAGCTGCTGACCGCTGACCTGCCCGATCTCGATGCGACGGAGTTGCGCGAACGACTGTCATCGAAGCGCGGCTTCGTCTGGCTCAAGCGCGACATCACACCCGACCAGCAAAGCGAAATCTATCACCAGGGATTGCCGGGCATCGGCTTTCTCAACGAGAACAAACGCGATTACCCGAACGGCGCCGAGGTCTCGCATCTGCTCGGCCACGTCAATATCGACAATCAGGGCATCGCCGGCATCGAGAAGTGGCTCGACGGGCAGGGGCTCGCCGCGCTGCACATGGCTGGGCTTGCCACTGACCGGCTGCAAACCCCGGTGCAGCTTGCCGTCGATCTGCGGGTGCAACACGCGCTGCGCGATGAACTGGTAAAAGCGCGCGTGAAATTCAGCGCCATCGCCGCGGCGGGTGTTGTGCTGGATGTTCGCACCGGCGAGATCGTCTCCATGGTTTCCGAGCCGGATTTCGATCCGAACAATCCGCGCGAGGCGCTCGATCCCACTCGCATCAATCGGCTGACCACCGGCGTTTACGAAATGGGATCGACGTTCAAGGCGTTCACCGTCGCCATGGCGCTCGACTCCGGCAAGGTGACGCTGAAGTCGATGTTCGATGCGCACAACCCGATGCACTTTGGCAAGTTCGACATTCACGATTTCGAGCCGATGCAGCGCGCGCTGTCGGTGCCGGAGATTTTCACCTATTCGTCGAATATCGGCGCCGCGCACATCGCGATGGCGATGGGTATCGACGCACACAAAGCGTTCCTCAAAAAGTTGGGCCAGCTTGACCGCTTGCGCACCGAATTGCCGGAAAGCGCCGAGCCGATCGTGCCGAAGCGGTGGGGTGAACTGAACACCATCACGATCGCCTTCGGTCACGGTCTATCGGTGGCGCCCCTACAAGCCGTCATGGGCGTCGCCGCGTTGATGAACGGCGGGATCCTCATTCCGCCGACATTCCTCAAACGTACGGAAGCCGAGGCGCAGGCGCTCGGCAAACGCGTCATCAAGCCCGAGACCAGCGCAATGATGCGCTATCTGATGCGGCTCAACGTCGAGAAAGGCACCGCCGCGAAAGCCGACGTGCCAGGCTATTATATCGGCGGTAAAACCGGCACAGCCGATAAAGTCGTGTTCGGTCGCTATTCGAACACCAAGGTGCTGACGGACTTCATGGCCGTGCTGCCGGCGGACCAGCCGCGTTATCTCCTTCTGATCATGCTCGACGAACCGCATGCCACACCCGAGACGCACGGCTTCAAGACTTCGGGCTGGAATGCCGTGCCGACCGGAGGCGCGGTCGTAGCGCGCATCGCGCCATTGCTCGGCGTCCAGCCGCGCCTCGATCTGCCGCCGGCCGATCAGCAAATACTGGCCTCGGTGAAGGAAAGCAGGTAAGCGGTGGCCGCACTGTCGACCGAGCCACCATGAAGCTTCGCGAGATATTGCCTCCTGATGCGGAATTGGACGCGCGCCATGCCGGGCTCGAGATCGGCGGGGTGACCGCGGACAGCCGAATTGTCAAACGCGGCGATCTGTTCGTCGCAATTGCCGGCGGTAAGGCCGACGGCTTGCGCTTTGTCGCCCCGGCAATCGCGGCTGGAGCAACAGCGGTTATGGCGGAGCGCCCCCCCGACGCCCTGCTTCCCGACGGCGCTACTTTCGTCCGCGTCGCTAATGCCCGCCGCGCCCTGGCGCTAGTCGCGGCCAAGCTCTACCCGCGCCAACCGCGGACCATTGCGGCGGTGACCGGCACCAGCGGCAAAACCTCGGTGGCGGCGTTCACGCGGCAAATCTGGAGTGCACTCGGGTTTTCTGCCGCGAGCATCGGCACCATCGGCATCGTTGCGCCGAAGCTCGAGACCTATGGATCGCTGACCACGCCTGATCCAGTGGCGCTGCATCGCTCGCTCGACGCGCTCGCCGGCGACGGCGTCACCCACCTTGCGATTGAAGCGTCGTCGCATGGCCTCGATCAATTCCGGCTCGATGGCCTGCGCATCGCGGCGGGCGGCTTCACCAACATCACGCGTGATCACCTCGATTATCATCCGGGCTTCAACGCTTACCTCGCCGCCAAGCTCAGGCTGTTCGAAACCTTGCTGCTGCCCGGCGCCGCAGCGGTGATCGATGTCGATCACGATCATGCCGACGCTGTCGTTGCTGCCGCCAAGGCGCGTGGCCTGTCGATCATCGACGTCGGGCGCAAGGCGGCGGGCACCGGCATCCGGCTCGTACAAGCCGCCATCGACGGCTTCGCGCAAACGCTGCGGCTCGAATATGGCGGCAAGGAATTTCAGGTCCGCTTGCCGCTGGTCGGCGAATTCCAGGTCGAAAATGCGCTGATTGCCGCCGGGCTGGTCATCGCCACCGGCAGCAAGGCCGAGGCGGTGTTTCCGGCGCTGGAAAATCTCAAAGGCGCCAAGGGCCGGCTCGAACTCGTCGGCTCAAGCCATGGCGCGCCGATTTTTGTCGATTACGCGCATAAGCCTGATGCTCTCGCCAAGGCGCTCGCCGCGTTACGGCCCTACGCCCCCGGCAAGCTCGTGGTGGTATTCGGTGCCGGCGGCGACCGCGACCGCGGCAAGCGGCCGCTGATGGGCGCGGTCGCTGCGGAAAATGCCGATCGCGTGATCGTCACCGACGATAATCCCCGCGGCGAGGATGCCGCCACGATCCGCGCCGCGATCGTCGCGACCGCCCCTGGCGCCGTCGAGATCGGCGATCGGCGCGAAGCCATCCGCACCGCTATCGCGGGCTTGCGCGCCGGTGACGTGCTCATGATCGCCGGCAAGGGCCATGAAACCGGCCAAATCATCGGCGAACGGATTGTGCCGTTCAGCGATCACGAGGCGGTCGCCATGGCGCTCAAGGAGTTTGCTGCGTGACGCCATTGTGGACCATCGATGCGATGGCGAGCGCGATGGATGCCGAACGCCAAGGCGTGCTGCCGCAATCGATTTCCGGGATTTCCATCGATACCCGCACCATCGTTCCCGGCGAAGCGTTCTTCGCCATCCAGGGCGACAGCCGTGACGGCCACCAGTTTGTCGCCGCGGCTCTTGGCGCCCATGCCGGTCTTGCGGTCGTTGCCGCGAGCCGCCGCGGCGATTTTCCGCCTGATGCGCCGCTGCTCGTCGTGCCGGACGTGCTGGCGGGTCTGCGCGATCTCGCCCGTGCCGCACGCGCGCGCAGCCAAGCCAAGATCATCGCCATCACCGGTTCGGTCGGCAAAACCGGCACCAAGGAAGCGTTGCGGCTTGCGCTGTCGAAAGACGGCGAGACCCACGCCTCGGTTGCGTCCTACAACAATCATTGGGGTGTGCCGTTGTCGCTGGCCCGCTGTCCGGCGAGCGCGCGTTACGCGGTGCTCGAAATGGGAATGAATCATGCCGGCGAGATCGAGCCGCTGTCGCGGCTGGCCCGCCCGCACGTGGCGCTGATCACGACGATCGCGCCGGTGCATCTGGAATTCTTCGGCTCGCTCGCCAAGATTGCTGAAGCCAAGGCGGAGATTTTTCTCGGCGTCGAGCCTGGCGGCGTCGCCGTCATCAACCGCGACATTCCGCAATTCGCGTTGCTCAAGCGCCGCGCCAACGAAGCCGGCATCAGGCGTATCGTGTCGTTCGGCGCGCACGCGCAGGCTGATGCGCGCCTGATCAAGTCCTCCTTGCATGCGCGCTGCTCGACCGTTCAGGCCGATATCCTCGGCACCGAACTGGCTTACAAGATCGGCGCGCCCGGCCGTCACCACGTGCACAATTCACTGGGGGTGTTGGCGGTGGCCGATCTGGTCGGCGCAGATCTCGCGCTCGCGGCGCTGGCGCTTGCGGAATTCAAAGCCATTTCCGGCCGTGGTGCGCCGATCGAGATCGAACCGCCCGGCGGCACCGCGCTGCTGATCGACGAAAGCTACAATGCCAATCCGGCGTCGGTGGACGCCGCGCTGGCATTACTCGGCCAGGCCCCGATCGGACCGCAAGGCCGGCGCATCGCCGTGCTCGGTGACATGCTCGAACTCGGGCCGAAGGGAAAATTGCTGCATCGCGGCCTCGCGATGCCGATTGCCGCCAACGCCATCGACCTCGTGTTCTGCTGCGGGCCGCTGATGCGTTCCTTGTGGCAGGCCCTTCCCGCGGGCCGGCGCGGCGGCTATGCAGAGGACTCTGCCGCGCTCGAAGCGCAAGTGGTGCCCGCGATCCGTGCCGGCGACGCCGTCATGGTCAAGGGGTCGCTCGGTTCACGCATGGCGCCCATCGTCAAGGCGTTGCAACGCGTGTATCCGCGCTTCGAAGAAGCGTCCGCACAGGGTTGAGGCAATGTTTTATTGGCTGGTCGATCTGTCGGACAAACTCTCCGTCCTCAACGTGTTCCGCTACATCACGTTCCGCACCGGCGGTTCGGTGATCACGGCACTGCTGTTCGTGTTCATGTTCGGCCAGAACATCATTGACCGCCTGCGGCTGTTCCAGGGCAAAGGCCAGCCGATCCGCACCGACGGCCCGAAATCGCACATCATCAGCAAGGCCGGTACTCCGACCATGGGTGGGCTGATGATCTTGTCCGGCATGTTGGTGTCGACGCTGCTGTGGGCGAATCCAGCCAACGTCTACGTCTGGGTGGTGCTGCTGGTGACTCTCGGCTTCGGCTTCGTCGGCTTCTATGACGACTATCTGAAAGTCAAAAAACAGACCCACAATGGATTTTCCGGCCGCACCCGGCTCGGAATTGAAACGCTGATCGCTGCGGTTGCCTGCATCGTGCTGGTGCAGCTCGGCCACACGCCATTCTCGACGTCGCTGGTTTTTCCTTTCTTCAAGGAATTGGTGATCAATCTCAGCTGGGCTTTCGTGCTGTTCGCGATGTTCATCATCGTCGGCGCCGGCAATGCGGTGAATTTGACCGACGGCCTCGATGGTCTCGCCATCGTTCCGGTGATGATCGCCGCGGCGAGCTTCGGCATGATCTCGTATCTCTCCGGCAACGCGGTGTTCGCCGATTATTTGCAAATCCATTACGTCGCCGGCACCGGCGAGCTCGCTGTGCTGTGCGGCGCGGTGGTCGGCGCCGGCCTTGGCTTTCTCTGGTTCAATGCGCCGCCGGCATCGATCTTCATGGGCGACACCGGCTCGCTCGCGCTTGGCGGGCTGATCGGCACCGTGGCCGTCGCCACCAAGCATGAGATCGTGCTTGCGGTGATCGGCGGCCTGTTCGTGCTCGAAGCGGTGTCCGTCATCGTCCAGGTGGTGTCGTTCAAGCTGTTCGGGCGGCGCGTTTTTAAGATGGCGCCCATCCATCATCATTTCGAGCAGCTCGGCTGGACCGAGCCGCAGATCGTCATTCGCTTTTGGATTGTCTCGGTCGTGCTCGCGCTGGCGGGACTGTCGACTCTGAAGCTGAGGTAGTTTTGCCGTGATCCCGGTTACGACCTTTGCGGGCAAAAAGGTCGCCGTGTTCGGTCTTGGCGGCTCAGGGCTGGTGAGCGCGAGTGCGCTCTTGGCCGGCGGCGCCGACGTCATCGGTTACGACGACAATGCGCACAGCGTGACGAAGGCGAATGCCGCGGGCATTCCCACCGCCGACCTCCATAATTCCGACTGGTCGAAGATTGCGGCGCTGGTACTGGCGCCGGGCGTGCCGCTGACGCACCCGGTGCCGCATTGGACCGTCGACCTCGCCCGCAACGCGGGCGTCGACGTGATCGGCGACATCGAACTGTTCTGCCGCGAGCGCGCGAAGCTCGCGCCAGGTTCGCCGTTCGTCGCCATCACTGGCACCAACGGCAAATCGACCACGACCGCGCTGGTCGCTCACCTCGCGGTATCCGCCGGCATGGACGCGCAGCTCGGCGGCAATATCGGCACCGCGATCCTGTCACTCCGCCGCCGCTCCCCCTCCCTTCCCTCCCCCGCTCGCGGGGGAGGGAAGGGAGGGGGTTGCGCGTCCACGTCATCGAATGCTCGTCGTATCAGATCGATCTCGCGCCCTCGCTCGATCCGTCGGTCGGTATCCTGATCAATCTCAGCGCGGACCATCTCGATCGCCACGGCACAATTGAGCACTACGCCGCGGTCAAGGAACGGCTGGTCGCCGGCGTGCCGAAGCAGGGCACCGCGATCGTTGGCGTCGATGACGAATGGTGCCGCAAGATTGCCGGACGGCTCGAACAATTCGGCAAGCGCGTGGTGCGGATTTCGGCGCGGCATGAATTGAGCAACAGCATTTCGGTGGCGCACGGCCGAATCATGCGCGCGACCAGCGATGGCGTGACGCAGATTGCCGATCTTGCCGGCATCGGTTCCTTGCGCGGACTGCACAATGCGCAGAACGCCGCTTGCGCGGCAGCGGCGGCGCTGGCGCTCGGCCTCGAACCCGCTGCGATCCAGGCCGGACTGCGCTCTTTTCCCGGACTTGCACACCGCATGGAAGAAATCGGCCGCCGCGGCGCCGTGCTCTACGTCAACGATTCCAAGGCGACTAATGCCGATTCGACGGCCCAGGCTCTGGCCTGCTTCAACGACATTTTCTGGATCGCGGGCGGCAAGCCGAAGAGCGGAGGCATCGAATCGCTGCGGAGCTTTTTCCCCCGCATCCGCAAGGCCTACCTGATCGGCGAAGCGACGGTGGAATTTGCCGCGACGCTGGGGCCCGACGTGCCGCACGAGGTCACCGGCACGCTGGACAAGGCACTCGCCGCGGCCAGCCGCGACGCCGACGCCTCGGCGGCGACCGAGCCGGTCGTGTTGCTGTCGCCGGCCTGCGCTTCGTTCGACCAGTACCCCAACTTCGAGGCCCGCGGCGACGCCTTCCGGGACCTGGTGCGGGCGCTGTCGGGGCTGGTGCCGAAGATGTGAGATTCCGGACTGGCGCCTTGGGCCGGCCCCGGGAATGACAGTGTTCTTAATCCCGTAGAAACCATCGTGGTGTCACCACTAGGCAGGGACTTCCTCGGGGACTGGCTATGGCCTCGCGCGCGCAACCGACACTGTTCGGCGAATGGTGGTGGACGGTCGACCGGCTGACTTTAGCGGCGCTTGGAGCGCTGATGCTGGGCGGTATCGTGCTGTGCCTGGCGGCGAGCCCGCCGGTGGCAGCGCGCATTGGGCTTGATCCGTTCCATTTCGTCGACCGCCAGGTGCTGTTCCTCATTCCCGCCGCCGCCGTGTTGATCGCAACGTCGTTCCTGTCGCCGCGCGAGATCCGGCAGGTCGCGATCGTGGTCTTTGCCGTCAGCTTCGTGCTGGTCGCCATCACCCCTTTTTTCGGCGCCGAGATCAAAGGCGCACGGCGCTGGCTGGTGATCCTCGGCGTCAACATTCAGCCGTCGGAATTTCTCAAGCCTGCCTTCGTGGTCCTGATCGCGTGGCTGTTCGGCGAGTCTGTGAAACGACCGGAAATGCCGGCCAATACCATCGCGCTGGCGCTACTTGTCGCCGTCGTGACGCTCCTGGTGATCCAGCCCGATTTCGGCCAGACAATGCTGATCGCGCTGGTCTGGGGCGCGCTGTTCTATATGGCCGGCATGCGCTTTATCTGGGTTCTGGGGCTTGGCGTATTCGCCAGTGCCGGCCTGATGGTGGCGTTTTTCACCGTTCCGCATGTCGCGCAACGTATCAACCGCTTCATCGATCCGGCGTCCGGCGACACCTTCAACATCGATATCGCGACGGAATTCTTCATTCGCGGCGGCTGGTTCGGCCGTGGCCCGGGCGAGGGCACCATCAAGCGCATTTTGCCGGAGGGTCACACCGATTTCGTCTTCGCCGTGGCGGCGGAAGAATTCGGTGTCGTGCTCTGCCTCATTCTGGTCTCGCTGTTCGCTTTCATCGTCATACGATCGCTGACCAAAGCGATGCGCACCGAGGATCCATTCATCCGTTTTGCCGCCGCCGGGCTTTCGATCCTGTTCGGCATGCAATCGGCCATCAATATGGCGGTTAATCTGCACCTCATTCCGGCCAAGGGCATGACGCTGCCGTTCATCTCCTACGGCGGCTCGTCGCTGATCTCGCTGGCTTACGGCATGGGCATGCTGGTGGCGCTCACCCGCGAGCGGCCACGGGCGCAGCTTGCCGGCAATATCGTCCTCACCGGGAGCACGGTGTGATGGCTGAGACCGGCCCGGCACCGGTGCTGGTGGCGGCTGGCGGCACGGGCGGTCATCTTTTCCCCGCTGAAGCTCTGGCAGCGGCGCTGAACAAACATGGCGTTCCGGTCCATCTCGTGACCGACCGGCGTGCCGAACGTTTCGGCGATGCTTTCTCCGAGCAGGCAATTCATGTCGTCGCCAGCGAGACGTTGCGCGGGCGCAATCCGGTTGCTGTCGCCCGAATGGCGGCCAAGCTTGGACTTGGAGCGCTCCAGGCATGGACGCTTCTCCGCATGCTCAAACCCGCTGCGATCGTCGGCTTTGGCGGCTATCCGACAGTGCCGCCGGTTTTGGCAGCGGTGTGGGCCGGAATTCCGACCCTGATCCATGACGCCAACGCCGTCATCGGCCGCGCCAACCGTTTCCTGGCGCCGCGCGTGAGCGCTATCGCCACAAGCTTCCCGGATGTATTCAGCCAAAACCCCGATTTGGCGGCCAAAGCCACGCTGACCGGCAATCCAGTCCGGCCGGCAGTGGTCGCGGCGGCCGCGACGCCGTTTCCGGCGTTGGTCGATCCTTTGCGACTTCTGGTCTTTGGCGGCAGTCAAGGCGCGCGCGTCATGGCCGACGTCGTGCCAGCCGCAATCGGCCTGCTCGATCCGGCATTGCGCGCGCGGCTATCGATTACTCAGCAGGCGCGCGAAGAGGACGTGAGTCGCGTGCGCAGTGTTTACGCCAAGCTTCCGGCGAGCGCCGAGATCGCGCCATTTTTCGTCGATCTGCCCGCCCGGATCGCGGTGAGCCATCTCATCGTGTCGCGCTCTGGCGCCTCGACGGTCGCCGAGCTGGCGGCGATTGGCAGGCCATCGATGCTGGTGCCGCTGCCGCACGCGCTCGATCAGGACCAGTTCGCCAATGCGGGCGTTCTGCAAAAGGCCGGCGGTGCCATCCGGCTGGTGCAGGATGATTTCACGCCACGCCGGCTCGCCTCGGAAATCGCCGCGCTGGTGGCGGCGCCGCAAAACCTCGCAAAAATGGCCGATGCGGCCAAATCCGTGGGTCGGCTCGATGCCGCCGACCGGCTTGCCGCGCTGGTCCTGAAGGTGGCGGTAGGCGGCGCAAAACAGTAGAAATCTAAGAGATTCCCTCCCCCATTGCGGGGGAGCGTTAGGGAGGGGGGGTCGGGAGGCGACTCGCGGTCCTCACCGCGTTGCGCACAACCTCTCGCCCCCCACCCCCAACCCCTCCCCACAGCGGGGAGGGGAGTTCACGGGAGCGACAATGAAACTGCCGCGCGACATTGGCCCGGTACATTTCGTCGGTATTGGCGGCATCGGCATGAGCGGCATCGCCGAGGTGATGCTGAACCTCGGCTATATGGTACAGGGCTCCGACCAATCCGAGAGCGCCAACGTCAAGCGGCTGCGCGATAAGGGCGTGCACGTCGCGATCGGCCACAGCACGGTGAATTTGACCGGTGTCAAAGTCGTAGTCGTGTCTTCGGCAATCAAATCCGACAATCCGGAGCTTGTCGAAGCGCGTGTGCGGCGGTTGCCGGTGGTGCGCCGCGCCGAGATGCTGGCGGAGCTGATGCGGCTGAAAAGCTGCGTCGCCATCGCCGGCACTCACGGCAAGACCACGACGACCTCGATGGTGGCGGCGCTGGTCGAGGCTGCCGGTTTCGATCCGACCGTGATCAACGGCGGCATCATCAATGCCTACGGCACCAATGCGCGGCTCGGCGCCGGCGAGTGGATGGTGGTCGAGGCCGACAAGTCCGACGGCACTTTCCTCAAGTTGCCGGCAGATGTCGCCATCGTGACCAACATCGACCCCGAGCATCTCGATCACTTCAAGACCTTCGAAGCCGTGCAGGACGCTTTCCGCGCCTTCGTCGAGAACGTGCCGTTCTATGGTTTCTCGGTGATGTGCACCGATCATCCGGTGGTCCAGAGCCTGGTCGGACGCATCGAGGATCATCGTATCGTCACCTATGGCGAGAATCCGCAGGCCGATGTGCGTCTGACCGACCTGTCGCATGCCGGCGGCACGTCCTTGTTCAGCATCGTATTCCGCGATCGCGCCGGCAATTTTCTGCACGAGATCAAGAACGTTGCGCTGCCGATGCCGGGGCGCCACAACGCACTCAACGCCACCGCGGCGATCGCGGTCGCGCACGAGCTCGGCATTGGCGACGACGTGATCAAGCACGCGCTCGCCAATTTTGGCGGCGTGCGGCGGCGCTTCACCCGCACCGGTATGTGGAACGGGGCCATTATCATCGACGACTACGGTCATCACCCGGTCGAGATCGCCGCCGTGCTGCGCGCGGCGCGGGAATCGACCAGGGGTCATGTCATCGCCGTCGTGCAGCCGCACCGCTACACGCGGCTCGCCGCCCTGTTCGAGCAGTTCTGCACCTGCTTCAACGATGCCGACACGGTGATCGTCGCGAATGTATATCCGGCCGGCGAAGCGCCAATTCCTGGCGCCGACCGCGACGGCCTCGTGCAAGGCTTGCGCACCCACGGCCACCGGCAAGTTATTCCGCTCGATAGTCCCGACAAGCTGGCCCCGATCGTTGCCGGCATGGCGCAGCCGGGCGATTACGTCGTCTGCCTCGGCGCCGGCTCGATCACGCAATGGGCCTACGCGCTGCCGGCCGAATTGGCCGGCGCGAACTGATCGCGGCACATCATGGCCAAGAGCTGTCTTGCGGTTCGGCACGTCGCGTTCGAGGATCTGGGCCTGCTTGACCCGCTGTTGGCGGAGCACGGTTTTCAGGTACGCTGGCTCGAAGCTGGTATCGATCCGAT
Organism: uncultured Alphaproteobacteria bacterium; assembly: GCA_963733645.1. Classification (GTDB taxonomy): domain Bacteria; phylum Pseudomonadota; class Alphaproteobacteria; order Rhizobiales; family Xanthobacteraceae; genus BOG-931. The sequence goes on from CAVTFP010000015.1 coordinate 341,598, forward strand.
TGAAGCCGCGGCCCTCGTCGAGTCCGATCTTGTCGTCGTCCTTGGCGGAGCGATCGGCGTCTATGAAGCGGACGTCTATCCGTTCATCACCGGAGAAATCGCTGCGGTTGGGGCACGTCTTCACGCCGATAAGCCGATGCTCGGCATCTGCCTCGGCGCGCAGATGATGGCGTCGGCGCTCGGCGCCCGCGTCGCGCCGGGACCAGTTAAGGAGATCGGCTGGGCGCCGGTGACGTTGACGGAAGCCGGTCGGGCCTCAGTCCTCGGGCCGCTGCGCAACACACCGGTGCTGCATTGGCACGGCGACAATTGCGACTTGCCGCCGGGCTGCGAACGGCTCGCCTCGACTGCGCATTGTCCGGTGCAGGCATTCCGGCGCACGCCGGCGCAGCTCGCGCTGCAATTTCACGTCGAGGTCGAGCCTGTGCGCGTCGAGCGCTGGTTCATCGGCCATACCGTCGAGCTCGCCAAAGCGGGCATCGACCCGCGCAGCTTGCGCGATCAGGCGAAGGCGTACGGCGCCGCGACCGCGGCCGCAGGACGCCAAGTGCTGTCGCAATGGCTCAACTCGGTGGCGCTGGGAAAGGCCGCATGAGCCTTCCCAACCTCGCCGCCGAACTGAAATCGAAAATGCCAAGGCTGCGCGGGCGGCTTTTGCCGAACCAGTCGCTCGCCGAGCTGACCTGGTTTCGCGTCGGCGGACCGGCGCAGATTCTGTTTACGCCCGAGGACGAGGATGACCTCGCCTATGCGCTGACCAATTTGCCGGGTGAGATTGCCGTTACCGTTATCGGTCTCGGTTCCAATCTCATCGTGCGTGACGGCGGTGTGCCGGGGGTCGTCATTCGCCTCGGCCGCGGCTTTAGTGACATCAAAGTGGAAGGGACGCATATTCGCGCCGGTGCAGCACTGCCCGATGTCAAAGTCGCGCGCACTGCTCAAGAGGCCGCGATTTCCGGCCTGTCGTTCATGCGCGGCATTCCGGGTGCGGTCGGCGGTGCGCTGCGTATGAACGGCGGCGCCTACGGACGCGAGACCAAGGATGCGCTAATCGAAGCGCGCGCCGTCGATCGACACGGCCATATTCACGTGCTGCGCAATGTTGATCTGCATTACACCTATCGGCATTGCGGCGCGCCCGAAGATTTCATCTTCACTCTGGCGATTTATGGTGGCGAATCCGGCGACCCGGCGGTCATCGCCGCCGAGATGGACAAGATCACCGAGTCGCGCGAAGCGACGCAACCGATCAAGAGCCGCACCGGCGGCTCGACATTCAAGAATCCGCCGGATGGCAAAGCGTGGCAGTTGATCGACGCCGCCGGTTGTCGCGGCCTGAAAGTGGGTGGCGCACAGGTTTCGGAAATGCACTGCAATTTCCTGATCAATCTCGGCACCGCGACCGCAACCGACATCGAGACGCTTGGCGAGGCGGTGCACCGGCGCGTCAAGGATAATTCCGGCGTCGATCTGGAATGGGAGATCAAGCGGATTGGCGTAGCGAAGTAGCGCGGCGTGCAGACGGCGCCGTTGGTGATTGCCTTCTAGATATTCGCCCGAGAAGGCGACCTTGACGAACGTACCGATTTTCGGTACGCTATATGACCGTGATCAAGAGCTTTGCAGATAAGCGTACAGCGGCGCTGTTTGCCGGCTATTTGGTTAAACTCTACCGAATCAAATTCAAGGACGTGCGAGAGCCAAGCTTCTCGCCATAGACTCGGCCAAACAGATCGACGATTTGCGGGTTCCGCCGGGCAACCGCCTTGAAGCCCTGCATGGCGAGCGGTGTGGACAAAATAGCATCCGCATCAACGACCAGTGGCGGATATGTTTCGAATGGAGCGGCGGCGCGGCATTGAATGTCGAGGTCGTAGACTATCATAAGGGATGACGCCATGAGCATCAAACGGGAAGACTTGGACGCGGGCCAAATCGACTTTGCCGACGTCGCCACCGGCAAAAGACTTCCGCTCATTCATCCAGGGGATATTTTGCGTGACGATTTTTTACAGTCGATGAAAATCAGCGTTTACGCCTTGGCGCATGCCATCAAGGTGCCGCGCTCGCGCGTCAACGACGTTGTGCTTGGCCGGCGTGGGATCACGGCGGACACGGCATTTCGTCTGGCTCGTTATTTCGGTACCTCGCCGGACTTTTGGATTAACCTGCAGGCGCGTTACGATCTGGACGCGGCGGACCGAAAACTTCGCCGCCGTATCGAACGCGAAGTCAGGCCGCGCGCCGCTTGAAGTTTCAGTTGTTGCGTCATGTCGAAAAGCCAACCCATCCTCATTGTCGGCGGCGGGCTTGGCGGGCTGACTACGGCGCTTGCCTTGGCGCGCCGCGGAATTCCCGCGCGCGTGCTCGAAGGCGCGCCGGAGTTCGGCGCCATCGGCTACGGCATCCAGTTCGGCCCCAACGTCTTTCACGTGTTCGAGCACCTTGGCCTTATGGAACAGGTTCTCGCGGTCGCGGATGCGCCACCTGCCGTTCTCATGTACGACGCCATCGACGGCAAGGAGCTGGTGCGCGTTCCGACCGGCCCGACACTGCGGGCACGTTTCAAATATCCCTACATCATCGTTCACCGCATCGATCTGCATAACGTGTTGATCGACGCCTGTCGGCACGACGATGCGATCGAGCTTGTTTCCGACGCGATGGTGACCGGCTTTGAGGATCGCGGCGATGCGGTTGTGGTGGCGACGGCGGATGGCCGGAATTTTTCCGGCCCCGCACTGGTCGCAGCGGATGGCTTTCGCTCGCTGTTCCGCGCCAAGCTGGTCGCTGACGGGGAGCCGCGCCCGGTCGGCTATGTCGCGCTCCGCACCATCATACCGATCGCTGATCTTCACGCCGACGTTCCGCGCCACGACGTCGTGCTGTGGGGAGGTCCGGGCTGCCACATCGTGCATTATCCGCTGCGACACGGCACGCAGTTCAACATCGTCGCGGTCTTCCGCACATCGACGTATGCCGAAAGGGGCGATACCGCGGCTTACCGAGCCGAGCTTGAGCGCGCCTACGCCGATGTGCATCCGGCGATGCGGGCGCTGATTGCAATGCTGGACCTGCAGTGGCGCCGCGCGGTCGCCGACCGCGACCCGGTGCGGCATTGGCACCGGGGCCGCGTCGTGCTGCTCGGCGACGCCGCGCATGCACCGCTGCAATCGCTGGCGCAAGGCGCCGGCATGGCAATCGAAGATGGCCTATGCCTCGGCGAACGCATCCATACCACGGGTGGCGATTATGCGGCCGCATTTCGCCAATTCGAAGCGGCGCGCCTGCTGCGCACCGCGCGGGTGCAGCTCGAATCCCGCACGTTGTGGAACTCATTCTACCACCTCGACCAAGGCATCGCTCGGGACGTGCGCAACGCCACCGTGGCCGGATGGGACGAAGCGCACCTGTTCAATTGCCTGGCCTGGCTCTATGACGGCGCTCCGATTTCGGCTTAGCCGGGCATCAAGGACTCTCGATTTTTCGCCAATAGTCGATTCTATTGGTCAGCCAAGCAAATCAGCGGACCCGGCTGGCCCCATGGCTGAAGCATCGGCAAAACACGTCGCCGTTCTGATGGGCGGCTGGTCGGCCGAGCGTGAGGTTTCGCTGCGCTCTGGAAAGGCCTGCGCCGACGCGCTTCGCCGCGTCGGCTACCGGGTTACGGCGATCGACGTCACCCCCGACATTGCCACGACTTTGAAGGCCATCAAGCCCGATATCGCGCTCAATGTGCTGCACGGCCGGCCCGGCGAGGACGGCACCCTGCAAGGGCTCCTGGAGATACTCGGTATCCCCTACAGCCATTCCGGCGTGCTGGCCTCCGCAGTCGCCATGCAGAAGGATTTCGCCAAAGTGCTGTTCCGCGCGGCCGGCGTTTCAGTCGCCGAAGACCGCGTGATGTCGCGGTTTGAGGCTGCCAAAAGCCATCCCATGCCGCCCCCCTATGTGATCAAGCCGGTCGCGGAGGGCTCCAGCGTCGGGGTTTTCATCGTCACCACGCAACACCCGCACCCGCCGCAGGAGCTTTTCCGCGACGATTGGGCGTTCGGCGACAAGGTGATGGTCGAGCGCTACATCCCCGGCAAGGAACTGACCTGTGCGGTTCTCGGCGACCGGTCGCTCGACGTCATCGAGATCGTGCCTTCGACCCGGTTCTACGACTACGAGGCCAAATACGCCGCCGGCGGGTCGAAGCATGTGCTGCCGGCGCAAATTTTACCAAATATTTACCAGGAAGTCCGCAGATTGAGCTTGGCCGCCCACAACGCGCTTGGCTGCCGCGGCGTGAGCCGTGCGGACTTTCGCTACGACGATCGGGGAACGGGTGAGCTTGTCTGTCTCGAGGTGAATACACAACCGGGCATGACCGAGACGTCGCTCGTGCCTGAGCTAGCCGCGTATGCCGGCATCACGTTCGATGAGCTGGTGCAATGGATGGTGGAGGACGCCTCGACCAACCGCTGATGCGGTCGGGGCAATTAGGGGACAGGGAAGCCGGCGCGCCTGATCGCGAGCTGGTGCATTCGCACGTCGGCGCCCCGCGCCGCCGCCGAATATTGCGCCCGTATTGGCAGAGCGCTTACGGCGCAATGGCGTCGCGATGGACCGCGCGGCTGCGGCGATTGCCCTTGCCGCCTGGCATCGGCATCGTCGGAACAGTCCTGCTCATCGTCGGTGCGCTGAGTTACGGCGTGGTCAGGGGCCAGCACGTTCCCGATGTCATCGACTGGGTCAAGGACACGCGCGACGCCGCGGCGGATTCGCTTGGTTTCCGCATTGTCGCGATTTCGCTGACCGGCTCGAAGGAAGTCAGCCGGGAGGAAATTCTCACGACCGCCGGCGTCACCGGTCGTGCCTCGCTGTTGTTTCTTGACGCCGATGCGGCGCGCGCAATACTGATGTCCAATCCGTGGATCGGCGATGCGGCGGTACTCAAGCTCTATCCCGATCGGCTGCAAATTACCGTCACCGAGCGCCAGGCTTTTGCGCTGTGGCAGAAGGACGGGCGCGTCAGCGTCATTGCATCGGACGGGACGGTGCTCGAACCGTTCGTCGAGGGCCGTTACGTCGGTCTTCCGGTCGTGATCGGTAATGGCGCGGATAGCGCCGCCAAGGATTTCCTCGCTGTCCTCAACCGCTATCCAGACGTCCGCTCCATGGTGCGCGCGTCGATCCTGGTGGCGGAGCGGCGCTGGAACCTCAAACTCATCAACGGCATCGACGTGCGCCTGCCAGAAACCGACGTTGATGCCGCGCTCCACCGGCTGGTCGATCTCGATCGCGACAAGAAGCTTTTGACGCGCGACATCTCCGTGGTCGATTTGCGCTTGCCGGATCGCGTTACCGTGCGGTTGTCGGACGCCACCGCGCAAGCGCGTAACGAAGCACTTTCGGCCAATAAGAAAAAGAAGAAGGGGGGCGACGCATGAATGCCCTCCACTACGGCCTTACCCCGAAGATGAAGCCGACCGCGCCGCACAAGACCGCGCTCGTCGCCGCGCTCGATATCGGGTCGAGCAAGGTCGCCTGCCTGATCGCGCGACTGCGCCCGCAGTCGCCGCAGCAGGCTCTGACCCGAAGGAGCCACACTATTGAAGTGGTCGGCTTCGGCCATACTGGCGCCCGCGGCATGAAGGCCGGCGGGGTCATCAATCTGGCGCAAGCCGAAGAAGCGATCCGGCAGGCGGTCGATGCCGCCGAGCGCATGGCAAAGGTCGAGATCGAATCCGTCGTGCTGTCGATTTCGTCGGGTCGCCCTGCCAGCGAACTGTTTGCAGCCGATGTCGAGATTGTCGGTTCCAGCGTCTCCGAAGGCGATATCGCGCGCGTACTCGCCGCCGGCAGCCGGCATTCGCGACGCGACGGCCGCGCCGTGCTGCATTCGCTGCCGGTCGGCTATTCGATCGACGGCACCGATGGCATCCGCGATCCGCGAGGCATGCTCGGCGGCAAATTCGGCGTCGACATGCACATTGCGACGATCGAAATCGCGGCCGCGCGCAATCTGATGCTCGCGGTTGAACGCTGCCATCTCGACGTTGAGGCGATGGTGGCGAGTCCCTACGTCGCTGGCCTTTCGGTTCTCGCCGACGATGAAGCCGATCTCGGCGCCGCCGTCGTCGATATGGGCGCGGGCACCACGACGCTGGCGGTGTTCGCCGGCGGCCGTTTCGTTCACCTGGACGGTTTCGCGCTCGGCGGCCAGCACGTCACCATGGATATCGCGCGCGGCCTGAACGCACGCGTGGCTGACGCCGAGCGAATCAAGACGCTGTACGGCAGCGTGCTTGCCGGCGGATCGGACGAGCGCGACATGATCACGGTGCCGCCGATCAACGACGACGAGCGCGAGCAGACGCAGTTCGTGTCGCGAGCGACGCTGGTGGCGATCATCAAGCCGCGCGTCGAAGAAATTCTTGAAATGGTGCGCGACCGGCTTGCCGCTTCTTCGTTCGCAGCGGAGCAGCGCGGCCGCATCATCATGACCGGCGGTGCGTGCCAGCTTACCGGACTGCCGGATCTTGCCGCTCGCGTTCTCGGCCGGCCGGTACGCATCGGACGGCCGCTCGGTATTGCCGGATTGCCGGACGCCGCCAAGGGCGCGGCCTTCGCTGTCGCGGCGGGACTGCTGGTTTATCCGCAGGCGGCGCATCTCGAACATTTCGAATCGCGCGGCAGGCGGTCTGCCAAGACTGGTACGGGCGGCTACTTCGCTCGAGTCGGACGATGGCTTCGCGAGAGTTTTTGATGACCGCGAGACGCGAAACCAATTCATCACAGCGGCCGGTGGCGGACCGGCTCGAGCGGGGCGTTGAAAGCGCCGGCGCAAGGAACGCAAGGAAGAAGAGGCAACCATGACGATCAATCTGAACATTCCCGATATCCGTGAGCTAAAGCCCCGTATCACCGTGTTTGGGGTCGGCGGAGCTGGCGGTAATGCCGTCAACAACATGATCAACGCCGGTTTGCAGGGTGTCGATTTTGTCGTCGCCAATACGGACGCCCAGGCGCTCACCATGTCGAAGGCCGAGCGCATCGTGCAGATGGGCGTGCAGGTGACCGAAGGTCTCGGCGCCGGATCTCAGCCCGAAGTCGGCCGTGCCGCGGCGGAAGAAGTGATCGATGAAATTCGCGATCATCTCTCCGGTTCGCACATGGTGTTCGTCACCGCCGGCATGGGCGGCGGCACCGGAACCGGCGCTTCGCCGGTCATCGCAAAGGTGGCGCGCGAGCTCGGCATCCTCACCGTCGGGGTGGTCACCAAGCCGTTCCACTTCGAAGGCCAGCGCCGCATGCGCATCGCCGACAGCGGCATCACCGAATTGCAAAAGAGTGTCGATACTCTTCTCATCATCCCGAATCAAAATCTGTTCCGGGTGGCGAACGAGAAAACGACCTTCGCCGATGCCTTCGCAATGGCTGATCAGGTGCTCTACTCGGGCGTGGCTTGCATCACCGATCTGATGGTCAAGGAAGGCCTCATCAATCTCGACTTTGCCGACGTGCGCGCCGTCATGCGCGAGATGGGCAAGGCGATGATGGGTACCGGCGAGGCCGAAGGCGAAAAGCGGGCGATGACCGCGGCCGAGGCGGCGATCTCCAATCCGCTGATCGACGATGCCTCGATGAAGGGCGCCAGGGGTCTGCTCATTTCCATCACCGGCGGCCGCGACCTCAAGCTCTATGAAGTCGATGAAGCTGCGACCCGCATCCGGGAGGAAGTCGACCAGGACGCCAACATCATCGTCGGCGCCACATTCGACGAAAACCTCGACGGCATCATTCGCGTCTCCGTCGTCGCAACGGGAATCGATCAGGCGATTTCGCAGCGCCCGGCTTTGCCCGTTGCCGAGCAACGCATCGCCGAGGTTGCACAGCGGATGCGCGCCGACAGTCAGCGCGGCGCCGAACGTGGTCCCGCTGCGGACCCGGTGCGCGCCGCAGCGCCTGCGCCGTTACACCCGCCCATGCTGGCATCTGCGGCAGTTGCACCGCCCGCGTCGATCGCCTCGGTCGCCAAGGCTGCCATTGCCGCGGCGATCCTGCCGCAGAGCGCGGGCGACGAGGTGACGATCCGTCCGCTCGCACCCAAGCCCTCGCTGTTCATCGACCCGCCCGTCGGCGGCCCAGAGACCGAAGAGCTGGAAGCCTTCATTCCGCCGCCGGCAGAGCGGCCGCAGTTGAGGGCCCCGCGCATGCCGCGGATCGACGAGCTGCCGATGCCGGCACAGAATGAAATTCGCGCCAAGCGAGGTGAGGTGGTGCGCGAAGAGCATCCCGTTGGGCAGCGCATGACGCTTTTGCAGCGCCTTGCGTCGGTCGGCGGCCTCGGTCGCCGCCACCCCGAGGAGGAGCCGGACGCAGAGCGGAAAGCCCCGAACTTGCCGCAACCGGCCGAGCGCCTTGCCGGCCGGCCGGCGCCCCGTCCGCAAGAACCACGCCCGGAGCCAGTGTCCGAATACGCTAGGCGTCCTGCTCCTTCGGGTCTCGACCAGCACGGCCGCCAGTCCCCTGTGCATAACCCGACGGATGAGGATCAGCTCGATATCCCGGCATTCCTGCGCCGGCAGGCGAACTAAATCGCGTCCGGCGTCGTCGCGGGGCGGCGCCGGTACGGCCCAAACGTCATCTTGGGTCGCCTCGGGCAGCCGGGTTCGCGCCGCAAACTATTGAATTCCGATCGGTATTGGGGTGGTCCGGGCATGTTTTGGATGCCCGAGCCCGGTGCGAACGAATCGAATGGCGTTTCAGGCAATGCTCGATATCCGCGATTTCGCGGCACCATGCTGGCCGGAGTGCGGCTGGAACATGGTAACACTCGGTAAGAAAGCGTGTGTTGGCCAAAGAGCGGCGCGCCAGTACATTTAGCCCGTCGGAGGGGATTTTGGGGGAAGTAAGTCGGGTCAGCCGTGTGCGGACCTCCCCATAGATGCAGATCGAGCTGCACTCCCTCAAGTTGGGGTGGGTCATAGCTGCCAACGTGCGTTCTTGCTCGCGCAGTGTGACCAAATGTTGTGGGACGTCCGCATGACGCGGGGCATGATCGCCGGCAGTCAATCCACGTTGCGTAGTCACGCAACTGTCGCGGGAATCGGTGTTCACTCCGGTTCTCCCGTCACTCTCACGCTGCATCCCGCCGAATCCAATACCGGCATCGTTTTTGTGCGCTGCGGTCTCGGCAGCCAGTGCGATCGCGAGATCGCCGCCGACTTCCGTTGCGTGACCGCGACCGAATTCGCCACCGTACTCGGCGATCACAACGGCCCGGCCGTTTCGACGACCGAACATGTGCTTGCCGCACTGCATGGCCTTGGCGTCGACAATGCCGTCGTCGAAGTCGACGGTCCCGAAGTCCCGATTATGGATGGCAGCGCGCAGCCCTTTGTCGATGCGATCGATCAGGCCGGCATCGTGACGCAGTCGGCGTCACGGCGATACATCAAGGTGCTTAAGCCGGTACGAGTTGGCAAGAAGGGCTGCTTCGGCGAACTGCTGCCGCACGCACGCGGCCTGCGCGTCGAAACCGAAATCGAGTTCGATCATCCGATGATCGGGCGCCAGAAATTCGCGATCGAGGTCGAGCCGGTATCGTTCCGCCGCGAGCTGGCCCGGGCGCGTACCTTCGGTTTTATGCGCGATGTGGCGAAGCTCTGGAGCGCGGGCTATGCGCTCGGTGCCTCGTTCGAAAATACGGTCGTGGTCGCCGAGAAGTCGCGTCCTCAACGCGGACGGAGTGCGGTTCCCCGACGAGTTTGTCCGCCACAAAGCCGTCGACGCGATCGGCGACTTGGCGCTGGCCGGCGCTCCGCTGATCGGGCTCTATCGTTCGGAGCGCGGCGGCCATAAGCTCAATCATGCGGTGCTCACCGCGCTGATGGCCGACCGGAGCGCCTGGACCTACGTCGAAATGCCGGAAACCGTGCGCCGCAACCGCGGTCATGCCGAGCTGATGGGTTTTGCCACACCAACCTACGGCCCGGACGTCTCCTGAATTTCCTTATTTTTTTTGCCTTAATCCGGGCCGATTGCGGGCCATAATATCTGTATTATCCAGCCGGCCGCGGAAACGCTCTACGGCGCGTTTGCCGCGCGGTATGGTATGACTGAAGTGGTGGGACGGGGCTCAATCACGCTCATGATGTTGCGGTTACGAGGATCGGGCGGATCCGACGGGTTCGTGCGTGCGCTGGCGGGCTATCTCGCGCTCGCGCTGCTCGTGGCGCCGCTGATGGCGTGCAGCATGCTGAACAAGGACGACGACTACGTTCCCGACGATCCCGCCGACAAGCTCTACAATCAGGGACTCTACCTGCTGAACCAGGAGCAGGACTACGCTCAGGCGGCGAAGAAATTCGATGAAGTGGACCGTCAGAACCCTTATTCGGATTGGGCGCGCAAGGCGCTCTTGATGTCCGCCTACGCGAACTACCAGGCGCACTTGTTCACCGAATGTATCAATGCGGCCGAACGCTACGTGACCCTGCATCCCGGCAGTCCGGACGCGGCTTATGCCCAGTATCTAATTGGCTCGTCCTATTACGACCAGATTCTCGATGTCAGTCGCGACCAGGCGCGCGCCGAAAAAGCGATCAACGCACTCGAAGAGGTGTCGCGCAAATATCCGGATTCGGAATATGCGACCGCCGCGCACAAAAAGATCGACATGGCGCGCGACCAGCTTGCCGGCAAAGAGATGCAGATCGGCCGTTACTACATGGACAAGCGGGACTTCATCGGCGCCATCAACAGGTTCAAGGTCGTGGTGACGCAATACCAGACCACGCGCCACGTCGAGGAAGCGCTCGAACGCCTGGCCGAATGCTATGTTTCTCTCGGCCTGATGGATGAGGCGCAAACCGCGGCCGCAGTGCTCGGTCACAATTTCCCGGACAGTCCCTGGTACAAAAACGCATATAGTCTCGTAAAGGGCGCCGGTGGTGAGCCCAACGAGAACAAGGACTCCTGGATGAGCAAGGCCTTCCAGAAGATAGGACTGGCGAGCTCACAAAGCGGATGACTGACGCCGGAGCCGGGAATCGGTAATATCCGGCGTAATCCTGGATAACCGTCATCCCAATGCTCGCTCGGCTTTCCATACGCGATATCGTTCTGATCGATCGCCTCGACATCGATTTCGGTCGTGGCCTCGCCGCGCTTACCGGCGAGACCGGTGCCGGAAAATCAATCCTGCTCGACGCCTTTGCGCTGGCGCTTGGCGCGCGTGGCGAAGCTACGATGGTGCGTGAAGGCGTCGAACAAGGCCAGGTGATCGCCGTCTTCGACCTGGCCAAAGGCCATCCGGCGCGCCGTATCCTCGCCGCTAACGATCTTGGCGGCGACGACGAACTGATCGTCCGGCGCGTGCAATTTGCCGACGGCCGCACCCGTGCGTTCGTCAACGATCAGCCGGTCAGCGTGCAGGTCCTGCGCGCGCTCGGCGCGGCGCTAGTCGAGATCCACGGCCAGCACGACGAGCGCGCTTTCGTCGATGCCGCGACCCACCGCGCGCTGCTGGATGCCTATGGGGGGATCGACGGCGACGCCGCCGCAGTCGCGCAACTTTGGGAGGAGCGCCGGGCGCGCGAGGTGGCGGTCGAAAAACACCGCGCCGAGATCGAGCGGGCAAACCGCGAGGCGGATTGGTTGCGCCATGCCGTGGGTGAACTTGGCAAGCTTGCGCCGGAGACCGAGGAAGAAACCGCGCTCGCCGAGCGCCGCGCCGGCATGATGCAGGCCGAGAAGGTCGCCGAGGATCTGCGCGCCACCCACGACAGCGTCACCGGTCCGCAATCGCCGGTGCCGGCGCTCGCGACTGCCATCCGGCGGCTCGAGCGCCGCGCCGCCCAGGCGCCGGCGCTGATCGAGCCGGTGGTGAAGGCGATCGACGCCGCGCTCACCGCGATGGACGAGGCCCGCGGGCACCTCGAAACCGCGCTGCGCGCGGCGAACTACGATCCCCACGAACTCGAGCGCATCGAGGAGCGGCTGTTCGCGCTGCGCGCCGCCGGGCGCAAATACAATGTGCCAGTCGACAATCTGGCCGCGCTCGGCCAGCGCTACCAGGGCGATCTCGCGCTGATAGACGCGGGCGCCGAGCGTCTCGCCGCGCTGGAGCAGGAGGCGCGCGCCGCCGGCGTGCGCTACCGCGAAGCGGCTCAGGCGCTGTCGGTCGCCCGCCGCAAGGTCGCGCAAAAACTCGACAAGGCGGTCAATGGCGAGCTCAAGCCGCTGAAGCTCGAACGCGCGCAATTCACCACCCAGATCGAGAGTGAGAGCGAAGGGCCGAACGGTCTCGACCGCGTCGAATTCTGGGTGCGGACCAATCCCGGCACGCGGCCGGGGCCGATGATGAAGGTCGCGTCCGGCGGCGAACTGGCGCGATTTCTGCTTGCGCTCAAGGTGGTGCTTGCCGACCGCGGCTCGGCGCCGACATTGATTTTCGACGAGATCGATACCGGTGTCGGCGGCGCTGTGGCCGACGCCATCGGCATGCGGCTGGCGCGGCTTGCGTCCGGTGTGCAGGTGATCGCGGTGACGCATGCGCCGCAGGTGGCCGCGCGCGCCGACCGGCATTACCTCATCAGCAAGGATGCGCTGTCCAAGGGCAAGCGGGTCGCGACCCGCGTCGCCGAGCTCGAGGCCGAGCACCGCCGCGAGGAGATCGCCCGCATGCTGGCCGGCGCCGAGATCACCGCCGAAGCCCGCGCTGCCGCCGATCGCCTGATTCGCGCGGCCGGATGACGAGGCGCGTCGCCGCGGCATCTGCTAGATTGCGCAAAATAATGATCTTGTTCGGGAGGCAATCTTGCTCGGGAGGAATGGCATGTCGGTCCGCGTCGGCGCTATCGCCGCCACCGTTGCGCTCGTGCTCGCAAGCCTTCCGATTGTGTCCAGAGCCGCTGTGACGCTCGATTATGAATTCTACAAAGCCAAAGTGCAGCCGATCTTTCTCGCCAAGCGTCCGGGCCATGCGCCGTGCGTCGTGTGCCACGCCGAATCCAACACCATGCTGCGCCTGGAGAAGCTGCCCGACGGGCAATCGAACTGGACCGAGGAGCAGACGCGCAAGAATTTCGACACCGTCGCCAAGATCGTCCAGGCGGTGGACGATCCGATGACGGCAAAGATCTTGACGCATCCGCTGGCGCCCGAGGCCGGCGGCGACGCTTTTCATTCCGGCGGCCGGCAATTTGACAGCAAAAACGACCCCGGTTGGAAGCTCATCGCCCAATGGGTTCGGGGCGCGAAGTTGCCGCCGGCGAAGAAGTAGCACATGTCATCGTCCGCGAAGGCGGATGATCCAGTAATCCCGGCGTATCCGGCATCGAACTGAGCGGAAACCTTCAGCGATTACTGGATGCTCCGCCTGCGCGGAGCATGACACGGGCTATTGCGCCGAAACCCGTTTGCCCAGTGCCGGTGTGGCTGCGTTGTTGGCGGTGTCGGGGATCACCAGCGTATTGTTGCGCTTGGGCACTTCGCCGACCGGGATGACCTTGGTCACCTTCATCGCCACGGTATCGACCACCGACACCGACCGGATGCCGGAATTTGACACGTAAAGCTCTTTGCCGTCGGGCGTGAATGTGACCCAATTCGCGACTGCCGACAGCGGTGCGGGATGGCCGGCGATCTTTTCGCTGGGCAGATCGACCTTGCCGATGACTGTCAGATCGGCGAGCGAGTATTCATACACGGCATTATTGGGAATGCTGGTGACCCACAGCGTCTTGTTGTCCGGCGAGATGCCGATGCCGTGCGAGGGCTCGTTGTCGCGATAGCCGCCGGAATCGAATTCCTGCGGCACGCTGGGCAGCGTCATGCGGGCGGCTTCTTTCTGTTCGGCGATGTCGATGACTGAAAAGCCGTTGAGGCCCGACATTTGCGAGAAAACGCGTTTGGTCGAGCCGTCCGGATTGGTTTCGATCGCCATGCAACGGACGCCGCGATCCATCGGCATCGCCCAGGCGAGTTGCTCTTTCTCGAGATCGAAGACGTAGAACGTCTTCGACGGGATCGAGCCGCCGACCGCGTATTTGTTGTCCGGCGTGACGTAGACATTGTGCAGCCGGCCGCCGTTACTGGAGACGGTTTTCTTCAGCGTCAGCGTCGCGGCGTCGACGATATCGAGGCCGCCCTTGCCGCGCGCAATGGCGACGACGATGCGATCACCGTTCTTGGTCACCGAAATGTTGTTCGGATGGTCGGACAGCGCGACCTTCTTGAGAAGCTTGCCGCTCTTGCGATCGAATACGTCAAGCGTCGAGGTTTCCTCGTTGCTGACGTAAACCCGCGACGCGTCCGGCGAGAAGGCGATGCCGTGGGCGCCGACGATATCCTTGATTTCCTGTACCACCTTGTGGCTGACCGGGTCGATGACGTCGATAGTGTCGCCCGCGGAGTTGGTGATGTAGATGCGAACCGTGGCCGCGGATGCCGGCAGTGGTGCGAACGCGAGCGCCAGGACCGGTACGATGTAAGTCAGGATCGATCGTTTCGCCATTGCGGTCCGCTCCCTGGCCGGCTTCAATTTGCCGCCAAATTACGCGCAATACCGCGGCTAGACAACGTCAGGGTCGGCGGGCAAAGTTCGTCCCGCCGCAGCATATTGAGTGTCGATGTCCGCAAATGGCCGCGAAAGAGACAGCGAAGGTTCCGGTCGACGAACTGACTGAAAAGCACGCCAAGGCCGAGCATGCGCGGCTCGCGGCCGAGATCGCCGGGCACGACCGCCGCTATTATCAGGACGACGCGCCGACGGTTTCGGACGCCGAGTACGACAAGCTGCGCAAGCGCTATGGTGCGATTGAGGCGCGTTTTCCGCAATTGCGCACTCTGGAAAGCCTGACCCAGAAAGTCGGCGCAGCGCCCTCGGCTCGTTTCGCCAAGGTTCGCCATGCGGTGCCGATGCTCTCGCTCGGCAACGCCTTCGCGGAAGAGGATGTCGTCGATTTTGTCGGCCGCATCCGGCGCTTTCTCAAACTGGGCGACGACGAAAAAATTGCCTTCAGCGCGGAACCGAAAATCGACGGCTTGTCGATGTCGCTGCGCTACGAAGACGGCGAACTTGCCACCGGCGCGACGCGCGGTGACGGCGAAGTGGGCGAGGACGTCACCGCCAATGTGAAGACGATCGCCGACATCCCACAACGGCTCAAGGGGAGAAACGTGCCGGCGATCTGCGAGGTGCGCGGCGAAGTCTACATGACCAAAGCGGCGTTCCTTGAACTCAACCGCAAGCAGGCCGAGGCCGGCAAGGAGCTCTACGTCAATCCGCGCAATACCGCTGCCGGCTCATTGCGCCAGAAGGACGCCTCGATCACGGCGTCACGGCCGCTGCATTTCTTTGCTTATGCGTGGGGCGAGATGAGTGCAATGCCGGCCAAGACCCAATCAGGGATGTTGAATTGGCTTGCCTCCGCGGGCTTCAAGACCAACCCGCTGACCAAGGTGTGTGAATCGGTCGACGAACTACTCTCGTTTCATCGCGGCATCGAAGAAAAGCGCGCCACGCTCGACTACGATATCGACGGCGTCGTTTACAAAATCGACCGCCTCGACTGGCAGGACCGACTCGGCTTCGTGGGCCGCGATCCGCGCTGGGCGATTGCGCACAAATTCGCCGCCGAGAAGGCGACGACGATCGTTAAGGACATCGAGATCCAGGTCGGCCGCACCGGTTTTCTCACGCCGGTTGCGAAGCTTGAGCCCGTCACGGTTGGCGGCGTCGTGGTCCAGAATGCAACGCTGCACAATTTCGACGAGATTGCGCGGCTCGACGTGCGCAAAGGCGACACAGTGACGATCCAGCGCGCCGGCGACGTGATCCCGCAGGTCCTGGGTGTCGTCGCGGATAAGCCGCGCGGTGATAAATCGTTTTCAATTCCGAAAAAATGTCCATGCCCATTGCACACCGACGTCGTGCGGGAGGTCATTGCGGGTGGTGCAGAAGGCGCACGTTTTCATTGTACCGGTGAGTTCGCTTGTCCTTATCAGGTCGTTGGCCATCTCGAACATTTCGTCTCCCGCCGCGCATTCGATATCGACGGCCTGGGCGAGAAGCAGATCGAACTGTTCTACGAGAACGGATGGGTCAAGGAGCCGGCGGAAATCTTCACGCTGGAAGAGCGCAACAGAAAAATCCATCTAGAAGAGGTGGAGGGTTTCGGCGAAACCTCGGTGCGCAATCTGTTCGGCGCCATCGCGGCGCGGCGCGAGATTGCGCTTGAGCGATTCATCTATGCGCTCGGCATCCGGCACGTCGGCGAGACTACGGCGGTGGCGCTGGCGCGCGGCTACGGCGGCTGGGACGCTTTCCACGAGGCCTGCCTAAAGCTCACCAAGGGCGACGAGGAAACGCAGCAGGAGATGGATGCGCTCGATCAGATCGGCGACACGGTGATCGAAAGCCTGCGCGATTATTTCGCCGAGGCGCACAATCGCCGCCGCGTCGAACGTCTGGCCGCGCAGGTGCGCATCCTCGACGCCGAAAAGCCGCGCGCGGATTCCAAGGTTGCCGGCAAAACCGTCGTGTTCACAGGCTCACTGGAGAAAATGACTCGCGATGAGGCCAAGGCTTCCGCCGAACGGCTGGGCGCCAAGGTGTCGGGTTCGGTGTCGAAGAAGACCGACTACGTGGTCGCCGGGCCTGGCGCCGGCTCCAAGCTCAAGGACGCGACCAAGTTTGGCGTGAAGGTTTTGACCGAGGACGAATGGGCAAAACTGATCCGCTAGAGCCTTATCGGTTTTGATGGACCAAAACCGATAAAGCTCTAGCATTTTAATTGAGCATGATCTTTTCCGAAAACCGGTGACCACTTTTCGGGATCATGCTTTAGCGCCGGCGGTTAAGCTTTCCTCATTTTGATCGGCAGCAGCGCCGTCGCGGCGAACAACCAGGCGCGCGTTTCCAGATCGAGCGCCGGCGCCACCGCATCGCGCACGCGCGAATGATAAGTATTGACCCATGACACTTCGTCGTAGGTCAGCAGTGTTTGATCGATCAGCCGGGCATCGATCGGCGCGAAGGTCAGCGTCTCGAAAGCATTGAGAGGCTTTTCCGCGTCGGCGACGGCTGCGGCTTCCGCCACCAGGATCAGGTTTTCGATGCGGATGCCGTATTCGCCGGTGCGGTAATAGCCGGGTTCGTTGGACAGGATCATGCCGCGCTTGAGCGGATAGCTGCCGAGCTTGGATATACGCGCTGGTCCTTCGTGCACCGAAAGATAGCTGCCGACGCCGTGGCCGGTGCCGTGATCGAAATCGAGGCCGGCCTGCCACAGAAATTGCCGGGCTAGCGTATCGAGTTGAGCGCCGGTGGTGCCGTCGGGAAACACCGCGCGGGCGACAGCGATATGGCCCTTGAGCACCAGGGTGAAGTTTTTGCGCATAGCGGCTGACGGCTGTCCGACGGCGACAGTGCGCGTGATGTCGGTGGTGCCGTCTTCGTACTGGCCGCCGGAATCGATCAGGAACAGGTCGCCGGGTGCGATGCGGCGGTTGCTCCGGCGCGTGACGCGATAATGCACGATGGCGCCGTTCGGGCCGGCGCTGGAAATGGTCGGGAATGACACGTCTTTTAAGAGCCCGGTGTCGCGGCGAAAGCTTTCCAAAGCCTCGACCGCGTCGATCTCGGTCAGGGCGCCGCGCGACGCTTCACGATCGAACCAGGCGAGGAATCTCGTTACCGCGACACCGTCGCGTTGTTGGGCTGCGCGTGCGCCGGCAATCTCGGTGGCGTTCTTGATGGCTTTCAGCGGCGCCACCGGATCGGTGCCGCGCACGATGGTGCCGCCGTTCTCGACGACGAGCCGCACGATCGCCTCACCGCAAGCCGATGGATCGAGCCGCAGCGCGCGGCGCTCCTTGCCGAGCTCGGCAAGATCGCGCTCGAAGGTGGCGTTGGGGCGCACCTCGGCAATGTCCTCGAGGCTGGCCCGCATTTCGTTGCCGAGCTTGCGCAGATCGACATAAAGCACCGGGCGGCCGTCCTTCGGCAGCAAGGCGAAGGCCAGCACGACCGGCGTATGGGGCACGTCGCTGCCGCGGATGTTGAACAGCCACGACACCGCTTGCGGGTCGGAGATCACCAGCGTATCGGCGGCAAGATTCTGCATGTCGGCGCGGACGCGCGAGATTTTGGTTTTGGCGTCCTCGCCGGAAAAGCGCAGGTCGTGCGGCACCACGGGACCGAGCGGCGGCTGCGGCCGGTCGGCCCAGATCGCATCGATCGGATTGTCTTCGACTGGCACCAGTGCGGCGTGCGCCACGGCGGCGGCCCTGGCGAGCCGTTCGGCGCCGTCGACCGTATGCAGCCACGGCGAATAGCCGAGCTTGGCTGCCGCCGGCAGATTGGATTCGATCCACAGCGTCGGCGGGCGCTCGACCAGGTGCTCGACAGTGAAGACTGCGTTGTCGACCTCCTCGCGCACCTGCACCTGATAACGGCCGTCGACGAAAATCACCGCACGGTCGGCGAGCACGATCGCGGCGCCGGCCGAGCCGGTGAAGCCGGTGAGCCAGGCGAGCCGCTCGTCGGAAGGCGGCACGTATTCGTTCTGGAACCGGTCGGCGCGCGGCACGATGAAGCCGTCAAGGCCGCGCTTGGCGAGTTCTGCGCGCAAGGCCGCCACGCGCGGCGCGCTTTCGGCGCGCTCGCCGCGATCCTCGAACGACTGGAACAGGGCTTCGAACATGGCGGGCAATCTAGGACATGATCCCGAAAAGTGGAAACCGGTTTTCAGATAAGATCATGTCCCAACAAAGGATTTACCCGGAATCCGGCGGCCAACGCTTGGCTCCGGGCGGGTCTTTCGCCCGAGAACCAGCGTGCTCCAGCCATCGACGTCGATACGCCGTTCGAGCACCAGACGCGGATAAGCAGCGAGCGCCGCATTGGCCTGCGACCGCAGCAGGCCGGACAGCACGACATGGCCGCCGCGCGCGGTGAATTTCGTCAGCGTCGCGGCGAAGCGTTGCAGCGGTGCAAGCAGTATATTGGCGAAGATCAAATCGTACGGCGCGCGTTCGCGCAGCGCCCGTGCAGTGACGCCGTCTGCCTTCATGACTCGGACAAATGGGGCGGCCTGGTTGAGCCGCGCATTGGCGTGCGCCGCACGCACCGCCACGGCATCGACATCGGTCGCCAGCACGCGCTGCCGCATCGCGCGCGCCGCGGCAATGGCAAGAACTCCAGAGCCAGTGCCGAGATCGAGGATCCGCAGACTTTTTTCCGTCACCCTGAGGTGCGAGCGAAGCGAGCCTCGAAGGGCGACGGCCCGGGCCGACATCCTTCGAGGCGCGCCTTTGGCGCGCACCTCAGGATGACGGGGAGTGGGTTTGTTCAAAGATTTGCACAGCCGGTCGAATGCCAGCAGGCAGCCGCGCGTCGTGCCGTGATGCCCGGTGCCGAAGGCCAGCGCCGCCTCGATCTCGATGCCGATGCGGTTGAAGGGAATACCGGCGCGGTCGTGCGCGCCGTGCACAATGAAGCGGCCGGCGCTGACCGGCTTCAGCCCGGCGAGGCTTTCGGCCACCCAATCCTTCGCCACGACTTGCTCGAAGCGCAGCGCCCTTGCTGCGGCTTGTCCCGCTGCTGCCGCGGCCAGCGCCCGCACGGCTGCGGCGTCGGGCGGCGACCCGAAATGGATCGCCACACGCCAGCGGTCACGGCCGATATCCACAAGACTGACCGCCAGATCATCGGCTGGAAAACTCTCGGCAAACAAATTGGCAACGCGCCGCGCCGGTTGTTCAGCGGTTTCCAGGATGGCGACCAATGTCGCAGTGCTGCGGGCATTCGCAGAAGTCATTGCACCATCTGAGATTTATCTGGCGTCAAAAGCATTTGCACACAGTTCACAGGTCGAAACGCGCAAAGCTTGCTGTGGATGCGGGCGAAGTATTCCACAACTCGTTCGCCAATTCTCCACAACGTTATCCGCAAGTATTCCACGGGGCTTTGCAGAAATTGCTCTACGCGTCTTTCATGGTGCGGCGTTCGATCTCGAGAAAGCGCGGGAAGTCGGTGGTGGCTTGCGCCGCCTTCATCTCCTTCTCGGCGCCGCCGCGGCCGAGGAAAGGGTCGAGCTTGCCCTGCGCCAGGCATTCGTAAGATTGCTTGACCGCCTTGTGCATCGCCGCGAATGCGGTGCCCGATGACGCCGCGAGCCGGAAGCCGAGCCCGGCGAGATCGGCGGGCGACATCGGGAATTCGGCGAAGCCGTCCGGCGGCGCAAACGTCATCAGCGGCGGCGGCAGTCGTTCGCCGATGATGCGCATTTCCTCCGGCCCGCGCGAATAGACGAACAGCATGTCGGCGCCGGCTTTGTGAAACGCTTCGGCGCGGCGCAGCGCGTCGTCGAGGCCGCCGACGCGCCGCGCATTGGTGCGGGCGATGATGACGAGATCGGGATCGGTGCGCGCGGCGAGCGCCTCGGCGAGCCGCTTCAGCATGAACTCGGCCGGCACCAGATGGTCGATGCCGACGTGATGCTCGAACCGGCGCGGCAACAACTGATCCTCGATCTCGATGGCCGCGAAGCCGGCGGCTTCGGTCAGCGCGATGGTGCGGTGCATGTGCACCGGATCGCCGAAGCCGCCGCCGGCATCGAGCACGATCGGCAGCTTGCACACGGTGCGCATGTCGACGGCGACTTGCGCCAGCTCGGTGATGGTGATGTTGGCCTCGGTGACGCCCTTGTACCAGCCGAGCGAACCGCCGCTGAGATAGACCGCCTTGAAGCCGGCACCTGCGGCGAGCCGCGCCATGATCGGATTGAGCGCAACCGGCGCGACGATCAGGTCCTTGCCCGCGATCAGTTCACGAAACTTTGTCATTCGGTCTCCTCGCGCCGGCCGCTTTTGGCCGATAATTGCCACGCGAATGTCATATGAAATGGTAACTGTGGGAAGAGGCGTCGGGAGGACACAATGATTACAACTCGGACGAACATCATCGGTGCGGCATTACTGGCGGCTCTGGCCAGCGGCTTTTACGCAACCGGCGCGCGGGCGCAAACCGCGCCCGATTATGCGGCGCTGCTCGCCGCACCCGACCGCAGCGAGGCCGACCGGCAAGCCGACAAGCGCCGCGATCCGGTGCCGTTTCTGCAACTCGCGGGTCTGCGGCCGGGCATGAAGGTGCTCGATATGGCGGCTGGCGGCGGCTACAGCACAGAGCTCGCGGCGCGCGCGGTGGCGCCGGGCGGCGTCGTCTATGGGCAGAACCCGCCGGACCTCGGCGAAAAGCCCAAGGCGGCGTTCGAGGCGCGGCTGCAAACCCCGGCCATGAAAGACGCCGTCTCGGATATCCGGCCGTTCGACGATCCGGTGCCGGCGGATGTGCATGATCTCGATGCGATCACGTTCCTGTTCTACTACCACGACACCGCGTACATGCCCGTCGATCGCGCGGCAATGGACCGCAAAATGTTTGCCGCGCTCAAGCCGGGCGGCGTATTGCTGATCGCGGATCATTCCGCGCTGCCCGGCCAGGGCCTCTCGGTGGTCAAGACGCTGCATCGCATCGAGGAAAGCACGCTACGCCAGGAAGTCGAGGCGGCCGGCTTCAAGTTCGTCGCCGAAGGCAATTTCTGGCGCAGCCCTTCGGATACGCACGACTTCGTTACTTACAAACCGACCGGGCCGGTCGACAATTTCGTGCTCAAGTTTCAGAAGCCGTAATGCGTCGTCCCGGGCTCGCGCCTTTGGCGCGCCCCGGAATGACCGACGGCTTACTGCAGCTGATCCTTCACTTTGTCGATTCCGGCATTGACGCATTCCGCGTCGACGCCCGGCGAACCGGAAAGCCCGGCTGCACCGATCACCTCGTTGCCGACCTTGATCGGTACGCCGCCGTCAATGGCGATGATGCTCGGCAGCGTTATCTGCTGATGCGCCACTGACTTTGGATCGTCCAGCTTCTTGAGATATTCAGAGGTAGGCATCTTGAAAGTGTTCGCCGTATAGGCTTTGCGGCGTGCGTTTTCCATGGTGTGAATGGAGGCGCCATCGCCGCGCATCTCCACCAAAGTCTCCCCGTCACGATCGACGACGACGGCCGACGTGGCGTAACCCCTTGCCAGGCAGGCCTGGATGGCGCCTTCCGCAATCGCCAGCGCCGTCGAATGCGAGAGATCCTTGTGCATGATGAGCGCGGCACTCGCCGGCACTGGCGCGGCGAGGGTGCAGACAAGAGCGGCGAAGCCGAGACGATGAACGAGCGACATTGTTTTGGTTCCTCCCAATAAAGATTGATCCCGAAAAATCTTAGCGGTGCATGGTCTTTTCGGAAAACCGGTTACCACTTTTCCGGACCAAGCAATAACAGCGAGCGACGAAGTCTATTCCATTTTTGATGGCAAGAACGCGACGCGGGCGTATCGCCGCCTCAATACGGCGTGAACGCCAATACTACCACTGCCGGTAGGCCGGCTGTCCGTAGTACTGCTGCTGCCCGTAATATTGCGGCTGGGCGTAGTACTGCTGTTGACCGTAATAGCGTTGCGCGTAGGTCGGCTGGCCATAGTACGGTTGCGGCTGCTGACCATAGCCGGGAGGAGGCGGCTGCTGCGGGAAGCCGTTTTGCCGCGCATATCCTTGCTGCGCGTATCCTGGCTGAGCATAGCCCTGCTGCGGAGCGACGGGTTGCGGAGCCGCCTGCTGCGAATAGCCCGGCTGCGCGTAGCCTTGCTGCGAATAACCTTGAGGCGAATAAACGGTCTCATTCGACGGCAGGTGAGCGCTGGCGACCGGGCCGTTGTCGCCGCCTGGCGTCCGGCCGGCGACGGTGACGCTGGTATTGGCCATGCCCCCCGCTTTCACCAGGTCGAACAGGATCGTGGCGTTTGCCGGCGCCAGCCGCACGCAGCCATGGGAGACCGGCAGGCCGAGATGCTTGACGTCGAAGAAGCCATGGATGGCGTGGCCGTGCAGATCGAAGAACATGGTGTGCGGCATCGGCGCATTGTCCCATTCCTGGGAGTAATGGTCGGCGTCCATGCGGTTGACTTTGTAGGTGCCGTTCGGCGTGTCATAGCCGGGCCGGCCGGTGGACACCGGCCAGACGTAACGCTGCGCGCCGTCGACCGCGACCGTCATCTGCTGCGCATTCTTGTCGATGGCTATGGCGATATCGGCTCGCGCGGCGGAAACGAGCGGCAGCGTCAAAGCGGCCGCCAGCAGCGAGCCGAAGAGGATGGTCATGCAACGCATGGCTTGATTACCCGAGGGATGGCGAAAAGGGTTTGATTGTTAGAAGTCTTTGGCCAGCTATTGGTTCAAATCAAGAGCCTACCGGCAGTGTCCGGCAAAATGGTGAACGTATTACGGCGGAATTGGCTAGTGCCGTTTGAAATACTGCACCGCGCGTTCATGCTTTTCGGCGGCGGCGCGGCTCGCGAAGGTGCCGAGATTGCGGCGGCTGCCGGTCCTGGAGTTTTTCTTGCGTGAATAGAGCCGGTATTTGCCCGACGACAACTTGCGGATCATGGCGTTTTCCCTCGACGCGGCGATCTTACCTCCAAGTAAGGCGTTTGCGATTGGTTCCGGCTGCCGGCCGTGGATTCTCCGCCGCTTCAGCCGGCCTAATTTCGCTCGTTGATCGCGGCCGATTTTGGATATGATTGGCTGCCGGTGATGGAGCCTGAGCGTGAGCGCGCCGATTTTTATCAGCTACTCGTCCAAGGACCAGGACATCGCCGAAACCATCTATCAGGCGCTCGAGGCGCGCGGCCTGGATTGCTGGATCGCCTGCCGCAATGTCAATGCCGGCGAGAATTTCCAGGAAGCGATCGTGCGGGCGCTGCGCGCGGCGAAGGTCATGGTGCTGGTGTTCACCAGCAACGCCAACAATTCCGACGAGATCAAGAAGGAGCTGGTGCTGGCCGGGCGGCATCATGTGACGGTGGTGCCGGTGCGCGTCGAGGATGTGGTGCCCAACGACGCCTTCACTTACGAATTCGCCACCCGGCAATGGATCGACCTGTTCAGGAATTGGGAGCAGGAGATTGAACTGCTCGCATCGCGGCTCGAACACGCCCTGGCGAACGCCAAGCCCGACGGGGCAACGGCCGGCCCGCCCGTCACCGCACCGCGGCGGCTTCCGAAAAAATCGTCGAACTTGCCGCTGATCTGGGGCGCGATCGCTGCCGCTGCAATCATCGCCGTCGGCGGTGGCGTGTTTTTGATGCGGCCAACGCCGAAGCCCGCAATACCGGTTGCGGCAGCGCCGCCCGCGGCCGCGCCGACCGTGGTCCCGGCGCCCGCGATTGCGCCGCCGCAGCAGACCGCCGCACAGGCGCAGCCGCCCGCGTTAGCGCCGCCGGTCACCCCAGTGCCGGCGCCGCCTGCTGCGGCAGCAGCACCGGCGCCCGCGCCACAGACCGCGGCTACGCCACAACCGCCACCGCCTCCTGCCGCGCCGCAACTGAGCCCGGACGAAGCCGCATGGCAGTCGGCGGACGGAGCCGGCACGCACGTCGCCCTTGCCGGGTATCTGAAAGACTTTCCCGCCGGCGTTCACGTTCAGGAAGCGCAGTTGCGGCTCGCCAACCTGCTCCGCACCGGCGCCGCGCCGACGAAGACGTTTGACGGCACTTGGCAGACCGAATGGACCTGCCCGAACCTCGGCCAGTTTCCGGGCTACAGCTATCAGTTCAACGGCCAGGTCAGGGACGGCGCCTATCACGGCAGCAAGGGCGTCAAGGGCGAACCGAGTTCGATGGTGCTCGACGGCAAGATCGACGCCGACGGCACCGCCGGATTCGCCGGCGAAATTATCGTCGGCTCGAGCCTCACCGGTCTCGGCGCCGCGCGCGGCACGCCGAGCGATTTTCACGCGCTGGCGCACTTCGAGCATGGCGGCGGCAATGGCAAGCGCATCGAAGGCCGGCCATGCACGCTGACATTCGCGAAACAGTAAGCGTGAAACAATAAGAATGGCAGGCGTCGGCAAACGGAAGGCCACGGCTTCCTCCTCGCGCACGTCTCAGATTCAATTGTCAAACAGCGACGAACTGTTCATCCCGCACTGCTAACGCGGGAGCGGATGATCTCTTACGTCATTGCGAGCCAACGGGTCCGGCCCGAAGTGGCCGGCCCGATGACAAGCTCCGCGAAGCAATCCAGCGCTCAATGCAAGCGGCCCCTGGATTGCTTCGTCGCTAGCGCTCCTCGCAATGACGCAAGCCCCCGTTCTCGCGATGCGACTGCATCCGAGTGGTGGTCACGCCAGCAATGAGAAGCCACAAAAGTTTTCGCTTTCCGCACCGATCTTCGCCAGAAGGCACAGGCGGTGGTGGCCGGCGCCGTCACGATCAATGCTTCAAGCCACGAATGTAAGCGTAAGAAGAAAAAGGAAAGCGGAACGCCGAAAGACGCTGATCCGTATCCTCCGCGCCCCCACCTGCATCCTCCCCCGCTTGCGGGGGAGGACAGAGGAGGGGGCGCGGCTCGCGCCTTGCAAGGCGCGCTCGCCCATCGGCGTTCCACCGCGGCTCTCGCCAAAGGGAGTCATCGTCCCTAAGGCTCAGCTTCAGGCCAGGCTTCCGGGGACGTGGTCTGAACGGGCGTTACCCGCCTTCGCCTGTCCCAGTCCAGCGAGCACCTCGCGCCCCGGTCATAATGCCGGGAGACTGATGCCCAAGCCGCCCGGGAGTGGCAGTGACGAACCGCCGCCCGCGGGCACCGCATCCCGTTCCGATCAGCCAGGGTCACCGGCTGACGTCCTTCACGGCGAACGGGATTGGGCGCCTTTACTCAAATCGAACACACGATGTCAAAAGCTTTTCAATTTGTTCAAACAAATCGCGGGCTTGCGCAGCGCGTATTTTTGATTCGCATGCGCTGAACGCGCTTCACTGCCATTTAAAGATTCGCAAGATCGCAATACAGCCCTGATCGTCATTGCGAGGAGCGTTAGCGACGACGCAATCCAGGGGCCGCTGGCATTGAGCGCTGGATTGCTTCGCTGCGCTCGCAATGACGATCAAACCATGACTTCGTCAAATAAATCGCGCCACGAACGGATTTACCGCCTCTATCAGGGCTAGTTTGTTTTCCTCGACCCTGCCTTGATCTGCTTTTCGCGAGTAATTGCGTTGTACATGGTCGAATGCACTTCGTACCAAACAAGGAGCTTGCAGCCGTATTGCTTGGTGAACCCGCCGACAATTCCGGCGCGGTGTTGCGAAGCTCTTTGCGGTAAATTCGACGTGACGCCGGTGTAAAGCGTCCCGTTTTTGCGGCTTGCCATCATATATACCGCTGGCTTTCATGACACCAATCTCAGCAGCTTCCGCCGTCATTGCGAGGAGCGTTAGCGACGACGCAATCCAGGGGCCGTTGGCATTGAGCGCTGGATTGCTTCGCGGAGCTTGTCATCGGGCCGGCCACTTCGGGCCGGACCCGTTGGCTCGCAATGACGAAGGCCGACACGTATTGTCTTCGCCGCTAGCCCCGATCCGCTCACCCGCTCCCGATAGCGTCTTCCAGCGGCGGCTTGCCGGCCGCGTGCATCGCCGCGCGATAGGCGAATACGACTCCGGGGCCGAGCGTGGTGCCGGGTCCGGGATAGGTGCCGCACATCATCGACGCCATGTCGTTGCCGCACGCATAGAGGCTGGCGATCGGCTGGCGGTCGCGGTTGAGCACGCGCGCATCTGCGTCCGTCGACAAGCCGGTGCTGACCGCGATCTCGGCGGGCCAGATTTCCAGACCGTAATAAGGAGCGATTGCGAGCGGACCGACGCAAGGATTCGGCTTGTGCGCGTCGTCGCCGTTGAAACGGTTGAGCTCGGTCTCGCCTTTGCCGAAGTCGGCATCGACGCCGATCCGCGCGAAGCCGTTGTAGCGTTCGACGGTCCGGCGCAGCCCCGGCGCGTCGACGCCGAGTTGGCCCGCAAGGTTCTCCAGCGTCTCGCCGCGCTTGAGATAGCCGGCTTTCAGCAAACGCCGCAGATTACCGGCGCCCGGATAGACCTCGCCCAGCCCGTATGTCGCGATGAACGCCGCATCGCAGATCAGATAACAGGGAATCGACGGCGACCTGTCGTTGGCGTCGTACATCCCCTCGACGAAGTCGTGATACGAAACCGCTTCGTTGACGAAGCGCTCGCCCTTGGCATTCACCGCGATCACGCCCGGTTTGGCGCGGTCGAGCAGCAGATGCGGGTACAGGCCCTTGCTGCCATCCGCTCCGCGTGGTGACGGACGCCGGCGTCCACAACCCGCTGCGGCGATGCTCGTCCGGCGCGATCCGGGCGCCGAGCTGTTCGCCAATCGCGATGCCGTCACCGACGTTGAATTCGCTCGCCATCGAGTGCGCCGGCACCGGACGCGGCATGAACGCTTCGCGGTAGCGCTTGTTGTGCCCGTAACCGCCGGTCGCCAGCACGACGCCCTTGGCTGCTTTGACATAAATTTCGCCGTCTGCGGTCTTGATCGTGGCGCCGGCGACCCGTCCGTTCTGCTCTTCGATGGTGGCAATCGGCGCGTTGAACAGGATTTCGACTCCGCGTTTGCGCAGGCTGTAAAACAGCCGTGCGACCAGCGCATTGCCCATCATCAGTCGCGTGCCGCGCGGGTAACGCAGCCGGTCGCTGGCATAACGCGCCATCAGCTTCGCCGCGTAAGTGAAATTGGCCAGCGAGCGGAAACGGCCGAGCAGGGGAGGGATGTCGGCCTTGCCGATCATCATGCCGCCGAACAGCATGTATTCGGGGATCGGCGGGCGCAGCCTTTTGAAATCGGCGCCGAGCAGGCGTCCGTCAAACGGTTGCGGAATGATGGCGCGGCCGGAGACCGCGGCGCCTTTCATATTGCTGCGATAATCCGGATGCCGGCCGCACGGCAGGAATTTGACCTCGGTGTTCTGCTCCAGCCAGTCGATGACGGCCGGTCCGCTCCGCAGAAACGCCGTGCGCAGATCGCGGCTCGAAGTCGTTGCCGATCAGCGCGTCCAGATAAGCTTCGGCTTGTGCCGGACTGTCGTCGAAGCCCGCGCGCCGGCTTTGATGATTGCCGGGAATCCACAGCGTGCCAGCCGACGTCGACCCGGTGCCGCCGACCTGATCCGACTTCTCGCAGACGAGCACGGTGAGCCCGTGCAGGCTCGCCACCAGCGCCGCCGTCATCCCGGCCGGCCCGGCGCCCGCAACCAGGAGATCGACGTCGTGTTGTTTTGCCATTTCGTTTTGAGCCCGCGTTATTTGTTTCCGCATCCTGAGGTGCGAGCGGAGCGAGCCTCGAAGGATCAGCGGCCGAGGCGTTCGGGCCGTCGCCATTGCGAGGCTCGGCGCTATGCGCCGAGCAATGCAGGATGACGGAACAGAATCGACATCGCCAGAACTATCGCACGGCGCATCGCGCTAGAAGCCGCTGCGCCAAACCCGTCGCGGGTAAGCCGTACGATCGCCCGATCCAGCGCCGAGAGAAATTCCGAGCGGTCGCGCGGCGCGAACGGCTTTGGCCCGCTGGTGATCTCGCCTGCGCTGCGCAGCGAGTCCATCAGGTTGCGCGTCGCCAAGGTCATGCCGATCGACTCTTCGGTGAAGGTCTTGCCGTTCGGCGCGATCACGGCGGCGCCGGCTTTGACGCCGCGGCTCGCCAGCGGCACGTCGGCGGTGATGACGATATCGCCGCGTTTGGCACGCTCGGCGATCCAGTTGTCGGCTTCGTCCATGCCGGCGCCGACCACGACGCGCTCGATCATCTCGCTCCGCGGCACCGCGATCGGTGAGTTGCTGACGACGAAGACCTTGAGCGCAACGCCCTTGAGGGCATGGCGCTCGGCGACGCGATAAATCTCCTGCTTTACCGGGCAGGCATCGGCGTCGATATAGAGGGAGATGATCGCCACAGCGCTTACCTGTTCCCCGAGCCATCATGGCCGGAACTATTCCGGCCGCTGAGAATCGCTACCATATGTCAAGAGTTTGGAGCTTATCGTCGGGCTTCATCCGGGACTCTCGCTTCAACCGAGGAATGGAATGACCAATCGAGTGATATCGGCGCGATCCAGCCGCGTTCGCGCTGCGGGCTTTCGCACACCTGCCGCCATTGTGACGCTCGCGGCCACGGCCGCGCTGACGGCGCTGGCCGCCGTGCCGCCCGCCGCCGCCAGGCAGGCGGGTCCCGCGCACCCCACCCAGATGATGGCCCCGCGCCAGGCGGCAGACCCGATCATGGCCATCGTCTCGATCAAGAGCCAGCAGGTGACCTTCTACGACGCCGACGGCTGGATCCTGCGCGCGCCGGTATCGACCGGCACTACGGGACGCGAGACGCCGGCCGGCGTGTTTGCCGTCGTCGAGAAGAACAAGGATCACCACTCGAGCCTCTATGACGATGCCTGGATGCCGAACATGCTGCGCATCACCTGGAACGGCATCGCGCTGCACGGCGGCCCGTTGCCCGGCTACGCGGCCTCGCACGGCTGCGTGCGCATGCCTTTCGATTTCGCCGCGAAGGTGTTCGACAAGGCGCCGATGGGAATGCGGGTGGTCATCTCGCCGAACGATTCGGAGCCGGTCGCGTTTTCCGATCCGGCGCTGTTCGTGCCGAAGCAGGATGTGATTGACGCCATGCCGGCGCGCGCCGCAGCGGCTGCCCGCGACGCCGACGATGCCGCCAAGGCGGCCGCCGCCGCGAAGGCCGCGCTCGCGGCGGCAAAGCGCGATGCCGCCGCGGCTCCGGCCGCGGTGCGCAATCTCAAGTCTCTCAAGGCGCGCGCCGATGCCGAGCTTGCCCACGCCGGGAAAATGCTCGCGGCCGCCAACGCCGACCCGAGGAAGACGGACCAGGCCAGAGCCATGGCCGAGGACATGAACCAGAAGGCCGCCGCCAAAGCCGAGGATCTGCGCACGCAGCTCGACGCCGCCACGGCCGCCTTGAAAACGAAACGGGACGCTGTCGCCGCCGCGGAAGCGGCCGCCAAGGCGGCCGAGGCCAAGCGGGTCGAGACCGCCAAGGCCGCGACGGACGCGAAGCTCGCCGGCGAGCCGGTCTCGATCTTCATCAGCCGCGACACGCAGACGCTTTACGTGCGGCGCGACACGCACAAGAAGTGGTCCGGACGGCGGCGAGCTGTACGACTTCAGCCAGGAGTTCCCGGTCACGATCAAGGATCCCGACAAGCCGCTCGGCACGCACATCTTCACCGCGGTGGCGCGCGCCGAGGGCGGTTTGCGCTGGACCGAGGTCTCCATCGACAACAGCGACAGTGCCAAGAATGCGCTCGGCCGCATCACCTTCCCGCAGGAGGTGCTCGACCGGATCGCGCCCACCGCAGGGCCGCTGTCCTCGATCATCATTTCCGATGAACCATTGAGCAGCGAAACCAACTATCGCACCGAGTTCGTCGCGGTGCTGAGCAACCAGCCGCAGGGCGGATTCATCACGCGGATGAAGTCGCCCGACATGAACATCGCGCGCTCCCAGGATGACAACGGGTTTGGCTTCGGTCGCCAGGGCGGTTGGTTCGGCGCGCCCGCCTATCAGCCGCCGCCGCCGGCCAGGCAGCCGTCCCGCGGCGTGTACTATTATCCCCGGTATTAAGGCCGGGGAGTTATTAGCGCGCGCGTGTCATAGGGTCGGACGGCGGCTGATTCCGACGGCCTCCCCGCGAAATAACATTCCCCACAGCCGTCATGGCCGGACTTGTTCCGGCCATCCACGCCTTGCTTTAATCCGGAAATGGCGGGCGGCTGGGTCTATTTCATGACCAACCGGCGCAACGCCGTTCTCCGTTCGTTGCGCGTTCGATATTCCGAGAGTTCTAGAGCATCGATTGCGCGGGTAAGTGAGGTGCACCGCTGGATGAAACGCTCGAAATCCTTTCTTAGAATTCGTCTTTTGCTATTGAAGATACTGATTTCGATGTTTTCCGTTTGTAGATAAACGTGCCCGTCGGCTTTGGTCCACCACAGGCCGTGCAAGTATTCGTTTCTTGCATTCGCTGGAGACTGAAACTCTGCAATTACCGCACCGTAGCGCGAATCTAGATTTCTCTTATCATTGCCGGGATAGTGGCTGAGCAGGGCGCTCATAACCTTAGATCGCGTATTGTTAGAGCTAATGGGCTTCAATATTTGTTGGGCCAGCGTGAGAAACCATCTCGCTTTCTTGCGCTGCGCACGAGACGCGTATCTACGTCCACGGGATAGATCATAAGCAGGTCCATCTATAGTAATCAGTTGCTCTTCGATATGAACCCGATCTCCTGATTAGCTCGCTGCACGAAACAGTGTCTGCATCTTCTAGATTTGCAATTCCGCCATCGCCATGTTCCAGTTTCGTCAACAGAAGTCGATTTCTTTCACTATACGTGGCGACTGCTTCGATTTTGTTGGAGCTGGCCATGTTCGCGCAATGATTCACACCCGCTCCACAAAACTATCCACCACCCGCTTCTCCCCCGCGCGATCAAACTGGATCGTCAGTTTATTCCCGTCGATGGCGGTGACGTTGCCGTTGCCGAATTTCTGGTGGAAGACGCGGTCGCCGAGCGTGAAGGCGGACGTCGTGCCGGTGGATTTTGCCACCAGTTCGCCTTCGATGGTGAGCGGCAGGCGGCGGGCGCTGCCGCCGGCCTCCTTGCGCGCCCGCCACGGCGAGGGAAAGGTGCCGTCGTCGAGGCCGTCGCGGTTTTCTTCCGGCCCGTAACGCGTGCCACTCTCGTCGAAACCGCCGGGTTTTTTCGATTGCGCGCGCTGCCAGCCGGGCGTGTTGTAGCTCGAGCCGAACGATGTGGTGGCATCGAAGCGCGAGGCACCGAAGCCGCCATAACCGCCAAAGCCGCCCTGCGCCTCGGTCACCTCGACGTTGGCTTCCGGCAATTCGTCGAGGAAGCGCGACGGGATGTTGGTCTGCCACAGGCCGTGCATGCGCCGGTTGGTGGCGAAATAAATCTTGGCCCGCCTGCGCGCCCGCGTCAGCCCGACATGGGCGAGGCGGCGCTCCTCTTCGAGGCCGGCGCGGCCCTGGTCGTCGAGCGTGCGCTGGTGCGGGAACAGGCCTTCCTCCCAGCCGGGCAGGAACACGGTGTTGAATTCGAGGCCCTTGGCCGAGTGCAGGGTCATGATGTTGACGGCGTCGGCGTCGGCGCTCTTGTCCTTGTCCATCACCAGCGAGATGTGTTCGAGAAAGCCTTGCAGGTTCTCGAACTCCTCCATGGAGCGCACCAGCTCTTTCAGGTTCTCCAGTCGGCCGGCGGCATCGGCGGAGCGGTCCTTCTGCCACATCTCGGTGTAGCCGGATTCGTCGAGGATGATTTCGGCGAGCTCGTTATGCGGCAGGGCGTCGCGCTGCTTGCGCCAGCGGTCGAACGAGTCGAGCACGCCGCGCAGCGCGCCGCGCGGTTTCGGCTTGAGCTCGTCGGTCTCCACCATGGCGCGCGCGGCTTCGGTCAGCGGTATGCGGCGCTTCCTGGCATGATCGTGCAGGAGCTGCACCGTTGCATCTCCCAGGCCGCGCTTGGGCACATTGACGATACGCTCGAAGGCGAGATCGTCGGCCGGCGAATTGACCACGCGCAGATAGGCGAGCGCATCGCGGATTTCGGCGCGCTCGTAGAACCGCGGGCCGCCGATGACCCGATAGGGCAGGCCGAGCGTGACGAAACGGTCTTCGAATTCGCGCATCTGGAACGACGCGCGCACCAGGATGGCGATCTCGTTGAGCGCATGCGGTTCGCCCGATTGACCGCCGCGCTGCAACTGCTCGATCTCCTCGCCGATGGTGCGGGCTTCTTCCTCGGAATCCCACGAGCCGGTGACGGTGACCTTCTCGCCAAGCTCATCGTCGGTGCGCAGCGTCTTGCCGAGGCGGCCTTCGTTGTGGGCGATGATGTGCGAGGCGGCGGCAAGGATGTGGCCGGTCGAGCGGTAATTGCGCTCGAGCCGGATCACCTTGGCGCCGGGAAAATCGTGATCGAAGCGCAAGATGTTGTCGACCTCGGCGCCGCGCCAGCCGTAGATCGACTGGTCGTCGTCGCCGACGCAGCAGATGTTTTTCGGTGCGCGCGGCTGTCGCCTCGGCCTCGTCCCGCTTCGGGGAGACGGTTGGGGTGCGGGCGCCTCCTGCATGGCTGCAGGCAGTGAAGCGCCCTGCGCACGCTCGCGTCGCTCGACCTCTCTCCGCGGAGCCGCGGTAGCGCGGCGTCTCGCAGGACTGCTGCCGCTGCGCCAACAGCCGCAGCCAGAGATACTGCGCCACATTGGTGTCCTGATATTCGTCGACCAGGATGAATTTGAAGCGGCCCTGATATTGCCGCAGCACGTCGGGCTGCTCGCGGAACAGCCGGATGCACTCGAGCAACAAATCGCCGAAGTCGGCGGCGTTGAGGATTTTCAGCCGCTCCTGAAACGCCTTGTAGAGCTTGAGCCCCCTGCCGTTGGCGAACACCGCGGCCTCGCCGGGCGGTACCTGCTCCGGCGTCAGGCCGCGATTCTTCCAGCCGTCGATCAGCATCGCCAGCACGCGCGCCGGCCAGCGCTTCTCGTCGATGTTCTCGGCTTCCAGAATCTGCTTCAAGAGACGGATCTGGTCGTCGACGTCCAGAATGGTGAAATCGGATTTCAGCCCGACCATCTCGGCGTGCCGGCGCAAAATCTTCACGCCGATCGAGTGGAAGGTGCCGAGCCACGGCATGCCTTCGACCACGCCGCCGACGATCTCGCCGACGCGGTGTTTCATCTCGCGCGCCGCCTTGTTGGTGAAGGTGACGGCCAAAATCTCGCCGGGCCGGGCGTGGCCGGTGGCGAGGATGTGGGCGATGCGCACGGTGAGCACGCGGGTCTTGCCGGTGCCGGCGCCGGCCAGCACCAGCACCGGACCGTCGAGAGTCTCGACCGCGAGCCGCTGTTCCGGATTGAGCCCGGCCAGATAGGGCGCCGGCGCCGCAGCGGCCCTCGCACGCGCGGCAATGCCGCCAGCGGCCGGGGCCGGCGGTTCGACGGCATCGATGTTGCGCTTCAACGGGTCAGCCAAGGTGCCCGTGACCACTGATTCTCATGGAGAGAAGATGGCACTTGGAAGCGGCTTTTACGAGGCTTGCTCCGTCATTGCGTGGCGCGGATCGGCATCCGCGCAGGCGGATGATCCAGTAATCACCAGAGCGCGCCGAGCCGATTACCCTGGATTGCTCGTCGCTCCGCTCCTCGCGGAGCATGACAGGTTCGGGCTGCCGGCGCCGTCACTTCATGTACTTATCGACCAATACCTTGGCATCCTGGCGATCCTTCTTCAGGAACGCGGCGAAATCCTCGCTCGAGCCCGCAGCCTGCTCGAGGAAATTCTGGTCGGCGAAGGCGGCGAACTTCGGTCCGCGGAAGATCGCCAGGAGTTCATCGTGCAGGCGCTTGACGATGGGTGCGGGTGTGCCGCCGGGAACCACCGCGCCCCAGTAGATCGGCCCGCCCGGGAACGCGCCGAAGCCGGCTTCGTCGAAAGTGGGAACATCGGCAAGCTGTGGCGAGCGCTTCGAGGCGCGCAGCGCCAGTATCTTGATCTTCCCTTCCTTGAGCTGGCTGGTCATGTTGCCGACGCCGATCTTGGCAACGTCGATGGTGTTTTCAAGCAGCGCCGAGATGATCTCGCCCCCGCCCTTATAGGGGATGGCGACGAAGTTGGTTTTCCAATGCTCGTTGAGCCATTGCCGGAACGCGTCGGTGGTGGTGCGCTCGCCGAGCGTGCCGTAGTTGAGCTTGCCGGACTCCGCGACCGCCTTGGCGTGCAATTCCTCGATGGTGTTGACGTGCAGGTCGGCCGGCGCCATCAGCCCTTCGTCGACGTGATACATGTCGATGACCGGCACGAACGTTTCGGGATTGTACGGCAGGTTGGGCACGGTGAGCGGATTGAACGACATCGTGTCGGGGCTGACCACGCACAGCGTGTAGCCGTCCGGATCGGATTTGGCGCATTCGCTGCCGCCGAGCACCATGGCGGCGCCGGGCTTGTTGATGACGACAACCGGCTGGCCGAGCCGTTCCTGCAATGCCTGAGCGGTCAGCCGCGACGCGACGTCGGTGATCGAGCCGGCCGAGATCGGCACGATCATCCTGATCGGGCGGTTGGGGTAGTCGTCGGCGTGGGCGGCGGATGACACACCGGCGCCAAGGCAAGCAAACAACAGAGCGGCTAATTTTTTCACGACGTCTCTTCCCCCTTAATTCCACGCATTCCCGCTGAAGCGGGAACCGAGGTTTACCCACCCTGTCATTGCGAGCCAACGGGTCCGGCCCGAAGTGGCCGGCCCGATGACAAGCTCCGCGAAGCAATCCAGCGCTCAATGCAAGCGGCCCCTGGATTGCTTCGTCGCTTTCGCTCCTCGCAATGACGCCTCAGGTCACAATCACTTCGCCGATCATGCCCGCGTCGTATTGGGTAAAGAACAGCCGGCCATCGGACAACGCGGCGATACAGCGCGCACCGCTGTTCGGCGTCGGAATATCGTATTCGCCGATGACTTTGCCGTCAGGCGCCATGCAGCCGATCTTGTTGGCGGCGTTCGCCGTGTACCAGAGGTTGCCGTCCGGGCCGACGGTGACGCCGCGCAGCGACGCTTCCGGCGTCGGCACCGGATGCTCGGTGATTTTGCCGTCGCGGTCGACGCGGCCGAGCGCATTGGTCGAGGTCTCGACAAACCAGATGCTGCCGTCCGGATGGGTCACCATGGCGCGCGGCTGGCTGTCGTGGCTGGGTATCGGAAACTCGGTGACCGTGCCGTCCATGGTGATGCGGCCGACGCGGTTGCCGGCCGCCTCGCTGAACCACAGCGAGCCGTCGCGGACCACGAGCGAAAGCGGCCTTGCGCCGAACGTGATGCCGTCGCCGAATTCGGTGATGTGGCCGTCCGGCGTGATGCGGCCGATCTTGCTGATCTCGGACTCCGAGAACCACACATTGCCGTCCGGGCCGAGTGCGATACCGTCGGGCCCGGCATAGGGCGATGGCAGCGGAAATTCCGTGAGTTCGCCTTGCGGCGTGATGCGGCCGATTTTGTTGCCGGATTTCTGCGCGAACCACAGATTGCCGTCGCCGCCGACGGTGATGCCAATTGGCGTTGCGGTCTTGGCTGGCAGCGCAAACTCGGAGAACGTGCCGCGCTCCGGATCGAGCCGGCCGATTTTCGAGGCGCCGCTCTCGCAGAACCATAGTGCGCCGTCCGGTCCCTCGACGGCGATGTAGGGCTTGCTGTCGGCGCTCGGAATACGGTGTTCGCGGATCGTGACCATTACGCGTTCTCGTTACTTGCTGGATGTCATGGTGATGCGCCGGCCTGCGCCTTGCGGGAGCGGCAACGTAGCATGAGCAGCCTTCATGCGGGCAAGGTGCGCCATGACGTCAGCAGGGAAGGGGGCTGTTTTCTTGGCGTCCATGGCGACGTTCAGCGCCATGTTCTCCGAAGTGGCCGACAGCCAGCGCTCCTCGGCGTGATGCAACTCCTCGAAATAGTGCAAGCGCTTGGCGTCGTAGTCGAGCAACTGGAACGATACCCGCACCGGATCGCCTTCCTTCAGCTCGCGCAGGTAACGCACATGCACCTCGGCGGTGAAGGTCGATTGCCGGCGGGTCTTCAGATAATCGAGGCCCAGTCCCAGCAGCTCATAGACCTCGTCGACGGCGCGGTCGAACAGCACATTATAGTAGGCCATGTTGAGATGGCCGTTGTAGTCGATCCAGGCCGGCTCGACGTGCATCACCGAGGACACGAAAGGCGTGGGGATCGCGGGTTCGGAGCGGTCGGGCATGTATTTTCCGGATGCGGCTGGCGCAATCCATCGCACCACGGCATCTTTGGCAAGGTTCAGTTTTAGTCCGCCGCATTTGCTGTGCTAACGTCGCTTCTCAAGACCAAGCCGGGGAAATCGAGCGTGTCCAAGACCGCCAAGAACATACTCTTCATCATGTGCGACCAGTTGCGGTGGGACTATCTGTCCTGCTACGGCCATCCGCGGCTTGCGACCCCGAATATCGATGCGCTCGCGGCGCGCGGCGTGCGGTTCACGCGGACCTATGTGCAGTCGCCGATCTGCGGCGCCTCGCGCATGAGCACCTATACGGGCCGCTATGTTCATTCGCACGGCGCGGCGTGGAACGGTTTTCCGCTCAAGGTCGGCGAGATGACGATGGGCGATTATCTGCGTCCGCTCGGCATGCGCACCGCGCTGGCCGGCAAGACGCATATGGAAGCCGACGTCGAAGGCATGCAGCGGTTGGGTATCGATCCGCAATCGATCATCGGCGTTCGCGTCGCCGAATGCGGCTTCGAGCCTTACGAGCGCGACGACGGCCTGCACGGCATGGGACCGGACGGCATTCGCTACTCGCCGAGGCGGCCGCGTTACAACAGCTATCTCAACGACAAAGGCTATGCCGGCGAAAATCCGTGGCACGATTGGGCCAACGCCGCGCAAGGCGAGGGCAATTCGCTGGCCTCGGGCTGGGCGATGCGCCATGCGCGAAAGCCCGCGCGCGTGCGCGAAGAAGATTCCGAGACCCCCTATTTGACGCGGCGCGGCATGGATTTTATGCGCGAGGCCGGCGACACGCCGTGGTGCCTGCATCTGTCATACATCAAGCCGCATTGGCCCTACATGGCGCCGGCGCCCTACAACGACATGTACGGACCCGGCGATGTGATTCCGGCGGTGCGGGCGGAAGCCGAGCGGCGCGATCCGCATCCGGTCTATCGCGCCTTCATGGAGCACGACGTCAGCAAGACGTTTTCGCGCGACGAAGTGCGTGCCGAAGTGATCCCGGTCTATATGGGCCTGATCAAGCAGATCGACGACCAGATGGGCGTGCTGTTCCGTTTCATGGAGGAGCAAGGGTTGTTCGACAACACCATGATCGTGTTCACGGCGGACCATGGCGATTATCTCGGCGACCACTGGCTCGGCGACAAGGACTTCTTCCACGACGCCTCGGTGAAGGTGCCGTTGATCATTTACGATCCGTCGCCCGCCGCGGCCAAGTCGCGCGGCAGCGTCTGCGACGAACTGGTCGAGGCGATCGATCTGGCTCCGACCTTTCTCGAATTCGCCGGCGCCGATCCGGCGCTGCAATCGCACCGGCTCGAAGGCCGCTCGCTGCTGCCGTTGCTGCGCGGCGAGCAGCCTTCCGCTTGGCGAAATTTCACCGTCAGCGAATACGATTACGGCATGATGCCGGCCTCGGCGAAGCTCGGCGTCGCTCCGCGCGATGCGCGGCTGTTCATGATCGCCGACAAACGCTGGAAACTTATCCACGGCATCGGCTTTCCTCCGATGCTGTTCGATCGCGCCAATGACCCTGGCGAGTTGCAAGACCTCGGCACCGATCCAAACCATGCCGGCGAATGCCGGCGCTTGTTGGCGGCGCTGGCGCAGTGGGGGCTTCGCGTCTCCCAGCGCACCACGCGCTCCGAGCAGCAGATCAACAACGGGCGCGGCAAAGCGGAGCGCCGCGGCATTTTGATCGGCGTCTGGGACGAGGCCGACATTCCCGCCGAACTGTGGAGCGGATATCTTCGCGACAAGAGTTGATGGGGAGAAGTGCCGTGCAAGGCTGGCGGCCGTTATGGCTCGGATTTGCGGCGATGGCGGCGGCGGTGTTCGCCGGCCCGTTGCCGGCGCAGATCGGCGCGCAGCCGATCCGCATCATCTTTCCCTTTGCGGCCGGCGGCTCCGGTGACACTGTCTCGCGGCTGATCGCCGCCAAAATGAGCGACGCGCTGGGCCGCCCGGTCATCGTCGAGAACCGCACCGGCGCCGATGGCCGCATAGGTGTGCGGGCCGTCAAAGAGTCCGAGCCCGACGGCAATACCCTGTTGTTGACGCCGATCGCGCCGATATCGGTCTATCAGCACGTCTATGCGAAGCTCGATTACGATCCGATCGCGGACTTCGCCCCGATCTCGCAGATCGGCACTTTTGATTTCGGCGTTGCCGCTGGGCCGCAGACCGACGCCAAGACTCTGAAAGATCTGGTCGCGTGGGCGAAGGCCAATCCGACCGAGGCGAACTTCGCTATTCCGGGCGCCGGTACGCTGCCGCATTTCCTTGGCGTCATGCTCGCCCGCACGGCCGGAATCGATTTGCGCGCGGTGCCCTATCGCGGCTCCGCGGCCGGGCTTGCCGATCTCATCGCCGGCCATATTCCGATCGAGATCACAACGACGAGCGATCTGGTTAAGATGTACAAGGACGGACGCATCCGCATCCTGGCGACCTCCGGCAAGCTGCGCTCGCCGTTCCTGCCCGACGTGCCGACATTGCGCGAAGCCGGCTATGACCTTGTCGCCGCCGGCTGGTACGGGATATTCGCGCCGGCAAAGACGCCGGCCGACGTCATCGACCGATATAATAAGGTCATCGTTGACGCGGTGCGCTCGCCGGAGTTCAAAGACCGCTCGCAGGCGTTGGGGTTGCAGCCGACCGGAACCTCGGCGGCGGCGTTCGTCCACATCGTGCAGGACGATTCCGAAATCTGGGGACCGGCCGTCAAGGCGTCGGGCTTCAAATCTGAGGAATAGTACGGGTACCTGCGATGGCACTGGTGGAAACGAAACAACGCACCCAGCACGAGCGGAATTCCGCCGAGACGGTCATCGCCGCGCTTGGCGCGCGCTACGGCAACCGGCTCGTCACCTCGCGGGCGGTGCGCGAGCAGCACGGCCACACCACCACCTGGATCGCCAATCAGCCGCCGGACGCGGTGGTGTTTCCGCAGGCCACCGAGGAGGTGCAGGAGATTGTCCGGCTGTGCGCGGCGCATCGCGTGCCCGTGATCGGATTTGGCGCCGGTACCTCGCTCGAAGGCCAGGTCAACGCACCGCGTGGCGGCATCTGCCTCGATTTCCGCGATATGAACCGTGTGCTCGCCGTCCATTCCGAGGATCTCGATTGTGTCATCGAGCCCGGCATCACGCGCAAGCAGCTCAACGAGCACTTGCGCGATCAGGGTGTCTTTTTTCCGATTGATCCCGGTGCGGACGCGTCCCTCGGCGGCATGGCCATGACCCGCGCCTCGGGCACCAATGCGGTGCTCTACGGCACCATGAAAGACAATGTCCTGGCGCTCAAAGCGGTGCTCGCCAATGGCGAAGTGATGACCACCGCGCATCGCGCCAAGAAGTCGGCGGCGGGGTACGACCTCACCCGCTTGATGATCGGATCGGAAGGCACTCTCGGCGTCGTCACCGAGCTGACGCTAAAACTGTCCGGCATCCCCGAGGCGATCTCCGCCGGCGTCTGCCCGTTCCCGTCGGTCGAGGCGGCGTGCAACGCGACCATCATGACCATTCAGTCCGGCATTCCGGTAGCGCGGATCGAACTGCTCGATGAGTTGCAGGTGCGCGCATCCAACGCCTATTCGAAACTGACGTTGCCGGAGACGCCGCTGTTGTTGCTCGAATTTCACGGCTCCGAAGCGAGCGTCGCCGAGCAGTCGCAACGGTTCGGCGAAATCGCGAAGGAACTCGGCGGCGGCCCGTTCGACTGGGCGACCCGCGCCGAGGACCGCACCAGGCTGTGGCAGGCGCGGCACGACGCCTATTGGGCGCAGTGCGCCTTGCGCCCCGGCTCGCGCGCGCTGGCGAGCGACGTCTGCGTTCCGATCTCGCGGCTCGCGGAATGCGTGACTGAAACGCAACGCGACATTGCCGAGAGCAATCTGCTCGGCCCGATCGTCGGCCATGTCGGCGACGGCAATTTCCACGTCGGCATGCTGGTCGACCTCGACGATGCGGCCGAGATCGCGCGCGTGCACGATTTTTTGGAACGCCTGGTGCAGCGCGCGCTGGCCATGGACGGAACCTGCACCGGCGAGCATGGCGTCGGCCAGGGCAAGATGCAGTACCTCCAGGCCGAACTCGGCGAACCGGCGCTCGCCGCTATGCGCGCGATCAAGCGCGCCCTCGATCCGCTCGACATCATGAATCCGGGTAAGATCGTCGTGCTGTAAAGTGTGTACTCATGAAATCGCGATGTCCGCCTTCGGTAAAGCTACCGCGCATCACGTGAAGAATTGTGGTTGGGGAGCCCTTCGATGAAGTCCGCCGCGTCGCTCAAATTCATCGCTTGGCCCATCCATGGCTCGAAATGTTCTTTCTAGGAATTGCGTTCGCATGAGACATTACACGGTGCAAATCGGCCAACCAGCGAGCAATCGGCAAAACCTGTAATATTCAGCCCCTCCAACTGGAGAGGTGCGCAAATTCTCGTGTCCCCTTAAGTAACATCCTTGCGATGGTCCGACCGTCTGGAGCGGAACGCAAGGAGCGAAGTATGCCGACGACTATCCCCGTCGTTCCCCGTACCGCGAATGCCGGTGACATCTCAAGACTATTAGGAATTTCTATTGAAGATTGTTTTGCTGTCGCTCTGTTCAGCGGAATCGGTTTGCTTGCCACGTTAATTGCGATCATTTGCGATGCGCAGGGAATTCTGGTTCTAAGAGGCGGCACAGCAACGGGATTGCTCCATTCCTTGGTGGCCACAGCATTACCCAATGCGAAGTACAATTCTCCTAGCGACGATTTACATGACTTCGCAGACTGGTGCTTTTGCGGCACCACCCGAGAATACCGATCCTTCACTCGCGCCATGGTTTAACAGCCTTTCCGCGCCCGACGGCACCGCTTGCTGCGCCATAGCAGACTGTCGTCGGACAATGTCTCGCCCTACCGCTGATGGCTATGAAGCATTAATCGACAACACGTGGGTCGCCGTACCATGGGACCGCGTGTTGACGGAAATTGACAATCCCATCGGACAGGCCGTCGTCTGCACCGCGCCACGAACCAAAATCATTCTGTGCTTCGTACGTTCGCCCGATACGTGATTCAGGGCGACTTGACCGGCATGGGCTACCAACGACAGGCGCGGCGGCTTTCAGGGGTACCTATGCCGAAGGACGTAACGTCTCGTTCGAGTATCGTTGGGGGGAGGACCATAATGAACGGCTGCCTATGCTGGCGGCCGATCTCGTGCGGCGTCAGGTAGCGGTAATTGCGACCAGCGGCCTTGTTTCGGCTATCGCGGCCAAAGCCGCGACCACAACTATTCCGATCGTCTTTGCCGCTGGTGGCGATCCGATCGCAATTGGTCTGGTCACCAGCCTAAACCGGCCCGGCGGCAACATTACGGGCGCGACCTTTTTAGGCGGCACATTGATGGCGAAACAGTTTGAGATGTTGCACGAGACGGTCCCGAAGACACCGTTGATCGGCTACCTCTCTGATTCAACCAATCCAAGTTCCGAAGCCGATATAAAAATCGCGCTGGCAGCCGCGGATCAGGTCGGGCAGAAAATGGCCCTCGTGCAGGCCCACCCTGACAGCGAGTTGGAGGCTGCCTTTATCACGCTAGTTCAACAGCGTGTGGGTGCGCTCATAGTCAACCCCGATCCTTTTTTCCTTACCCGACGGGACAAGCTCGTTGAATTGGCAGCGCGTCAAAAAATTCCGACGATCTATAATCTTCGCGAGTATGTGGTGGCTGGCGGTTTGATGAGTTATGGCACAAACATCACTGAAGCCAATCGCATCGCTGGCCTCTACGCGGGGCGAATTCTTAAGGGCGAAAAACCTTCTGATCTTCCTGTCCAGCGGTCCACAAAAGTCGAACTGGTCATCAACCTCAAGACCGCCAAGGCACTTGGCCTCGCAGTGCCACCGCTGATCCTTGCCCGCGCTGACGAGGTGATCGAGTGAACGACACAATGTCCGCTCCTGCCCCCTAAACTGACGCGCGGACACGACGCGGACCTTTTCCTAATGTGTTAGAGTTACTGGTCGGCATCGGGGGCAATGATGAGACGGCGCGAGTTCATCACCTTAATCGGCGGCTCGACAGCTACGTGGCCACTTGTGGCCTGGGCGCAGCAGTCGACGATGCCGGTGATCGGCTTCCTGGGTCCGGGTTCGGCGCAGTCCGATACTTATCGTGTGACTGCTTTCCGGCAGGGGTTGAATGAGGCTGGCTACGTCGACGGCCAAAACCTGACGATCGAGTAC
The DNA here is from genome assembly GCA_963733645.1 of uncultured Alphaproteobacteria bacterium. Classification (GTDB taxonomy): domain Bacteria; phylum Pseudomonadota; class Alphaproteobacteria; order Rhizobiales; family Xanthobacteraceae; genus BOG-931. Next base: position 384,604 of record CAVTFP010000015.1, read on the forward strand.
CGTTGGGCCGAAGGCCGTTATGATCGCATGCCGGCCCTGGCCGTCGATCTGGTTCATCGTCAGGTTGCCGTGATTTTTGCGAGTAGCACGCCCGGAGCACTGGCGGCAAAGGCGGCAACCACGACTATTCCGATCGTCTTTGAACTGTCAGGAGACGCGGTCAAACTGGGTTTGGTCGCCAGCCTCAACCACCCGGGTGGCAACATCACTGGCATAACCCAATTGTCGCAAGAGGTATTGCCGAAACGGCTGGAATTATTGCACGAGTTTCTTCCGTCGGCGCACGTTTTTGCACTCCTTGTCAATACGACCGATCCCGCCGTCGCCGGGCCCCAAATGCATCAGGCCCAGTCCGCGGCCAATACTCTTGGGCTGGAGCTCCACGTCCTCAATGCCAGCAACGAAACTGATTTCGATACAGTCTTGGCAAAATTGATCGAATTGCGAGCGAGCGCGCTCGCGATTAGCGGCGATGCGTTCTTCAGCAGCCACACCACTCAGCTTGCCGCGTTGACGGCGAGCCATGCCGTGCCCGCGGTCTACCAGCATCGTGATTTCGCTGCCGCCGGCGGCCTGATGAGTTATGGGTCGAGCATTACGGACACGCATCGTCTCGCCGGAATCTATGCCGGCCGCATTCTCAAGGGTGACAAGCCGTTCGATTTGCCGGTACAGCAAAGTACGAAAGTTGAGCTGTTCCTGAATTTAAAGACCGCGAAGGCGCTCGGTCTCACCGTGCCAATTTCGCTTCTCGGGCGTGCCGATGAGGTGTTTGAATAGCCCACGAATTGCCGGTGGTCGCTTACGGGCCCTTAGCGTCGTTTTTTGAATCTCTGCTGCTCGGCCGTTAATGGGGAGACTGTGTTGCAAAAGTCGAAGGTTGCAGGGCTGCGAATTTTCTCGAAAAATCTAAAGCGAGAAGCAATCGCCGATTCGTATGGCCTTAGCCGCGGTACCGAAGTCGCCTGTGAATTTAACGTGAGGCAATGAGGGCCCCTCACATCTTTACACGAAAATCCGCGCTCTTAGCCCTTAGAGTTTTTGAGCGCCAGTGCAAAACGACTTTTGCGACACAATCGGGGGCATAGCAGTTGCGCCATCCGTAAGATGGTGCGGCAGTTTTTGACCGATACTGTTGAAAAAGTCTTTTGGAAGCGGGGAACAAAATTTCCTAGCGCTGCCGATGCGTTTCCAGCACGGCGACATGAGGGACCACGTCGCTTCTCAGCAAAACGACCATGGAGCTTCGTATAGACGCTGCGAAGCATCGCAGTCGTGGAGTCGCCCTAAAATCCAACTTTGCGAGATCTTTGACGTTGTTCGATTTTCGACTTTTTCAACAGTATCGGCCCGAAGTTGCCATCAGCTATTCGGGTGAACTACAGGCAAGGCTTGCATGAGTTCGTCACTTGCGAAGATCGAGTGTCATGAAAATGCTGTTTGGGTCCGGCACGTAGTCGCCGAATGGTGGACACCCAACGAAGCCATGGCTCTTGTAGAAAGCAACCGCGGGTCGGAAGTAGTCCCACGAGCCCGTCTCCAGGCTCAAACGCGAAATTCCACGTGTCCGTGCAACCGAAACAATGTGCCGCAGCATGGCACTGCCAACGCCTTTCCTTTGCATATCTTGGGTGGTACGCATTGATTTAACCTCACCGTGATGCTCAGAAAGTTGCTTCAACGCCCCCATCGCAACAAGGGTCCCGCCATCCCACGCGGTCCAAAAATTGATGTCGAGCGATTGCAATCCTTTAAGGTCCAATGCGTGCGCACTGCCTGGCGCGGTGTGTGCCCGGGAGTTGATGAGGTGATAATGAAGCAAGTCAATGACTCGCTGGTCTGTTAAATCACCGGGAATGATCTGCATGAGTCCTTCCCCTGATCTGGTATTGGCTTCACCAACGTACCTCGGGACCGAACATTCCAAAATCCTGTCAGAACGTCTGAAAGTGACTCATCTCGGCCGCGCCGACCATGCGTGCGTCTTCGTGTCTGTTAGCGGAGGTCTAGCTGCCGCGCCGGCTCGTGACCGGAGCGGCAGTTGATGAGACCCAGAACGGACAAAGCCCGGCGTGCTTTGCAGTGATGCACAACGCCACTTTCTCCTGCTAAGGTTCAACCCCCGGAAACGAGAACTAAGTACGAAGCGGCGCGAGTTCATCATCGTTGTGAATGGAGATGCGGGCAACGTGGCCGCACGCGGCGCGAGTTTTTGATGTCAAAAGCGACACTGAAACTAGAGTACGCTGGACTGGGTGACGTAACGGACAAAACGCTACTACGCAACGCAGCTGCAAATAGGCCTACGATGACGAGGTTCAAGCATATCGTGCGGCTGGTTTTGTCTAAATTGGCTGCTGCAGCGGTAATGGCTGTCATCTTGAGCGGACAGGCTCGCGCCGACTGGCCCGACCGTCCCATCACCATTATTGTCCCGTTTGCCGCCGGCGGAACCACTGACCTGCTTGGCCGCTTGCTGGCAGCGAAGCTTAGCGAGAGGCTTGGACGGAGTGTCAGAGTTGAAAACACCGTCGGCGCGGCCGGCAGAGACGGTCTGCGCGCCGCCGCCGCGGCTGCGGCGAACGGCTATACTCTCCTGGTACTCACCAATGCGGCGCTGATCAGCGGGCTGATCGATCCAAGATTGTCCGAAACCAGCTACGACACGCTTAAAGATTTTGTGCCGATCGCTTATCTTGGTGGCGCACCCAATATCATTGTTACCCGGCCGTCCTCCGGCATCGGCAGCGTCGCGGAATTTATCGCCAAGGCGAAGGCCAATCCGGGCAAATTGACCTATGCTTCGCCCGGTCTCGGCACCTCGGCGGAGCTCGCGGTGGAGCTCCTCAGGCAGCGCATGAATATCAAAATCGAGCATGTTCCTTTTTTTGGCTCGGAGCCGTCCCTCATGGCTGCAACTTCCGGCGCCACCGACATCGCCGCGATAGGCATCGGCGGGTTGATGGATCATTTCCGATCCGGCGAGATCAAGGGTTTGGTGCAAACCGGCAGGGAACGTTGGCCAGATCTGCCCGACGTGCCGACAATGGCGGAAGCCGGTATTCCCGATGCGGTTGTCGAGACCTCGCAGATGTTTGTCGCCCCGTCAGCAACGCCGGGCCCGATCATCGACAAACTCACGGAAGAAACCCAGCAAATCATGCAACAACCGGGCGTAAAGGCCGAAATGTTAAAGGCTGGCTTTCTCGTGCAATACGAAGGACCCGGCGAGATGCGCGCGCGCATTACCCGCGAAATTCCCATGTGGAAGGAGCTCGTTCGACGCGCGGGATTCAAAATAAGATAGTGTTGTGGAGCCTTGAACTTCATCTCAAGCTCGCCAAGATCGGGCCCGCTGTTCGTCCAAAAGCCACCGACGAAGTCAACGAATAACGGCAATCTTTGCGGCGGCTTGCGGTAATCGTTGCGAGCATAGCGGCGCTATTGGGTGTAGAGCGGAAATGGCTGAACTGGCCAATGGCGCGAGTGACCCAAACCGTCGATTTGCGACCGTCAAACACCGCATTGCGAAAGGCTTATTCGATCACCTCGTCGGCGCGGGCGAGTAGCGTCGCCGGTACGTCAAGACCGAGCATCTTCGCTGTCTTGAGATTGATCGACAGTTCGTACTTGGTCGGCGTCTGCACCGGCAGGTCAGATGGCTTCTCGCCCTTGAGAATACGATCGACGTAGTCGGCCGCGCGCCGGTACTCGTCGATGGCATCGGGACCGTACGCGATCAGCCCGCCGCCGGCGACGTAGTAGCGAAAGGGGTAGACTGCAGGCAGTCGGTGCCGCGCCGCCAACGTAATTATAAGATCGCGATGAACAATCGCGGTCGTGCCTGACACAACAATCAGGCCGCCATTCGACCCGCGCGCGAATGCTTCCACGGCGTGCTCGATCTCGTCGGGTTGGCGCGTGTCGATCGGGATCAACTCCACGCCGAACGACGGCGCTACGGATTGGATCGCGGCAAACTGGCCCATAGATGCCATTAATGTAGAATCTCGAAGGACGGCCGCTCGTGTCACGCTGGGGGCGATTTGCTTGAGCAGTTCTAGCCACTTTCCACTGACGCCGTATTCAAAGAAAGTAAAGCCTGTGGCATTGCCGCCCGGCCGCGCCAGGCTCGCGACGAAGCCGGCGCCCACCGGGTCGGTGACCCCCGCGAACACGATCGGAACAGCGTGGCTTGCCTGTTGCAACGGCCCTACTGTTATTGCGCCGCCGGCCAGGATGACATCCGGCGCTAGAGCGACCAATTCCGCCGCGTATGCGCGAATACGTTCACCATCGCCTGCGCCCCAGCGGATTTCGATGCGCACGTTGCGGCCTTCTGCCCAGCCTAATTGCTGCAATTCTTGCACGAACGCCGCCACGCGACGTTGCGATTCTGGATCGTCGGCAGTCAAATTCATGAGCGCGCCGATGTGCCTCATCTGTTCCGGCTGCTGTGCATGCGCCGCGCGCGGCCACGAAACAGCCACGCCGCCGAGCGCGGTTATGAATTGCCGTCTTCCGATGCCGATTGTCATTTGATCCGCCCCCAACGGGATCACGCCCGCTGCAATGTCGGGCACAATACCACGCCTCAAAGCGGAGGTCTGTCACGTGGCTCACAGGCGCTTCTAGCGGGCCTGGGGGCGTCTAATGCACTTAAAAGATAGCGTTGTCGCGACTCTTCTTGTTGCTGTGCACGAGGCAGTTCATGGCCCTTAGCGTCGTTTTTTGAATCTTTGCTGCTCGGCCGTTAATGGGGGAACAGCGGATACGTCGGGTTTATGAGTACCCGACCTGTCGATTGATAAGGGCGAATTTGGATTCAGTTCGGGAAACGCCTGTCGAACTCGCTACGCTGCCATCGCCAATGTCTGGCCAGCTCCATTCCGTGGCCATCGCAATCGACATAGATTAGCCCCGAACGCAGGCCACACGCGGCGCTTGAAGCGTGCAATCGGCGCTGGCCTGCTTTAGGTTTCTGCACGCAGAATTCGCACAGCCGTTAAGGGCCGCTGGAGACGCCGTGCAGACGACGCTGCTCGGATTGGCTATCGCGATGATCCTGGCGCTCGTTGCCGCGCTGGTTGCGCCGCTTGTTGTCGACTGGAACCACTATCGCACGGCATTCGAGAACGAGGTCGGACGGCTCACCGGATTGAGTGTGCGCGTCGGATCGATCGATGCGCGTATCCTGCCGTCCCCGATCATCAAGCTGCGCGATGTCGAGATCGGCGCGGGCGGCGGCGCGCCGCAGCTACGCGTCGCTTCGCTCGAGCTCGAGGTCCGGCTTGGCGCGCTGGCGCGCGGCCGGATTGAAGCCACGGAAGCGCGTCTGGTCGCGCCGCAAATCAGTCTGTCGTTCGACCGCTCCGGCGCAATCGTGTTGCCCGGCGCCTCGCGCCCGTTCCGCCCCGAAGAGCTTTCGATCTCGCGGCTGAGCATCGAGGACGGCAGCATCGTTTTCGCCGATGCGAATTCCGGCGCACAAGCCGTGTTGGCGAAACTGTCGTTCGACGGCGATGCCCACTCGCTGGCCGGACCGTTCAAGGGCGAGGGAACGTTCGTTGCCGATGGCGAGCCTTATGCCTATCGCATATCGGGCGGCCAAGCCGACGATAACAGCGGCTTCAAAATCAGGCTCGGCGTCGACCCGCAAAATCGTCCGCTGACGACCAATGTCGAGGGCACGCTCACGTTCGACCGCGGCGTACCGCAATTCGCCGGCACATTTGCGCTGATGCGGCCGGTTGGCGTCGCATTGTCGAACGGCCAGCGCGTGATGAATGACCCGTGGCGCGCCACCGGATCCGTCACGGCAACGCCGGCCTCGGCGTCGGTGGAGGACATTGCGTTCCAGTACGGGCCGGACGAGCGCGCCATCAATTTCGGCGGCAAGGCGAACTTTACCTTCGGCCAACATCCGCATTTCACAGCCGAGTTCAAAGCGCTCGCAGTCGATGTCGATCGTGCGCTCGCCGCGCCCGACGTCACGCACCAGCCGCCGCTTTTGATCGTCAAGAGCTTCGCCGAAACGTTCGTCGCGGCGGCGAGCCCGCCGATGCCGGGCGAGGTTGCGCTCGGTATCGATGGGCTGACCGTCGGCGGGACGACCATTCAATCGCTGCACGGCACGATGCGCTTCGACGACGGCGGATGGAGTGTGGATGGGTTCGAATTTCGCGCACCGGGGCTGACCGACGTCACTGTCAGCGGCCGGCTTAAGCAGACGGCACAAGGCCTTGCTTTTAGCGGTCCTGCCGCGATGCAGTCGGCCGATGTGGCAATGCTGATGGCTTGGCTCGGCGGACACAGCAAGCTGCTATCGGGACAGACCGGCACGTTTAACGCTCACGGCAATATCAGCATCGCCGGAGATCGGATGGCGGTGGATCGGCTGACCGCGCAACTCATTCAGGAAAGCCTCAACGGCCGCTTCGCTTATTCGTGGCCGATGAATGATCAGCCGGCCATCGTCGAAGCCGATCTCCATGCGACCACGCTTGATCTCGACGCGCTGGCTGCCTTTGCGACCTCGGCCTTCGGCGGCAACGGCTTCGAATTGCCGCGTGCCGGCTCGCTTGCGCTCGATATCGGCAAAGCAACGTTCGCCGGCTTCGATGCGCGCGCGGTCAAGACGCAAGTGAAATTCGATGCCGGCGCGTTGCAGATCGAGCACTTGTCCATCGGCGCATTGGCTGGAGCCGCGCTCGACGTCAGCGGCCGCATTGATGCGCTTTCGTCACAGCCGAGCGGGCGCTTCATTGTCGATCTCGATGCTCGCGAACTGGCCGGTCTGGCGGCGATTGCCGGCAAATTTGCGCCACAGGCCGCGGATTTGTACCGGCGCGCCGCCGATCGCCTGGCGCCCGCGAAGGTGCATGCAATCGTCACCGTCGACCACGCGGCAACGGGTAACAGCACGGCCAAGCTCGATCTGAACGGGCAGTTGGGCTTGATGCGGCTTGCGCTCAACGGCGAAGCCGACGGCGAGCCGTCGCGGCTTGGCGCAGCGCGCCTGCATCTCGACAGCCGGTTGGATGCCGACGACGGGACGGTATTGGCCGCGCTATTTGGCGTCGATCGGTTTCTCGGCGTCGACCAGCTTCCCGGCCGTGCAACTCTGACTGCGGTCGGCTCGCTGAACAGCGACGTTCGCGTCGACGGCGGGTTGGCCGGCAGCGGTCTTGACGCGGCAGTTGGCGGCACGCTGCAACTGCATGGCGACGCCGCGCCGAAGGCCATGTTGCAGATGCTTGCGACTGTCGCCGACCTGCGGCCGCTTCAGCAAGCGATGACCGGGCAGGCCGGCGACGCCATTCCGGTCTCGGCGCGCGCGGCTGTTGCCGTCTCCGGCACTAATCTGTCGTTGACGCAAATCGCCGTTGCTGCCGGCAAGGCGTCGGCGAACGGGCATCTGACGCTCAATCTTGCCAGCCCTGTCGCGATCGACGGCGATGTTACGGCCGACAATGTCGACGGCGCGCGCATCGTTGCGCTGCTATTGGGCCTGCCGCGACAAGCGCCGGGCACCGCCGGTTTGTGGTCGAGCCAGCCGGTCGCTGCCGGCGCTTTTGCCGCCATCAACGGTGCCGTGACATTCAATGTCGGCCATGCAGCGTTCATGCCGGGGCTCGCGGCGAGTGATCTCAAGGGCGTCGTGCGCTTTCGCCCGTCCGGAATCGCCTTCGACGATCTCGATGGTCATCTGGCCGGCGGCCATCTCAGCGGTCAATTTTCATCGCGCCGCACTGCCGATGGTCTCGTCGGCCACGGTCATGTCGAATTGACCGATGCCGATGCGGCAACACTTCTGCAGACCGACAAGACAGCCATCGCTGCCCGGTTGGCGCTAAAGCTCGACGGCGACAGCATCGGCGCGAGCCCCGCCGCGCTGGTCGGCGCCATCCATGGCGGTGGCTCGATCGCTCTTAGCGACGCGCATCTGGCCGGCCTCGACGCGGCGGCATTTCCGGCGGCGATGCGCGTGGCGGATCAGGCGAATGCAATCGCGCCAGCAAAAATTCAGGCGGCGGTGAACGCGGCGCTCGGCACCGGCCATCTCGTCGTGCCGCAAGGCGACGCGGCGGCGACGATCACAAGCGGCAAGATCAACCTCGCCAACGTCACGTTGCGCGCCCTGGACGGCAGTGCCCTCGCGCTTGCCGGCGCGCTTGACCTCGGCACCGCTGCGATCGATGCGCGCGTGACGCTTTCGGGTGAACCGCCGCCTCATGCCTTGATCCGGGCCCGGCCAGAACTGGCGATCACGCTCAAGGGACCGCTCACGGCGCCCGCCCGTTCGCTCGATATCTCGGCGCTTACCGGGTGGCTGGCGTTGCGCGCCGCCGAGCTTCAGACCCGCCGCCTGGAATCGCTTGAGGCCAATGGTCGGAGGGAAGTGATCGGCCGCGCCATTCGCCCTGATTTCGCAGCCGTACGCGCCACACCGCGAGGTAGACTCGTCGAATATGAGTTGCAGGCAAGTGCGCCATTGCAGGGGCTGGGAAAGCTGCGACTGGATTTACTGCAGCCGCAATTGCCGTCTGGCGCCGATGCCGGCGCCATGGGCCAGGTCAAGCCGAAATCCTCACCGCCGCCGGCCGCGCCGCATGTCGCGGGCCCCGACAAGAATGCACCGCTCGATCTACTCCGGCCGCAGAACTGAACTCCCGACCTGCGGCACAATCATGATGTCTCGTGGCGGTTGATCGACTTCGGCATGGCCATTGATCCGCGCCTGATAGTGGCTCAGTACGAACAGCCGGATAGCCGACGACAGATTGCCGTGCGGCCGGCCGGTATCGATGGTCGCGACCAGCTCCGACAACGTCATGCGCCGGGTGACCGCGATATCCTTCAGCCCGTTCCAGAAGGCGTCCTCAAGGCTGACGCTCGTCTTGTGCCCGGCGATAACGATCGAGCGCTTGATGACTGGCGAGTTCATTGCCCATCTCCCGTTTCGACCCGGTGCTGGTCGAGGCTTCTCTGGGCTTTGTCGCTGCTCGCACGCGTTTTGGTTCGATCACCCTTTGTCCGGCCATGGGAAAGCCGGTTGCCCGCGGCGACCTGCTCGGCTTGGCGGCGTTTTTGCCGCTTCCGCGCACTGCGAAGGTTGACAAGTTCGCCCATCATAAGCTCGGTGGTAACCAGGTAATGTCGATTGAGGCCATCCAGGCCAGTGGGGTCTGCAAGTGATACGCCGTCCGGGTGAAATTGGATCACGCCAAGGCTCGGGTTGCCGGTCTCACGCTCTTCGTACGTGAATTGGTGAACTAACCCCAGGCGGGGGCAGCAGTTCCGGCTCCTAGGGATCGGGGTGCGTCATCTGCGCCGGACGTACCAGCCGGTCAAACTCCTGGCCCGAGACGAAGCCGAGCTTGACCGCTTCTTCGCGCAGCGTTGTGCCGTTCTTAAGTGCAGCCTTGGCGATTTGCGCAGCCTTGTCGTAGCCGATGTGGGGCGTGAGCGCCGTCACCAGCATCAACGAATTCTGCATCAGTTCGCGGATGCGCGGCTCGTTGGCGCGGATGCCGGTGACGCAATGATCCGTGAACGAGTTGGCGGCGTCGGCCAGCAGCCGGATCGATTGCAACGCCGCATAGGCGATGACAGGTTTGAACACATTGAGCTCGAAGTGGCCTTGGCTTGCGGCTACGACGACCGTGGTGTCGTTGCCGAACACTCTGGTGCACACCATGGTCATGGCCTCGCACTGCGTCGGGTTGACTTTGCCTGGCATGATCGAGGAGCCCGGCTCGTTCTCCGGCAGCAACAATTCGCCGAAGCCGGAGCGCGGCCCGGAGCCGAGGAAGCGAATGTCGTTGGCGATCTTGAACAGATCGGCGGCGAGTGCATTGAGCGCGCCATGGGCGAACACCAGCGCGCCGTGCGACGCCAGCGCCTCGAATTTATTCGGCGCGCTGACGAACGGCAGGCCGGTGATCGCCACCACTCTTTTGGCAAACGCCTTGGCAAAGGCGCGTTTGGCGTTCAGGCCGGTACCGACCGCGGTGCCGCCCTGCGCCAGCGGATAGAGCTCCTTTAGTCCGGCTTTGAGGCGCGCGATGCCGGACGTCACCTGCGCGGCGTAGCCTGAGAATTCCTGGCCGAGAGTGAGCGGCGTCGCGTCCTGGGTGTGGGTGCGGCCGATCTTGACGATGGAACGGAATTCTTTGGTCTTGGCCTTGAGGGCCGTTTGCAAATGCGCCAGCGCCGGCAATAGCCGCTGCGATATTTCTTCCGCTGCCGCGATGTGCATCGCGGTCGGAAAGCTGTCGTTCGACGACTGGCTCATGTTGACGTGATCGTTGGGATGAACCGGCGATTTCTCGCCGCGCTTGCCTCCGAGCAATTCGTTGGCGCGATTGGCGATCACCTCATTGACGTTCATGTTGGTCTGGGTGCCGGAGCCGGTCTGCCACACCGAGAGCGGAAAATGATCGTCGAGCTTGCCGTCGACGATTTCCTGCGCCGCCTGCACGATGGCTTTTGCCCGGCGGGCATCGAGCGATCCGAGCGTCAGATTGGTTTCCGCAGCGGCGCGTTTGACGATGGCGAGCGCCCGGATGATCGGACGCGGCATGCGCTCCTCGCCGATACGGAAATTGTTGCGCGACCGCTCGGTCTGGGCGCCCCAGTAGCGGTCCGCCGCCACTTCGATAGGGCCGAACGAGTCGGTTTCGGTGCGGGTCTTCACTTCTTTCGGAAACGGTCGAGCCGGACCACTTCGGCGCCGCCGCCGGTGCCGTTCGTTTCGGGCTCCGGCGCGGGAGCCGGCAGGGATTCGGACTTGTGCTCGGACTTGGCCTGCGCCGGCAGGCGCGGTTCTTCGTCCTTGGCAGCGGCCCCGGCATCGTACGCCGCAGCCTGACTTTCCACGGTTTCGAACTGCAAACCGAATTGCACCGCCGGATCGAAGAAAGCCGTTACCGCATCGAAGGGCACCATGATGCGCTCGGGCGCACCCCCGAACGACAGGCCGACCTCGAAGGCATCGTCGTCGACCGCGAGATCCCAGAATTGATGCTGGAGCACGATGGTCATGGATTGCGGATATTGCGTCAGCATCCGTTCGGACAGCCGGACGCCCGGCGCCAAGGTGTTGAAGGTAATCTTGAAATGGTGGTCGCCGGGCAAGCCGTTCTTGGCGGCATCCGCCAGCACGGTGCGCACGACGCCGCGCAAGGCGGTTTGGGCGAGAAGGTCGTAACGGATGTGATCAACAGGCATGGCGGATGACAGGCTAAATTGGACGGATGACAGATATGGAATGAAATCATAGAGGTCCAGATCGATTCTGTCCCCGGTCGTCCGTCATCTGTCCTCTGAAAGAAGTGGAGGCTTCTGTTGCCAGGTGCCTCCGAACCCCGCCTGACGGAGCTTAACCCGTCAGGGCTTCAAGTCGGTCTTTCGAGCCGCTTACGCGGCTAGAGCAACCGGAGCATAGTTGTCATTGGCAACTATGGAATTGGCCCGATAACGCCGGAACCATCTCGAGCAAAAGCACGTCCTTTACGCCCTCGTCGATCCTATTTCGACCCCGTGATGGTGGAGTCGCCGGGTACCGCCCCCGGGTCCGAAAGGTTTATTACGACGGCCGTTTATCGCCATAGCCGGCTTGCGCCGGCACGAAGGAATATAGGCATAAAAGGTTGCCGAAAGAAGAGCAGCGGTTTGGCCCATGAAACTCCTGTCTGGCGGGCAATCCGGCGTCGACCGCGCAGTGCTCGACGTAGCCTCGGCGGGAGGCATCGATTATGGCGGCTGGTGCCCGAAAGGCGGCCGGGCGGAGGATTTTCCGGAGCCGCCCGGCGTCCTGGCGAGATATCCGAACTTGAAGGAAACGCCGCTCACCGATCCGGCGCAGCGCACCGAATGGAATGTGCGTGACGCCGATGCCTGCATGATCGTGCTCGAAGCCCGTGGCGTTGACGTCTCCAAGGGCACGGCGCTGGCGCAAGACCTCGCGCATCGTTACCGCAAGCCGCTTTTGGTCGCGAACCTTGCCGGGCCAGAACCACTGGAGCAGTCGACGCTCTGGCTGCGCTTTCAGCACCGCCGCGTCGGCGCCGGACTCGTGCTCGCCATCGGCGGACCGCGCGAGAGCGAAGCACCCGGTATTTATACGCGCAGCGTGAAATTTCTTCAGGCGCTGCTCAGTGCGCAATTTAACGCGTAACCGGTTCGCCCCCGACACATTGCGACCATCTGCACAAAAGCGTCTGGCCGTATCAGCGAACCGGCGCTAAACGAACGGTATGATGTCCGCGCCGCCCGTCGCACCTCCGCAGCCCAGCCTTTCAGAACTGTTCATCACCTTTGCAACCATCTCGCTCTCCGGATTCGGCGGTGTGCTGGCTTGGTCGCGGCGCATGATGGTTGAGGAGCGCCGCTGGCTGACGCCGGAGCAGTTCAACGAGACTTATGCGCTGTGCGCCATGCTGCCGGGCGGCAATATTATCAACTTCGCGGTCATCTTCGGTTCACGCTTTCGCGGCGTGCCCGGCGCGCTGGTCGCGTTGGCCGGGCTGCTTGGTCCGCCGATGGTGCTGATCATCATCATCGGCGCGATCTATGCTCATTATGGCGACTTGCCGGCGCTACGCCGCATGCTCACCGGCATTGCCTCCGCCGCGGCCGGTTTGATGATGGCGACGGTGGCGAAGATGGCGCGACCTTTGTTCGCCAATCGCCGCTCGCTCGCGGTGCCGCTCGTCGCCATCGCCACTTTCGCCGCGATCGGCATCATGCAATGGCCGTTACCCCTTGTACTGGCGGTGATCATTCCGGTGAGCATTGGCGTCGCATGGGTGCGGCTATGAAGTCCGGCGCCGGCACGCTGTTTACACTCGCGGGCTTCTTCGCCGTGCTATCGCTGTTTTCCATCGGTGGCGGCAATTCTGCGGTGCCCGAAATGCACCGCTACGCCGTGGAGGTTCAGCACTGGCTGACCGACCGGCAATTCGCCGACACCTTCGCGCTCGCGCAACTCACGCCGGGACCGAATCTTATCATTGTCGCGCTGATAGGTTTTCATGTCGCTGGCGTGCTCGGCGCCGTGGTCGCCATGCTGGCGATGTGCGGGCCGACCGGCGTCGCTGCCTATTTTGTCGGCCGTGCATCGGAGCGCTTTAGGGACAAGATATGGCACAGCGCGATCAGCCATGGCCTCGTCCCCGTGACCATCGGTCTGATCGCTGCAAGCGCGACCGTGATCGCGACCACCGCCGATTATAGCTGGCGCGCAGGCGTTGTTACCGCCGCAACTGCCATTATCTGCTACTTCGCGCGGATCAATCCGATCTGGGTTTTTATCGCCGCCGCCGCGCTCGGACTGGCCGGCGCGATCTAGGCCGATCCACAGCGCTCTTGCGCGGCCTTCGTCGGCAGCTCATTTGACGCTAAACTCGGCTGCACAACTCGGCTGGAACCGGCAATGCGCCAATATCTCGAACTGATGGAAAGGGTGCTCCGCGAGGGTGCGGAAAAACACGACCGCACCGGCACCGGCACGCTGTCCGTGTTCGGCCATCAGATCCGGTTTGCTCTCAGCGACGGCTTCCCGCTGGTCACTACCAAGAAGCTTCACGTCAAGTCCATCATCTACGAACTGCTGTGGTTCCTGCGCGGCGATACCAATGTCAGATATCTCAACGAGCACGGCGTGCGCATTTGGGATGAGTGGGCCGATGAGAACGGCGATCTCGGTCCGGTCTACGGTAAACAATGGCGCTCTTGGCCGGCGCCGGACGGAACGTCAATCGACCAGATGAAGGATGCGGTCGAGACCATCGCGCGCAATCCGGATTCGCGCCGCATCGTCGTCACGGCCTGGAACCCGCCCGACCTGCCGAAGATGGCGCTGTCGCCATGCCACTGTTTGTTTCAGTTCTACGTCGCGGAAGGCCGGCTGTCGTGCCAGCTCTATCAGCGCTCGGCCGACGTCTTTCTTGGCGTGCCGTTCAATATTGCATCCTACGCTCTGCTGACGCTCGCCGTGGCGCAGGTGACGGGGCTGAAGCCCGGAGACTTCGTTCATAGCTTCGGCGACGCGCATCTCTATCTCAACCACCTCGAACAGGCGCATCTGCAATTGTCGCGCGCGCCGCGCGCGCTGCCGAAGCTGACGATAAACCCGGCGGCAAAAGATCTGTTCGCGCTGCGCTATGAAGATTTCCTGCTCGAAGGCTACGATCCGCATCCCCACATCAAGGCCGCGGTCGCGGTGTAAAGTGGGTATTAGGCCGCGAGAGGCTTCTTCGAACATTTTGAATTGGCTACGGCGTATTAGCAAAGGGACTATGTACGTTGTGGGACGTGCAATCCTTAAATAAATCAAGTTGGCGACTAACCCATCGCTGTTTCGCGACAGCGTCATTGCTAAGCAATTCGTTGACGAAATCTCTACAGTATCTTACCCATTTTACTCTCACGTTCTAAAACACGATACCGGGATGGGTATTGAACCTGGGGCCAGCAGGAAAATGCAGGTCTTCAAAGGTACCCCACTATGGCGTTTGTCGATACGAAATTCGAACGTAGCATCTCCGGTAAGCTTTTTTCCGGTAAGCACTTCGGTCAAATATATTGACGCTGTGATTAAAAAGCTTATAAAAAATATTGTTCATCTCAGCGCTCGCTGATGAGCGAAGATAAGTTTCTCAATTTATTGTAATTGGCGATAGAGACTTACTGTCGGCGGAAATGCCAAGAGAGACGCTGGCCATGATCCCCAGCCCAAACAACTGAGGTTGCGGGCAAGTTAGTCGATGAAGCTTCCAAGATTATGATTACGTCTCTACTCGTGTTTTCGATAAAGGACGATACGTGGTCGCGCAGCGGATTGCCCGAGAGAGCGCAATGGTTGTTATCTTCGGAGTCCAGAAGATTTGGGGTGACAATTTGATACCACCTTTACTGGGGGGCATTATTTCGAAAGCGTCATAGTGCTCTACATTGCGCCCGAGCTGCAAAAAGCTCACCACGCGGCTTAAAGGCCGTTTTAATTTGATTGCGCCACAAATCGTTCTTATTGTCGCCGTTGCCGATAACGGTGTCATTGGCCGCGGCAATGCGCTGCCGTGGCGGCTGAAATCGGACATGCAGCGTTTCCGCTCGCAGACCATGGGCAAGCCCGTGGTCATGGGCCGCAAGACCTATCTCTCGATCGGCCGGCCGCTCGCCGGACGCACCACCATCGTGGTCAGCCGCGATCGCGCGTTTGCCGCGACCGGCATTGTTGTGGCGCCTAGCCTCGACGCGGCGCTGGCGGCGGCGCGCGGCGATGCGCTTCGCCGCAATGCCGACGCAATCGTGATCGCCGGTGGCGCCGAAATCTACACGCAGGCGCTACCGCTCGCGGCGCAGCTTGCCGTCACGCGTGTTCATAAAGAGGTCGACGGCAATGCTCATTTCCCCGCCATCGATCCCAGACTGTGGCGGGAAAGCAGCCGCGACACGCCGCAACGGGCCGCCGAGGACGAGGCCGATTTCGACTTCGTTACCTGCGAACGCCGATCCGGCGCGTCATAACTGCGCGTTGTAAGGAACACTGCGCTCCCCTATAACGCCAGCAAATGGGCCGGCCGGCTCGCCGGGGCCCGAGGAGATTTTCATGCCGTGGAATAACCAATCCGGCGGCCCTTGGGGTTCCGGGTCGAAAGGGCCGTGGGGCTCGGGACCACAATCGCCGGGCGGCCCGAGGCCGCCCGATCTCGAAGAATTCCTGCGCCGTGGCCAGGACAAATTGCGCTCGATGCTGCCGGGCAATTTCGGCGGTCGTGGTCTTGCGCTTCTTGTGCTCGTGGTGATTGCGCTGTGGGGATTTTCCGGCTTCTTCCGCGTCGAGCCCGATGAACTGGGCGTGGTATTGCGCTTCGGCAAATTCGTGCGCGAGGTGCAGCCGGGTCTGAACTATCACTTGCCGTATCCCGTCGAAACCGCGCTCACGCCACAGGCGCTGCGTGTCAACAAGATCGACATCGGCATGCGCGTTGCCGAGGATATGCGCCGCGGCACCACCATTCGTGACGTGCCGGAAGAAAGCCTGATGCTCACCGGTGACGAGAACATCGTCGACGTCGATTTCTCGGTGCTGTGGAAGGTCAAGCCGAGCGCGGTCGGCGATTATCTGTTCAACGTCCAGAATCCCGAAGGCACCGTGAAGGCGGTGGCGGAAAGTGCCATGCGCCAGGTGATAGGACGCTCGAATATCCAGGCGATCCTGACCGGCGCGCGGCAGACCATCGAGACCGCGGTACAGGAATTGATGCAGAAGACACTCGACGATTACGGCGCCGGTGTCGTGGTCCAGCAGGTGCAGTTGCAGAAGGTCGATCCGCCAACGCAAGTGCTCGAACTCGTTCCGCGACGTGCAAGCGGCGCGCTCCGATCTTGAGCGCGCTCAGAACGAGGCGCAAACTTATGCCAACCGCATCGTCCCGGAGGCGCGCGGCCGCGCCGCCAAGATCATCCAGGACGCCGAAGCCTATCGCGAGCAGACGGTTGCCGAGGCCACCGGCCAGGCGTCGCGCTTTTCGCAAGTCTACGAGCAATACAAGAAGGCGCCTGAGGTGACCCGCCAGCGCATGTATTTGGAAACCATGGAGCGCATTCTCGGCGGCACCGACAAGACCATCATCGATACCGGCAGCGGCGCGCAGGCCGGCCCGGGGGTGGTGCCCTATCTGCCGCTCAATGATCTGTCGCAAAGACGTCCGCAACAGCTGCCGGCAACAACGCCGTCCAGCGGCAGCACGCAGTCATCGGGAGGCTCGCAATGAGACTCGGCCTCTTTGGCGGCGTGATCGCCGTTCTGCTGCTGATATGCCTGATCGTCGGCTACAGCACCTTCTTCACCGTCTACCAAACCAGGCAGGCGCTGGTGGTGCGGCTCGGGCAACCGGTGCGCGTCATCACCGAGCCGGGTCTCAACGCCAAACTGCCTTTCATCGATAACGTGATCTATATCGACAAGCGCATCCTCAATATCGAATCGCCAGCGCAGGAAGTTATCGCTTCGAGCCAGGACAAGGAGGCGGGGGTCGCCCAAGTCGCCCAAGCTGGCGAGCGCCTCGTGGTCGATGCCTTCGCGCGTTACCGCATTACCGATCCGCTGAAATTCTATCAGACGGTCGGCCCCGACGGCGCCAACACGCAGCTCGCGATCCTGCTCAACTCGGCGCTGCGGCGCGTGCTCGGCGCGGCCACTCTCGCCGACGCTGTGCGCAACAGGCGCGAAGAATTGATGGGTCAGATGCGCGATCAGCTCGATCGCGATGCGCAGCCGTTCGGCATTCATATCGTCGACGTGCGCATCCGCCGCGTCGACCTGCCGGAACAGAACAGCCAGGCAGTGTTCCAGCGCATGCAAACCGAGCGGCAGCGCGAAGCGGCCGAGTTCCGCGCCCAGGGCAGTCAGAAGAGCCAGGAGATTCGCGCCAAGGCCGATCGCGACGTCACCGTACTTACGGCCGATGCAACCTCACAGTCCGAGCAGGTCCGCGGTCAGGGCGACGCCGAGCGCAACCGCATCTATGCCGAGGCCTTTGGCAAGGATCCGGATTTCTTCGCCTTCTATCGCTCGATGCAGGCCTACGAACGGAGCATGCTGCATACCGACACGCATCTGGTACTGCGGCCGGATACCGAGTTCTTCCGCTTTTTTGTCGACCCATCGGGAAAGACGACGCCGGGGACAACCGAAGCTCCGGCGGTCCCATCGGCGCCCGGCGTGCCGCAGCGATCGAGCAGTGTTGCGCACTAGCGCGTTGAGTGAGACCGGTTCGCGTAAATGCACGACTTCCTCGCCGCGCTCGGCTTGTTTTTCGCGATCGAGGGCATCTTTCTCGCGGCATTTCCGGGCGGCGCCAAGCGCGCGATGAGGACCGTTCTCGAAATGCCGGACGTCCCACTGCGCATTGCCGGTATTGTCTCGGGGCTAATCGGTGTCTTGATCGTCTACATCGTGCGGGGTTGAACACCATTTGGTGCTGGCCGCTTTTCTGCCCTAATCGGCCCGATAGATGCGGCCGCACCGCGTTTGGTCTTGCGCCGGGACCGCGACGGGGGCACTTTCCTAGCCAAATCGAGTCCTTTCAGGAGCGCTGACATCCATGCCTCGCCACTTTATTCGCCGGCATCTTTGGCTGATCGCGGCGCTGTCGACGGCGGTTTTTGTCCTGCCCGCCCGGCCTGCTGCGGCGCGTGGTCCGGAGAACATCGCCGACGTCGCAGAGCAGGTGATCGACGCCGTGGTCAACGTTTCGACCTCCCAGAAGGTCGATGCGCGCGTCTCAGGCATGCCCGATCTGCCGCCCGGCTCGCCGATGGAGGAATTCTTCGACGAATTCTTCAAAAAGCATCGCGGGCAGGGCGGGCAGGGCGGTGACAGCGGCAGCGATGACGCCGACAAGACGCCGCACCGGATCAGCTCGCTAGGCTCCGGCTTCATTATCGATCCGTCCGGCCTGGTCGTTACCAATAATCACGTCATTGCCGACGCCGACGAGATCAGCGTCATCCTCAATGACGGCACCAAACTACCGGCGGAACTCGTTGGAAAAGATTCAAAGGCCGACCTCGCGCTGCTGCGCGTGCACGCCGATCACCCGCTCAAGGCGGTAGCGTTCGGCGACAGCGACAAGCTGCGGCTTGGCGAGTGGGTGATCGCCATCGGCAATCCATTCAGCCTCGGCGGCACGGTGACCGCCGGCATCGTCTCGGCACGAAACCGCGATATCCAGTCCGGCCCATACGACAATTACATTCAGACCGACGCCGCCATCAATCGCGGCAATTCCGGCGGCCCGCTGTTCAATCTTAACGGCGAAGTCATCGGCATCAACACCGCGATCATCTCGCCGTCCGGCGGTTCAATCGGCATCGGCTTCGCCGTGCCGTCCGACACCGCGATGCCGGTGCTCGATCAACTTCGACAATTCGGCGAGGCCCGGCGCGGCTGGCTCGGCGTGCGTATCCAGCAAGTCACTGACGATATTGGCGAGAGCCTGGGCATCAAGCCGGCGCACGGCGCGCTGGTGGCCGGCGTGGACGACAAGGGCCCGGCCAAGCCCGGGGGCATCGAGCCGGGCGACGTCGTTGTCAAATTCGACGGCCACGACATCAAGGAGATGCGAGACCTGCCGCGCATCGTCGCCGACACGCCGATCGGCAAGCAGGTGGATGTCGTCATCATCCGCAAGGGCAAAGAAGAGACCCATCAGGTCAAGATCGGCAGGCTCAACGACACCGAGAAAGTGGCGTCGAACGATACCAAAAAGGATGCCGTTCCCGAACAGAAGTCGACCGTGCAGAAGACGCTAGGGCTCGAACTATCCAGCCTGACCGACGATGTGCGCAAGAAATTCAAGATCAAGGATGGCATCAAAGGCGTCATCGTTACCGGCGTGGATCCGAGTGCGAACTCGTCGCAACCCGACAAGCGGCTGGCGCCCGGCGATGTCATCGTAGAGGTGCAATACGAGGCGGTGGCTAATCCGGGCGCGCTTCAGGCGCGCGTCGATGCGCTCAAGGCGCAGGGCAAGAAGATCGCGGTGCTGCTGGTGTCCAACGGCGTCGGCGAAACGCGGTTCGTGGCGTTAAATCTGCAATAGGATGGAGCGAGTGGCGAATTGAAAACGCTATTCGCCATTCGCACCCACGAACTCCTCCCGCCGATAACCCTGCGCATACAAGAGCGCGGTGAGATCGCCGTGATCGATGCGGGCCATCGCGACTTCGCGCAGCGCCGGTTTGGCGTGGTAGGCAACGCCAAGGCCTGATGCCACAACCATCGGTATGTCGTTTGCGCCGTCGCCAACCGCAAGCGTCTGGTCGCGGTCAAGCCGCAGCCGCTCGCGCAATTCATTCAGTGTTTCCAGCTTCGCCTCGCGTCCGAGCACCGGCTCGGTCACGGTGCCGGTGAGATTACCGCTTGAGTCAACCGCGAGCGTATTGGCGCGCTGTTCGTCGAAGCCGATCGTTGCCGCGATGCTCGCCGTGAAGGCGGTGAAGCCGCCGGACACGATGCACGTATAGGCGCCGTTCGCCCGCATAGTGGCGACCAGCGTGCGGCCGCCGGGAGTCGGCCGGATGCGTTCGGCGATGACTTTGCCGATCACCGATGCAGGAAGGCCTTTGAGCAACGCGACCCTTTCGCGCAACGCCGGCGCGAAATCGAGCTCGCCGCGCATCGCGCGTTCGGTGATCGCGGCGACGCGCGCCTTGACGCCCGCATAGTCGGCAAGCTCGTCGATACATTCCTGATCGATCATGGTGGAATCCATGTCGGCGACGAGCAATTTCATGCGCCGCCCGTCCTGCCGCTGCACCACGACGTCGACCGGCTCGCTGCCGACGATGTCGCGCAGATCGCCGCTGAGATCCCGCACGAAGGCCCGCTCTTCATCATTGCCCGGAGGACCATCGTCGACTTCGTCGGCCAGAAACGCCACGTCCACCGCCACGCCGGGATTGAGCCAGTCGACCGGGCGGCCATGGGGCAGGTAGCGCGCCGCCTTTTGCGCCAGGGCGTCGGTCACCGCCGGGCGGTCCGGATGCGAAATCAGCGTTGCCACGTAGAACATGCTGTGCAATCCGAAGTGCCGAGACGGGACGGTCAAATCGTGTCGCAAATCGTGTCGAATGTGATCCTCATTGCAGGTCCGACGGCGAGCGGCAAGTCGGCGCTGGCACTTGAGCTTGCCGCAGCTTATGGCGGCTCAATCATCAATGCCGATTCCATGCAGGTCTATCGCGACCTGCGCATCATCACCGCGCGGCCGACACAGGCGGAGGAAGCCCGCGCGCCGCATCGGCTCTACGGCCATGTCGATGCGGCGGAGAATTACTCCGCGGGGCGCTGGTGCGTTGACGCCGCTGCCGCGCTTGCGGCGGCGACGCAGGAGTCGCGGCCGGCAATTCTGGTCGGCGGCACCGGCCTCTATTTCAAGGCGCTGACGCAAGGGCTTGCCGCTGTGCCGCCGATCCCCGCCGAAATCCGTAACGACGTGCGTACGCGGCTTGCCAACGATGGCGTCGCCGCACTTCATGCCGAATTGTCGCGGCGCGATCCCGCCGCCGCGACGCGGCTGATGCCGAACGACCGCGCCCGCGTCACCCGCGCGCTCGAAGTCGTCCTGGCGACCGGCCGGTCGTTGCTGGCCTGGCACGAGGAAGGCATGCCCGCGAGCCTCGATTCCGCGCTGGTTGTCAAAATCTTTCTCGCTCCCGAGCGTGACGAGCTGTCCCGCCGCATCGGCGTCCGCTTCGACGCCATGATGGCGGCAGGCGCTCTCGACGAGGTGCGCGCGCTTGCCGTGCGCAAACTCGATCCGAACTTGCCGGCGATGAAGGCGCACGGTGTGCCATGGCTGATCCGGCATATGAGCGGCGAGATTTCCGTTGCCGATGCGATCGAGCATGCCAAACTCGAAACGCGGCAATACACCAAGCGGCAGGCCACGTGGTTCCGCAACCAGCTTCCGGGCTTCGCATGGGTCGCACCGGACCGAGCACGTGACGCTGTCGAGACACAGTTGCGGGCATTGTCCAAGTGATGCGCCAATGTCGTAGAATAGTGGGCAGCTTCCGACGGGCGAGGAACACATGAAAGCGGCACTGACGTTTCTGTTCGTTTTGTCAGCAATAGTGGGCGCACTTGCGCAGGAATATCCAACACACAACGTCACGTTCATCGTGCCGACGGGGCCGGGCGCCGCGACCGATCTTCTGGCGCGGATTCTGGCGCCGCAGCTCGGCGAGCGTTTAGGCAAACCCTTTGTCGTGGAAGACCGACCGGGCGCCGGCACGATGACGGCGTCGAACGCCGTCGCGAAATCAACACCGGACGGCTACACCATCCTGATGGGAACGAGCACGCCCCTCGCGATCCTCGCCACGCTGTACAAGCACTTGCCCTACGATCCGGCGATAGATTTCGTGCCGCTTGAACTGATCGCGACGATTCCCTTCGTCCTCGTCGTCAATAACGACCTGCCGGTTCATTCGGTCACCGAGCTGATCGCCTACGCCAAGGCGCATCCCGGCGAATTGTCCTACGGCTCGACCGGTCCCGGCTCACCCTTCCACCTTAATGGCGAGCTGTTCAGCGCCATGACCGGCATTCAAATGGTGCACGTGCCGTACAAGGGAGTGGTCGATGCTCAAGTCGACCTGATGGGCGGCCGCATCCAGGTCATGTTCACGGACTTCACATCCTCGGTGCCGCTGATCAAGGACGGCAAGATGCGCGCGCTCGGCGTCACCACCAAGGCGCGCGCCGCAGCCATGCCGGATCTTGCTCCGATCGCCGAACTCGGTGTGCCGGGCTATGACGCCGCGGCGTGGCAGATGGTGGCGGCGCCGGCGGCGACGCCACGGCCGATCGTCGACAAATTGCATACCGAGCTCGAAACCATCATGGCGCTGCCGGAGACGCGAAACGCCATCACCCGGATCGGTCTCGTTCCCGCGGATAGCCACTCGATCGAGGAATTGCAGGCTTTCGTACGCTCCGAAATCGCCCGCTGGGGCGACATCGTCAAACGCTCGGGCGCATCGATCGATTAGTACATGATCCGGAAAAGTGGAGACCGGTTCTCCGAAAAGATCTTGCGCCACTAAAGGACGTTTATGGACACAGAAGTTCTCATTGTCGGCGCCGGTCCGGTCGGCCTGACGCTCAGCATCGATCTGGGCAAACGCGGCATACGCTGCATTCTGATCGAGAAAAACGACGCGCCGCTCGGTTACCCGAAGATGGAGCGCTGTAATCCGCGGACGATGGAGATATTCCGCCGCCTCGGACTGGCCGAATCCGTGCGCGCCGCTGGCTATCCGCCGGATTGGCCGATGGACACGTATCTGGTGTTCGACCTGATGCGGTCGCCGCTGTTCAAGATGGCGCATCCGACGGTGGCGCAGGCCAAGGCCCGGCGTGACGCCACGCTCGACGGCTCGATGCCGCTCGAACCTTATCAGGTCATTTCGCAGTACACGCTGGAGCCGCTGCTCAAATCGGTGGCGGAGAAAATTCCGAATGTGGATGTGAAATTCGGCCATGAATTGATTTCGTTTGCGGAAGAGCCGGACGACGTCGCGGCGCAGGTCAGAAAATCCAACGGCGAAAGCCTGACTATCCGCGCCAAATACCTGGTCGGCTGCGACGGCGGATCGAGCGTGGTGCGCAAGCAGCTCGGCTTCACGATGGAAGGCGAGCCGCACATTCTTGAAATGCGCCAGGCGATGTTTTATTGCCCGGACCTCTACGATCACGTGCGCGCGCCGCGCGCCCGCCACTACAATCGCATCGACGATCATTGGACGCTGATGATCGTCCAGGATTCGCGAAAGCATTTCACGCTGCATGCAGTCGTCGAGCGCGACGAGGACATGCCGAAGCTGTTCGAAGCGATTGTCGGCATTCCGGTCAAATACGACATGGTCCATTGCGCCAAATGGGTGCAGCGGCTGCTGCTGGCGGAGCACTACCTGCACGACCGCGTCTTTATCGCCGGCGATGCAGCACATCTCGTCATCCCGACCGGCGGCCTTGGCATGAATACCGGCGTCGGCGACGCCATCGATATTTCCTGGAAGCTTGCCGCGACGCTGCGCGGATGGGGTGGCCCGGGACTGTTGCCGACGTACGAAGCGGAGCGGCGCCAAGTCGGCGCCATCAACGTCAAGGCCTCAGGCGGCGGCACATCCGGCAGGATGGTATGGCGCGCAGCCTGGCGTCCGAACATCGAGGACGACACGCCCGAGGGCCGGGCCGTACTCGCCAACCTGCTCGAACTCGCGAAGGAAGAAGCGCCGAAATCGTTCCGCGTCATCGGCGCCGAGCTTGGTTACCGCTATGCCGGTTCTCCGGTGATTTGCGATGAACCCGGCGGCCCGGCGCCGAATATCGAGGACTATCAGCCGACGAGCTGGCCCGGCGCCCGACTGCCGCACGTCTGGATCGAGCCCGGCGAAGTCTCGGTGCACGACCGTATCGGCGACGGCTACACGCTGCTGCGTCTTGGGGCCGACAAGGGCGAAGCGTCGGAACTGCAAAGAGCCTTCAGCGCCATCGGCGCGCCGTTGTCGCTGCTCGACCTCGATAGCGAAGCCGCGCGGAGCATCTATGGCTTCGACTACCTTCTCGTCAGGCCGGATTTGCATGTGGTCTGGCGCGGCAATGCGTTGCCAAAGAATTCGGACCAGATCGCGCGTGTCGTAACCGGGAACTGATCAAAGCTGCGACGGCACTATCTCCAACCGGTCGGATTCTCAGACGGGGCCTTGTGACGCCGAGATCGGAAACGAAAAGTCGTCCCCTATTCGTGAATGAAGGTTTGCCAGTTTGCAGGCACCGCTCCGGTCGGCCCGGGCGCCGGTTGATCCACCGGATGCGAATGAGGGGCGGGAAGCTTCGGGCCGGCGAAGAATTGCTCTGTACGGTAGTCGTAAAACCAATGCTCGCCCGGCTCGAAACTCGTGATGATCGGGTGGCCCGTAGCGGCGTGATGTTTCGATGCATGCTGATTTGGTGAACTATCACAGCAGCCGATGTGTCCGCATTCGGCGCATCTGCGAAGATGTAACCACCATCGGCCCGAAGCCAAGCATTCGACGCAACCTGTTCCGCTTGGCTTGACTGCCGGGTTGATACCGTCCTTCTCAGACTTCATGGGCTCCTCTCTGACTTCCTTTAGCTTCAGCTCGGCACTGCCCGATCATTGCAATGGCTTAAGCTTGTCCATCATCGTCGGAATAAACTCCGACACTGTGGGATGAATGTGCATTGCCCGTTGTATCACTGTGTAGGGCGCCTTGGCGTACATGATATCAAGGACGCAATGGATGACCTCGTCACCTTCGAGTCCCAGGAAGGAGGCGCCTAATATTTGTTCGTTTTCTCGATCCACAAGAATTTTCATGAAGCCCTTGGTCTCACCTCTCTCATACGCGCGCATGACATCCTTCATTGCCATGGTCGAGATCAGCGCAGACTTGCCGGACTTGCGGACTTCCGCTTCCGTCATCCCGGCGCGGCCAAGCGGCGGGTCGGTATAGAGCGCGTAGGCCGTGATGCGGTCGCTCACGCGTCTCTGATCGTTGTCGAGAAGATTCGCTGCCACGATCTGGAAATCATTATAGGAGGTGTGCGTGAACGCGCCCCGGCCGTTGCAGTCGCCCATCGCCCAGATGCCGGGAATGTTGGTACGCAACTGGTCGTCCACCTGGATATACCCGTGTGCGTCCGTGGTTATTCCGGCCTTGTCGAGGCCAAGGTCGTCAGTGTTTGGTCGCCGACCGGTCGCAACCAGCAAATGCGTTCCGGCGATCTGCGCGATCCTCCCCTGCGATTCGACTTTCGCCGAGATCAAATTTCCTTGCTTCTCCACACTGACCATCTTGCTGTCGACGCGCACGTCGATGCCCTCCTCCTTGAAGAAGCCGGCAATAGTATGTGAGACGTCCTCGTCCTCTCGCGAGATCAAGCGTGGTCCGAACTCGATCACCGTCACCTCGCTTCCGAAACGGCGATATATTTGAGCAAATTCAAGGCCGATGTAGCTGCCGCCCAGGATCACGAGATGTGAGGGGAGGAAATCGATATCCATCATCGAGCTGTTGGTGAGGTACGGAACTTGGTCGAGACCGGGTATCGGGGGAATGGCGGCTCGCGCGCCTACATTGATAAAAAGCAGATCGGCCGCGAGCTCAGAACCATTCACCGCCACTGTCTTTTCCGCAACGAAGCGGCCATGGCCCTTATAAACCGTGCATCCTTGTAAGGTCTCCAGTGATTGCTCGACGCCATTACGGAACGCGGCCACAACGGCGTCCTTTCGCGCCTTGACGGCCTTCATGTCGACATTGATCGACCCCTCGATCCTGATGCCGTAATCGGCGGCGCGGCGTGCAGCATGTGCAGCATAGGCGCTCGCGACCAGCGTCTTAGTCGGAGTACAGCCTGTGTTGACGCATGTGCCGCCGAACAGCTTGCGCTCGATGATCGCGACCTTCCGGCCTGCAGCCACCAATCGCCGCGCCAAGGCCGGCCCGGACTGTCCGGCGCCAATGATGATCGCGTCGTAGTTCGGCATGGTGGACTCCCGATTTTTCGGGCCAATCGCCGGAGTGTGCGCGGTCACCAGCGACGCTTTCAAGCGTCGTGCGGTCTAACCGTAAGTGACGCCCGGGTTGCTTTGCCCGACTTCTATAATATAGCCGTCAGGATCGCGAATGTAGCAGCGCGTCTCGCCGTATTTGGGCTTTGGCTCCGTGATGAACTCGGCTCCCCGGCTTTTCCATAGTTTGTAGCAAGCCTGAATATCGGCGACGCGGATATTCATAAAGCTGCTGACTTTATCGGGGTCGGGGGGGACGCTGAGCGTCACCGTTGGTTTGTCGGGCGTCGGACCGCCTCCGGGGTTGACAATGAGCCACGTGTTCGCGATCTGGAGGTATCCCGGCGCGCCGCTCTTGTCGCCTCTGCTGTCAATGCGGCCCCCGAAGACCGTTTCGTAAAATCGAAGCGATCGCTCGACGTCGGCGACGGTGAGAAAGTGCGCGACGGTAATCCCGTCCTTCGGCGGCATCTGGTAGGTTTTCTGGTCGACTTGTACCTGGCTCATGGACAACTCCTGTTCGGACTCGGCAGATATGAAGTGAAGCGGCGCGTGGAACAATTTATCAGTCAGACGGAATGTTTGGCCAAGAACGCGAGAATGAGACTCGCGATCTCGTCGTTCTTCTCGTCCAGGGCGAAATGGCCGGCGTCGAGCAGGTGGATTTCGGCATCTGGCAGATCGCGCTTGAACGCCTTTCCCCCGGGCGCAATGA
This sequence comes from uncultured Alphaproteobacteria bacterium, assembly GCA_963733645.1. Taxonomy (GTDB): domain Bacteria; phylum Pseudomonadota; class Alphaproteobacteria; order Rhizobiales; family Xanthobacteraceae; genus BOG-931. Next base: position 411,442 of record CAVTFP010000015.1, read on the forward strand.
ACGAGGGATCATTGCCTCCCCAGAGTATCAGCGTCGGCGGCTTGTGCTCGCGCAGCCACGCTTGCCACGCCGGATAAGACGCGACATTCGTCCGGTAGTCGTACAGCAGATCGGCCTGGATCTCGCGTTGTCCGGGTCTCGACAGGTGGGCGTATTCGTCAGTCCAGGTGTCCGGGTTATACCGTTCGGGATGCGAGGTGCCGAGGGTGTGACGCTGTTCGGTCGCTGTGAGCGACACGAACGCGTCGAACACTTCGGGATGCGCTTTCGGATCGGCCCAATATTGCGCGATGCCGGCCCATTTGGCGCCCAGGCCCTCCTCATAGGCGTTGGCATTCTGGATGATAAGCGCCTGCAGCCGCTCTGGATGCGTCGAGATGATGCGAAAGCCGACCGGGCCGCCATAGTCATGAAGATAGAACGTGTATTTGTTGATCTCGAGTTGCTCGAGGAGAGCGTTGATCGTCTTGGCCAAATTGTCGAACGTGTAAGCATAAGACGATGGCGGCGGGTCGTCACTCTGACCAAATCCTGGAAAATCCGGTGCTATCAGGTGATAGTGTGTTGCGAGCAAGGGGATGAGCGTATCGAACTCGCGCGAGGAAGAGGGGAAACCGTGCAGCAGCACGATCGTCGGCGCGTTCTTCGGACCGGCTTCGCGATAGAAAACTCCGACACCATCGACCGTCGTACGGTGATAGGTCGTTGTCGCGGACGTCGACTCCAACGAAGTTGGCTCCTCGGGATGACCGACGACTAACGCCACCGGAGCTGCCAGAGAAGTTGCCGTTATCATAATTTCCCTCCGTGTCGGCCGGGCGCTCGCTGGCGTCAGCGCAGGAGCCCGAGCGCACCGATGGAGACATCAGTCGTAGAATGCCGGGAGCAGCTTCAGGGTGTCAGATTCCGCCTTGTCGTGATTGATAAACAGCTTTGCCTTGTATGTTGCGATCATGCGCCTGACCCTCTCCATGGAGGCGACTGACGCGGCCTTATCCGTGTTTAAGGACGGCACAGTGTCTTTTTCAAAATTCTCTTCCAGATGAACCACGTCGCCAGACAGAATGATGAAGCCTGAATTCTTCAGATGCATCAACAATGATTGACTGCCTGGAGTATGTCCCGGTGTGGAAACCAGGGTGACACTGCCATCGCCAAATACGTCTGTATCACCGTCGAGCAATTTAAGATGCTTTGGAGTGCCCATAAGCTTACGTGCGAGAGCCTTCAATTGATTCACGTTCTCGTTCGGACCATCGGGAGAACTGGTCCAGGCATACTCGGCCCGCTGTATCAGAACCGTTGAATTCGGGAACAAGCGAACATTGCCAATGTGGTCGCCGTGAGTATGGGCCAGCGCTACATAGGTAATGTCGATTGTCTTAAGGCCGATCTCAGCGAGTTGATCAGTAAGTGTCTTATCCAAATGATAGACGATCAATTTAGGCAAGGTTGACCAGCCCTTGGGGTCGTTCAACGCGGATTCAGGAACACCCGTATCCCAGAGCAGCCATTCGTTTCCCCGCTGTATCAGCCAGCAAGTCGACGAGAATTCGATGTTCCGTCCGACATTTTCGCCGGGGGTCCAGACCGACTCGTCGTTTGCCAGGGAGTGACCGCCATCCAGCCGATAAAGCTTGTCGGCGAAGCCAGCCTCGGTCGCGTCCGGCAGCCTCGACTCAGCGGTTGCAGTCAGCGTGCTGTCTAGCGACATATCCGAGCCTCCGCCGCTTTTTTGGTACCAAAGTTAAGCAAACCGCCTGACCATTGAGGAGGCTACGCTTCGCTAGGATGGCTGTCGACGAGATCAGCGATCACATGTCCGATACTGGACACACGCGATGGGACGTTGATCGCCGGGCGAATAGCCTAAAAGTTATGCGCGGCGATGCTAAACAATGCATCGATCGAATATCTTCCCGCGCCGGTAATGCACAACAGCAAGAAGCCTCCCATAAGGCCGAGGTCTTTGTAAAAGCCCTCCAAGCTGTCGACGTAATCCGCGTCTTTCACCGTCCAATAACGATGCCCGATCAGCGCAGTTCCGAGCGCGTATAAAGCCATGAGTGTGGCCGAAGGGCGTGTGAACGCGCCTACAGCGACCGCGAACGCGACCGGAAGCTCGATGAAGATCGATACGGCCGTCGCGAGGACCGGCGTCGGAAGGCCAAGCTGTACCATTTGATCTACGGTGCCCGAATAATCCCTCACTTTTCTCCAGCCGAAAATCAGAAACAGCGTCGCGAGCAGAAGGCGGGCCGCGAGAATGAGTTCATCGTTGATGCCGTTTATCATAAGAATTCTCGAGGAATAGATCGATCCCAGTCGCGACGACACACTTCGTTATCGCCCTCGAAGGCGCGCAAACTTCCCTGCAGCAGGAAGGCATTTCTCGTGGATGACAGTCGCATATGCGTCTCGACCCGGATTTGCCATTCGTTTCGTGACAGAGTCTGGATATTGCTCAGCTCGGCAACGGCGCTGAGCGGATCGTTCTCCTCGACGTGATACTGCGATTTCCACTGTGTGCCCAATTCCAGACCAATGCGGTCGATACGCTCGATCCGCACACCATCGCGATGAATGATGGTTGGCTTCTCCGGAGCCGCCGTCTCCGGTTCGGGAAAAGGCGTGAGCCTGGCGTCCGCGGCGTTGGGCGAGCGTTGCGGCAGATCGAGCGTTCCGGCAAAGATCTTCACAGTCGCCGTCTCCGGACTGGGCCAGATCATCGGCCAGTAAGCCGTCGATATCGCGAGCCTCACTTTGTGCCCAACTGGAAATACCGAGCCCGCATCGTTGAGCTGGATGCGCACGCGGTAGCGTTCTCCTGCTGTCAGCGGCGCAGGGTTTTCGTGTCCGTCGCGATGCGTAAGATTCAGCACGCCATAGCTGACCCGCAGCGATTCACCGGACGGATGCACGTCACACAGCCGAACCACCAGATTCGCAATCGGCCGGTCGGACGCGACATCGAACGTTACGATCGGAGCGCCAAGGATCTCGATCGGCTCATCGAGAGGCGTCGTTTCGAAAACCAGGGAGCGCGTGTCATCTTCTTGCTGGTCGCCTGCCTGATCGCGCCCACGACCGAACGGAACCCAGTCGCCTGAACACTTACCAAGCGTCTGCGGCGAGCATACCGCGCGAGCCGTCAAGGTTGCCGCCGCTTCCCGCAGCCCCTCATCGGTCAAGAATAGCCGCCGCGGGATTATTCCTGGCGGTGGCCACGAAGCTTCTGCGATCCACCGGCCCGGCAATGTGTCGTGGTGGCTCGCCGGTTTCACACTTTCCGTCATCCACGCACGCAGCATTGGTTCATCCATCACGCCCGTATCGACACCCTTCAGCCAATGGTCCCACCAACGCAGGATTTCCTGGAGGAATCCGATCTGGGGGCCCGGAAGTGCAAAGTGCGGATAGGCGTGTGCCCACGGCCCGATGAGACCCTTGCGGGGCACCTTCAGTCGCTCGAGCAGGCGCGGGATTGCGTTCTTATAACCATCAGTCCAACCACCGACGGCATAGACCGGGCATTGGATCGCCGCGTAGTCCTCGCATACCGATCCGTGCTCCCAATACGCATCGCGGCGCTGATGCTGCAGCCAATTTTCCTGGAACAGCGGTATGTTCTGGAGGCGCTCCAGCCACATCGCTCGCCAGCTATCGCCGACCAGCTCCGGATCGGGCGGTAGGCACATCAAGCCGAAAAAGAAAAAGGCCCACTCAAGTGCAGCGGTGGTAAGCAACGTGCCGCCCATGTAGTGTGCGTCGTCGGCGTACCGATCGTCGGTTGAACAAATGGTGACGATGGCTTTGAGTGCCGGGGGACGCCGCGCCGCAATTTGAAGTCCATTGAACCCGCCCCAGGAAATTCCCATCATGCCAACCGAGCCATTGCACCAGGGCTGAGCTGCCAGCCAAGCGATCACCTCCACGCCATCGTCTTGTTCCTGCTTGGCGTACTCGTCGAACAGCAAGCCCGTCAATTCACCGCTGCCTCGAAGGTCGACGCGAACGCCGGCGTAGCCGTGGCCGGCTAGATACGGATGAGTCAGAGCGTCCCGCTCGTACGTGCCGTCGCGCTTGCGATATGGAAGATATTCCAGGATCGCAGGAACCGGCTTCTGTTCAGCATCCCCCGGCAACCAGATGCGGGCCGCCAGCATCGTACCGTCTTTCAACGGTATCAACGTGTGCTCGATAACACGCACAGCGTTTGGAAAAGTCGTGACAATCACGGCGGACCACCCCTGATGGCGGCGGGATGCCGGCCTGCTGCGGCATCGGAAGAAGATAACTGGTGAGGACGCGGTGTCACGCGACGTGCTTATTCATCAGGCCCAGAATCAGGGCATCGAGGCTGTAAGGCCCGGCGCCGGCCGAGACGACTATGATCAGCATAAAGGCATAAAGCGTCTCCGGTAAGTAGAGCCAATCGTCGATGCGATCTGCTTCATCGATCGGCTTGTAGAGCTTGATACGCTGCCGCCCGGACGTGGCGATGGCGACGAGGGTGATGACAAGCAGGCCGAGCGCGGCGAGTGGCGCCAACAGCCCGATAAGGACGGCGCCGCCGGCGCTGAACTCGACCAACGGCACCCACCATTGATTGAAGCCCACTGCATGAATACCGAGCGCCTTGAGTTCATCAACGACTGTGCGGTGGCGCTCTGCGTTGAACAGCTTGTGATATCCCGACAGCATAAAGAATGCCCCAACCGCGATCCGGTTCAGGGTCATCGCTAGGTCGGTCCAACCGACACCAACGAACAGAAGATCCATCATGGTCCACCTTCGCGATTGTCAGCGTCTTTTTAGTATGACATTGATCGAAACAAGCGGCATGAGACGAACGACCGTAGCAAAGTCGCAATGACTGAGATACTGCAGTGGGGCATCGGTGTCTGTTTAAGAATATGCGCGTCGCTGGAAATGCTGATCCTGAGCTGCGAACCATTCATAGGTCTGACGTATTCCTGTCAGCAGATCGATGCGTGGCGCCCAGCCGATCTGCGATATTCGCGTCACATCAATGCACTTGCGCGGCGTGCCATCAGGTTTTGCAGTATTATATGCAAACGTCCCCTCAAAACCGACGACCTCGGCGATCAGCTCTGCCAACTCGCGAATCGTTAGATCGGTCCCGGTACCGACATTGATATGCAGCTCATCGGAATAGTGTTCCAATAAAAAAATGCAGGCCGAAGACAAGTCGTCAACGTGAAGAAATTCACGGCGTGGGCTCCCGGTTCCCCAAATTTCCACTGAAGATATCTTGTTGATTTTAGCTTGGTGGATTTTGATCAAGAGCGCAGCCAAGACATGGCTGGTTTCACCATCAAAATTATCGTTCGGACCATACAGATTGGTCGGCATTGCAGAGATAAAGTCGCATCCGTATTCCCGACGATAGGCTTCTATAAGCTTGACGCCGGCGATTTTTGCAATGGCATACCATTGATTTGTCGGTTCAAGCGGCCCGGTCAAAAGCGCTTCTTCGTCGATCGGTTGGGCTGCAAGCCTCGGATAGATGCAGGTTGAACCGAGAAAAAGTAATTTCTCGACATTCACCCGATGGGCGGCATGGACGATGTTCGATGCGATTGCGAGATTGTCGTAAAGAAACGCGGCCGGAAAACGAGAGTTTGCAACTATCCCTCCAACAGTGCCGGCGGCAATGATGACGACCTGTGGCTTCTCACGCGCCATCCACGATTCGACATCTTGCTGGCGCCGCAAGTCGACTTGACTGCGATCGACGGCTAACAACTTTACCGGGCGTTTTTTAAGCTAACTCATGAGCGTCGAACCCACGAGTCCTTTGTGGCCGGCGACCCAGATCGTCTTGCCGTCGAGATTGTAAATGCGTTGAGCCATGGGTATCGGAGCTAATCAGCGCGTTACTTCAATATAAACCGACCTCCAAGTCCGCGATAGTGTTACCGTCGCTGTCAGGATCTCGGCGCATAAGAACCTGGGCACCGGTCAGCTTGTAGGGCACAACGATATGCCCGGCTTCTCCGTAGTAGCCATCGATCTTCTCGCGGACGTGCATTAACGTCGGTCCGTAGCGCTACAAGGCCGTGTTGAATGTCCTCGCTGATGCTGCCGCGCCGGAGGCGGACATGAAACAGCGGCCGTTCGCCAAAAAGAATCTTGCCCGATAGCCTGACCTTCGCTCGGAACGACTTTATAATTCATGCCAATGAAGTAATCTTCCATCCGTCCGAGTTAACCTGTCAGGCTATTATGAATCTTGACCGCGTCGTTCTGTGTCGTCCGCAGGGCGGATTAAATGACGTACTCTGCCAGATCGAAAGGGTCTGCAGTTACGCGGAAAGATTTGACAGAACCGCCATCATAGACACCAATCATCATTCTACACACTCCATAAAGGATCAATTTTCGAGGTACTTCGTCAGCAGACAAAAATGGGTCATCCTGGATGCTACGGAGATAGAATTCCATTTGAGAAATGTCAGCGTTGTTCCGAAGTTTTTAGGAGAAGATTGCCTCCGATATGACGCTCATTTTGACTGGGAGCTTGGATACTATGTCGAAACAACAACGCGTAAGCCTATCACATTCGATTTCGACAAAGACTATACTGAGCCCTTGTTGGTGCATCACAATCTCGGTCGTGTGGCCGGAGCCTCGGTGGCGGCTCTGTCAAGATTACGATTGCACGACAATCTGTCCGATGAACTCATCAAAAGACTAAAATCCGTCGGCACGAATTACGTCTCTATTCACATCCGAAATACCGATTACACGACGAATTATCAGCCGCTGTTGAATCAAATCAAGAATCTCCCTGCTCTGCAGAACTGCGAAAATTTGTTTGTGGCGACTGATGATATTGCTTGTCTGCAGTTTTGCAGAAATCTGTTTCAGAGTATTAAGATCATCTCATTCAGCAAATTGCCAGAGGAGTTGGGGCGTCCGATTCATCGGTTATCGGACAGTGACGAAATTTATGAACGAAACAAAGACGCAATTTTAGATTTATTGATACTGCCGCTGTCAGATAAATTATTTTTCTTTGGACTCAATGAAAACCGGTGGGGCACCAAGTTTTCTGGCTTTTCTCTTTTGGCGAACGATCTTCATAGTTCTAAAAAGGCTCTTAGTGCGCTGATATCGAGGCATGCGATATCGCTCAGCTAATTTAACGACCCCTCCGCTTCCGCCTCGTAATAGGCGTAGGCGAACATCAAGCCGTCGCTGGCCTTCACGACAAAACAGGCGTCGTCGAGGTCTTCAACCGTCCACGGCGGTGGAAAGCGGCGGGGCCCGGGTAAAGGCGCCTATCCGATGCGCTCCGCGCTCGCCACCGCATCACGTAATTACGCCGACGGGTTCGGCGTGTACTGGAAGGATGCTGTTGTTGAATTGGCAATTGGCCGAATGGTCTACACTTATCCGTCCGGACTATGGAAATTATTTCCATCGGCATACCAGTATAACCCATGCGAATAATGATAATTGGCCTTTATGTCGACATTGACCGCACTTCAACGAGCCCGTGATGCCGCACGGACACCACGGGAAAGCTCGGCAATCTTCGCCGAACGAATGGCTCAGGCAAACCCCCATCAGGTCATCGAGATAATCACGAAGACCATGCCCGGGCGCTTGGCGGTTGTTTCTTCGTTCGGTACAGAATTTGCGGTGTTGCTTAAATTCGTTGCCGACGTTGATCGGTCGCTGCCGATATTATTTCTCAACACCTTGTGGCTGTTCAAGGAAACAATGGCGTATCGCGACGCCCTTATCGCCCGTCTTGGGCTGACCGATGTTCGCACCATTACTCCCTCGCCAAGTGCCTTGGCATTGCGCGACCCTAAGAATGACTTGTGCCTTAATAATCGCGATACCTGCTGCAGCATTCGTAAGGTTGTTCCTCTCGCCAAGGAGCTTGAGGCTTTCGACGGATGGATAAGCGGTCGAAAGCGCTACCATGGCGGCGAACGCGCCAAACTTCCGGTAGTCGAAACTGATGGACGGCGGCTGAAATTTAATCCGCTGGCGCGCCTGACCACAGCAGAACTCAATGCCGTTTTTGCGGCGGCCAAACTGCCGAGGCACCCGCTTGAAGCCGTTGGATTTACCTCGGTTGGCTGTGTACCGTGCACGAGCCGGCCTATGACTGGCGGAGTGGAGCGGGACGGTCGCTGGAGCGGCCTCGCCAAAACCGAATGCGGCATTCACCGAGACCTGACAGCGATTTAACATTTGTAATCTGGCATCCATGAACATTCTCTACCCCATATCCGGCTTCTGCGTCGGACTGCTCGTGGGCCTAACCGGTGTTGGTGGCGGCTCATTGATGACTCCGTTGCTCATCCTCCTGTTCGGCGTTCATCCGACGACGGCCGTCGGTACTGATTTGCTCTTCGCCGCTTCGACAAAGACGGTCGGTACGATCGTTCACGCCGCCGCACGAACAGTCGATTGGATGCTCGTCACTTTGCTCGCAGTTGGCAGTGTGCCAGCAACGATCGCGACCCTGTTCGTTCTCTCCCGGTTTGATCTAAAAGGCGCTGCGGCACAGCATGTCGTCACGCTCACGCTCGGAAGCGTTTTGCTAGTCACCGCGCTCTTTCTGATCGCGGGCAGAAGCGTTCGCGAACGCTATGCCGATCGCTTGAATGGGCTCGATCGCCGCACTGCCTGGCTCTTCACCATCTTGCTAGGGCTGGTAATGGGTGTGTTGGTCACCACCACGTCAGTCGGCGCCGGCGCCATTGGCGTAACGGTTCTGATATTCTTACACCCGAAGATGCCTGCCAGCCGCGTCGTTGGCTCGGACATTGCTCATGCGGTGCCGCTAACGCTCCTTGCCGGCGCCGGTCATTGGTATCTGGGTTCCATCGACTGGAGCCTTTTAGGAACTCTTTTGATCGGATCGCTGCCGGGTATCGTTGTCGGAAGCTACCTTGCAACTCGCGTGTCCGATGTCGTGGTGCGTATTGCGCTCGCCTCCGTCCTTGTAATTGTCGGCGTAAGACTGTTCGGCTGACCAGTGATCACCAAAAATCGCCTGGCCTTGGCGCCGGACTAACCATTCCGATCCCATAACGGAACCACCGTCAAATCCACAAGTCGGCTTCGGGCTCATTGGCGGACATGACGACCCGTCTGGCCCATATCCGCTTTGCTACCATTCCCTAATGCGAGACGTATTGCATGCCCGCCGAATAGGCGGCGCCGCCGAGCACGCATGGCAAGCCCAACTCGATCTGTCCCGTTGCCGCCGCCAGTACGCAGCCCATCGACAGCGCACCTTGGCCGACCTGGCCCCAGCCGGAGAGTTCGCGCCGGGAGTCAGGACCTTTCTGCTTGAGCTCTTCGATCGCGGCGAGCAATTCCTTGCGCATGTGCACGGTATCGACCGTCTCCGCGGTTTCGACGACGTCGTCGAGCACCACGGCGACGTCCTTGGGCTGGCGCTTGGCCGACCATTTCAGCATGTTGAGCAGATTGAGATCCCGCACCGCGTTGCTGGCGAGGGTGAACTTGGCGGCACTGCCGGTCGTGAGGTTGTCGACACTGTCGTGATCGTTGGCGAGCGGCAGCAGCCTGACGATGCGCCCAATGGGCGCGTAGGTGCCGGTGGCGAGATAAAGTCCCCACAGCACGTCGATCAATTCCGGGCTCGGCGCCAGCGTTACCGGCTTTTTGGCGTATTGATCGGTGAGCTGCAACGCCACTCTGACCTTGTCCATCATGCCGGTTTTTTTCGGCGCATAATCGATCTGCTCGAGCGTCGGCAGATTACCATCAAGATATTTCTCCACCAGGGCGCGGCGCATCGGCATGCGATCGACGAACGTCGAAAGCAATTCACGCCAGTGCGGCAATCCCGAATAGGCGACGGCGCGCACCAGAACCCAATGATCCGCCGGATCGATCGCAAGCATCTTGTCGACCAGGCTCTCGGCGCGCGACGGATTGGCGTCCAGCACGCCGGCGATGAAGCCGATATAGGCGCCACAGGTCTCGGCATCCTTGAACGCCTGCATTGCAGAGAGTGCGCGGACGACGGTGGGCAAGCTTTCCGGGTCCGGCCTGTTGCGATAGCCGTTGACCCACTTCAGCAAACCATCGGTCGAGTTGATCGGTGCATTCGGCGGCTGCGCCGCGGCAGCGGGCACCGCGAGCGCAAACGCAATGGCGGCAGCGAAAAGACCGGCTACTATGCGGCGCGTGTGTTGTGCGACCATGTACCCTCCGACAGAGAAAGCGGCAGCGCGTGTACGTCCCCGACGCTGCAATTGAGCAACAGCGCTGGGATATTTGAAGGCGAACGCCGCGCGAAATCGCGGCTGCCTCAAGGCACTTGGTGTTAGTTAGCGACGGCGGTTATGCGCGTCGTTTCGATTTCAAACGCATGTTTGAAGTTTGCGCCGGGCCGTGCCGCCGGATTCCCGCCGTATTTCGCTTGACCGGCGCTGCCGCAATGCATATAAAACGGCGTTCGGGAAAAGGGCCACATCTGTGCGTACTTTTGCGACTTTGCTGATCCTCGTAGTAACCGGGCGCACCGCCGGGGGTGGATAATCCCACCCACGAGGCTTGGCGGTGCGCGATCCAGGGGCCCTTTGAGGTCCCTTTTTTATTACCGAAATGTACCGAACCGAATGAGTGAGTGAAGACAAGGAGTGGAGCGGACCATGACAGAGATGACCGGCGCCGAAATGGTGATCGAGGCGCTCGCCGATCAGGGCGTGAAGCATATCTTCGGCTATCCCGGCGGCGCGGTGCTGCCGATCTATGACGCGCTGTTCCAGTCGCAGGACCGGGTTCGCCACATCCTGGTGCGGCACGAGCAAGGTGCGGTGCACGCCGCCGAGGGCTATGCGCGCTCGACCGGCAAGGTGGGTTGCGTGCTGGTGACTTCAGGTCCGGGCGCAACCAACGCCGTCACTGGGCTCACCGACGCGCTGTGCAACTCGATCCCGCTCGTTGTCATCACCGGGCAGGTGCCGACGCACCTCATCGGCAATGACGCGTTCCAGGAATGCGACACGGTTGGCATCACGCGGCCATGCACCAAATACAATTATCTGGTGAAGAAAATCGAAGATCTGCCAAGCGCGCTGCACGAGGCGTTCCACATTGCCTCGAGTGGCCGGCCCGGCCCTGTCGTGGTCGATATTCCGAAGGACATTCAATTCGCCAGGGGCACCTACTCGAAGCCGAAGGAGTTTCTGCACAAGGGTTATCGGCCGAAGCTCACCGGCGATTCCGACAAGATCAAACGGGCGGTGGAACTGATGGCGGCCGCCAAGCGGCCGCTGTTCTATACCGGCGGCGGCGTGATCAATTCCGGCCCGGCGGCGTGCCAGTCTCTGCGTGAACTGGTCAAGCTCACGGGATTTCCCATCACCTCGACCTTGATGGGACTTGGTGCATTTCCTGCCGCCGAGCCGCAGTGGCTGGGCATGCTCGGCATGCACGGCACCTGGGAAGCTAATTGGTCGATGCACGATTGTGACCTGATGATCTGCATCGGCGCGCGGTTCGACGACCGTATCACCGGACGCCTCGACGCCTTTTCGCCCGGCTCGATAAAAATCCATGTCGATATCGATCCGTCGTCGATCAACAAGAATGTCAAGGTCGATCTTCCTATCGTCGGCGATTGCGGCCACGTGCTCGACGAGATGTTGCGCGTGTGGCGTGCTAGCTCAGTCAAAGCGGACAAAAAACCACTCGATGCGTGGTGGGCGCAGATCGAGAAGTGGCGCGCGAGGAAATCGCTCGCGTTCCACAACGCGAAGGACATTATCAAGCCGCAATACGCCATCCAGCGGCTGTTTGAGCTGACCAAGGACCGTGACACCTACATCACAACCGAGGTCGGCCAACACCAGATGTGGGCGGCACAGTTCTACCAGTTCCAGGAGCCGAACCGTTGGATGACGTCCGGCGGGCTCGGCACCATGGGCTATGGCCTGCCAGCCTCGGTCGGGGTGCAACTTGCGCACCCGAATTCGCTCGTCATCGATATCGCCGGAGAAGCCTCGGTGTTGATGACCATGCAGGAAATATCCACGGCGGTGCAGTACGAACTGCCGGTCAAGATATTCATTCTCAATAACCGCTATATGGGCATGGTGCGGCAATGGCAGGAGCTGTTGCACGGCGGGCGCTATTCGCATTCCTACAGCGAGGCGTTGCCCGACTTCGTCAAACTTGCGGATGCGTATCATGCGCACGGCATCCGCTGCGAGAAGCCCGGCGATCTCGACGCCAAGATCCGCGAAATGATCGAGGTGAAGAAGCCGGTGATCTTCGACTGCGCGGTCGATCCGACGGAGAATTGTTTCCCGATGATTCCGTCGGGCCGTGCTCATAACGAGATGCTGCTCGGTGACGCAACCACCAAAGTCGAGGATGCGATCACCGAGGAAGGCAAGATGCTGGTTTAACTGTCGTCCCCGCGGAGGCGGGGACCCAGTAATCGCTGCGATGAGATTTATCACTGCCGGCGATTACTGGATCGCCCGCCTTCGCGGGCGATGACAAGCAGAGAATGGGAGAAGCCCGTGAATACGCCCGCGACAAGTCATTATCCTACCGCGCCGACCAGCGAGCGTATCGAGAGCCGCACGCTGTGCGTTCTGGTCGATAACGAGCCCGGCGTGCTGGCCCGCGTCATCGGCCTGTTCGCCGGCCGCGGCTACAACATCAACTCGCTGACGGTTTCAGAAACCGAGCACGAGAAACATCTGTCTCGCATCACCATCGTTACCCGTGGGACGCCAATGGTGCTGGAGCAGATCAAAAACCAGCTCGACCGCCTGGTGCCGGTGCATCGCGTGGTCGATGTCACCACCGCCGGTCCGGCAATTCAGCGTGAACTCGCCATGGTCAAGGTGCGCGGCAAGGACGAGCACCGTATGGAGGCGCTGCGGCTCGCCGACGCGTTCCGCGCGCGCGTCATCGACGCGACCACCGAGAGCTTCGTGTTCGAGATCACCGGCGCTTCCGAAAAGATCGAAAGCTTCATCAACCTGATGCTGCCGGTGGGTCTCGTCGAAGTCTCGCGCACCGGCGTGGTCGCCATTGCGCGCGGGCCGGAGGGAATGTTGGCTGCGAGTTAGCCCTTCTTGCCCGACAGCTTTTCGACCAGATCGGCGAAGCGGTCGACGAATCCTTGCAGGAATTTCTGGGTGGTCTCGTCGCCGACATTGCCGTCATCGTCGAACAGATTGGGCTTGAACTGCACGTAGGATTCGCCGCCGAGCAAAGTCATACCGAGACCGAGCATGACAGTCCGAAGGTTGGCCTGTACCAGAGCTGTTCCGATCGCGCCGGGCGACGTGCCCGTGATGAAGCCGGGCTTGCCCGGCCAGACGCTGGTGCCGAACGGCCGCGCGCCCCAGTCGATGGCGTTCTTCAACACGGTCGGCGCCGAGCGGTTATGCTCCGGCGTGACGATCAGCACGCCGTCGGCTTTTTTGATCTCGTCCTTGAAGCGCACCACTTCAGGAGAAAGATTGCCCTCGTGATCCTGGTTGTAAAGCGGCAGGTCGTCGATGCGCACGAAATGGGCGTCGAATTTGGCTGCGCCGAGCTTGGTGAGCGCTTTGGCGAATTTACGGTTGACCGACTCGCGGCGGTTCGAGCCGACGATCACGGCGATTTGGGGCTTTGGCATAGTTGCGGTCCTTAGTTAGAATACGTAACTAAGGCTACATAAGTGACCACGCGGAAGGGGCACAAGAGGGCACATTGGTGAAACCTAGAAACACCCATTTGCCTGCCGATTGCCGCGCTGTCGGCGATATCCTCGCCCGGGTTGGCGACAAGTGGTCCGTCCTGGTCGTCACGCGGCTCGGCGACGGGCCGCTGCGCTTTAACGAATTGCGGCGTTCGATCGGCGGCATATCGCAGCGTATGCTGACGCTGACACTGCGCGGTTTGGAGCGCGACGGGCTGATCACGCGCACGGTGTTTCCGACCATCCCACCGCGGGTCGATTATGCCCTGACGTCGCTCGGCCGCGACTTGTTAAATCCGGTTTCGGCGCTTGGCGCCTGGGCGATCCGTAATCAGGCCAAGATTGCCCAGGCTCGCGAGCAATTTGACGGCAATTGCGCGGCCAAGGGCAAGCCGCCGCTGCGCCATCATGCGGCGCGGACCGGACTTGTCCTTGCCGCCCATAAAACCTAGAAGCAGCACCGGAAAACGAGCGGCCAGACTTGGCCCGTGTAGGGGTGGAGATATCATGCGTGTTTATTATGATCGCGACGCCGACCTGAACCTGATCAAGGGCAAGAAGGTCGCCATCATCGGCTATGGCAGCCAGGGCCATGCGCACGCGCTCAATCTGCGCAACTCCGGCGTCAAGGAGGTCACCGTGGCGCTGCGCAAGGGCTCGCAGGGTGTCAAGAAGGCGGAGAGCCAGAAGTTGCCGGTGAAAGAAGTCGCCGAGGCCGCCAAGTGGGCCGACGTGATGATGATGCTCACCCCCGACGAATTGCAGGGCGACATCTACCGCGATCATCTCGCCGCCAACATGAGAGAAGGCGCGGCCATCATGTTCGCGCACGGTCTCAATGTTCATTTCAATCTGATCGAACCGCGCGCCGACCTCGACGTCATGATGATTGCGCCGAAAGGGCCCGGCCACACCGTGCGTTCCGAATATCAGCGCGGCGCCGGCGTGCCGTGCCTGCTCGCCGTGCACCGCGATGTCTCCGGCAACGCCCACGATCTCGGGCTGTCCTATGGGGCGGCAATCGGCGGTGGCCGCGCCGGCATCATCGAGACGACTTTCAAGGAGGAATGCGAGACCGACCTGTTCGGCGAGCAGACCGTGCTGTGCGGCGGCCTCGTCGAACTGATGAAGGCCGGCTACGAAACCCTGGTCGAGGCCGGCTACGCGCCGGAGATGGCCTATTTCGAATGCGTGCACGAGGTGAAGCTGATCGTCGATCTCATCTATGAGGGCGGCATCGCCAATATGAACTATTCGGTGTCGAACACGGCGGAGTACGGCGAATACGTTTCCGGTCCCCGCGTCATCACCGCCCAGACGCGCGCCGATATGAAGAAGGTTTTGGCGGACATCCAGTCCGGCCGCTTCACCAGGGACTGGATGCTTGAGAACAAAGTCAACCAGACGTCGTTCAAGGCGACCCGCGCCAAGCTTGCCGAGCATCCGATAGAGCAGGTCGGCGCCAAGCTGCGCGAGATGATGCCGTGGATCAAGGAGCGTGCGCTGGTCGACCGCAGCAAGAATTGATCCACGGCACTTTGCACTAAGACGGGCTCGCGGGGGCGAGCCCTTCTGGGATCAAGGAGCGTGCGCTGGTCGATCGCAGCAAGAATTAATCCTGGGCATTTTACACTAAGACGGGCTCGCGGAAGCGAGCCCTTTTGGGATCAAGGAGCGTGCGCTGGTCGACCGCAGCAGGAACTGATCCGCGGTATCTTTTCGGTTGCGGTAACCCGGGCGGCGGGCAACCTGCGGGGCCGGCCATAACGACGATGCCTGATTTTGCGGACAAAATCACCGCTGCCGGGGACCGCGCACTTGTCATGACCAAATAAATACAGTTTTATGACAATGCGCGGTGTGCCGGGCTTAAGGGTGGGTCATTTCCGGACGCGGGTGCGCGTATCATGCGTGCCGCCATATTATCCTTCAGTCACCGGCTCGGATTCTCCGACGCGGCCGCCCGTTATGGGTTCTGGCGTTTGGGATTGGTTGCCGCCCCCCACGTCGTCGCACTTGCGATCATGGCGGCGACCGAGGCCAGACCGGTCGAGATCGCGGCCTTTCTGTTCGCCTGGGGCATTCTGAATTTCGTCTGGCTGGCGCTCACCCGGCGGCCGGCTGTCGCCGGCGCGCTGTCGCTGGTGATAATGACCGTTTTGGTCCTGGTTTCCGATCTCAAATACCACGTGCTGATGATGACGGCGAACTTCGTCGATCTGATGATCATTGACACCGACACCGTCAGCTTCCTGTTCACGATCTACCCGGCGCTGCGCTGGATCGTGACCCTCTGTGTGCTCGCGCTGATCCCGCTTGTCGTGATCACCTGGCGAGCCGATCCGTTCCGCGTCCACCGCCTGAAGGCGACCTTGGCCGCCCTGGCATGCGTTGCCGGGCTTACTGCTGTGGAAATGCACCTGCCGATGCAGCCGTTCGAAGCTTATTACGGCAACAACGAAGTCTCGTCATTCGCGCGCTCCGGCGTCGACGCGATCTCGGAGTTGCTGACGCACGGCCTCATGGAATCCGACGCCTATGCGGCCGACCATCTGCAACTAGTCGATGCCGACGGATGCTGGCCGGAAAAGAAGCCGCCGCACATCATCCTGATCCACGATAAGTCGAGCTTCGACATCCGCATGGCGCCGGGAATCAAGCTGCCGGACGGGTATGGCGCCCATTTCAAATCTTTCGACGGCAAGGAGCGCAATTTCCTGGTCGAAGGCAATGGCGGCCCGAGCTGGTTCACCGAGTACAATGTGCTGGAAGGCCTGTCGGCGCGCTCGTTCGGGCGCTTCTCATATTTTGTAACCCGAATTGCCGCCGGCCGCGTCGAGCGCGGGCTGCCGGCGGCGTTGCGCAACTGCGGCTACCGCACCTTCTCGCTCTATCCGGCGCTCGGCGCATTCATGAGTGCGCGCAGCTACCAGACTACGACCGGCGTGCAGCATTTCTACGATCAGCACGATCTGGGGGCAAAGGAGATCGAGCCGGACAGCTTTTTCTTCAATGCTGCCACGCGGATGATCGAAAAGGAGCACGAGCACAGCCCGATGTTCGTGTTCGTCTATCTTGCCGCCAATCATTTTCCCTGGGACTTCCGCTACCGGCCCGACCTGATGCCGCAGTGGAAGGATTTGGGAAATGTACCGCCGGTCGACGAATATCTGCGCAGGCAAGCCCTCAGCGCACAGAACTATGCCGATTTCCTGGCGCGTTTGAAGCGCGAGTTCCCGAATGACTCCTTCCTCCTGGTACGCTTCGGCGATCATCAGCCGGACTTCGCCGTGCACGTGCTCGATCCTGCGCTCGACGACGCCACGATCGAGCAGCATCTGATGAACTGGGACAAGCGCTATTTCACGACCTATTACGCGATCGATGCGATCAATTTCAAACCAGCCGACGTGTCTTCGGCGCTCGACACGCTGGAAGGCCCTTATCTTCCGATCGTCGTGCAGGAGGCGGCCGGCCTGCCCCTCGATCCGTCGTTCGCCGAGCAGAAGAAAATTCTGCTGCGTTGCAATGGGCTGTTCTACGGCTGTGACCATGGCGCCGAGGCGCGGCATTTCAACCGCATGCTGATCGACGCCGGGCTGATTAAAAATCTGTAGCCGCGGCGCTTCCCGGCCAGGAATTTTCTTCTCGTGACGGGGTTGTTCTCGGTCACCCGGCAGCTAGACTGCAGCCGCGAGTACGAGAAAAAACCGGAGGAAACGCTATGACTATAATGCGACATTGTCTGTTCGCGGCCGCCGCCGCAACCTTGGCACTTGGTTTCACCGCGACGGCCGCCGGTGCAGCCGGCATCTTCACACTGCAATCAACGACGTTCCAAGACGGCAAAATGATGCCAAAGAAGGTTGCCAACGGCCAATCGGCTACGGCGCCCAATCCGAATTGCGTCGGTGAAAATGTCTCCCCGGAATTGCATTGGAGCAACGTGCCCGACGGCACCAAAAGCCTCGTGCTGTTGATGTTCGATCCGGAAGGCCGCGCTCCCTCCGGCGTCAGTCACTGGGTTGCCTATGGCATTTCGCCGACGCTTACCGGCTTTGCCGAGGGCTCAACCAGCAAGGATTCGGACCAGTATGTCGGTGGCAAGAGCTTGATGGGTGTTGGACACTACTCCGGCCCGTGCACGCCGCCCAACGCCTCAGCCCACCACTATACTTTTGTTCTCATTGCGACAGACTTCGAACCGAAAGAGTTGCCGCCCGGCCTAACGCGCGACGAGGTGATCTCAAAATTCGGGCCGCCGCCCGCGCACGTGAAGGGGGATGCAGGTTTGGTCGGGTTGTTTGTCAATCCGTGGCATGAGTGAGTGTGAAGTTCTACGTTTCTTAATTGAGCATATCCCGCTCCAGCGCGTCATCGCCGTAGCTAACCGGCGATGACGCTGCAGCGGGCTAATATCGAAATCATCGAGGTCGATCGCATCGAATTTGTGGTCGAGCCGTGGGCTTGGGAATTTGCCGCCGCGCGGCGTAGCGAGATCGACCGGTTCTTCGCCGATATGCAGCGGCAGCGGTCGCATCTGTGGAATGGCCGCGTGTTTATGCTCCGCGGTTATGAGATTCGTGATCGCGTGTTGCACGGTTCATGTTTCGAGACCGATTACGCAAGTTTCGTAGCATGGCGCGACTGGGGCTTTCCCGACCCGAACGTCGACAACATATTCCCGGCTACGGCGTTGCGCGGTGCCGATGGCGGCTTCCTCCTCGGTGAAATGGCGCCATACACCGCCGGAAGCGGACAGCTTTGTTTTCCCGGCGGCACACCGGATCTCGAAGACGTCCGCGCAGGCGGCATTCTCGACGTCGAGGGTAATCTTAGACGCGAACTTATGGAGGAAACCGGCCTCGCTCTTGATGAGCTCGGCGCGGAACGCGGTTGGACCATGGTGCACGACCGGGGATTTTTCGCGCTGATGAAGCGCGTCAGGGCGCCGTTCAGCGCTGAGGAATTGCGCGCGCGCGTACAGCGGCATAATGCCAAGGAGGCGCATCCCGAATTTGTCGGGTTCAAGATTTTGCGCGGACTCGCCGACCTCGAAGGCCGGATGCGTGACTATCTGCGTGCCTACATCGAATACGAATGGCGAAAATAACTCTTGCCGATCCCGATTCTGCCGAGCCCGCCGGCGGAGCGCTCGAAGAGCTGAATAAGCCCGCGTGGATATTCAAGACGGAGCAATAGGGCTTCGGCCCGTGGCTTGCGCCAAGGCTGCGTCTTCCGCTAAAAGGGGTCCGGTTCATCACAAGGTTAACGCGGAATTCATCTTGATCCGCGACCTTTGGACCGCGACGAGGGCTTGGCAATGTCTACGCGCCGCGATTTCCGCGCGATGACCCGGGAGGCCATTCAGGCCGCTTCCGGCGCTGCCCTTATTGTCGGCGGGCTGCTGCTCCTTATCGCCCCCTGAGGGCCGGCTGGGCGCATGCGCCTGGGCACTCAGGGGATCGGTTCGAAGCGTCGAAACCCAACAGATCACATAGATCTTGCGCCCTGAGCCTAGCGGCGGGTGCAAACGAGAAGGACCACAACCATGACCGCGCCAATCAAGTCCGAGAAGGACCGCGTCGTCATCTTCGACACCACTTTGCGCGACGGCGAGCAGTGTCCCGGCGCCACTATGACCCATGAGGAGAAGCTCGAAGTCGCGGAGCTGCTCGACCAGATGGGCGTCGACATCATCGAGGCGGGGTTTCCGATTGCCTCCGAAGGCGATTTTGCCGCCGTCCATGAGATCGCCAAGCGCACCAAAAAGGCGGTGGTGTGCGGACTGTCACGCGCCGCGTTCAAGGACATCGACCGCTGCGCCGAAGCGATCAAGCCGGCGGAGCGGCGGCGCATCCACACCTTCCTGTCTACCTCGCCCGTGCACATGAAATACAAGCTTCAGAAGGAGCCGCACGAAGTCTTCGAGATGGTGATTGCGCAAGTCACCCGCGCGCGCGCCTATACCGACGACGTCGAGTGGTCGAGCGAGGACGGCACCCGCACCGAGTTCGATTTCCTCTGCCGTTGCGTCGAGGCCGCGATCAAGGCCGGCGCTACCACCATCAATATCCCCGACACCGTCGGCTACACGGTGCCGGAGGAATATTTCGCCTTGATGCAGCGGGTGCGCGAGAACGTGCCGAATTCCGACCTGGCGCGCTTCTCGGTGCATTGCCACAACGATCTCGGCATGGCGGTGGCGAACTCGCTCGCCGGCGTGCGCGCCGGCGCCCGCCAGATCGAATGCACCATCAATGGCATCGGCGAACGCGCCGGCAACGCCGCGCTCGAAGAAGTCGTGATGGCGATGCGGGTGCGCAACGACGTGCTGCCGTATTGGACCGATGTCGACTCCACGATGCTGACGCGGGCGTCGAAGCTCGTGGCGGCCACGACCTCGTTCCCGGTGCAATTCAACAAGGCCATCGTCGGGCGCAACGCGTTCGCCCACGAGAGCGGCATCCATCAGGACGGCATGCTCAAGCACACCCAGACCTACGAGATCATGATGCCGGCGGACGTCGGCGTGAAGCAGACCTCGCTGGTCATGGGCAAGCATTCGGGACGCCATGCCTTCGTGCACAAGCTCGAAGAGCTGGGCTACCACCTCGGCGCCAACCAGCTCGAAGAGGCCTTCGTGCGTTTCAAGGCGCTCGCCGACCGCAAGAAGCACGTCTACGACGAAGACATCGAAGCGCTGGTTGATGAGGAAATCGCCACCGCGCAGGATCACATCAAGCTCGTCTCGCTGTCCGTGATCGCTGGCACGCGGGGGCCACAGCGCGCCACCATGAAGCTCGACATCAACGGCCGCACGGCTCTCGAGGAGTGCGAAGGCAACGGCCCGGTCGACGCCATCTTCAACTGCATCAAGGCCATGGTGCCGCACGAGGCGGTGCTGGAGCTGTATCAGGTCCACGCCGTCACCGAAGGCACCGATGCGCAGGCTGAGGTTTCGGTCCGCTTGTCGGAGCAGGGCCGGGCGGTGACCGCCAAAGGCGCCGACCCCGACACGCTGGTGGCCTCCGCCAAGGCGTATATCGCCGCGCTCAATAAGCTCATGGCGCGGCGGCTGCGCGGTCAATCCGACGAGCGCCGTTTGCACTCGACGGATGTGGGATAACTACTTTGCCTTGCCCCTGGCCGAGGGGGCGGCTATATCGAGCGAGAGATTGCCGCCGTAAGGCGGCTTTCTTTTCCCCGCGGTGCCCGAGTGGCGCCCGGTCAATGGTGGAACTGCCCGCTCCCATTCTACCCTCCCAGCATGCTGGGAGGGTAGAATGGGGGCGGTTAGGGCGCATAGCTCAGTTGGTAGAGCAGCTGACTCTTAATCAGCGGGTCCCAGGTTCGAGCCCTGGTGCGCCCACCACTTTAACTCAAGTCATTGAGGGTGTTAGCGGACGTATTCCAAGAAGCTATCAGATGAACTGGTCTCATAAATAACGCGATAAATAATATACCCGGTCTAAAGTTAGCCTGAATTGTAGAAGGTAGCGACCTCTGCCCCAATTGGTCGGGTCGCGTCAGTCGGGTCGCGTCGCCGTTGCGGCACCAGCAATTTCGGTTCCACTATTGGTAACCACACAAGATTGGTAAGCCACATAAGTCGGGCCGGGGGATGGCGCCGTTACATCTGTCCCAATTCTGTTTCACACTACTTTGGTTCAAACGGCAACCAACGGCAGCGACGCCATCTCGACCGGCGGCGGCAACGACACGATCACTGCCGGCAACGGCAAGGACACCATCACAGTCGGCAACGGCAGCGACACCATCAATGCCGGCAACGGCAACGACACGATTTCGGCCGGCTCAGGCGCCGACGCCATCACTGTCGGCAACGGCAACGACGTGGTCTCGGCCGGTGCCGGCAACGACACCATCACGGCCGGCAACGGCAACGATACGCTCAGTGGTGGCGCCGGCAACGACGTCATCAAGGCCGGCAACGGCAACAACATCATCAATGGCGGCGCCGGCAACGACATCCTGACCGCCGGCAAGGGCAACGACACGTTTGTGTTCGCCGCCGGCTTTGGCAACGACACCGTGACGAACTACCACAGCGGCGACCACATCGAATTCGACGACCACCAGTTCGCCAACTTTGCCGCCGTGGAGGCTGCAAGCCATCAGGTCGGCGCCGATACGGTCATCACCCTTGATCCGGGCGACACGGTCACCTTGCAGCACACGAGCGTGACCAGCCTGCATGCTTCGGACTTCATTTTGTCCTGAAAGCTGGCGGGGCTGTCGCCACCGCCTGTGAGACGGCTTTCATCGGGCGTGCGATGGAGCGACGCCGGCGCCTGCAGCGCCGATAGCCGACACACGCCCGCGGATCGGCGTTATTCTCTAACGCCTCGCAAAGCGTTCGTGGGGCCAACACTCACTGCTTCTCCAATCGGCCGATTTGGGTCAAACGCTCAGCGAATCGGTGGCACCGTGCGGCCTGCTTGCCTAATCACTTATTTTGTCGATTTCAAAATGCACACTTTGGCCGACTTGCGCGCGATGACCGGCGCCGTTCTCCAAGAGTGCACGGGCCTCGTCGGCATTCCCGGCCTCAACGAACCACTCTTCAACACGGGTGACGTGTATCGTTGCATAAAACAGCTTGCGCGTTGGTTTTGTCGCCGCTCGCGCCATGTGTTTCTCCGAATTATTTGCGAACGGGCATTCTCTTACGAGGAGAATGCCGACGAACTACGCCACAGTAACGCAACGGAACTACGAAGACTTTCGCCGCGGTTTTGTTTTGCGGCGCAACGGCAAAACGTCGGCTCCCTTGGTGGCGCTCTTACGCAATGCGGCGCGCAGATCGATCGGGACACCATGTTTCTTCAGCAGATCGGCAAACGCTTCGTCGGCCAGCTCCTGAAACGTCATCATACGGTCGCGGGCCATCAGTCGCAGCGCCGTCCAATTCTCGTCATCGATCTGAATGCGCTTGCCGGGCATGCGCGACTCCTCGCGGTGATCTCAAACGCCGGGATAATTCTTCTGCTTCAGGAGTCTCGCCAGATGCATGACATTCGAAGCCAATAACGGATTCCATTCTGCGACGGCCTTCGGCGTCTTGAAAAGGTCTTTCAATTTGCGTGGGGGCATCGTTTATCAATCAGACCGGCGCAGGCGGGGCTCATAGCCGATGGAAACCATGCAATGCGGTCCGAGTTCCATCGGCGGGTGAAATTGCCACCGATGGAGCGTTTTGTCAGGAATCAGACAGCCGCAGCCCCCTCGCTGCGGCGAATTGCTGCCGCATTGCGTAGACATGGGTGAATTCCGCGCCAAATAGCACGATCTGCGACGAGTAATAGACCCAGATCAACAGTACGACGAGCGAAGCCGCTGCGCCGTAAGTCGAGTCGAATGACTCTTTGCCGATGTAGATGCCGATCAAGAGCTTGCCGATCTCGAACAGCGCCGCGGTGATGGCTGCGCCCAGCCAGACGTCCCGCCACCACACCGGCGTGTCCGGCAGCCATTTGAACATCATGGCAAACAGGGTCGTGATCGCGGCAAAGGATATTAGCGAGCCGACGAGCTGCATCGCCGCCTCGGGCAATTGCTCGCCAAAATACTTGCCTGCGGCGGAAAGCCCCGCGGTGAATATGAGCGATGTCAGGAGCAAAAAGCCAAGCGAAAGAACAGTCGCCAGTGAGACGAGATAGGAGCGGATGAATTGGCGGATGCTGCTGATCTTCCGCGTATCCACCTCCCATACCGTGTTGAACGCATCCTTGAGCTCGACGACAACGCCCATCGCCGTAAACAGCAGGATGGTCGTTCCGACGACGGTTGAAATGACGCTGTGCTGCGGCCGGTTGGCGCCGGCAAGCATGGCATCGACGGACCTGGCGCCGGAATCGCCGAGAAGTCCGCGCAATTGCATTTCCACTTCGCCGCGGGCGGCGTATTCGCCGAACACCATGCCGGCGATCGCCACGGCAATCATCAGCAACGGTCCGATCGAGAAGACGGAGTAATAGGCGAGTGCTGCTCCGGCCCGGGAGTCCTTGTGGTCGATCCAGCCAGCCGCGGCCTGTTTGAGTAGGTCCCACATCGGGCGAGAAAAACCATTGATAAAGCTGGAGGTCTAACCGGGCGCGGGCCCTGCAGGTTCCGTCGCCGCCAAAGATCAAAATTTGAAAAGCGCCCGCGTAAGGTCAGGGTAAGGAGGGGCACTTCGAGCGTGCAGACAAATCCTTCGGACCCGAATTCAATTGGATGCCGATCAGGAGTTAATTTTGGAAACCGATTGACAGTCTCGCCGTAGATTTCGCGCTTGCGCGCCGCCGTTCACGGGGAATCGGAAGAGTGTCGGCCGATTGGTTCTGGACGCCGCAGATTGATCCCATTGCCCGGTCAAATCCACGTCTCTCCGAAGCCGAGTAATTCTCCTTGATACAATCTTTGGGATAGGTTATGAGAATTTAATCGTTCAAGTTGTAAATCGGTCCGATGATGAAAGGCGGTTAAGTCGTGTCCATCCCAGCCGCCACCTCGCTGATCGCATCGGACCATCTGCAACTGGCCGCCGTCGAGAGACTGGTCGAATCCGGCTCGCTGCCGCTTTGGCTTTTCCACGATCAATCCGTTTTCGAACTCGAGCTCGAAAGGATTTTCAGCCGCAACTGGATCTTCCTGGCGCATGAGACGGAGATTCCCAATCGGGGCGACTATGTCGCGCGCACAATCGGCAACGACCCGTTCATGGTGGTCCGAGGCCATGACAACATTGTCCGCGTCCTGTTCGACAGCTGCCGGCATCGCGGTGCGCGGCTGTGCCTTGCGGACAAAGGCAACACCAAATCGTTTTTCTGCCCCTACCACGGCTGGACCTACAGAAATACCGGCGAACTGTCCGGCGTGCCGAACATTCACACTGCCTACAAGGCTCTCGACCTGAAGCAATGGGGACTACTGCCAGCGCCGCGCACGGAAACGTATCGCGGTTTGATCTTCTCGTCGCTCGATCCAAACATCCGCCCGCTGGTCGAACATCTCGGCGAGTACCGCTGGTATCTCGATTTGAATTTGGCGCTGTCGCCGAGCGGCATGGAAGTCGTCGGTGAGCCACATCGTTGGCATATCGACGCCGACTGGAAATCAGGTTCCGATAACTTTGCCGGGGACAGCTATCACACCCAAACGTTGCACCAGTCGATCGTGCGCATCGGCCTTTCCGACGCGGCCGGCGCCAGCGGAGGAAAAAACGATATCCACGTCACGGAATGCAGCGGACATTCGACCAGCATTCGGCGAAAGGACCCTGGCGCGACTTATTTCTGGGGCTATCCGCAGGACGTGCATCGGGAGTTCTGCTCTGGCAGCGAATTGTCGAAAGCTCAGTTCGACCTCGTCCGGCGGGCTGTAGTCTATACGGGCACGATCTTCCCCAACCTCTCGCTCATTCATATTTTTGCGAAGGATGCGCCGGGCAACGAGGGCGCAGCCTTTTTTAGCTTGCGCCAGTGGAAGCCGCGCGCACCCGGAAAGATGGAAGCCTGGAGCTGGGTACTGGTCCCGCGCAGCGCTCCCGCGGAATATAAAAAACGCGCCTATCGCGCGGCTGTCGCAAGTTTCAGCCCGTCCGGAAATTTCGAACAGGATGATTCGATCGCCTGGGCCGGCGTATCGAGGGCGGCAAGGGGACATTTCGCCAAACAGCAAAACATCATGCTCAACTATCAGATGGGACTCGCGGGCATGAGTGAAGCAAAGGTCATCGCCGACTGGCCCGGCCCGGGCATCGTCTATGACTCGAACCTCGAAGAGGGCGTCCAGCGGACGTTCTGGCGTCACTGGAGCCGCGCCATATCGGCCTGAGCCTGTCGGTGATTTTCTGATGCAGAATGACAATATCTCTTCGCAAATCCGGGATCAGTTCTGCGCCGAACAGTTCCTGTTTCAGGAAGCGGAACTGCTGGATGATTTCAAGCTGCTCGATTGGCTATTGCTGCTGGATCGGGCGATCGATTACCGAATCCCAATCAGATGTACGCGGTCGCAGGACGAACTCGATAAGGCCTTCAGCACGACGACGTTTCATATGATCGAGCATTTCGGTTCGCTCGAGGCCAGAATGAAGCGGTTCGGCGCCGGCGGCTGGTCCGAATTTCCACCGTCACGGACGCGGCGCAACATATCGAACATCCGCGTCGATCGGAGTGCCGCGGATCGCCTCTCGGTGAGGAGCAACTTGCTCTACTACTGGGGTCGCGATGAAGAGAGCGTCATCGTCTCGGCAGAGCGCCACGACGAACTCCGTGAACATGATGGTGTGCTTAAACTGGCTCGCCGGGTCGTTTTTCTTGACCACACAACGCTGCCGCTGCCGAACCTATCGGTGGTGCTGTAGCAAGGCAGGACTACTGCGTCGCGCCGACGCAGACCACGACCAGCGGGCCGTTGGCGGCATTGGCGGCGACCCCGCATGATGCGCTGCGTTCGCCGAGGAGCGTCGCGGCGTTGCGGTTGGGTCCGCAATAGGCGCTGACCAGGACTTCGTTTTCTCGACATTCGATCGTGCAGTTGCCTCGATCGCAGGTCGATTGCACGACACGTACACCCTGACCCGGTTGTCCCTTGTCGCCTTGTGGTCCTTGCGGGCCGGGCGGCCCCGCGGGTCCGGTCGGGCCGGCCGGGCCGGTATCGCCCTTCGGGCCTTGCGGCCCCGATGGACCTTGATCGCCCTTGGGGCCCTGGCTACAGCCGGCCAGGGCGGTCAGCAACGCACCCGCCACCACAGCATGTGCTAATCGCATTTTCGGCCTCAAAATCGACGCCCCACACCCCGCAATGAACCCGCCACAATAAAAGCGTAACGCCGCTGATCGTTCCACGCGTTTCGCATGGATTACCCGTGCTAAAGCACCCGCCGGCGGATTTCCTCGATAATGACGCTGTTGTCCTTGTCGCCCTCGCCGTGGCGCATACAGGCTTCCAGTGCATCGGCGTGAATTTCCAGAAGCGGGAGCTTCTGGCCGACGCGCTGCGCCTGGTCGAGCATCAGGTGCACGTCCTTGAGGTGCTGTTTCACATAGCCCTGCGGCGCGAAATCGCCGCTGATCATTTTCTGTCCCTTGGTATCCATGACCTGCGAGGCCGCCGCCGAGTCGCGCGCGACTTTCAGGAAAGCCACGGGATCGAGACCGATGCGCTCCGCGAACACCAGGCCTTCGGCGAGTGCCATGCGGTTGAGGCCGAGAATGAGATTGACGGCGAGCTTGGCCCGGCCGCCGTCACCGACCTTACCGATGTGGAATCGCTTCGGAAACAGCACGTCCAGTACCGGTTTGGCATCGGCCGCGATCTCTTGGTCGCCGCCGATCAGTCCGACGCCGTCGCCGTCCCGGACTTGTTCGCTGGTGCCCGATACCGGCGTCTCGAGAAAGCGCAACCTGCTGCCGACGCGGGCGCCGAGCGCCGCGATGCGGTCGGGGTCGCAGGTGCTGGTGCACAGCACGATCTTGCCGGCCGCGGCAGGTAGCAAGGCGTGCTCGACCACATCTTCGACCTGATCGGTATTGAACACGGCAAGCACGATCGGATCGCAATGGCGCGCAATGTTAGTGAGTGACGCGGTCCGCGCGCCGAGTTTTGTAATGCTTTGACTCTTCGCGGGATCGACGTCGAAGCCAATCACGTTGAATCCGGCGGCGACCAGGCGGCGGGTATAGACCTCGCCCATGAGACCAAGGCCGACGACGCCAACGGGAGATTGTTCAACCATTCCGCTTCCTCCCTGTCATGCTCCACGCAGGCGGAGCATCCGGTATTCGGTGAAGTGTCAGAACGAATTCTGGCAATCGTGATTACTGGTTCTTCCGCCGGAGCCTGTCATCGGGCCGGCCACTTCGGGCCGGGCCCGTTGGCGGACGACGATATTGTCAGAGCGCCTCGACGTCAGAGCGCCTCGACATTGAAATCGCGCGCCACGGCGTCGAGGCTGTCACGCAACGCTTTCGGGATCGGCACGCCGTGGGCGCGGCGATCCAGCAACTTGGCGTGGCTCTGCTCACCCGGCAGCCAGATGCGCTCGAATCCCGGCAGCTTCGGCGAGTTGCGGATATCGCGGATCACCTGATCGACCGAGCGCTTGAACTCGGCGGCTGGCATGAACGCGTCGATCGAAATCGCGGCGATCGCCTGGCCGGTATTGGTCGGCTTGCCGGCCTCCTTGACGAAATCGACGACGTCGCGCCCGAGCGCCGCCCGATTGAGCGCGCCGGCCAGAAGTCCGATGATCAGGCTCAGCCCGGAGCCCTTATATTCGCCGATCGGCAGCAAATGGCCTTCATCCATGCGCTTCGGATCGGTCAGCGGCTTGCCTTGCTTGTCGATCATCCAGCCAACCGGCATTTGTTCGCCGCGCTGCGCCTTCAGCCGCACTTTGCCGAACGCCGCCACTGTCGGCGACATGTCGAGCACGATTGGCGGCTCGTCACCCGCCGGGACCGCCACCGCCATCGGATTGGTGCCGAGCAGGCTCTCGCTGCCGCCCCACGGCGGCAAGTGGTTGCTGCTGCCAACCGCGAAGTAGAGCCCGATCATGTCGTGCTTGAGCGGCATGGTAACGTAGAGCGCTGCCGGTCCGGCGTGGTTGCTCATGCGCGCTCCGACCCAGCCGATGCCGGTCGCTTTCGCCTTCTCGATCGCGAGGTGCGCGACGCGCCGCATCACCAGATGGCCCATGCCGTTGTCGCCATCGATCAAGGCCGCCGACGGCCGGTCGCTGACGACGCGGATATTCGGATTGGTATTGATGCCGCCGGCGCGGATGCGGCGCAGGTACAGCGGCAAGCGGATCACGCCATGGGTATCGCTACCGCGCAGATCGGCCTCGACCATGAGGCCGGCAAGAATTTCCGCATCTTTTGCCGGCAGGCCGGCCGCGGTCGCAGCGCGGGTAATGAAGGCGCCTAGGCGATCGGCCGGAACGTGTGGGTCTGAAGTCATACCGGTCATGTCTCCTGTGGGCGCAGACGTCGGCGCCGAGGACTGGTTTAACGCCGAGCCAGGCCATAAAATCAAGCCAACCCGGGAGGTAGGCCGACATGAGCACAATGATCGCCGAAAAAATCGAGACGATAAATGCGTGCTTTGGCACCTATCCGCAGACCCAGGCGCTCAAGAGCGGCGAGATCAAATCCGACCGCGTGGCGCTGAACCTCACCGAGGTCAATCCGGTCTACAAGGCGTTCGGCATGATGGTGCGCGAACAGAAGTTCGACATCTGCGAGATGGCGCTCGTGTCCTATCTGCAGGGCAAGGCCTACGGCAAGCCGCTGGTGCTGATGCCCGCCACCATGATGGGACGCTTTCAGCATGGTACCATGCTGTACAACTCCGAGCGCGGCACGGTGACGCCGGACACGCTCGAAGGCCGCCGCGTCGGCGTTCGCTCGTTCGCACAGACCACCGGCTGCTGGCTGCGCGGCATCCTGTGGAAGGACTACGGCCTCAACAACAGCAAAGTAAAATGGGTGACGTTCGAGGATGCCCACATTCCGGAGTTCAAGGATCCGCCTGGCGTGGAGCGCGCCGCCGACGGCAAGGACATGACCAAGATGGTACTCGATGGCGAACTCGACGCCGCGATCTTCGGCACCGTCATACCGGCCGATCCGCGGCTCAAGAGCGTCATTCCCGATCACGAGGCGGCGGCCAAGGAGTGGTACAAGAAATACGGCTGCGTGCCGATCAACCACATGGTCGTGGTCAAAACCTCGGTGTCGCAGTCCGATCCCGGCGCGGTGCGCGAAGTGTTCCGCATGTTGCACGAGAGCAAAAAAGCCGCCGGTCTGCCGAAGCCCGGTACGGTCGACGCACTGCCGTTCGGCTTCAATGCCGTGAAGCCGGCGCTGGATCTGATGTCGAGCTACGCGCTGGAGATGAAGATCATTCCGCGCCGTTATTCGGTCGAGGAATTGTTCGACGACACGACGCGCGCACTCTAAGGCTGGTCACTCAAGCGAAGGGGTTTATGACATGAACGGCAATACGGCAGATCACGAACTGACCGATGAAGACATCCTCAACAGCGAAATCTCCGACGAGGCCCTGGAGAGCGCAGCGAGCATGGCAATCGGCACGGCCATATCGTTGCCAGGGTCTGCGACCGTCAGCATCCTGGTCCAGTGCTGCGGCTGATGTCGGAGGCAATCACGTAGCCGCACGGCTAATTTGTTGGCAATCGCCACGATTTTCACGCCGCATTCACGCTGCGTCGACGGGCAATTTGCGATGCTGCTCCTGTTTCGTGACGATGGAGGCCGACAATGAGATTCGTCTCGCGATCACTATTGGCGCTTTCGCTGAGCGGTTTGTTCACGACCGGTTCCGGGGCTGCGGAGCGCAGCTACGAGCAGTGCCGGGATCTCGCCATCGCGCGCGGCGTCGCGCCGCGCTATGCGACCAGTGGCAAAATCGAGGGCCAGTACTTGCGCTATAAGGCAGCGGGAACCGCGCTTCATCCGAGGGGTCTGATGGCGCGATGTATGTCCGGCCGGAGCTAGCGGTTGCGCCAGGCGGCATAAAACTTTGTGGCAGCCGCCTCAACAATACCTCAGATTGCGACACAATCGGTCATGTTCCTGCCCCGGCAGCCGGCTGAATTCATACGGACGTATGAATTGGGGATTTGCCGTGATGTGTCGCCGGCTCGCCGCAGCCATGGCCTTTTTGACGTTGCTTTTCGCCCTTGGCGTCGTGGCGGCATGCGGCGACGTGGCGGCGGCCGGCAGCGATCCGCAAATCGTGATCACCGGCAACCCGCACGTCAGTGCGGACATGATCCGCTCGCATTTTCACGCCGCGAAGGATGGACAATTTTCTCCTGCGGCGCTCGACGCGGCGCTCAAGAGCCTCTACGCCACGGGCCTGTTTTCTGACGTAAAAATTTCGCGCGACGACAGCCATATCGTCGTCAAGGTCGCCGAAAATCCGACGATTTCGCGCCTTGCCTTTGAAGGCAACAAAAAGGTCAAAGACGACGATCTGAAAAAACTCGAATTGCAATCCAAGACGGGCGGTCCGCTGTGGCGCGCTTATGTCCAGGGTGACGTCGAGCGCATGGCCGAGCTTTATCGCCAGCACGGCTATTTCCAGGCGCGGATCACGCCGAAGACCATCAAGGTCAGGGATGCACGCGTCGACCTCATGTTCGAGATCAAGGAAGGCGACAAGCTTGCGGTTCGGCAGATCCTGTTTTCCGGAAACAGCGCCTATCCGGCCAACAAACTCGAGGGCGTGGTCAAATCCGGGCAAACAAATATCGTGAGCTTCCTGCTCGACAACGACATTTACGACGCCGATCGCATCGAGAACGATATGGACTTGCTGCGGCAATTCTACCTGACACACGGCTACGTCGACGTGCGCGTAAAGTCGTCGGCCAGTTATGACGCCGCCGAGAAGGGCGTAGTGCTGACGTTCATCGTCAACGAAGGCCCGCAATATCGGCTCGGCACGGTCGGTATCGACTCGCGCTTAAAGACGGTCGACGCCGCCTCGATGCGCTCCATCCTGCGCACGCAGGCGGGCAACGTCTACGATGCCGATGCGGTGAACAAGACCGTTGACGACCTGGCGATGCAGCTCGCCAAAGCCGGCGAGCCGTTTGCAGCCGTCGCCGCGCGCGACGAACGCATCCCGCCGCAGGTCGGAAAGGGCGGGGCGGGGACGATCAACCTCGTTTACACCATCGATCAGGGCAAGCGGCTTTATGTCGAACGCATCGACATTCACGGCAACACCAAAACCCACGACGACGTGATCCGCCGCGAGTTCGATTTCAACGAAGGCGATGCCTACAATCGCGCACTGGTCGATCGCGGCGAGCGTCGCCTCAAGGCGCTCGGCTACTTCAAGTCTGTCAAAATCGAAACGCGGCCCGGTTCGGCGCTCGATCGCCTGGT
Organism: uncultured Alphaproteobacteria bacterium; assembly: GCA_963733645.1. Lineage (GTDB taxonomy): Bacteria > Pseudomonadota > Alphaproteobacteria > Rhizobiales > Xanthobacteraceae > BOG-931. Next base: position 443,107 of record CAVTFP010000015.1, read on the forward strand.
GGTCGACGTAACGTTGCAGGAACAGCAGACCGGAGATTTCTCGATCTCCGGTGGCTACTCGATGACCTCGGGCGCGATCGCGCAGGTCAGCGTCGGGGACAGGAACTTTCTCGGCACCGGCGACACCGTGAAGGCCTCGGTAACTTACGGCCAATATGCCAGGGCCTTCGATCTCGCCTTCACCGATCCCTACACGTTCGGCCAGCGGCTCTCGACCGGGGTTGACCTGTATGGCAGCGAAACAACCGCCAGCACCAATCAGTCCTTCGATAGTGCGGTCTATGGCGCCAAGTTTGTGCTCGGCACGCCGCTGACCGATCAGCTAGGCGTCAGCTGGAATTATTCGATCTATAATCAGAGCGTGTCGCTCAATCCGGCCTACGGCACCTCGTCACTGCCGGTGCAGCAGGCGGCCGAGGCAGGACCGATGTGGATTTCATCGATCGGCAACAGCGTCGTCTATTCGACGCTCGATACGCCGAGGGATCCGACCGACGGCATTCGCGTGCAAACCAGCAACGATCTTGCCGGCCTCGGCGGCGCTGCCAAATTCGCCCGCACGACCGAAGACGTCCGCTACTATCACACCGTCATCGGCGATGTCGTCGGCATGGTGCGCGCGCAGGGCGGTTATGTGACGCCGTGGGGCGGCCAGCAATTGCCGTTGCTCGATGGTTTTTTCGGCGGTCCGCAACTCATCCGCGGCTTCGCGCCCAATGGCTTCGGACCGCGAGACATCACGCCCGGCACCACGATGGATAATCTCGGCGGCAATGTTTACTGGACGAGTTCGGCCGAGTTGCAGGCGCCGGTGCCGCTTATTCCGGCGGACGCCAAGTTGAAAGCGGCGCTGTTCACCGACGTCGGCAGCCTGTGGGCCAATAGTGCTTCGAGCGTGTCGAGCCTGGCGTCGCTGTCGCCGTCGCAGCAGATCGCCAACTCACGTGCATTGCGCGCGTCGGTCGGCACCAGCCTGATCTGGGATTCGATGTTCGGCCAGATCCGGGTCAATTACGCCTACCCGATCGCCAAGCAGCCCTTCGACGTGACGCAGCGCTTCAGCTTCAGCGCCGGCGGCTTTTGATTCTGTAATATCTACGACTTCCACAACGGCTCGTACTGGGTCGCGACGATATCCTCGTAACGCACGTCGCTGTCGAGCAGCCCCTGGCTGCGCAGGAATGCGGTTACGCCGGCAATGAACTCGCGCGACAGCGTGGCGTCGTAATAGGGCAGGTCGCGGCGGATCAGCTCGATAATCAACTCGGCTTCCGTTGGCGGAAATAGCTTCCGGCCGACTGCGCCGGCGCGGGATACGTCAGCTTTCAGGGCGATCTGAGTCTTGACGATCGCCCGTACGGCGGCGGCGACCTTGTCAGGCTCGCGCACGATCAGGGCGTCCGATGTGGTGATGGCCGCGCAGGTGTAATTGAAACATTCCTTCGGTCCGTCGCCGCGGCGCGCATCGGCGACGACGACGCCATAACCGCCGCGCACGGCGATTTCCGCGCCCATGCCGTTCGCCCAAAAACCGTCGAGCTTGCGCTCTTGCAGCGCTTTCGACGCCATGACGCCGAAGTTGGGGACTGAGTCGCCGATCAGACCGGGCACCGGCGCAATAGTGACCTTGTCGCGCTCGAGATCGATTCCGGCCGCGGTCAATAAGCCGCGCAAGCCCATATTGACCCACGGCGCGGCGCCGATGGTGCGGCCTTTGACGACGTCGAAGTCGCCGCGTTTGGCGGCGAGATCGCTGTTCATCACCAGGAACCAGTACATACCCTGGGCCTGCGCGGCGATTATCTTCGCGCCCTTGAAGCCGGGAAACGCGGACGGCACCGCGTGCGCGGCGCCGCCGACGAAATCGATCGTGCCGTCGCGCAGCGCCTTGTAGGCATTGTCGACCGGGTAAACCAGTTCGAGCGAGACATCGAGCCCTTCGGCCTTGAAGAATCCAAGTTCGACGGCGGCCTCGGCGACGAAATATGACGGCGAGATCTTGTCGGGAACGGCGATTTTCATGGTGTCTCCAAAACAGTTTGCGCGACGGGGCCGATTTTTCGTGTCATGATGCGGTCACGTAAGTCAATCCATCCTCATTCAAGCCGGAGTTTGGGGAAAGGGAGCGCTGAATGCGCCTGTTTCGTAAGCCGGCTGGGGGTCCTGGCCCCCGATGACCTCGATCTTGCCCAGTGACGTAACGGGCGATCCTGCAGGGGCGAAGACGACGGGCACCGCGCTCGCGGTGTCCGGACTGGCGGCGCTCGGCATAGTTTTCGGCGATATCGGCACCAGCCCGCTCTACACGCTCAAGACTGTCTTCGACTATCTCGGCGGCGATGTCACCCCCGAGCGCATTCTCGGCATTCTGTCGCTCTTGATCTGGACCCTGTTCCTGGTCACCTCGGTCAAATACGTCTACGTCGCCATGAGCATCGACAACGAGGGCGAGGGCGGCATCCTCGCCTTGATGTCGTTGCTCGGCGTCAAGCACCATCGTCGTCCTGTCATCATCGTGGCGGGACTGCTCGGCGCGGCGCTGATCTATGGCGACGGCGCGATCACGCCGGCGATTTCGGTGTTGTCGGCGCTTGAAGGTCTCAACGACGCCGCGCCCCAATTGAAGCATTACGTGGTGCCGGCCGCCGTCGTCATTCTGGCCGCGCTGTTCGCGGTCCAGCCATTCGGTACGTCGCGTATCGGCGCCGCATTCGGACCAATCATGGCAATCTGGTTTGCGGTGATCGGCGTGCTCGGCCTGTGGGGTATAGCCCAGGCGCCATCGGTCCTGCTGGCGATCAATCCGCTCTATGGCCTTCACCTCCTCATCGGTAACGGCTTCAAGGGATTTCTTCTGCTTGGCGGTGTCTTTCTCTGTGTCACCGGCGCGGAAGCGCTGTACGCCGACATGGGCCATTTCGGCAGGCGTCCGATCCGCTTTGCCTGGTCGTGGGTGGTGTTTCCCTGTCTTGTCTTGAACTACGCGGGCCAGTCGGCGATGGCGCTGCGCGGCGGCGCGATCACAAGCAATATTTTCTTCAGCCTCTGCCCGGCATCGCTGCTTTTGCCAATGGTCTGCCTGGCCACACTCGCCACAATTATCGCCAGCCAATCGATCATTACCGGCGCTTTTTCCATGACCCGGCAGGCGATCCAACTTGGCTGGATGCCGCGCCTGCACATCAAGCAGACCTCCGACAAGGGCTACGGCCAGATCTATGTGGGTGTCGTCAACTGGCTCCTGATGGCCGTTACGATCGCGCTGACGATCCTGTTTCACAGGTCCGACGATCTCGCCGCCGCCTATGGGATCGCTGTTTCCTTGACGATGCTGATGACATCGTTCCTCCTCTACATCGCCATGCGTGAAATCTGGCATTGGAATTTCGCCGCCAGCTTCATCGTGGCCGGTATTTTCGTGATCGTCGATACCGGCTTCTTCGCGGCAAATTCGACAAAGATAGCTGAGGGTGGTTACGTACCGCTGCTGCTCGCTGCGATCGTGTACGGCACGATGCTGATATGGCATCGCGGATCGGAAGCGGTCGCTCACCGCCTGGCGCAGACGCCGATATCGGTATCTGAGTTTCTCGCCGAAATTGCAGCCCGCCGCATCCCTCGCGTCCCCGGCACAGCGGTCTTTCTCACGCGCACAGCGAGCGGTGTTCCGCCGGTGATGATCTGGCACGTTCGGCACAATCGTGCGCTGCACGAGCGTGTCGTCATCCTGACCGTGCTGACAGATTCGCGGCCGCGGGTACAATGGCCGGAGCGGATGGCCGTCGAGCGCGAAGGCGAGCGTTTCTGGCGGGTAACGGCTCATTTCGGTTTCATGCAGCGGCCCGATATTCCTCTCCTTCTGAAGGAAGCCCATCAACGCGGCTGCGAGGTCTTACTCGACGATGTGACCTACTATGTGGGTCACGAAAACGTTCTGCATCGTACGATCGGAAAGGGCATACCGCACTGGCAAGAGGCGTTGTTCGCGGCCATGCTTCGCAACGCGTCGCATGTTACGGATTATTTCAATTTGCCAAGCCAGCAAGTGGTCGAGATTGGCCGGCAAATTTACATATGATACAGCGCGCTACTTCTTGCCATTCAGCAGCCAGCCGAATTTTTCCATCGCCTTGCGCGTCACTTCCGGACTGGGCGCGTTGCTCGGCGGGAATTTCTCGCGCCAATGCCACGGCTTGCAGGCGTTGATCAGCGCCACCGAATGGGTGAAGTCGCCAACGGCGCGGCGCTCTGGCGGGATCGCCGGATCGGCGCTGGAATCCCATGAACCGGTAATGAACTGGATCGACTCCTTGGGGTCGGTACGGGTGAGCATCGCCCACAGCATCTGGTCGAGATTGGTAACGTCGACATCGTCGTCGCACACGACGATATATTTCGACGCGTAGGCCGATGCGCCGCATTGCGCCGCGATATGCGCCGCCTGCACCGCGTGGCCGGGATAGCGTTGCGTGATCGAAACGGCGTGCAGCATGCGCGCGCCGCCGACTTCGTGGCACCACACCTGTTGCACGCCCGGCACGCCCGCATTGGTCATGTTTTGCTTGATCATCGCCGAACGCATCACGGCGCGATAGCGCGCCATTTCGTCGGGACCGCCGCCCATCGGCGGCACGCCGACCAGGATCGGATCGTTGCGGTGATAGATCGCCTTGATGTCGAGCACCGGAATCGGCCGCACGCCGCCGGCATAGTGTCCGGTCCATTCGCCGAACGGGCCTTCATCTTTGCGCTTGTCGGGCGTGACGTAACCTTCGAGCACGATCTCGGCATTGGCGGGGAAGGGCAGGCCGGTGACTTGGCCGCGCACCATCTTGGTCGGCCGGCCGCGCATGCCGCCAACGATGTCGAGCTCGAAGGTGCCGTAGGGCGCCTCGACGCCGCCGTAGAAGAACGCCAGCGGATCGCCGCCAAGCACCATCACCACCGGCATGGCTTCGCCGCGCGCCCAGTATTTCTCGCGGTGGATGTAGCCATGGTGGCCGCGCGCCGTCACGAAGCCGACCGAATTCTTGTCGTGCACCATGGCCCGATAGGCCCCGGCATTGAGCCAGTTCTCTTCCGGGTCGCGGGTGATGCTGTAGGTGCCGGTGCCGATATAGCGGCCGCCATCCTTTTCATGCCAGACCGGGGAAGGGAATTTGGTCACGTCGATGGCGTCGCCGGTAAGGACGTTCTCCAGCACCGGGCCGTCGTCGACGATCTCGTGCGGCATGAGTTTTGGATCGACCAGATAGGCTTCGCGATAGGCGTCGCTCAATTCCCACTTGTTGAGGTGATCGGGAAAGCCCAACGTCATGTTGCGCCGCGTGCCGGCGAACATGTTGAGCAGTACGCGAAAGCCTTTCGGTGAGCCCGGAACGTCGTCGAACACCACGCAGGGGCCGTTTTCCTCGCGCAGTATCGCTTCGGCGGCGAGCCCGATATCCTCTTGCCAGCTCGCGCCCTTCACGTTGCGGACCTCGCCGAGCGCCTCGGCGGCGGAGAGCCATTCGCGCAAATCGTCGTAGGCGATCGCGGCTTTGATGTTGCTGTGCTGGTTCACGGGCTACTCCTGCGTTGCCGCGGGATGATACCCTCGCCATCGTTGACAACAAGGGACCCGGCGCGCCGATAATGGCCGCTATGCATTAGCCGGCGAGCGCGCATGCGCCGCCGCGACCGCGACGAGCCAAGGAGGGAGCCATGAACCGCCCGCAGCAAGGATTTCCGCCCATCCTCGACAACCGCGGCGCACCTCGCGTGCACCGCTTCGACGCGCAGCGGTGGCTGATCGACAATATCATCCGCGCCAATGGCATCGACTGGGACCAGCCGCGCTCGCTCTACATCCATGCGCCATGCGGCATCGAGGCCAACGCCGATTTCGCCGGCATCCGCGAACGGGTGAAGAAAATGGCTGACATCGGTCCGGCATTCGCCGCCGTGGCGCGGCGCCGCGAGGCCAAGGCCAATGCCGCGGCGCAGGCCGATCGCATGGTAACGGCGCGCGACAACTTCTTCATGGCCGCGGTGCATTGGGGTGCGGCACAGTGGCCATACGACGAGAACGACGAGACCAACGTCGCCTATAACAACAAGAAGCGCGAATGTTACGCCAAATATGCGGCGCTCGCCGATCATCACGTCGAGGCGGTATGGGTGCCGCTTGCCGGCAAGGCGATCCCGGCCTGGCTGCATCTGCCGCCCGGCCATTCCGGCGGCCGGTTGCCGGTCGTGATCGCGGTGCCGGGCATGGACAGCTACAAGGAAATCCAGGTCGCGCTGTACGGCGACAAATATCTCAGTCGCGGCATGGCGGTGCTCGCGATCGACGGGCCCGGGCAATACGAAGCGCCGATGATCGGGCTTCACTTCACCATGGCGAACTGGATGGCGGCCGGCCCGGCGCTGGCCGACTGGATCGCGGCGCGGCCCGAGCTTGATGCGACGCGGATCGGTGTAGCCGGCACCAGCTTCGGCTCTTTGTTCGGCACCGTGCTGACCGCCAGCGAGCCGCGCATCAAAGCCTGCGCGGTGATGTCGGTGTGCCATGAGCCCGGCTGCCACACGATTTTTCAGGAAGCGTCGCCGACCTTCAAGAAGCGCTTCATGTACATGTCGGGCATTACCGACGAGGACGAATTCGACGAATTCCGCAAGACGATCACCTGGGAAGGCCATGCCGAAAAAATTGGCGTGCCGTATCTGTGCATCGCCGGCGAGGCCGAGGAGCTGAGCCCGCTCGAACATTCCGAACGGCTGATGGCGGCGCTCTCGGGACCGAAGCAGATGGTCGTCTATCAGGAATCGCGGCACTCCGTCGGCAACGTGCCGGCCGCCAATCTCGGACCGTTCCCGCCGGTCCTCTTGGCCGACTGGCTCGCCGACCGGCTGGCCGGAAAATCCTTCGTCAGCGAGCGCTGGTACGTCGCCGGCTCGGGCGAGATCACCAAGACGCCGTATTGAGGCGCGGTCGTGAAAATTCTGCGCAGGCAATTCCTCAATGTCGCGTTGGGCGCGGCTGCGACCTCGGCTGTCACCCGCGTTGCCTGCGCCGAGACCTACCCGGCGCGGCCGGTGCGGATGATCGTCGGCCTGCCCGCCGGCAATTCGCCCGACATCGTCGCCCGCCTGGTCTGTCAGTGGCTGTCGGAGCGGCTCGGCCAGGCTTTCGTCGTTGAGAACCGGCCCGGCGCCGCCACCGGTATCGCCTCCGAATATGTCGTGCGTTCCGCAGCGGATGGCTACACGCTTCTGCTCGCGCTCGCCGGCAATACGGTGAATGGATGGGTCTACAAACTCCACTATGATTTCATCAACGATATAGCGCCTGTTGCCAGCATTGGCGGCATCCCGCTGGCCATGGTCGTCAATGCTGCGCTGCCGGCGAATACCATTCCGGAATTCATCGCCTATGCCAAAGCCAATCCGGGCAAGATTTTCATGGCCTCGTCCGGCAACGGCAGCCTGCCGCATATTTTCGGCGCGCTGTTCGGGATGATGGCCGGCATTGACCTGGTCCACGTTCCCTACAAGGAAAGTGTTTTTCCCGATCTGCTGGGCGGTCAGGTGCAGATAGCATTCGAGCCGGTGCCTTCAATTCTGGGCTATGTACGTTCGGGTAAATTGCGCGCGCTTGGGGTGACAACGCCGCGGCCTCTGGATGTCTTGCCCGGTGTGCCCGCCATCGGTGAATTCCTGCCGGGCTATGAGGGCAGCGGCTGGCTCGGCATCGGCGCGCCGAAGAACACGCCGGCCGATATCGTCGACACGCTCAACAAGGCGGTCAATGCCGGGCTGGCCGACGGAAAGTTCAAGGCGCGGCTGGACGAACTTGGCGTTGTCGTCAACCCAATGAGTTCCCGCGGAATTTGCAAAATATATTGTCGCGGAAACCGAAAAGTGGGGGAAGGTGGTCAAGTTCGCCCACATCACAGCGGAATGACCATGGACGTTTTTGAGGCCGTCAACTCCCGCATCTCCTGCCGCTGGTTTCTCGACAAGCCGGTCGATCCGCAAACCGTGCGCGATCTGATTGTGCGGGCCGCCCGCGCGGCGTCGGGCGGCAATCTGCAATCATGGCAAGTCTACGCGTTGACCGGCGCGCCGCTCGCGGTGCTCAAGCAACAGGTGGCGGCTCATATCGCCGGCCATGATCCGCGCCATGACGACGCCGAATACCCGATCTACCCGAAGACCATGTGGGAGCCCTACAGGGAGCGCCGCGAGCATCACGGCGTCCAGCTCTACGGCGCGCTCAACATCGCCCGCGACGACGCCGACGGGCGGCTCGATCAATACAAGCGCAACTTCGAATTCTTCAATGCGCCGGTGGCGCTGTTCGTCGCCGTCGACCGCAAGCTCGGCCCCGGACAGTGGGCCGATCTCGGCGGCTATATCCATGCGTTGATGTTTCTCGCGCGTGGTTACGGGCTCGACACCTGCCCGCAGGAGTCCTGGGCACGCATGCACCGCATCGTCCGGCCGTTCGTGAACATGCCGCCGGAGCAGATGCTGTTTTGCGCAGTCGCCATCGGTTACGGCGACCACAAGCATCCGGCCAACAGCTTTCGCTCGCCGCGCGCCGAGGTCGGAGAGTTTTGCAAGTTTCAGGGATTCGATTGAGCCGTTTGCGCCTCCCTCTCCCCGCGCGCGAGGAGAGGGTTGGGGTGAGGGGGCGTCGCCGTTAAGCTCAGACTCGCGGGTAGGCATCCTCACCGTCCTCGCCTCGTAAAACTCCCTACTCATAAAAATCGCGTGGCATTGCCGTGCTGCCCGTTCGGGAGCGCCGAGGTTGCGGGGAGTGGTATCGAGGATCTGCTGCCGCGCCCGCGCGCTGAGCAGCGAATCGATTGCGCCAAGCACGGCAAGCTCAACTGCCGCTGTCAGGATCACGGCGCCTTGATCAAACGTTAGCTTCGGAATGACCAATGCCGGCAAGCCGGCCGGAATGGCTTCGATCCGAGGTGCGTCTATGCCGAATGTGACTGCGCACGCGGTTACGACGATGAGCGCCACCAGCGAGGCTGGTATTTTCCGTGTCAATCGCGGCAGGATTTGAATAATCGCGAACGTGGCTACGCCTAGCAGCGCTACCGGCCACACGATGGAGCCCGGCAGCATCGGCAAGCTCCGCAGTATTTTGACAGCATCGGAGGAAGGTGCCGCAGCGCCGACAATGGGATAGAGCTGCTGGATGATGATGATAACACCGATTCCGCTCATGAAACCCGAGATCACCGGATAGGGCACATAGCGGATAAAGCCGCCAAGACGTAGCACGCCCAACAGCACTTGGAGGGCGCCGGCCAGGAGGAAAGCAGTAACGACGACTGCAATATTTGCCTCGCCAGTCGGTAGCATATTCGCCGCGACAACTGTGGCTGCGACCAGCGTCATTGGGTTGGTTGGCCCGGTCACCAACACGGGGCTGCCGCCAAAAATTGCGGCCAGGATTCCTGCCGCGATCGCGCCGTAAAGGCCCGCCTCCGGGCCGAGACCAGAGAGCGAGCCGAACGCGAGGCAGAGCGGCAGCGCTACGATGCCCGCCGAGATGCCTCCGAACACGTCACCGCGCGAGGGGATAAGAGAGCCAAGCATGCGAGCAGACCTGCGCCTTTGCATCCGCTGCGTCAGCGATCCGGCGAGTGATGTAGAGCCGACTTGTGCAGGCAAAGTCGCAGTTTGCCATCGCGGCAGCGCTGGAACACAAACGCCTTGTCCACCATCACCTCGTCACAAGCCACGCTCTGCAGATAGACGTTGCCATGGTGATCGCTACGTCGCCGTGAATCTGGATGCCGTTCTCAGCATTGTTATTATCGTACCAGACATTGATCCAGCACTTAAGTGCAAAGCCCGTATCCTCCGGGAAGTCCGGATGGCCACCCACGAAGTAGGAAATCGCGCCCCGCCTTGAGCTGCGAAAAGTATTTTTACTAAAAGCCAGTGTCGGTTTGAAGAAAACCGCGTGAGCGAAATCCGGGTTCAGTACTCCCGCTCGCCGAAGCGGCCGTGGAACGCCGCGGCTTTGCCAAAGTTATTGAATGGGGACATGGAGGAAAGCCATGCACACCCGGCTCCTGCTGTTGACCCTCGTAGTCGTTTTTTCAGTCGCAGCAGCCATACTTTTTAGTGCGCCCAATTCAGGTAGCTGTCCTCAGCCCTCTGCACGGTCGGTCGAAGATTTGTTCGCGCCGTGCCTTGCGCAAGAGGCCAATAACGCCAATCGGCTAGCGGCGGTGCGCTAAAGCCGGTAGCGCGGATGAGTACAACGTAATCCGCCATTGCATCGCCGAGAGACGGCGATGCGCCGGAGCCTGCCATCGGCAGCGGGTTCCAAATGGGCCGACGGGCTGCTAATCAGCGTAACCGGCTTGCGTACCTTTCTCCCGGCCAAGAACAAGAATTTGGAAGACACCCATTGACCTCCATCACCGAGGACGCGGTGAACGCCGCTCAGCGGGCCTGGTGCGACGCCTTGGTGCGCATCGGTGCCGTGCACGCCGAAGGCGGCGACTTCCGTGCTGTAGCCAGCGCGCTGATCGATGACCTGTACGACTACGCCGAGGGCGTCGTTTTCTTCAAGCCGACACTCGCCTTCGGCAAGAACGCTTTCCGCAGCACGAAGCGGGGTGCGTTGTCCTACTTCGTCGGAGGCGATCCGGACTTTCCGGAGGACACGGGATTCGCGCTGAAGCATTGGGTGAAGGTTTGGTACGACAATAACGCCGCCGAGAATGGAATTCAGATTTATGGCGACCTCGCCATCACCATGGGGAATGTCTTCCTGCGGAACGTGGCCGGCGAGGAGGTGATGGTGGACAAGACCTTCGTCTTCCGCCGCTGCGCTGACGGCCGGCTGCGAATCTGCGCGCACAAATCGGCGCTGCCTTACGCGCCGGGCCGCTGAGGCGCGCTGGTTCAGATCCATTTGGAGAGCCCGTTATGGGACAAGCGGCACAGAATGAGCGCATCAGGCTGAAGGCTGGTTTCTTTAACAGTATTGCCATTGGACTGTTTCTGACCGGCTGCCTGTTGCCCCTTCTCGCCATTGCGCAACGGACAGGCGTCATCATGGACTGGCTGTTCAACCACTCTTCGCGAGAACCGGTTCTTGTCGACTACGCCACTGTCGTTGCGTATTTTGTGGAATTCGCTCTCGCCTTCATCGGCGCCGGCTATTTTCGCCGTCGGGCCGATCGCGTGGCTGATCAAATGCAGGATTAGATGGTGATGCGGCGCTGCGAATAACCGCTGAACGCATGATTCGAGGCTCCGGTTTCGGAGCTTGAATCACGTCCGTCGCGGAGCCGGCTAATGTTCTGAATTTATTTCCGCTTGCGGCGGCGTGGCGGACATGGCCCGACTTAATACTGAACTCGACCCGGTCACGAATGATGCTGTGGACGGGTGCGCCGGGAGACCGGCAAAAGGCAGACGGTGGAAGTCCGTCACGGTGAAGGAGTAGCGAACCGCACCGGCCCCGAGTGATGCACGGATTGTCCGCGAGGGCAGACGTGAAGCGTTCACAGGGGAGGGCGCAGGCGAGGTATTGAGCGGCGTAAGACAAGTTCGGGGTGCTGATGTTTTCCGTCCCACAGAAGGCAACACGGCCTGTGTCGATATCGCAAGACATATGCCGACCCCGCGTCGTCGTAGACCCTGGCATGCGCAGAAGCCTTTTGCACGGGAACCGGGAGGTCTCCATCGCCGTCCCCGCCAGTCGTGGCCGGGAGGTTGTCGGGAAGGCCGGAGGCCGAAGCCGACGATGAGTGCGAGGGAGAAGTCGGACCAGTCCGAAGTAGCAGAGAAGCGAGCGAACAAAGCGGCCTCGGCTGCGGCGGAGCTCGTGGAGCGAAGGGACGGGGCCAAGGAGAATGCGGAACTGCAAAGCACGGTCCGGACGCAGAGCCGGGCAGCCGTGTCACAGGCGCAGGCCCGCATACGAGAAGCCGTCATCAGGAACCGACAGGATAAGCTGACGGCGCTCCTGCATCACCTCACCGTTGATGTTTTGCGGGCAAGCTTCTTCGGTCTGAAGAAGTCCGCCGCGCCGGGTGTCGACGAGGTGACGTGGACCGAATATGCGGAAGGCCTTGAGGAGAACCTCACGGACCTCCACTCTCGCGTCCAAACGGGGGCGTATCGAGCGCTGCCATCGCGCCGGACCTATATCCCGAAGGCGGATGGCAGACAGCGGCCGCTAGGCATCGCTGCCGTAGAGGACAAGATCGTCCAGGCAGCGGTGGTGGCAATCCTGACGCCGATCTATGAGTTGGAGTTCCTGGGCTTCAGCTACGGTTTCCGACCGAAGCGCAACCAACATCAAGCGTTGGATGCGCTCGCGTTCGGGATCGGGAAGCGGCGGATCAACTGGGTGCTCGATGGTGACGTTCAATCCTTTTTCGACAAGGTCAGCCAGGACTGGCTGATCCGTTTCGTCGAGCATCGGATTGGCGATCGCCGAATCATTCGGTTGATTGCCAAATGGCTGACGGCAGGCGTGCTCGAAGATGGACGAGTGATCGATACGGAGGAAGGCACGCCACAGGGCGCGGTCATCAGCCCGCTCTTGGCGAACATTTACCTCCATTATGTCTACGATCAGTGGGTCCACCAGTGGCGGCAGCGATGCGCCACCGGCGACGTAATCGTCGTGCGCTACGCGGACGACTTTATCGTTGGCTTCGAGCATCGGCACGAAGCGGAGCAATTCCTTGCCGATCTCAAGGCGAGGCTCGCACGTTTTGGCCTGAATTTTCATTCCAATAAGACGCGGCTCATCGAGTTTGGTCGGTACGCTATTGCGAACCGCCGCGCTCGAGGCCTCGGTAAGCCGGAGACGTTCGACTTCCTAGGGTTCAAGCATTATTGCGCGACCCGGCGGGATGGCAGCGGCTTCGTGCTCGGAAGGAAGCCTATGGCCAAGCGCATGCGAACCAAACTTCGGGAGATCAAGGAGCAGCTCATGGTGACCCGCCACGACGGGATCGATGGGCAAGGCAAATGGCTTGCTCAGGTCCTGCGGGGTTGGATGGCCTACTATGCTGTGCCGATGAGCGGCTCAGCGATCTCAGCATTCCGCCATCACATGATCGAACGTTGGCATGGCGCGCTGATGCGTCGAAGCCAAAGACGTCGACTTACGTGGACGAGAATGAAGACGATCGCTGACCGGTACCTACCGTTCCCACGCATCCTGCATCCGTGGCCAGAGAAGCGGTTCCTCGTCACCATCCAAGGTGGGAGCCCGGTGCGTTAGCAGCGCCCGCCGGGATCTGTGCGGGGGGCGGAGAGTAATCTCCGTCCCTACCGCGACCGCCACTCTGAGGCATCGATGTGCCAAAGGGTGGTTGCGTTAAAGCGAACCACTATGAGGGGAGCCGTCCATGGGCGAAGTTAGCACAATCGGTCTTGATATTGCGAAGTCGGTATTCCAGGTGCACGGCGTCGATGCTGATGGCGTGGTTGTGATCCGCAAGCGTGTGACCCGCGCAAAAATGTTGGAGTTCTTTGCAGCTCTGCCACCCTGCCTGATCGGTATTGAGGCGTGCCCGAGTGCACATCATTGGAGCCGTGAGCTTCAGGCGCTTGGCTACACTGTGCGGCTTATGCCGCCGAGTTACGTGAAGGCTTATCTTAAGCGTAGCAAGAACGACGCCAACGACGCTGCCGCCATCTGCGAGGCGGTGACGCGGCCCTCGATGCGGTTTGTACCCACCAAATCTGAACAGCAGCAGTCGGGCTTGATGCTGCATCGCAGCCGGCAGCTCCTGGTTCGTCAGCGAACCATGCTGTCGAACGCGATCCGTGGGCACATGGCTGAGGCTTGGCATCATCTCGGCCAAGGGCCGCAATGGCACGGCTGAGCTGCTCAAGGCGCTTGCTAACGGAGAGGATGATCGCATTCCAGTGGCTGCGCGGTTCAGCCTCGAAGTTCTTGCTCGCCAATACGTAGCCATGACGGCAGAGATTGGAGCGATCGAGAAGCGCATCCATGCTTGGCACCGCTCCTGCGAGGAGAGCCGGCGCCTCGAGGAGATCCCCGGCGTTGGCCCGATTGTCGCCACCGCCCTGGTCGCAGAGGTAGGCGATTGGAAAGCGTTCTCGTCCGGACGCAACCTGGCGGCTTGGATCGGTCTGGTGCCCAGGCAGCATTCGACGGGCGGCAAGGAACGCCTCGGCGGGATCTCCAAGCAGGGCAATCGATATTTGCGGTGGCTTCTCGTCACCGGAGCCATGGCTGTCATCCGGTATGCGCGCCAGCACGGCACCAAGCGGCTTTGGCTGGCGCGTATGCTGGAACGCCGGCCGATCAGGGTCGCGGCCGTGGCGCTTGCGAATAAGATCGCACGCATGGCCTGGGCCATGATGGTGCACGGCGAGCACTTCAAGGAGCCGGCGATGCTGCCAGCCGCAGCGTAGCTGGCAAGAAGCATTCTACGAATTGGCGAGGGCATGACGACGTAATGCAGACAGGGTCGTTCCGGGGATTGGGAGAACCCGTTTGGGTCATCGCATTTCTATAAGTGCGTGCGAACGATTGGGACCCAATCCGCGCAGAGCATTAGGGCCAGCGGCCATACCAGCCGCATCAACAGGCCGGACACGTGACCGCACCCGACCAATGCTGCACCAACGTCAGAAAGCACTTGCCAAGGCGCCGTCCACACGTGACCCGGAACGGAGTGCGCCAGGAAGCTGGCAAAGAGTAGGAGGTGAAAGTCCACCACGGGGAAGGTCTAGCCAACCGCCCTGACCCCGAGTGATGCACGAGGTTCTGCTCGCGAGGGCAGCCGTGAAGCGTTCACAGGGGAGACCACGGGCCAAGTATTGAGCTGCGAAACGGGTCTAATTCCGAGGTGCCGATCTCGTTCCGTTGAAGAGAAGGCAACATCATCCCATGACGTACTGGCTTGCATGGGAAGAACCTCGCGCAGTCGGAGACCTTGTGCACGTGGAGAAGTTCTTTGCACGGAACCTGGGAGGCCTCATCCGTGTCCGGCAGGGCATGCCGGACCGGCTCATGAAGGCAAAAGCCGAACGATGAGCATGTACGCGGATGAGGAGTTGGACGAGGGAGTAGTACCGATGAAGCGGTCGAACAATGAGGGTGTTTCCTCGGCGGAGACCGCGGAGGGAAGGACCTCGCCCAAGGGGAACGGCAGTCAGACGGCCGCGGCCCGGACACAGCGCCGGGACACCGCGTCGAACGGGCTGGCAGCCGTGCGCCAAGCGGCGCGACAGAGCAAGACGTTACGGTTCACGGCATTGCTGCATCACATCACCACCGATCTCCTGAAGCGGAGCTATCTCGCGCTCGCGCGTGACGCTGCGCCCGGAAGCGATGGCGTGACATGGCAGGGCTATGGAGAATCTCTCGAAGAGAAACTGAAGGACCTGCACGATCGAGTGCATCGGGGCAGCTATCGGGCGCGCCCGGCCAGAAGGACATATATCCCGAAGGCGGACGGCTCCAAGCGGCCACTCAGCATTCTGTGCCTGGAGGACAAGATCGTCCAACAGGCAGTCGTGTACGTTCTGGAGGCTATCTACGAGGAGGATTTTCTCGGCTTCTCGTACGGGTTCCGACCGGGGCGCGGCCAGCACGATGCGCTGGACGCGCTCCACGCCGGGATTTACCGGAAGCAGGTGAACTGGGTGCTGGACGCGGATATCCAGGGCTTTTTCGATGCCATGGCCCACGCATGGACAATCCGTTTCCTCGAACACCGTATCGCGGACAAGCGCATCCTGCGCCTGATTGCGAAGTGGCTGAAGGTCGGCATCACGGAAGATGGGCGCGTGACACGCAGTGAACGAGGCACGCCGCAAGGGGCGGTGATCTCACCGATTCTTGCGAACGTCTACTTGCACTACGTGTACGATCTGTGGACCCATCGCTGGCGCCGCAAGGCGTCCGGCGACGTGATCGTCATCCGTTATGCGGACGACACCATTGTCGGCTTCCAGCATGAGCATGAGGCAAAGGCTTTCCTGCACGACCTGCAAGAGAGAATGCGCAAGTTCGAACTGGCACTGCACCCGGCAAAAACCCGGCTGATCCGCTTCGGTCGCCATGCGGCCAAGCAACGGGAGGAACTTGGAGAGGGAAAGCCCGAGCCTTTCGACTTTCTCGGCTTCACGCACTTCTGCACGCGATCACGCAAATGGGGCTCGTTCGTCATCGGGCGCAAGACGATCAAGAAGCGGATGTTGAGACAGCTGCAGGCGGTCAAGATGGAGTTGCGCAAACGAATGCATGACCCCATTGCCAAGACCGGAGCATGGTTAAATCAGATGCTCAAAGGGTACCTGAACTACTATGCGGTTTCCGGAAACAGCCCGAGCCTGTGGTGGTACTTCAACGAGGTGCGATGGCGCTGGCTCAAGTCGCTCAAGCGACGCAGCCAGCGCGCATTCGTGAGCTGGGAAAAATTTACCAGCGCCACCGCCCGCTTCTTCCCGTCGATCAGGATACTTCACCCGCTGCCCTGTCACCGTTTCGACGCCAGGACCCAAGGGACGAGCCCGGTGCGTTAGCAGCGCACGCCGGGATCTGTGCGGGGGGCGAGGAGCAATCCTCGTCCCTACCGCGACCA
>CAVTFP010000016.1:0-17058 GCA_963733645.1 uncultured Alphaproteobacteria bacterium
TTGCCACCGGCCACGTGGCGGACCGCTATGACCGCCGCAAGATCACCTCCGTCGCGCAGATCGTCGAAGCCGCCGCTGTCGCTGTGCTGGCATTCGCGAACGGGACCGGGCGGCTAACGCCGGCGCTCCTGCTCACCATGGCGTTCATTGTCGGCACCGGCCGCGCCTTCGAACAGCCGAGCCTGCAAACCGTACTGCCCAATGTCGTCCCGGCTAACATGCTACCGCGCGCGATCCGTGTTCGACCTCGGCGTCGCAGATCGCCGTCGTCACCGGCGCGGCGCTGGGCGGCATTTTCGTCGCGCTGACCCGGCGTGTTCGCCGCCTGCCGTGCTCTGGCTTTCTTCCGCTATCGTCATGCTCGGATCGCCATGGCGCGAACGGCCCCGGCGCCATAGCCGCTCGATCTGAAGCCCTTGTTCAGCGGGCTGGTCTTTATCGCCCGGCACAAGGTCGTGCTCGGCGCCATCGTGCTCGACATGTTCGCCGTGCTGCTCGGCAATGCGACGGGCTGTTGCCGATTTTCGCCCGCGACATTTCACGTCCGGGCCGCTCCGGCTTCGGCACCTTGCGCGCTGCGCCCGCCGCCGGCGCACTCAAACGGCGCTGGCGCTGGCGCGCTGGCCGATCTCTTGGTGTCGGCCGCGTCATGTTTACTGCGGTCGCCATGTTCGGCACCGGCACGATCTGCTGGCGCTGGCGCCGAACCTCATTTTCGCCATCGCCGCCATGTTCATCGTCGGCGCCGCCGATACAGCGAGTGTGGCGATCCGGCAGACCCTGCTGCTGCTGCGTACGCCGGACGAGATGCGCGGCCGGGTCTATGCGGTCGGTTCGATGTTCGCCGTCACGTCGAACCAGCTCGGCGATTTCCGTGCCGGCGCCGCCGCCGCGCTGTTCGGCACCATTCCCGCGGTGCTGATCGGGGGCCTTAGCATTCTCGCGGTCGTCGTGGTCTCGACCCGGATCTTCCGCGAGCTCTTTCAGGCCGACCGCTACCAACCGGCCAAGCCGTAACGCTGGAACCGGGCGTGCCGCTGCGGCATCATTGGCGGCTAAAATCGTCCACTCTCTCCGGGGGCTGAAAAGGACGGGCTTATGCTGCGCCATGGCTTTCGGTATGGCTTTCGGTTGAAACGGCTGATCCAGTTACTGCTTTCCTGTTTGATGCTTTGCGCCAGCGGCGCGGCGTTCGCGCAAAATGCGCCCTGCGGCGGCGACTTCGGCGCCTGGCTGCAAGCCTTCAAAACCGGAAGCCGCGGCGCAGAGCGTTTCACAACAAACAATCCAGGCCAGCCTTGCCGGCATCACCTACGACCCGGCGATCATCGCGCGCGACCATGCCCAGGGCGTTTTCAAGCAAAGTTTTCGAGCAGTTCTCCGGCCGGATGGTGCCGCCGCGCCTGGACGCGCGGCCAGAAATAAAATCATCCAATACGGCTCGATGCTGTCCCCTGGAATCGAGGCCGAGTTCGGGGTACCCGGCAGAGGTTATCGTCGCCATCTGGGGTCTCGAAACCGATTTCGGCGCGGGCAACGGCAACTTCCAGACCATACGCTCGCTGGCCTCGCTGGCCTACGATTGCCGCCGGCCGGACAAATTCCGCGGCGAGTTGCTGGCCGCGCTCAAAATCGTCGATCGCGGCGACATGTCGCCCGCGGACATGCACGGCGCCTGGGCGCGGGTGATCGGCCAGACGCAATTCCTGCCGTCGTCCTATTTGAAGTTCGCCGTGGATTATGACGGCGACGGGTGCTGCGATCTCATCCACAGCGTGCCGGACGTGCTCGCCTCGACGGCGAATTATCTCAAGGGCTATGGCTCGGACAGCCCCACCAGCCGTGGGGCGAAGGCACAGCGAACTTCCAGGTGCTGCTGCAATGGAACGCGTCACAGATCTACACCAAGACTGTCGCTTTTTTTGCCGAACAGCTCGCCGGCCGGTGATGATGCTCAGTAAGCGCTGAGCAGGTCGATCTTGGCATTGGCCAGGATGAGACGCTTGGCAAGGATCGCAGCGAGATTGCGCGCAATGCGTTCGGCGACGCGCGGATGCTCGAGGCGGAAGCGGTCGAACTCCGCGATCGGCAATTCCAGGCACGTGGCATGGGTATCCGCCCAGACGTCGGCCGTGCGCGGCTCACCGAGCAGCGTCATTTCACCGAATTCCATGCCCTCGTCGAGGCTCGCGAGCCGTACGCCGCTGGGCAGCTTGACGCTGACCATGCCGCTTTGCAGGAAAAACAGCGACGACCCCGGCTCGCCGGCCGAGACGGTGCGTTGCCGGCCGAAAACTGCGCGCGGTGCCGAGCTTCGTCAGATCGGCAAGCTGGTCGGTCAGCCCGGCGAGCAGAGCCTGCTCTTTGAGGTGAGCGCCGGTCGCGGCTGCAACGAAGCCGCCATAGCGGAAGATGACCTGATCCTCCGCCCATTCGATAGCCTCATCAAGCAACGAGAATTCGCGCACTCCGGCGACCTCGGCAATGAGCGGCGGAGATCGCTGAGATCAGCGAAGCTGGCTCAATTTCGGCGAGGATCGCCGTCGCCCTCGGGGGTAACGCTGCGCAGAATTTCGGCCAGCAACAGTCCGCGGCCTGGGTGATCGAAGCCACACGGCGGAAATCGATAATGAGGATTTGGGATTCCTTGTCACCAACACGCCGCGACACGTAGTCGAGGGTGGCGAAGGTGAGCGCACCGACCAGTTGGATGACGCGAAATTCCGTGATGCTCCTCGAGGATTTGCTGATCGCGCGGCTTGCGAACTCCGCGCGACGCGATGCCGCCGACGTCATAGTCGGCAATGATCGAGGTGCGCACGTCCCCCGAACGGTTCAGCATATGCAGGCCGAAACGTGTCGACAGTTCCTCGCATATTTTCAGCCCGCGCACGCTGTTGCCGTGGGAATCCAGCGGCGGCGAAAAAGTGCGAGACAAGCTGCGCCGGCAGCGCCGCCACGATACCGCCGCCGACGCCGCTCTTGGCCGGCATGCCGACCCGATAGACCCACTCGCCGGCATAGTCGCCCATGCCGGAACTGGTCATGATCGATAGCGTGCGCGCGACGGCATAAGGTTTCATCACCTGCTCGCCGGTTATCGGATTGACACCATTGTTGGCAAGCGTCGCGGCCATGACGGCGAGATCGCGCGCGGTCACCAGGATGGAGCATTGGCGGAAATAGACGTCGAGCACGGCGTCGACGTCGCCTTCCACTACGGCGTAATTGCGCAACAGATAGGCGATGGCGCGGTTGCGGTCCCCGGTCTCGCGCTCGGAGGCAAACACCGCTTCGTCGACGCCAAGTTCGTGGCCGGCGCAGCGGCTGAGAGCATCGCGAATGCATTCGAAGGCTTCGCTGCCTCTCGCCTTATGGATCAGCCCGGAACAGGCGATGGCGCCGGAATTGACCATCGGGTTGTAGGGCCGATTGTCAGGGCGCAGCCGGATGGAGTTGAAGGCATCGCCGCTCGGCTCGACACCGATTACCGCCTCGACCTTCTCGGCGCCGAGCTTTTCGAGTGCCAGCGCGAACACGAACGCTTTGGAGATTGACTGGATCGTGAACGGCACGCTGCTGTCGCCGACCTCGTAAACGTGACCGTCGATGGTAGCGAGGCTCACGCCGAAAAGCTGAGGGTTCGCCTTCTTCAGTTCAGGGATGTAGTCGGCGACCGCGCCGCTGTCGTCTTGCCGAAAGTCCGCATGGCAGCGCAGGAGAAACCGGTGCAACGGAGACATCGCCGGCCGCAAAGCGCCGCCGGCGCGATCGAAATCAGGTGAATGCATTGCTTGTATTGGCCCCCTGAGGACGGACTATGCCGCGTTCTCCAATTTCTGAATAGCCCGGAGGCGATTAGGCCGCAGCCAACCAGTACTCGAGGAAGACGTTGAGCCACGCGCGGGCCGTGTAGTCGTACACGGCCCGATCGGCGAAGTGCGTATCGCGGGGCCGGGCGCCGGGAAGCTGCATGCGATCGTGTCCCCGCGTTGTCCACTTGTGCATGATGGCGTGGGTGACGTCGGGATGGAATTGCAGGCCATAGCCTGACTTGTGGCGGATCGCCTGAACTTCGAACGTATCGCCCGCGGCCAGAAGCTCGGCGTCCGGCGGCAGATCAAAACCCTCCCGGTGCCATTGGTAGACGCATTCCGGCCATCGCTCGACCACGGCGAGACCGGCAGCGGTCGGCCGGATCGGGTAATAGCCAATTTCGGCGCGGCCTTCAGGGTGGCGGAACACTTTTCCGCCGAGGTGGTGGGCGAACATCTGCGCGCCGAGACAGATACCGAGGAACGGCTTGTTCTCCCGCAGCGGCACGGCGATCCAATCGATTTCGCACCGGATGAAATCGTCCTCATCGTTGGCGCTCATCGGGCCGCCGAAGATGATGCCGGCGGCATGGTCCGCCATGGTCTGCGGCAGCGGATCGCCAAAGCGTGGCCGACGGATGTCGAGCGCGTAACCGAGCTGCCGCAAAGCGTTGCCCACCCGCCCCGGTGTGGAGTGCTCCTGGTGCAGAATGATCAGGACCGATTGTTGCATGGCACCGCATGACATGGGCAATTCGAGCACGTGCATGAGTGTCAATCGTGCGCGTTGCCGAAATTGAAGAAATCGTGACCCGGTTATGAACTGTCACGCGTGGTGCGCATAGCGACGGCTCGCAGCAGCAGCGCGTTCGGGATTAAGCGTATGAAGAACACGGCGATCTTGTTGGCAAGCCCGGCGATCACGACACGCTTGCCGCGCATGAAGCCGCGGTAGCCGATTTGCGCCACACGATCTGCCGACAGCGTGATCAGATTCATGGATCGGGACATTCTCATCCTCGAACGGGCCTGGAATTCGGTCGGGACCGGGCCTGGACAAAGCGCCGTGACCCTGATGCCGCGGCTTGAAAGCTCGCGATGGAGCGCTTCGCTGAACGACAGCACGAAGGCCTTGCTGGCGTAGTAAACCGCCATATTGGTGCCGGGCAGGAAAGCGGCAACCGAGGCGACATTGAGTATGCCGCCGCGATGACGGGCGAGACTGTCGACGAAGGTCAACGAAAATTCGGTGAGCGCGCGGACGTTGAGGTCGATCATGCCGAGCTGCTCGTCGCGCGACAACTTGGCGGCCGGCCCCACAAGCCCAAAGCCTGCATTGTTGACGATGATCTCGGGCTCCAGCTCGAGCAGCAATAATTGCCCGCGAATCCTGACCACGGCATCTCGCTGTTCGAGATCTGCCGCCATCACGACCGGACGGGGCCGCCCCGTCGCGGCGATCTCATCGGCAAGCGCATCGAGACGATCCTGCCGCCGCGCCACCAGAACGAGCTCATGGCCGTGCGCAGCAAAGACGCGCGCCAGATCCGCTCCAATACCGGCCGAGGCGCCGGTAATCACCGTGACGGGTTTCATAGCTCGTTGCCGGAATCTGACTCGCCACTGATCTCGCGGCGTAGCGCGATGCGCTCGTGCGACGACACACCGAGCAGATCGGCGGCGCGCCATACGAGATTGTCCTCAAGCTCGTCGCGTTTGCCGTCGGCATAGACGATTTCCCACATCATCCCGACGATGCGAGCGCGGCCTGCTTCGTCGAACGCGCGGTTAAGCAGATGCGTGAAATGATAAAGATCGACCAACTCGTGCTCCGCGGCAGTTGCCTTCGCGATCAGCTCCTCGGTCTGGGCATCGTCGAGTGCAAAGCTTTGCTTGATCACGGCATGCAACTTGGTGCTCTCGCTCTGCGACATCTCGCCGTCGATTGCCGCGGCATGGACCAGCAACGCCGCCGCCGCGAGCCGATAATCATCGTCGCCGAATTGGCTCGGGTGCTTGTCGCCATCGACGAACTCGGTGATGAAACTCTTGAAAGATTCGAACATCGATTTTTCCATACCAGCGGAGTTTATTCCCACGTTCATATCGCTACGTAAAGCGCGCCGTTCAAGCCTCCTTTGCGGCAGCGATAGTCCGCAGCGGATGAACATGATCGGTTGCGGCTGGAAAACATCACGGTCTTGCATGGCCATGCTCCGGCGTTCTCGCGGCGTGCTTTTTGCACCCGAGCTGTGCTTTGGCGAGGAGATGCAAGAAAGATTCGCCCTTCGCCGATCATCGTCTGCACGCGAACGGACTTGCCGACCTGATTTGCTGGAAGAACCGGCGGTGGCGGCCGGCCCTTCACGATCGTTTCGGCAAGCCAAGCAAAAACGGAAAAGAAGCAAAAGAAGGATGCGGAACGCCGGCAAACGCTGTTCAACAACCTCCGCATCTTGCGATGCGGCTCTGCCCCCTTTGGAGAGGAGCAGCTCGCCTGTCGGCGTTCCACCGCGGTTCTCGCCAAAGGGAGTCATCGTCCCTAAGGCTCAGCTTCAGGCCAGGCTTCCGGGGACGTGGTCTGAACGGGCGTTACCCGCCTTCGCCTGTCCCAGTCCAGCGAGCACCTCGCGCCCCGGTCATAATGCCGGGAGACTGATGCCCAAGCCGCCCGGGAGCGAACTGCAAACCCGCCCGCGGGCACCGCCCTCGCCCGACGGACCGGTATGCCTCCGGCCCGCCTCCTTCATAAAGGCGAGGAGGCGCATGTAATTGATCCGGTGACTAATGTCAAGGGCTAAGTCACTTAACTAGTGATGATCTCATGCCGCGGACGACGTGACGCGCACCTTGAGCCGAACACCGGTCTTCTTTTGCAGTGCGTTGATAGCGCCGAAAAAATTCGCCGCGGTGGGATTGCCGCGCGGCCCGAGCATGCCCATCAGACTCTTCGGCGGCGTTCCCGTAGCCTTCGCCAAGGCCGCAAATCCGATGGTCGCATTGATGTAGGCGCGAAGCGCGGCCTTGGCCGTATCCGCATCGCCGGAGAAGAGCCCGTTGATGGCTTCGTCGAACAGCGCCGCCCGGAAAGCCGGATCGCGGGCCGCGCGCTCCTGCACTGTTCTATTGAAGCTGCGGGTCAGGGGCATTTTCTATCCTTGTGGGGAGCAAACGGTTGGCACGGTCTGAATTCCCTAAGCGATCCTGCTGAACATGAGATCGCGATTTCACCGGATGGGGATATGGTGTAGCTGGCTCTTCATTTCACGGCAGTTAGACGTAGAGCGAAGACCCCGAAGACGACCTTCGGCGTATTTTAATGAAGCGTCGGGGCCGATGTCGGAGTATCTGCGGGAGCAGTTGTCTTATAGGCATATGCTGGCATTGACCGCGGTGTTCGTAGGCTGGGCATCGGACGAACGGCTGACGCCCGGACAGACGGCCAAAATTTGCGGTTGGTCTGAGTCGCTGCGAGCGCTCACCGATAAGGTTGGACCAGACTGGCCCCCCAAGACCTAAAGAGCTAACCCTGATGGGTTTTCTAGGCCGCAAGGTGCTGGATGAGGAAACGTCATGAGCGACCTCGCAGGAATCGTACCATCAGTTGCCTGTCACCGATCGACGTCCCTTCGTCGATACTAGAGATTTTGCCTGAGAAGGAATTTCAAGTCGATATCGACCGAAACTTCTGCCACCCAATTTTTGATGCCATACAAAAGGAGGAGCGGTCGAAGCCGTTCAAGTAACGGATCACCTTCGAGAGCGGTATATACTTGGTCGGCCGCCAGACGGCCAAGCGTTGCTAAAATCCAATCAATGGAATCTTTCCTGGTGCGCGCAGCCTCGATAAGATTTTTCAGGACGAGGCCGCCGCCAATAATTCGCAGAGCTTCAGATGCCGCCGGCGCTCGACGATCATCGCCGGATATCAATTCATCGATCAACTGGAGAACCACGGGAAGAGGTGTATCCTGACCAAATGCCGCGATCGCGTGCAATACGACGTCCCGTTCAGGGTCCCTGATAAACGGAACGAGATCGCCATAACTTTTAAGGCCAGCTTTTCCGAGTCCCCACACGGTAGCTTGGCGGATTTCTTCTTCGACAAAAAGCCGGATCGTTCGCAATTCTCAATAGAACTTCGCGCGCACCGGGACTGCGTAACTCAGTTAGAATGAACACGGCTTCCATACGTAGATCGGCGCGTTCCTGTCTCCAGACGAAACCTTCCAAACGCTCCCAGGCCTTGGCCAATTCCAGTGCCGTGCCAGCTCCTGCCGCTTCGAGAAGTACACGATCCTCCTTTTCCGCATCGAGCCGCTTCTCGATTGCCGCGATCGCTTGTTTTTTCTTGTCGGGCAAGAACGGCAATGACTTCACCGCCGCATAGCGGTCAACGGCGTTGTTCGCACCGACTTCGCTCAGAGGGTCGTACTTATTTTTCAGATATGACGTGAGTGCCATCCGCCGCAGCGGCGCTCCGGCGATCATCGAGACTTCGGCAATGAACCTTTCGCCCGCAACCACGTAAGGCACACGTCCTCGCAGAGGGAAAGTTTGCGGGCGGGCCGGACGTTCCTCATCGGCATCCATCAGGGTTCGAATGGCGGTCCTATCGACAAATTCCACAACTCCGTTGCGTTGGGGCACGATGGACGGCCAAGTCCGGTCACGCTCCGCGCCCTCAGATGCGGACTTTGGCAGACCAAGGGTCGATTGTTTCTCAGTCTTTTGAAGATCGCTAAATGCGAAGAAAACAGCTTCGGCGGCAGGAGCGGGCGTTCCATTATCGTCAAAGCAGGTAATAAATGCTGCTAAATCCTCATCCCGCATGCCGGTATTCCAGCGGCGATCGGGATTGCTAGGCGCGTCGCTCATTCGAATTTTCAGATCGGACTTCGCTCGCACTTCGATGCGCGTTCCTGTACGCACGCACAAAATGTCGGGGAGGCGGAGCCGCTTGACTTTCGTGGTCCAAATCTTGTTCGACGTGCAATAGCGTTCAAGCTCAATCGGCTGAAATCCGGCGGCCGTCATTTGCGACATCACCTGCCGCGCGCCGGCAGCGCCCATGCTCAGAAAACGCAGGAAACTGGTATCCGCCTTGAAGCCCATTATTTACCCCCGCCGCTCTTCTTTTCGGAAGCAAGCAACTCGCGCGGATCGACACTGAGGGCTTCAGCCAGGCGAAAGATATTCTCGAGGGACAGGTTGCGTTCGCCGCGCTCAATGGAGCTGACGTAGGTACGATGCAACCCCGACCGTTCCGCAAGAGCTTCCTGAGAGAGTCCGGTCGCAAGACGTAGGCGACGCAAGTTGGCAGCAAAAATCTTTTTGGGAGAAGAGGATGGCAACGGCTAACCTTGGCAGTGGAATCGCTGTAAAGGCTAGGAACCTGCCTATTTTGAGTCTACAGACTTTGGTTTCCCCATCTGCTATGATTGCGGTCACAACGGATTCTGCCGGGGGGACGCCTGTGGAGCTTCAGCTCGATTGCTTGCCAGAGACCATTACCGCTCCACGCACCGACGCGGTTTACAACTGTCATGCCTATCTGACGAAAGTCCCGATCGCGGCCATTAAGCCCTTTATTGAGACTCTCACGCACCGCGGTGAAATGGTAGCCGATCTCTTTGCCGGTTCCGGCATGACTGGGATTGCAGCGGCAACGCTCGGTCGGCGCGCCAAGCTCAGCGACATTTCCGTTTTGGGCCGCCACATCGCAACCGGCTATCTAACCGAGATCGATTTCGCAGAGTTTAGACGGACAGCCAAAAAGGTAATCGCCCGTGCAAAGACCGCGCTTGGCGATTTGTACATGACCCGGCGCGGCTCCGACCGTACCAAAGTCGAGATGGTGCGCACGGTATGGTCGTTCACTTATGATTGCCCGTCGTGTGCGAAGCCTCTCGTCTTTTTCAAAGCCCTGCGCAGCGGAGGTACTTCGGCACCCGATAAGTGCCCTGACTGCGCAACGCCGTTTGTGAAGCGCGCATGGAAACGCGGGCCGGATGTACCGGTGCAGGTCGTTGTACGCGACGCTAATGGCCGTTTGGTCGATCAAGACGTTGATAAGGTCGATTATGCCGCCGTCGCCGCGGCCGAATCCGATCCACGCCAAGACGAGATACCTTCACGTATCATCGACAACTCCCGCGAAATGTTTAGCCGCTCTGGCTTGGGCAAAGCCGGGTTGACGGAGACCAAGCGGTTCTTCTCTCCGCGAAACGCAATTGCTTTGCTTGAGTTGTGGCGCGCAATTCGGGCTATCGAAGATGATAGTTTGCGCAATAAGTTATCCTTCGCGTTCACCGCCATTTTGCCGCGCGCTTCGCGTCGTTACCAATGGAGCGCCCAACGTCCTTTGAATGCGCAAAATCAAACCTACTACATCGCTCCGGTCTATTATGAATGGAATGTATTCGAACTTTTCGAACGGAAGATCGAAGCCGCGATCCGAGCGGGCGAAGCCGTGTTCGGCAGCGAACCGCTTTTTAGCGGAGACGTAGCAAACAGCGTCACCTATACGCTTGCCTCAGCAGATCACGTTGACCATCTCGATGATGCCTCGATCGACTATGTCTTTATTGACCCGCCCTTCGGCAGCAACATCTTTTATAGCGACATGAATCTGTTTCACGAGGCGTGGCTTGGGCAGACGACCGATCATGCCCGTGAGGCGGTGATGCACACCACCGGACGCAAAAAGAATGGTGCGGCCAAGCGCTACGAAGACCTCCTTCGTGGTGCGTTCGCCGAGGCATTTCGGATTCTTAAGCCTGGCCGCCATATGTCGGTCGTCTTTGGAAATAGCGACGGTCAGGTATGGGGTTTGGTGCAGCGGGCGATCAGGGATGCCGGGTTTCATTTGGTTCCCGTTCATGTAGCGATCCTCGATAAAGGACAGCGCTCCGTTAAGGGACTGAACTCCGGCTCCGAGGGCGTCGTCACGGTCGATTTGATTGTAACGCTACAAAAGCCCGCCCAAGCTTCCGAGTCAGATCAACGCACCAACCTCGTCCAAGCGGATGCTCGTGCCCTCATTGACCATGCTTTGGCGGCCATACCTGAAACGATGCGCAGCCCAAGTCACGTGTATGCCGCGATTATTCGCGACGCAATCAAACAACACCAGGCGGTCGATCATCTTCACTTAAGCGATGTGCTAATCGCGTTGCGCGATGCCGGTTATACGATCGATTCCAAAAAAGGACTTTTAACGAGGATTGACGAACAAATTGCCGTCGCGGCAGCATGAGCGGCCCCGGATTTTCAGTCGCATTCCTTCCAATTATGGCTTCCTCCCGCCAAGGCGATCTGTTCGGACACGACGGGCCAGATCCGTCTGACGAGGATTTCGAAACGCCCGTCTACTATCCCGATACAGACAAGGTTCGCGCCAAACTACATCAGATTTTGACCGAAGCCCGCGCGGCGGAAAGTATGCCATGGGATGCGGACAAACTCTTAGTTTACCGGACGATCTTTCCGCAAATGGCCGGCTGGCTGCCGCATGACGAAGGCGCACAACTCAGCTTTGAGTTCGAGACGGAATTGGCGCGGTTGAAGGCCGCTTAAAATACGGCGATAGAAGACTCCTTCTCCCGGATTTCGCTTCGCTCAATCCGGGCTACGGATTTGCGCTCTATCCCGCCAAATCGCGGCGGACTAACATTCCCGCTCCGGGGCCGGAGACCGCGATGACGCCGAAAATCAACCGTCAGGTCCACCTGAAATCGCGGCCAAACGGCATCCCGCAAGCCGACAATTTCGAGATTGTCGACGCCGCCCTGCCGGAACTCGCCGATCGGCAATTCCTGGTGCGCAACGACTTCCTCTCGGTCGAGCCGGCCATGCGCGGCTGGGTCGCCGCGGCGGCGAACTATTCGACCCCGGTCGGCATCGGCGAGGTGATGCGGTCGTTTGCCGCCGGAACCGTCGTCGCGTCGCGCCATCCCGATTATGCCGAAGGCCAGCCGGTCATGGGCCTGCTGGGCTGGCAGGATTATGCGGTGTCTGACGGCAAATCGATCACACGGAAGGTGAAGGAAGCCGATCTGCCGCTGTCTCTGTCACTTGGAATTCTAGGGCTCAATGGCGTCACCGCCTATTTCGGCCTGCTCGATCTGGGTCAGCCGCGGCCGGGCGACACTGTCGTCGTGTCCACGGCGGCGGGCGCGGTCGGCTCCGCGGTGGGACAAATCGCCAAGCTTGCAGGCTGCCGTACGGTCGGACTGACCGGCGGCGCTGCCAAGGTCAAACTCTGCCGCGACGAATTCGGTTACGACGCAGCCATCGACTACAAGGCCGGAAAATTCGACGACGCGCTCAAGGAAAGTTGCCCGCGCG
Organism: uncultured Alphaproteobacteria bacterium; assembly: GCA_963733645.1. GTDB lineage: Bacteria > Pseudomonadota > Alphaproteobacteria > Rhizobiales > Xanthobacteraceae > BOG-931. The sequence continues at coordinate 12,165 of CAVTFP010000016.1, forward strand.
GCGTCGACGTTTATTTCGACAATACCGCTGGCGCAATCAGCGACGCGGTGATGCGGCAACTTGCAATCGGCGCACGCATCGTGATCTGCGGCACCGCCTCGGTGTCGAGCTGGGATCCGCCGCCGTCCGGGCCGCGCGTCGAGCGGCACATTCTGGTCAAGCGGGCGCGCATGTCGGGCTTTCTCGCTTTCGATTATCAGCATCGCTACGAAGAGGCCATCGCCCGGCTTGCGGCTTCGGATTCGCGACGGTCGCATTCGTTATCGCGAGGAAATCGTCGACGGCATCGAGAACTGCCCGGGCGCGATCGCCGAACTTTATCGCGGCGAGAATTTGGGCAAGCGGCTCATCCGGCTCGGGGACCGGGCGTGATCCCTGTCATGCTCCGCGAAGGCGGAGCATCCAGTACTCACCGCAGATGCGGCTTTTGCACTGTCCGATACCGATACTTTTTTGGAATACTGGATCATCCGCTGGAGCCTGTCATCGGGGCGGCCACTTCGGGCCGCGCTCGTTGGCGGATGATGACAGGGAGCGGATGATGACAAGGAAATGAGCAAACTAACCTGCGTTACTGGATCGCCTTGCCGTCGTGATAGCTCTCTTCAAGCAGTTGCAGATTGGCCTGGACATAGGGGTTGGCGGGGTCTTTGACCTGGGCTTCCTCAAGCTTTTTGTGGGCGCGGGCATAGTCGCCGCGCAACATGTAGGAGAAGCCCTGGTCGTTGAGGATCTGCGCCGTCGGACCGACGATGCGGATGGCCTGCGCATAGGCGCGGTCGGAAAGATCGAAGCGGTGCAACCGGTCGTAGGACGCCGCCAGCCCGACCCAGGCCTCGGCATCGTTCGGGTGCTTCTCGACCGCGGCGCGGAAGCTCTTCTCGGCCAGGCCGAAATTGTTGCTGCGGAAATATTTCTTGGCGAGCTGCAAATCGTCGTTGGGATCGTCACCGACCAGGCCGGGCTTCGATAGCGGCGCGACCGGCTCACCGCTCGACCCCGGCTCGGCCGGCTGGGTCACGAATGAACCGGTAACGTCAGGGGTCGCGGCGCCGTCCTTGGCGTCGCTCGAAGCCGCATCGGAATTCGGTTTGAGGAGACTGCCAAGCTTGGTCGAGCTCGAGCAGGCGCACAGGCACGTGAGGCACGCCGCCACAACGATCAGGATCCGCCCCACTCGGATACTCATCACACGCTCAAGACCACGACACGCCCGGCAATTTGCGCAAATCTGCGAGGATGGGACCCGCCCCATCCATACCCGGGGCATCGGACGCCTGAAGCTAGGCGACGATAGTTAAGGAATTCCTCGCTCGAGCCCTCCCCCGCTCGCGGGGGAGGGTTGGGCGGGGCGATGGCGCAAGCCGCACAAGCTTTGGCGAATTACCCCCTCTGGCTTCGCTACGCTCGCCTCTCCCCCGCAAGCGGGGGAGACAAAAACTACCAATTGCCCGTCACCATCCGCACGATGACCGGACAAAGGATGACGACGAACAGCACCGGGAAGATGCAGATCATCATCGGCAGCGCCAGCCGCGCCGGCAGGCTGTAAGCCTTCTCCTCGGCGCGCGATAGCCGCTTGTGACGCATGTCGTCGCTATAGACCCGCAGCGCATCGCCGATGCTGGAGCCGAGTTCGTCCGATTGCTGGATCAGCGTGGCGAAGGAGCGCGCTTCTTCAAGCCCGAGCCGGTCGCCCAGATGCTCGAGCGCCTCGGTTAAAGTGCGCCCGGCGCGGATTTCGAGATTGGCCATATGGATGTTCGCGGCCAGCGACGGATAGGAGTTGCCGAGCTCGCGTCCGATGCGGTCGAGCGCCGCCTCCATGCTCAAACCGGCATCCGCACAGACCACCAGCAGATCCATGAAATCGGGAAAGCCGGATTGATGCTGGAGTCGTTTCGACCCGATCATACGATCGAGATAGAAGCTCGGCCCGAGATAGCCCAGTAGTCCGCCGGCCATGACGAAAAGCCAGAACGGCGCTTTGCCGCCAAATCCCAGCATCGGCAAAACAAAAAATGCCGCAGCGGCCAGAGCCACCGCGGCAACGCCACGCGTGATGAAAAAGCAGGCCGCGCCGTGCGGATTGTAGATCCCGGCTTGCATCAGCCGGCGGCGCAGCATTTTCACATTTTCGGTGTCGACGGAGGAATAATGCTTGGTCGTATATTCGATCAGCTTCTGCACCGCGCGCTGCCCGGAGTAACGCAGGCTGCGCCGGCCTCCCGGCACATCGTCGTCGATGTTGACACGCGCCGCGCGGCGGCGCACGGCCTCGCGCGCGCGCACGCCGATCATCACCGCGAAGGCGAGCGTGCCGGTCGCGAGAAAGATCAGCATGCTCAACATCGTCGTTGCGCTACTGCCGAACAGGGCAAAGGTATCGGTTTGATCCATGGTTCAGATCTTGAAGTTCACCATCTTGAACATGATGAGATTGCCGATGCTCATCCAGCCGGCGGCGGAGAACAACATCACCTTGGTCAGATGCTCCTGCCAGACCGAGCTGTAGAACTCGGGCGTGATGACCTGAATGACGAGGAACATGCCGATCGGCAGCGCCGAGAGGATCATCGCCGAGGCGCGGCCTTCGGCGGCGAGCGCGCGGATCTTGCGCCGCATCTTGAATTGCTGCCGGATGACGCCGGAGAGGTTTTCCAGGATTTCACCGAGATTGCCGCCGGTCGAGCCCTGGATGGCGACGGCAGTGACGAATAACGGCAGATCGTCGGAGCCGATGCGGCCGTAAAGATTGCGCATCGCCGTCTCGATATCGGCCCCGTACGTGATTTCGTCGGACACCATGCCGAATTCACTGCCGATCGGATCTGGCATCTCACGCCCGACCATGGCAATGGCGATCGGCACCGGATGGCCGGCGCGCAGGCTGCGCACGATGATATCGAGCGCATCGGGAAACTGGGCGCCGAATTTCTTCTGCCGCCGGGCGCGGAGCATGCGCAACACGAAATACGGCAGCACCGTCGCACTGAACAATGCCGCCAACGCCGCTTCGACGAGGCTGCCGCGAACAAATGTCGTGACGGCGAACACCACGACTGTGGTAATGGCGATGATGACGATGAGGCGCGCGAAACCGATTGTGAGCCCTGATTGCAGGACCAGCCGATTGATCGCGATCAGGCCAAGGCGATAATTGCCGCCACTGGTGAGACCGCGCTCGCGCCGCAGCTCGACAAGTACGCTCTCGCGATCGGTCCGATCCTTCGACAGCATCAGCCGCCGGTTGATCTTGCTGCGATAGGAGGCCGCCGAGAAGGTCATCAGATATAGGGCCTCGACCGTCAGACCCGCGGAAACCGCGACGAACAGCCAGATCAGATAGATCGGGTCAAAATCGGAAAACATCGTCACAACGGTTGCGAGGGGTCGAAATACGCCCCCGGAATCTTGATCCCCATGGCGATGAGGTCGGTGAGAAAGCGTGGCCGCACGCCGGTGGCCTGGAAATGGCCTTGCACGCTGCCGTCGGGCGCCGTGCCGGTGCGCACATATTTGTAGACTTCCTGCATCTGGATGATGTCGCCTTCGAGCCCGGTGATCTCGGCGATGCTCATGACGCGGCGCTTGCCGTCCGACAGCCGCGACAATTGCACGATGACGCGGATCGCGGCGGCGATCTGGCCGCGGATCGACGACACCGTCATCGGCAAGCCGGCCATGCCGATCATCTGTTCGAGACGCGATATGGCGTCGCGCGGCGTATTGGCGTGGATCGTCGCCATCGAGCCTTCGTGGCCGGTATTCATAGCCTGCAGCATGTCGAAGGCTTCCTCGCCGCGGCACTCGCCGAGAATGACGCGGTCGGGCCGCATGCGCAGCGCGTTCTTGACCAGATCGCGCTGGCGGATTTCGCCTTTGCCCTCGATGCTTGGCGGCCGGGTTTCCATGCGGCCGACATGCGGCTGCTGCAATTGCAATTCGGCCGCGTCTTCGATGGTGAGCAGGCGCTCTTTCTCGGAAATAAACGCCGAGAGCGCATTGAGCATGGTGGTCTTGCCGGAGCCGGTGCCGCCGGAAATGATCAGCGTCACGCGCGCCCGCACCGCCGCCGCCAGCAGTTCCGCCATTTGCGGCCGCAGCGCGCCGACGTCGACCAGCTTGTTGAGGTTGAACGGCTTCTTCGAGAACTTGCGGATCGATACCAGCGGGCCGTCGATGGCGACCGGGCGCACCGCGACGTTGACGCGCGAGCCGTCAAGGAGGCGCGCGTCGCACATCGGATGCGACTTGTCGACCCGGCGGCCGACGGCGGAAACGATCTTGTTGATGATGCGCAAAAGATGCGCTTCGTCCTTGAAGCGCACGCCGGTCGGTTCGAGCTGGCCGCGGCGCTCGACATAGACACACTCATGGCCGTTGATGAGGATGTCGTTGACGCTCGGGTCCTGGAGCAGCGGCTCGAGCGGGCCTAAGCCCGTCATCTCATCGAGAATTTCCGAGACGAAGTCGTTGAGCTCCTGGGTGTTGAGCGCCAGCCGCTCCGATACGACATATTCCGACACAAGCTGCTGGACGTGGCCGCGCATTTCGTCGTCAGGCAGCTTTTCCAGCGCCGACAGATTGATTTCCTCGATCAGCCGGCGGTGCAAACGCACCTTGGCGTCGAGCACTTTGTCGGTCAGCAGGGCGTTGGTCGAGGCTGGCGCCGCAGGCTCCGGCACGGGCTCGGGAAATGTGTTCCACGCAACGCTGTCATTAGGCACGCTCTCTTCAATCGCGGGAGCGAGCTCTGGTGCGGCAACGCGATGTACGGAGAAACGACCAGCCATGACTGCACTTCACTTTCGGCGCGGGATTTTCTTTGGAGCACGATCTTTTCGAAAAGCCGTTCTCCACTTTTTCGGATCGTGCTCTAGGTGCGCGCCCA
>CAVTFP010000017.1:0-20801 GCA_963733645.1 uncultured Alphaproteobacteria bacterium
CCGCACTGCCACTTGCGATAAAAAGGGTGAGTTCGGCATCAAATCCCGGCAACCGTGTCGCTCTCCAACAGCTTGGGCAGATTTTGCGCGTCCCACGGATTTTTCCCCTTGCGGCGATGGACGACCTGCCCTTTTCCGCTAATAATCCGCCTCGTTAACCCTTGGCAAATCGCGCCCCCTGAGGCCCATGGAATCGCTTGCTTTGATGGCATCATGAGTACCGTCCTCATCGAAATCCGCCGCGCCAAGGCAAGCGATGCCGCTGCAGTGGCGTCCGCCCACGATGAGGCATGGCGGATGGCGTATCAGGGCATCATCCCAGGCACTGAACTCAAAAGCTGATCATTCGCCGCGGTCCTGCATGGTGGGACAGCGCCATCCGCAAAGGTGGCCGCATCGCGCTTCTGCAGTTCGGCGACAAGGTTGCCGGCTCGCCAATTATCGGCGCAATCGCGCGCGCAGCCTGTATTACGACGGCGAAATCTATGAGCTTTATCTGCGGCCGGAATACCAGGGTCTCGGCTTCGGCCGCCGTCTGTTCACCGCCGCGCGTCGCGATCTGGCGCAGAGCGCGATGAAATCGTTGATCGTCTGGGCGCTTTCGGAAAACGACAGCGCCTTGGAATTTTATCGCGCCCTCGGCGGCAAGGCGGTAGCGCGCTCGTCGGAAAAATTTGGCACGCGCGTGCTCGATAAGGTCGCGTTCGGCTGGAACAGCTGACGGGCTGTTGCGCGTCACTTTCAAACTTCGTCCGTCATCCCGATGCATGCCGAAGGTGCGCCTCGAAGGATAAACAGCCCGGGCCGTTGCCCTTCCAGCTCGTGGAGCCTGTCATCGGGCAGACCACTTCGGGCCGGACCCGTGCTCGCACCTCAGAGTGACAGAGATTACACCGCCGGTGCTGGCAGGCCGGCTCGCATACACGCCGCGCGCAGCGTGTTCACGAGCGGCACACGATCGTCATCGGCCCGACGCCGCCGGGCACCGGGGTGATGGCGCCGGCAACCTCGATCGCTTCCGCGAAATTCACGTCGCCGACGATACGGGATTTGCCGTCCACTGAAATGCGGTTGATACCGACGTCGATCACGGTGGCGCCCGGCTTGATCCAATCGCCGCGAATAAACTCGGGGCAACCGATGGCGACGCATAAAAGATCGGCACGCCGGCAGTAATCAGGAAGGTTACGCGTATGGGTGTGTGCCACAGCGACAGTCGCGTCCTCGTTGAGCAACGCTTGCGAGAGCGGATTGCCGACGATGTGCGAGCGCCCCACCATCAGCGCATCAACTCCGATCAGCGAGGGGTACACCGTTTTGATCAACTTGATGCAGGCGACTGGAGTACACGGCACCAGCGCCGGCCGCCCCATCATCAGCCGGCCGGCGTTGAGCGGTGAAAGCCATCGACATCCTTGTCCGGGTGGACATTGGAAAAAATTTTCGACGGACTGATGTGCGGTGGTAGCGGCAACTGCACCAGGATGCCGTGGATGGCGGGATCCACATTGAGCTTGGCAACGAGGCTGAGCAGTTCGGTCTCGCTCGTCGAAGCGGGCAGATAATAATCGAACGGCCGCATGCCGACCTCGACCAGAGCGCGCGCCTTGCTTTTGACGTAGGTCATGCTTGCTGGATTTTCGCCGAGCTGAACGACGGCGAGGCCAGGCACGATATTATGATCTGCGGTCAGCCGGCGCGTTTCCACCGCCACAGCGGCGCGCAATTCGGCGGCGATCGCCTTGCCGTCGATGATTTTCGCGCTCATGCGCCTACCTTCGTCAGCTCCAGGCTGGCGCTCAACGCGGGCGAGTCGCCGGCAATTCGCAGCCGCCTGACCCACGCCGCGCCGCGAAGAGTCACGCGTATGTCGAGCACGACGCCGCCCGCCGCTTGCGTCCACGGTCGTACGGACATTGCGTTCAGAACACGTTGGGCAGGATATAGATTGCGATCACGTAACGAATGAACACGATGATCAGGAACAGAATCACCGGAGAAATGTCGATGCCGCCCAGATTGGGCAGCATGTTACGGATCGGCCGCAGGACGGGTTCGGTGATGCGATAGAGAAAATCGCCGACCATGGCCACGACGGGACTTCGCGTGTTGACGACATTGAACGCCACGAGCCACGAGAAGATCGCCATCGCGATCACGATCCAGATGTAAAGTTGCAGGGCCAGATCGATGACAAGAAACAGTGCGCGCATGGCTCAAATTCGCGGATGATGGTGGTGGAACCTAACGGCTTAGAACGGCACGAACAAGCCGGGGATTGTGCCGGCCCGCCCACTACAACGGCGCGGACATGAACGAACTCCATTCACGACCATTGCAGCCTCTTCTTCGCGAACGCTCGTCCAGACGCCGACTTCGAATATCTTTCGAAGTTAACAGCCTGCTTCTCGTCCGAAAATGAGATGTATGTCTTAAGCCGCCACGGTTTGTATTTCGACGTGTGCGAAACTTCCCCGTGATTGTGCTTCGACAGCCGCGCTTTCAGGTCCTCGGTAAGACCTACGTAGTACCGATCGGGAAAGTCAATGCTTTGAAGAATGTAGACGTATTTCATACTCCCCAGCCCGCCTTCGTTGCTTCGCAACTTCGGCGCGGCAGCCTTCGCTCGCCGCGCTTGAGGTATTGCTATTGGCTTGCCGAGCCGTAGCTCGCGCAGCGAGCGAAGGCTGGTGGAGCCGAGGGGAGTTGAACCCCTGACCTCCTCATTGCGAACGAGGCGCTCTCCCAACTGAGCTACGGCCCCGCCATGGACTTCAACCAAGCAAAATGGCGCCGGTTTTGGCGAGTGCGGGCCATTTAGGGCCGCCGCTTCGCACTGTCAAGGATGGGCAGCAAAGGGCATGGGCGCGTTTTGAACCAGCGAGCCAACGCCGCCGACTACCGGAAAGGCATGCACGGAATTGTCCCCGAAGCGCCGCGGCTCGCGGTCGCAAAAATGAGGAAAGCTGCACTCATCGCGGCCACGGCGTTTGCCTGCGCCGCAGCGATTTGGACGTTTCTGAGCTTCACACCGCTCGGCGATCAGTTCTTGAATTACATCGACCCGCCGCCGTCCGACTGCGGCTGATTGCCGGCCCATCATACAGCACTGCGTGCGCGCCCGCGACAAACCTTGTCGCGCCGATTATGACCTTTGGCGATGAGCGCCGAAATCGCCCCGTCCGTCCCTCTGCTTCGCCAGCCCGCCTACCTTCGATTTCTCTATGTGCGCGTCGCCGCCTCGATCGCGCTTCAGGTGCAAGCGGTCGCGGTCGGCTGGCAAATGTATGAGTTGACCCGCAGCCCGTTCCAGCTTGGGCTGGTCGGCCTCGTACAGTTCATCCCGGCAATCGGGCTTTTCCTTGCCACCGGCCACGCGGCGGACCGCTATGACCGCCGCACGATCGCTGCCGCAGCGCAGGTCGTCGAAGCCGCGGCCGTCGCAGTACTGGCGTTCGCAAATGGAACCGGGCGGCTGACGCCTGCTCTCCTGCTCACCATGGCGTTCATCGTCGGCACCGGCCGCGCCTTCGAGCAGCCGAGCCTGCAAACCGCGTTGCCGAACATCGTGCCTGCGAGCGTGCTGCCCCGCGCGATCGCGGGTTCGACGTCGGCGGCGCAGATCGCCATCGTCACCGGTCCGGCGCTTGGCGGCGTTCTGATCGCGTTGAGCCCGACGCTGGTTTTCGCCGCATGCGCGGTGCTGTGGCTTTCTGCCGCTTTCGTCATGCGCGGTATTGCCATGTCGCGGACTGCAACAGCCCGTGAGCCGGTCGATCTGAAGCGGCTGTTCAGCGGGCTGGTCTTTATCGGCCGTCACAAGGTCGTGCTCGGCGCTATTCTGCTCGACCTGTTCGCCGTGCTGCTCGGCAATGCGACCGGGCTCTTGCCGATTTTTGCCCGCGACATATTCATGTCCGGGCCGCTGAGCTTCGGCGCGCTACGCGCCGCGCCCGCCGCCGGCGCACTGATAACGGCACTGACGCTGGCGCGCTGGCCGATCTCGCGCCGCGTCGGCCGCATCATGTTCATTGCGGTCGCGACGTTCGGCACCGGGACGATTCTGCTGGCGCTGGCGCCAAGCCTGCTGTTCGCCATGGGCGCCATGTTCATCGTCGGCGCCGCCGATACCGCGAGCGTCGTGATCCGGCAGTCGCTGTTGTTGCTGCATACGCCGGACGAGATGCGCGGCCGGGTCTTTGCCGTCGGCTCGATGTTCACCGGCACGTCGAACCAACTCGGCGATTTCCGCGCCGGTGCCGCCGCGGCGCTGTTCGGGACCATTCCCGCGGTGCTGATCGGCGGCTTTAGCACGCTCGCTGTCGTCGTGGTCTCGACCCAGGTCTTTCGCGAGCTCTTTCAGGCCGACCGCTACCAACCGGCCAAGCCGTGACCCTGGAACCGGGCGCGCCGCTGCGGCATCATATTGGCGGCTAAAATCGATGATTCTCTCCGGGGGCTGAAAAGGACGGGCTTATGCTGCGCCATGGCTTTCGGTATGGCTTTCGGTTGAAACGGCTGATCCAGTTACTGCTTTCCTGTTTGATGCTTTGCGCCAGCGGCGCGGCGTTCGCGCAAAATGCGCCCTGCGGCGGCGACTTCGGCGCCTGGCTGCAGGCCTTCAAAACCGAAGCCGCGGCGCAGGGCATTTCGCAACAAACAATCCAGGCCAGCCTTGCCGGCATCACCTACGACCCGGCGATCATCGCGCGCGACCATGCCCAGGGCGTTTTCAAGCAAAGTTTCGAGCAGTTCTCCGGCCGGATGGTGCCGCCGCGCCTGACGCGCGCCAGAAATAAAATCATCCAATACGGCTCGATGCTGTCGCCGGATCGAAGCCCAGTTCGGCGTACCCGGCAGAGGTTATCGTCGCCATCTGGGGTCTCGAAACCGATTTCGGCGCGGGCAACGGCAACTTCCAGACCATACGCTCGCTGGCCTCGCTGGCCTTCGATTGCCGCCGGCCGGACAAATTCCGCGGCGAGTTGCTGGCCGCGCTCAAAATCGTCGATCGCGGCGACATGTCGCCCGCGGACATGCACGGCGCCTGGGCGGGCGAGATCGGCCAGACGCAATTCCTGCCGTCGTCCTATTTGAAGTTCGCCGTGGATTATGACGGCGACGGGCGCCGCGATCTCATCCACAGCGTGCCGGACGTGCTCGCCTCGACGGCGAATTATCTCAAAGGCTATGGCTGGCAGCCCCACCAGCCGTGGGGCGAAGGCACAGCGAACTTCCAGGTGCTGCTGCAATGGAACGCGTCACAGATCTACACCAAGACCGTCGCTTTTTTTGCCGAACAGCTCGCCGGCCGGTGATGACGCTCAGTAAGCGCTGAGCAGGTCGATCTTGGCATTGGCCAGGATGAGACGCTTGGCAAGGATCGCAGCGAGATTGCGCGCAATGCGTTCGGCGACGCGCGGATGCTCGAGGCGGAAGCGGTCGAACTCCGCGATCGGCAATTCCAGGCACGTGGCATGGGTATCCGCCCAGACGTCGGCCGTGCGCGGCTCATCGAGCAGCGTCATTTCACCGAATTCCATGCCCTCGTCGAGGCTCGCGAGCCGTACGCCGCTGGGCAGCTTGACGCTGACCATGCCGCTTTGCAGGAAAAACAGCGACGACCCCGGCTCGCCGGCCGAGATGATGCGTTGCCCGGCCGGAAAACTGCGCGCGGTGCCGAGCTTGGTCAGATCGGCAAGCTCCTGGTCGGTCAGCCCGGCGAGCAGAGCCTGCTCTTTGAGGTGAGCGCCGGTCGCGGCTGCAACGAAGCCGCCATAGCGGAAGATGACCTGATCCTCCGCCCATTCGATAGCCTCATCAAGCAACGAGAATTCGCGCACTCCGGCGACCTCGGCAATGAGCGGGCGGATGATCGCTGAGATCAGCGAAGCTGGCTCAATTCCGGCGAGGATCGCCGTCGCCCCTCGGGGGTAACGCTGCGCAGAATTTCGGCCAGCAACAGTCCGCCGGCCTGGGTGATCGAAGCCACACGGCGGAAATCGATAATGAGGATTTGCGATTCCTTGTCACCAACACGCCGCGACACGTAGTCGAGGGTGGCGAAGGTGAGCGCACCGACCAGTTCGATGACGCGAATCTCCTCGTGATGCTCCTCGAGGATTTGCTGATCGCGCGGCTTGCGACTGCGGCGCGACGCGATGCCGCCGACGTCATAGTCGGCAATGATCGAGGTGCGCACGTCCCCCGAACGGTTCAGCATATGCAGGCCGAAATGTGTCGACAGTTCCTCGCATATTTTCAGCCCGCGCACGCTGTTGCCGTGGGAATCGAGCGGCGGCGAAAAAGTGCCGAGACCAAGCTGCGCGGGGAGCGCCGCCACGATACCGCCGCCGACGCCGCTCTTGGCCGGCATGCCGACCCGATAGACCCACTCACCGGCGTAATCGTACATGCCGGAACTGGTCATGATCGATAGCGTGCGCGCGACGGCATAAGGTTTCATCACCTGCTCGCCGGTTATCGGATTGACGCCATTGTTGGCAAGCGTCGCGGCCATGACGGCGAGATCGCGCGCGGTCACCAGGATGGAGCATTGGCGGAAATAGACGTCGAGCACGGCGTCGACGTCGCCTTCCACTACGGCGTAATTGCGCAACAGATAGGCGATGGCGCGGTTGCGGTCCCCGGTCTCGCGCTCGGAGGCAAACACCGCTTCGTCGACGCCGAGTTCGTGGCCGGCGCAGCGACTGAGAGCATCGCGAATGCATTCGAAGGCTTCGCTGCCTCTCGCCTTGTGGATCAGCCCGGAACAGGCGATGGCGCCGGAATTGACCATCGGGTTGTAGGGCCGATTGTCAGGGCGCAGCCGGATGGAGTTGAAGGCATCGCCGCTCGGCTCGACACCGATTACCGCCTCGACCTTCTCGGCGCCGAGTTTTTCGAGTGCCAGCGCGAACACGAACGCTTTGGAGATTGACTGGATCGTGAACGGCACGTTGCTGTCGCCGACCTCGTAAACGTGACCGTCGATGGTAGCGAGGCTCACGCCGAAAAGCTGAGGGTTCGCCTTCTTCAGTTCAGGGATGTAGTCGGCGACCGCGCCGCTGTCGTCTTGCCGAAAGTCCGCATGGCAGCGTTGGAGAAACCGGTGCAACGGAGACATCGCCGGCCGCAAAGCGCCGCCGGCGCGATCGAAATCAGGTGAATGCATTGCTTGTATTGGCCCCCTGAGGACGGACTATGCCGCGTTCTCCAATTTCTGAATAGCCCGGAGGCGATTAGGCCGCAGCCAACCAGTACTCGAGGAAGACGTTGAGCCACGCGCGGGCCGTGTAGTCGTACACGGCCCGATCGGCGAAGTGCGTATCGCGGGGCCGGGCGCCGGGAAGCTGCATGCGATCGTGGCCCCGCGTTGTCCACTTGTGCATGATGGCGTGGGTGACGTCGGGATGGAATTGCAGGCCATAGCCTGACTTGTGGCGGATCGCCTGCACTTCGAACGTATCGCCCGCCGCCAGCAGCTCGGCGTCCGGCGGCAGATCGAAACCCTCCCGGTGCCATTGATAGACGCATTCCGGCCATCGCTCGACCACGGCGAGACCGGCAGCGGTCGGCCGGATCGGGTAATAGCCAATTTCGGCGTGGCCTTCAGGGTGGCGGAACACTTTCCCGCCGAGGTAGCGGGCGAACATCTGCGCGCCGAGACAGATACCGAGGAACGGCTTGTTCTCCCGCAGCGGCACGGCGACCCAATCGATTTCGCGCCGGATGAAATCGTCCTCATCGTTGGCGCTCATCGGGCCGCCGAAGATGATGCCGGCGGCATGGTCCGCCATGGTCTGCGGCAGCGGGTCGCCAAAGCGTGGCCGACGGATGTCGAGCGCGTAACCGAGCTGCCGCAAAGCGTTGCCCACCCGCCCCGGTGTGGAGTGCTCCTGGTGCAGAATGATCAGGACCGATTGTTGCATGGCACCGCATGACATGGGCGATTCGAGCACGTGCATAAGTGTCAATCGTGCGCGTTGCCGAAATTAAAAAAATCGTGACCCGGTTATGAACTGTCACGCGTGGTGCGCATAGCGACGGCTCGCAGCAGCAGCGCGTTCGGGATTAAGCGTATGAAGAACACGGCGATCTTGTTGGCAAGTCCGGCGATCACGACACGCTTGCCGCGCATGAAGCCGCGGTAGCCGATTTGCGCCACACGATCTGCCGACAGCGTGATCAAATTCATGGATCGGGACATTCTCATCCTCGAACGCGCCTGGAATTCGGTCGGGACCGGGCCTGGACAAAGCGCCGTGACCCTGATGCCGCGGCTTGAAAGCTCGCGATGGAGCGCTTCGCTGAACGACAGCACGAAGGCCTTGCTGGCGTAGTAAACCGCCATATTGGTGCCGGGCAGGAAAGCGGCGACCGAGGCGACATTGAGTATGCCGCCGCGATGACGGGCGAGACTGTCGACGAAGGTCAACGAAAATTCGGTGAGCGCGCGGACGTTGAGGTCGATCATGCCGAGCTGCTCGTCGCGCGACAACTTGGCGGCCGGCCCCACAAGCCCGAAGCCCGCATTGTTGACGATGATCTCGGGCTCCAGCTCGAGCAGCAATAATTGCCCGCGAATCCTGACCACGGCATCTCGCTGTTCGAGATCTGCCGCCATCACGACCGGACGGGGCCGCCCCGTCGCGGCGATCTCATCGGCAAGCGCATCGAGACGATCCTGCCGCCGCGCCACCAGAACGAGCTCATGGCCATGCGCAGCAAAGACACGCGCGAGATCCGCTCCAATACCGGCCGAGGCGCCGGTAATCACCGTGACGGGTTTCATGGCTCGTTGCCGGAATCTGACTCGCCACTGACCTCGCGGCGTAGCGCGATGCGCTCGTGCGACGACACACCGAGCAGATCGGCGGCGCGCCATACGAGATTGTCCTCAAGCTCGTCGCGTTTGCCGTCGGCATAGACGATTTCCCACATCATCCCGACGATGCGAGCGCGGCCCGCTTCGTCGAACGCGCGGTTAAGCAGATGCGTGAAATGATAAAGATCGACCGACTCGTGCTCCGCGGCAGTTGCCTTCGCGATCAGGTCCTCGGTCTGGGCATCGTCGAGTGCAAAGCTTTGCTTGATCACGGCATGCAACTTGGTGCTCTCGCTCTGCGACATCTCGCCGTCGATTGCCGCGGCATGGACCAGCAACGCCGCCGCCGCGAGCCGATAATCATCGTCGCCGAATTGGCTCGGGTGCTTGTCGCCATCGACGAACTCGGTGATGAAACTCTTGAAAGATTCGAACATCAATTTTTCCATACCAGCGGAGTTTAGTCCCACGTTCATATCGCTACGTAAAGCGCGCCGTTCAAGCCTCCTTTGCGGCAGCGATAGTCCGCAGCGGATGAACATGATCGGTTGCGGCTGGAAAACATCACGGTCTTGCATGGCCATGCTCCGGCGTTCTCGCGGCGTGCTTTTTGCACCCGAGCTGTGCTTTGGCGAGGAGATGCGAGAAAGATTCGCCCTTCGCCGATCATCGTCTGCACGCGAACGGACTTGCCGACCTGATTTGCTGGAAGAACCGGCGGTGGCGGCCGGCCCTTCACGATCGTTTCGGCAAGCCAAGCAAAAACGGAAAAGAAGCAAAAGAAGGAAGCGGAACGCCGGCAAACGCTGTTCAACAACCTCCGCATCTTGCGATGCGGCTCTGCCCCCTTTGGAGAGGAGCAGCTCGCCCATCGGCGTTCCACCGCGGTTCTCGCCAAAGGGAGTCATCGTCCCTAAGGCTCAGCTTCAGGCCAGGCTTCCGGGGACGTGGTCTGAACGGGCGTTACCCGCCTTCGCCTGTCCCAGTCCAGCGAGCACCTCGCGCCCCGGTCATAATGCCGGGAGACTGATGCCCAAGCCGCCCGGGAGCGAACTTGCAAACCCGCCCGCGGGCACCGCCCTCGCCCGACGGACCGGTATGCCTCCGGCCCGCCTCCTTCACAAAGGCGAGGAGGCGAATGTAATTGATCCGGTGACTAATGTCAAGGGCTAAGTCACTTAAATAGTGATGATCTCATGCCGCGGACGACGTGACGCGCACCTTGAGCCGAACACCGGTCTTCTTTTGCAGCGCGTTGATAGCGCCGAAAAAATTCGCCGCAGTGGGATTGCCGCGCGGTCCGAACATGCGCATCAAACTCTTCGGCGGGGTTCCCGTAGCCTTCGCCAAGGTCGCAAATCCGATGGTCGCATTGATGTAGGCGCGAAGCGCGGCCTTGGCCGTATCCGCGTCGCCGGCGAAAAGCCCGTTGATGGCTTCGTCGAACAGCGCCGCCCGGAAGGCGGGATCGCGGGCCGCGCGCGCCCGTACTGTTTCGTTGAAGCTTCGGGTCAGGGGCATGCAGGGCATCCGACGAATTCGATCATGGTATTATTTATGTTACCGTTGCGCAACGGGGCGAATAAGCCAGTACACTATCAAGCATCGCTTGCGTGGCCTTACGCGCTGATATCACCCTTCCCAAGGTTGCACCTGGAGCAAGACGTTACGAGATTTTCAAAGTCGCTGCGGCCGCCCTGAGAAAATGGCTTACGGTGATCAAGATGCAAAATAACATCGGCATGGGTTGAGGGACTTTTGCCGCAATACTGGCATTTGAATTTGTCTCGAAGCATGACAAGGAAGCGCACCCTATCGTTGACCGCTCGCGATGCTCGCTGTACAGCCGCATCCAGCGGATTCCTTTGCTGCGGCAAAAGTTTAGCGTCGTTAGCCCAACGGACAAATGATTCAAGTGCTTTGCGCCAGCCGCCAAACCGCCGTTTATATGAATCGACCGAGATGCGTGAAGTCAGTGATGTTAGATCATCATGTCTCGGCTGACGGCCGAAATGGGACCAAACGTCAACGAGATTGCTGAAAAGCTGTTCGTCCGTGTATTTGATGTTCCGAGCCAATGATACGAGTCCGGCACGTTCAAGCGCGCGAGGCCAAGAGCCGAAGCGTCTCCGCAGCGATGAGTCAAAGAACCGACCGCGCTCATTGTACTGGCTGGTCGTGACGGTGTTCGCACCCAATGCGTCGGCGACTCGTTTAAGATCAGCCAAAAATTCTTGATCCGGTATATTGCGATGGAGCGGGTCAAGTTCGTATCGCATAACCAGCCGACTGCTCCTACTGAGATTTCCTTCGCTTGAATGCAGCAACATCGGAAGTAGACAATTTGAACCACTCCCCATTCTTGGCACGTCTGTCTGCAAACCGTCGATGCCAATACGCCTCGATACCAGGCGGGTCGTCAGTCCTAATCGCGTGAACAAGTGTACCGCTGTCGGGAAGCCCCGTCTTAACTTGCTTCACCCGACGCTCAAGCTGGTCGCCGCGTCCAATCTTGTAATGGACTCCCCACCGTATGAGATAGACAAATCCTTCGGTCGGACGTTTGGTTTCGAGTTTCGTCTCGGAAGCGTGCTTGCCAAGCATCTTGGCTACGTCGGCATAGTCGGCGCGATTTTTGGCCCACTCGGCCAACTCCCGGAGCATGTTAGCGGTCGATTGAAAATGCCTGTAAATCGCCTTGTGGTTTGGAAAATCAGGATTCGTGCGGCCGTGCAATCGAAGCTCC
Source organism: uncultured Alphaproteobacteria bacterium (assembly GCA_963733645.1). Taxonomy (GTDB): domain Bacteria; phylum Pseudomonadota; class Alphaproteobacteria; order Rhizobiales; family Xanthobacteraceae; genus BOG-931. The sequence goes on from CAVTFP010000017.1 coordinate 11,574, forward strand.
ATGGCGGTCGGCATCTTGCCAAAATGTCTGCACGCATCCGCGAACTTCCTCAGCAAATCATCCGAATCGTGCTTGGGGTTTCGTGGATTGGGCGGGAGACCGGCTTCGGCAACAGCGTCGCTCCAACGTGCCCAATAGACACCGAGCCACGCTGTCTCGCGGATACCGGTCTCGCTCTCGAACCGACGAAAGCCCGGCGGCTGGCCGCCGTTGGCTGCCGCAAGTTTTTGGATTTCGCTGATAATCTGTTCCCGCACAACGCCAAGATACACCTGCAAAATTTGCGTGCGCAATAGTTGTCGCTATTATGATGCACGCTAACTAAGCAAGCGCAGGGAGGCAAAACCGTCTGCTCCGCGCAACTGCGCGGGCACCGCGCGTAAACGATTTTGCCCAGGCGGCTCAGCAGTTAAAGCGCGGTGCCCATCCTACGGAATCACTGGATGGCGTTGCCTTCGGGATAGCTGTGTTCGAGCAATTGCAATCCACCCTTAGCGCCCTGCTCTATCGCGCTAAATCGCAGCGGACTAACATCCCGGCGGAGCCGGAGAACGTCATGACGCTGAAAATCAACCGTCAGGTCCGCCTGAAATCGCGGCCAAACGGCATCCCGCAAGCCGACAATTTCGAGATTGTCGACGCCGCCGTGCCGGAACTCGCCGATCGGCAATTCCTGGTGCGCAACGACTTCCTCTCGGTCGAGCCGGCCATGCGCGGCTGGGTTGCCGCAGCGGCGAACTATTCGACCCCGGTCGGCATCGGCGAGGTGATGCGGTCGTTTGCCGCCGGAACCGTCATCGCGTCGCGCCATCCCGATTATGCCGAAGGCCAGTCGGTCATGGGCCTGCTGGGCTGGCAGGATTATGTGGTGTCGGACGGCAAATCGATCACACGGAAGGTGAAGGAAGCCGATCTGCCGCTGTCTCTGTCACTTGGAATTCTAGGGCTCAATGGCGTCACCGCCTATTTCGGCCTGCTCGATCTGGGTCAGCCGCGGCCGGGCGACACTGTCGTCGTATCCACGGCGGCGGGCGCGGTCGGCTCTGCGGTCGGACAAATCGCCAAGCTTGCAGGCTGCCGTACGGTCGGACTGACCGGCGGCGCTGCCAAGGTCAAACTCTGCCGCGACGAATTCGGTTACGACGCAGCCATCGACTACAAGGCCGGAAAATTCGACGACGCGCTGAAGGAAACTTGCCCGCGCGGCGTCGACGTTTATTTCGACAATACCGGGGGCGCAATCAGCGATGCGGTGATGCGGCAACTTGCGATCGGCGCACGCATCGTGATCTGCGGCACCGCCTCGGTATCGAGCTGGGATCCGCCGCCCTCCGGGCCGCGCGTCGAGCGGCATATTCTGGTCAAGCGGGCGCGCGTGTCGGGCTTTCTCGCCTTCGATTATCAGCATCGCTACGAAGAGGCCATCGCCCGGCTCGCGGCTTGGGTCCGCGACGGCCGCATTCGTTATCGCGAGGACATCGTCGACGGCATCGAGAACTGCCCGGGCGCGATCGCCGAACTTTATCGCGGCGAGAATTTGGGCAAGCGGCTCATCCGGCTCGGGGACCGGGTGTGATCCCTGTCATGCTCCGCGAAGGCGGAGCATCCAGTACTCACCGCGGATACGACTTTTGCTCAGTCCGATACCGATACTTTTTTGGAATACTGGATCATCCGCTGGAGCCTGTCATCGGGGCGGCCACTTCGGGCCGCGCCCGTTGGCGGATGATGACAGGGAGCGGATGATGACAAGGAAATGAGCAAACTAACCTGCGTTACTGGATCGCCTTGCCGTCGTGATAGCTCTCTTCAAGCAGTTGCAGATTGGCCTGGACATAGGGGTTGGCGGGGTCTTTGGCCTGGGCTTCCTCAAGCTTTTTGTGGGCGCGGGCATAGTCGCCGCGCAACATGTAGGAGAAGCCCTGGTCGTTGAGGATCTGCGCCGTCGGACCGACGATGCGGATGGCCTGCGCATAGGCGCGGTCGGAAAGATCGAAGCGGTGCAACCGGTCGTAGGACGCCGCCAGCCCGACCCAGGCCTCGGCATCGTTCGGGTGCTTCTCGACCGCGGCGCGGAAGCTCTTCTCGGCCAGGCCGAAATTGTTGCTGCGGAAATATTTCTTGGCGAGCTGCAAGTCGTCGTTGGGATCGTCACCGACCAGGCCGGGCTTCGACAGCGGCGCGACCGGCTCACCGCTCGGCCCCGGCTCGGCCGGCTGGGTCACGAATGAACCGGTAACGTCAGGGGTCTCGGCGCCGTCCTTGGCGTCGCTCGAAGCCGCATCGGAATTTGGTTTGAGGAGACTGCCAAGCTTGGTCGAGCTCGAGCAGGCGCACAGGTACGTGAGGCACGCCGCCACAACGATCAGGATCCGCCCCACTCGGATACTCATCACACGCTCAAGACCACGACACGCCCGGCAATTTGCGCAAATCTGCGAGGATGGGACCCGCCCCATCCATACCCGGGGCATCGGAGCCTGAAGCTAGGCGACGATAGTTAAGGAATTCCTCGCTAAAGCCCTCCCCCGCGAGCGGTGGAGGGTCGGGAGGGGGCTTGCGATCGCGCGAGCCACACAAGCTTTGGCGAATTACCCCCTCTGGCTTCGCTACGCTCGCCTCTCCCCCGCAAGCGGGGGAGACAAAAATTACCAATTGCCGGTCACCATCCGCACGATGACCGGACAAAGGATGACGACGAACAGCACCGGGAAGATGCAGATCATCATCGGCAGCGCCAGCCGCGCCGGCAGGCTGTAAGCCTTCTCCTCAGCCCGCGATAGCCGCTTGTGACGCATGTCGTCGCTATAGACCCGCAGCGCATCGCCGATGCTGGAGCCGAGTTCGTCCGACTGCTGGATCAGCGTGGCGAAAGAGCGCGCTTCTTCAAGCCCAAGCCGGTCGCCCAGATGTTCGAGCGCCTCGGTCAAAGTGCGCCCGGCGCGGATTTCGAGATTGGCCATATGGATGTTCGCGGCCAGCGACGGGTAGGAGTCGCCGAGCTCGCGTCCGATGCGGTCGAGCGCCGCCTCCATGCTCAGACCGGCATCCGCACAGACCACCAGCAGATCCATGAAATCGGGAAAGCCGGATTGATGCTGGAGTCGTTTCGACCCGATCATACGATCGAGATAGAAGCTCGGCCCGAGATAGCCCAGTAGTCCGCCAGCCATGACGAAAAGCCAGAACGGCGCTTTGCCGCCAAATCCCAGCATCGGCAAAACAAAAAATGCCGCAGCGGCCAGAGCCACCGCAGCAACGCCACGCGTGATGAAAAAGCAGGCCGCGCCGTGCGGATTGTAGATCCCGGCTTGCATCAGCCGGCGGCGCAGCATTTTCACATTTTCGGTGTCGACGGAGGAATAATGCTTGGTCGTATATTCGATCAGCTTCTGCACCGCGCGCTGCCCGGAGTAGCGCAGGCTGCGCCGGCCTCCCGGCACATCGTCGTCGATGTTGACCCGCGCCGCGCGGCGGCGAACGGCCTCGCGCGCGCGCACGCCGATCATCACCGCGAAGGCGAGCGTGCCGGTCGCGAGAAAGATCAGCATGCTCAACATCGTCGTTGCGCTACTGCCGAACAGGGCAAAGGTATCGGTTTGATCCATGGTTCAGATCTTGAAGTTCACCATCTTGAACATGATGAGATTGCCGATGCTCATCCAGCCGGCGGCGGAGAACAACATCACCTTGGTCAAATGCTCCTGCCAGACCGAACTGTAGAACTCGGGCGTGATGACCTGAATGACGAGGAACATGCCGATCGGCAGCGCCGAGAGGATCATCGCCGAGGCGCGGCCTTCGGCGGCCAGCGCGCGGATCTTGCGCCGCATCTTGAATCGCTGCCGGATGACGCCGGAGAGGTTTTCCAGGATTTCACCGAGATTGCCGCCGGTCGAGCCCTGGATGGCGACGGCCGTGACGAATAATGGCAGATCGTCGGAGCCGATGCGGCCGTAAAGATTGCGCATCGCCGTCTCGATATCGGCGCCGTACGTGATTTCGTCGGACACCATGCCGAATTCACTGCCGATCGGGTCTGGCATCTCGCGTCCGACCATGGCAATGGCGATCGGCACCGGATGGCCGGCGCGCAGGCTGCGCACGATGATGTCGAGCGCATCGGGAAACTGGGCGCCGAATTTCTTCTGCCGCCGGGCGCGGAGCATGCGCAACACGAAATACGGCAGCACCGTCGCACTGAACAATGCCGCCAATGCCGCTTCGACGAGGCTGCCGCGAACAAATGTCGTGACGGCGAACACCACGACTGTGGTAATGGCGATGATGACGATGAGGCGCGCGAAACCGATTGTGAGCCCTGATTGCAGGACCAGCCGATTGATCGCGATCAGGCCAAGGCGATAATTGCCGCCACTGGTGAGACCGCGCTCGCGCCGCAGCTCGACAAGTACGCTCTCGCGATCGGTCCGATCCTTCGACAGCATCAGCCGCCGGTTGATCTTGCTGCGATAAGAGGCCGCCGAGAAGGTCATCAGATATAGGGCCTCGACCGTCAGACCCGCGGAAACCGCGACGAACAGCCAGATCAGATAGATCGGGTCAAAATCGGAAAACATCGTCACAACGGTTGCGAGGGATCGAAGTACGCCCCGGGAATCTTGATCCCCATGGCGATGAGGTCGGTGAGAAAGCGTGGCCGCACGCCGGTGGCCTGGAAATGGCCTTGCACGCTGCCGTCGGGCGCCGTGCCGGTGCGCACATATTTGTAGACTTCCTGCATCTGGATGATGTCGCCTTCGAGCCCGGTGATCTCGGCGATGCTCATGACGCGGCGCTTGCCGTCCGACAGCCGCGACAATTGCACGATGACGCGGATCGCGGCGGCGATCTGGCCGCGGATCGACGACACCGTCATCGGCAAGCCGGCCATGCCGATCATCTGTTCGAGACGCGATATGGCGTCGCGCGGCGTATTGGCGTGGATCGTCGCCATCGAGCCTTCGTGGCCGGTATTCATGGCCTGCAGCATGTCGAAGGCTTCCTCGCCGCGGCACTCGCCGAGAATGACGCGGTCGGGCCGCATGCGCAGCGCGTTCTTGACCAGATCGCGCTGGCGGATTTCGCCTTTGCCCTCGATGCTTGGCGGCCGGGTTTCCATGCGGCCGACATGCGGCTGCTGCAATTGCAATTCGGCCGCGTCTTCGATGGTGAGCAGGCGCTCTTTCTCGGAAATAAACGCCGAGAGCGCATTGAGCATGGTGGTCTTGCCGGAGCCGGTGCCACCGGAAATGATCAGCGTCACGCGCGCCCGCACCGCCGCCGCCAGCAGTTCCGCCATTTGCGGCCGCAGCGCGCCGACATCGACCAGCTTGTTGAGGTTGAACGGCTTCTTCGAGAACTTGCGGATCGATACCAGCGGGCCGTCGATGGCGACCGGGCGCACCGCGACGTTGACGCGCGAGCCGTCAAGGAGGCGCGCGTCGCACATCGGATGCAACTCGTCGACCCGGCGGCCGACGGCGGAAACGATCTTGTTGATGATGCGCAAAAGATGCGCTTCGTCCTTGAAGCGCACGCCGGTCGGTTCGAGCTGGCCGCGGCGCTCGACATAGACACACTCATGGCCATTGATGAGGATGTCGTTGACGCTCGGGTCCTGGAGCAGCGGCTCGAGCGGGCCTAAGCCCGTCATCTCATCGAGAATTTCCGAGACGAAGTCGTTGAGCTCCTGGGTGTTGAGCGCCAGCCGCTCCGATACGACATATTCCGACACAAGCTGCTGGACGTGGCCGCGCATTTCGTCGTCAGGCAGCTTTTCCAGCGCCGACAGATTGATTTCCTCGATCAGCCGGCGGTGCAAACGCACCTTGGCGTCGAGCACTTTGTCGGTCAGCAGGGCGTTGGTCGAGGCTGGCGCCGCAGGCTCCGGCACGGGCTCGGGAAATGTGTTCCACGCAACGCTGTCATTAGGCACGCTCTCTTCAATCGCGGGAGCGAGCTCTGGTGCGGCAACGCGATGTACGGAGAAACGACCAGCCATGACTGCACTTCACTTTCGGCGCGGGATTTTCTTTGGAGCACGATCTTTTCGAAAAGCCGTTCTCCACTTTTTCGGATCGTGCTCTAGGTGCGCGCCCAGGACAGACCAAGTTTCTTCATAGCGGACCCGGCGCTCGATTTGACGGACGGCTGCGGCAGCACCAACTGCCGGATCGTCGCGGTGATCTGGTTGCCTTTCTTGACTTCTTCGAGCGGCACACCACGATCGATCGCCTCGCGCACCAGCGCGTAATCGTTCGGCACGCAGGCCAGGAATGCGTCGCCGATCGCCTGCTCGATTTCGCTGCGGCGCAAGCCCGGCGAGAACATCTTCTGCACGAAGCGATTGATCACGACTTGCGGCTTCGGGCCGTCGCCGAGCCGCTCGCGGATCGCCTCGACGAGCTGCTTGGCTTGGCGCAGCCCGGGCACCGTCGTTTCGCTGATGATGAACAGCTTGTTGGAGCCGAGCAGCACGCTGTCGGTCCATGAGAACCAGGTGCGCGGCATATCGAACACCACGTAGTCGAAGTGTGACGAAACCAGGTCAAGCAGCCGCGTCACGACGTCGGGATCGAACGAGCGCATCTCGGCCGGGCGGTTCGGCGCGGCGATGACCGACAGGCCAGAGGGATGCTGAGACAGCATGACTTCGAGCAATTGCCGGTCGAGCCGCTCCGGACGCGGTTCGATTTCGTTGAGATTGAGTCGCGGCTCGATGTCGAGATAATCGGAGCACGCACCATGCTGGAAATCGAGATCGACAAGACAGGTCTTGGTTTTGCCACGCGCGCCGGCGTTCAACAGCAACATCGCCGTTTGCACCGCGAGCGTGGTTGCGCCGGCGCCGCCGACGGCGGGCAGGAAAGTGAAGATCTGAGCTTCGGTGGTATCGGAAGTGCCAGGAGCCTTGGCGACACGGGCGCAGGTGCGCACCAGCTCTACCGGAGCCACCGGCTTGACCAGGAAATCGGCCACCCGCATCTGCATCAGGCGCCGGGCGACGGTTTCCTCGAAGGTTTGCGTCACCGCGACGACCGGCGGCCAGGTCCCGATGCGCGTCATCAAGCCTTCGAGCGCCACCAACTCCGCCTCGTCGCTGCCGTCGATATCGGCCACAACCACGCTGGCACCCGCGAGCGCCTTGTCGCCAACGCCGCCCAGTTTCCCCTTGATCACATCGAGCGTGATCTTCGCACTGGTGCCGAACGTGGCGCGAACCTGTTCCTCGAATCCGTCATCGGCGGTCAACACCACCACTTTTGTCTGCATTCCGGAAGTTGCGGTTCGGCCGACCTGCATTCGATACACTCGCTCTACAGAAACGACATTGCCTAGTGGGCCGCGCCGCCGGCTACGGGAGCCCCGCTCGCCGGTTGCGCGCTGCCGGCACTCATCGTGCCCGCACAGGCATCGCCCGTAACCGGAGGCGGCGTACCCAAATCCGTCGACGGATTGAGATCGGCCGGCTGCGTGACCTTGTCCTTGCGGTAGCACTCGATCGCGCGCTGCATTCGCTCGCCGTTGAAGGCGACATTGTTGTTATTGCTGTGTCGCGGCCATGGATCGACCATCTCTTCGACCATGTTTGATGCAACTGCATTTTCGGCGCCGAGCGCTACCGTCTCGCGCCGGGCGTAGTAGATGTCGGAGCAGCCGGCGAGCAGTGCGCCGAACGCCACCGCGGCGGCGATGGCGCGGCTTGCGCCCTTAATCCTTGGCGGTGACATAGACGCCTCCGTTTTTCGGCAGGTCGAGGATGTGGCCTACGTAGGGCCGGTTGATCGCGCCGACGGCAAGCCGGGCGAGCGCGGGAGACACTTCCGCCTTTCCCATCAGAAAGAAGTCGATGTCGTTGCCGGGCAGTGTGCCGTCGAGCGGCGTATGCACGGCGTCGGTCGGCCGCAATCGGGCGCACGACGTGGGGCGTTACGATGATGACGAGGTCGGACTCGTTTTTCTGATAGGCGGCGCTGCGGAACAATGCGCCGAGCACCGGAACGTCGCCAAGCCAGGGCAACTGATCCTGATTGGTCTGGCTCTGGTTCTGCAGCAGGCCACCGAGCATGAAGCTTTGGCCGTCACGCAACTCGACCGTGGTCGAAGCCTCGCGCACGATCAGAGCCGGTACGTTGATGCCGCCGGCGATCGACACCGAATGCGCGGGGTCGAGCTGGCTGACATTCGGCTTGATCACTAGATTGATCTGGCCGTCGTTCCGCACGGTCGGCGTGAAGGCGAGACCGACACCGTATTTCTTGTATTCGATCGTGACCTGGCCCAGCGTACCGGGAACCGGGATCGGATATTCGCCACCGGCCAGGAAACTTGCGGTATCGCCCGACAGCGCCACGAGATTAGGCTGCGCCAGGCTGCGAACAAGGCCCTTTTGCTCGAGCGCATTGAGTTCGACATCGAGCGGGTTTGAGCCACCGATCAGCCGGCCGACGAGAAAGCCGAACGGCGACGCGCCGGAGAGCAACCCGGCCGCCACCACCGGCGAGATAGTCTCGGCAGCAGCCGCGATGTTAGGGCCGCCGACGGACACGCCCGGTTGCTGGAATGAACCGCCCGGCGCCGTGATCGGCAATTGCGAGGCAGGAACCTGATTGCCGACATTGGCCAGGACGCGGCTGCCAAACACGTTCCACTGTACGCCAAGTTCGCGGCTCGCTTGACGGTCGGCTTCGACGAAGCGCACCTCCAGCATGACCTGCTGCGGCTGTGTCACGTCCACCGTGTTGATGACGTCCGGCGCAAACTGGCGCGCGATGGTCACCGCCTTGTCGAGCGAGACGGCATCGGGCGACGTGCCGCTGAGCATGATGCGGCCGTCGATCGACGACACCTTGATGCCGCCGCCGGTGAAACGGGCGATCTCGGCGGAGAGCCGCGACACGTCGTAGGACACCTCGACGTCGAAAATGCCGACGGCCTTCTTGTCCGGGCCGTAAACCGTAACGCGCGTGGTGCCGATCTTCTTGCCGAGGATCGACAGCGCATGGTCGGTCAGCGGATTGACGTCGGCGACGTCGGGATCGCCGACCGTGATATCGGTGAAGTTCTGGTCGGTGTGCACGTCTTCGGACTTGCCGACAGTTACAGTCACTCTCGAAGTGCGTGAATTCGCGAACAGTAGCCGCTGCTGCGCCTGCGCCGCAGGCGGCGCCAACGCCGCTACGGCCGGCAATGCAAGCAGCACGCTGATCGCGACACTGCGCAACA
>CAVTFP010000018.1:0-175542 GCA_963733645.1 uncultured Alphaproteobacteria bacterium
CTTTATGGCGACAGTCGTTGGCGACAATTTGGAAAACATGCTGATCGTTTTCCCACGCGATTGCGCTAAAGCCTAAATACAAAGTTCATGTTGCGTGTCGCAGCGGGAAATTGCTCCGGAAATGTCAAAAAACCAAGCGCCGGTGCCCTTCGACATAAACTGCAAACCCTCTAACCCAAGGGCCTTGGCGTCGGATAGCATGCTCGCCTTGGTGATTGCCTGATAAACAAACGGCGCGTTGATATAGCCGAAGAAAAAGAGCTTCGGATATTGAGGGAAGGCATCATATCCAGCTATTCGTGGGTCCACCTTTTCCTCGGACACGACCTCCATGTCGATTCCGTTCGACAGGAAGAACCGTCGCAATCTTCCGGCATATCCAGCGCGACTTGCCGGTGATTTTGTTACCTCGGAAGTCGCTGTTTCTGGGTTTGATTTCCTGAGCGCGTCATAGCAGGCAAGTCGATCTTTATCTGCTGTAATCGAACTGCAGTCTTGCGCCATCGCCGCCATGGCGCCGAAAATGCAAAATGCGAGGGCCATTATCGCGATCTGACGCATGCTCTATTTCTTCTTTTTCGTGGCATAAGTTCTCCACCGGAGAACCGGACGATGATCGTCAATGCTCGTTGGTCCGACGCCAAGGTAGAAACTTCTGCATCATCTTTCCTTTTGGGCGTGAAGGTCAGCCTTGGCTGTAAGGCGGACCCGTTTAGTTTCCATCCGCGAGTTTTCTCTGCCCGACGCTCAGCCGGGCCCATGTCGGCCGGTGCGGAAGACCGTATATGCTATGCTTTGGCTGATGATAATATGCTATGTTCTGGCTAATAATATGTTGGGTTTGCTTGCTCCATGAACATCCTCGCAGTGCTCCTTCTCGCCTTAGGGGCAGCATCATTCGGTGCCAAGCCGCTTCTCGAACAGGTTTACGGCGAATCAACTTCTGCGTCGGTTGGAAAGTTTTCGAGACGAGCATTTCTTTTTTCGATTGTACTCTCCCCAAGTTGGCGGCACGGCTGGGCCGTCTTCACGGCATTCAGTCTCTTTTTTGTCGTGGCGTCGCTCTATGATTGGTGGACTCCTTTTCTCAACCGTCATCAATTGCTCTACCTCACCCCTGCAATCGCGGGACTAGCCGCGTCGCGTTGGAACCAATACGCGGTTTCGCAAATGGTCTCATTCGGAATGGGCCTGCTACTCGCGGGATTTTGGATTAAAGCGGGTCTAGGCGAACTGGCGGATTCGGTTTCTGGCCCCGTATCCGGGACCGCTAGTTGGATTTCGCACGTCACGTGTCAGGGGTTATCCTGGATTGGAATGTGCTCGTAGCCATTCGTGAGGGCCAAAACTTAATCAGGAGTTTTGCCGGACGAACGCGAATGATTTGACCCAGCTTGACTGACCCGCGTCGGTGGCGGGCTTTCGTTTTAAGGGTCACACGGACACGGACGGCACGATCTTCGAAGTCATTGAAAGTGAGCGCGAACGGATAAGCCGCCCGGACGGTACGTCAAAGCGACGGGCGACACCCTTACATGCAGTGTCACCGGGCGACCTATGACCCGGTGCGCGCCGCTCGGCGGATCGCACGTCCGCGACGTGACGGCTGTTGGCACACTCTTGCCACCGACCTCTTTACTGATTTGAACAACCACCATTTTGAATCTTGCAAGTGCCTGTCACGTTAGCGTTTTTGCAATGAGCGCGATCCAATCTACTTCAGCGCAGCTATCTCACCTTTTGTCGCGTTTGTGCTACGATAGCCTCGCCTTCGCCGGACATGGGTCGCGGCGGAAGTCCCCACGTAAAACAGGATCGACGCCGATAACAGCGCGGCGCGAGCGTGCTTGCGGCGGCCCGTGCATACTATCCCACCTACATAAAATCGAGGAAAGGCGAAGGGGGCAGCAGTGCCGGTTTCCATGCGCATTGGGCAATTCTCCGCTGGGAGCGCGAGAACAAGGCGCACGGCAAATAGGTTATTCCCGAGATTTTGGCTTTCATGGCTGGTAGATTTTCGAAGCCACGCGAAATCCTACGAGAGAATGTTGGATTACGGTTCCTCCCACTCCGCCAACTCCTGTCCTACACCGCCACGCCTCCCGGAACAGGATCGGCACTTCCGGGGACTACGCCGTTGGAACTTGCACAACGATACTGCGTTGAATCCTGCACGCGGGCGGAGGCTCTTTGGAGCTGCCGTTGTTGCCCGATCCGTCTTTGCGTCCTTCAAATCATTGATGGCGCACAGGAGCCTTGCAGGAGGGCTGTGATGCGTTGCGTTCTTGTCAGTAAAGCAAATCTCAAGGCCGACACGTGCTGCGCTTATTGCCACAAGAACATCGGCGATAGCTACGCCAGAGAGATTGGCAGCCGATATATCTACTGCAATTACGACTGTTATGAACACGCAGCGGCAACACCGATCGTTACCGTAAGCAGCCGCAACGTGCCGGCGAATTCATGGATGGGCAGATCATGATCAAGTGCGATCATTGCCGCCGCGAGCTTGGCCATAAAATCCATCGCTATTGGCAGATGCGATTTTGTTCGCCGGCCTGTGTGGACGGGTACCGGCGCCGACTCGATGACAACACCAAACTCAAGATATCGCGGCTTGACGTTGTCGTAGCCGGAACGCGGCAAACCGGCGCCTTGTCCAGGTTCGGCTATTCGATCCAGTGGTCGCTGCGCTAATCGTTTTTCACATCTGGCGCAGCCATGCTTCTACCAGGGATCGTAACGCCCTCTGGCGCGTTACTTATTGTCGCGGTTGGGATTTTCCTGGGCAGTTGTTAATTTAGGTGATGCACGGATCGCACCATCGATATGTCCCCCGGGCCAAGACCGGGAGGCGCACACCATGGTGCGCTGTAGCACTCGTTGCGGTGATCGCGGTAGCGGCTCCGACGGCGGCTTTTGCCGCTGATACACCGGCGGCAGCGGGAAACTCCGAAGCTATTTTCATAGCGGAACTTGGGCTTCTGCTTTTTGTCGGCCGCCTCATGGGCGAGGCCGCACAACGCCTCGGTCAACCGACCGTGATGGGACAGCTAATCGGTGGCTTGTTGCTTGGGCCGTCCGTGCTCGGCCTGTTGTGGCCGGCGGCTCAGCATGCGCTGTTTCCGGCCACCGCCGAACAGAAGAGCATGCTCAATGCCATTTCGCAGCTTGGTGTCCTGCTGCTGTTGCTGCTCACCGGCATGGAAACCGACCTGCAACTCGTCAAGCGGGTCGGCCGTGCCGCCGTGACCGTTTCCATTGCCGGAGTGGCGTTGCCGTTCGCCGGCGGCTTTGCGCTCGGCGAAATGCTGCCAGCCGCGCTTCTGCCCAACCCGGACGCGCGGCTGGTCACGGCGATTTTTCTTGGCACCGCGCTGTCGATTTCTTCGGTGAAGATCGTGGCGATGGTGGTGCGCGAAATGAATTTCATGCGCCGCGATCTCGGCCAGATCATCGTCGCGTCGGCGATTCTTGAGGACACGATCGGCTGGGTCATCATTGCGGTCGCGTTCGGGCTTGCGTCCGCGGGCAGGCTCGACGTCTGGTCGGTCGGCCGCGCGGTGCTGGGCACTGCGCTGTTTATGGCGGCAAGCCTGACCATCGGCCGGCGCATCGTCTTCAATCTGATCCGCTGGACGAACGACAATTTCGAGAGCGAGTTTCCCGTCATCACTACGATCTTGATCATTATGATCGCCATGGCGCTGACGACCCAGCTCATCGGCGTCAACACCGTGCTCGGCGCTTTTGTCGCCGGCATCTTGATCGGCGAATCGCCGATTCTCACCCGGCACATCAACGAACAGCTTCGGGGCCTGATCTCGGCGCTGTTCATGCCGGTGTTCTTCGGCCTGTCCGGCCTGAATGCCGACCTAACTGCGCTCAAAAGCCCGGAGCTCGCGCTGCTCGCCGTCGCGCTGATCCTTATCGCCAGCTTCGGAAAATTCCTCGGTGCGTTCGTCGGCGGCAAGCTCGGCGGGTTGAGCCGCGCGGAATCGTTGGCGCTCGGCTGCGGCATGAATGCGCGCGGTTCGACGGAAGTGATCGTCGCTTCGATCGGCCTGTCGATGGGCGTCCTCAACCAGAATCTGTTCACCGTCATCGTCGCCATGGCGATACTCACGACGACGGCCATGCCGCCGATGCTGCGCTGGTCGCTCAAGCGGCTGCCGATGCGCAAGAAAGAGCGGCTGCGACTGGAACGTGAGGAACTCGACGCCAAAGGTTTCGTGACCAATCTCGAGCGCCTGTTACTGGCCGCCGACGACAGCCCCAATGGCAAGTTCGCCTCGCGGCTTGCCGGCGTCATCGCCGGCTCGGGCGGCAAGCCCACCACAGTCGTCGATATGTCGAAGGAAGACCGCGGCAACAGGAACGGCAAGGCAGAGGCCGTAAAGCCCGCGGACAAATCCGGCGAGACCGCCGCGGCGAAGGAAAACGGTAAGCAATCTCGCGAGGCGGTCGAGCACGCCGCCGCGCAATCGACCACACTGGAAGCACACCCCGATGAGGAGAAGCCTGGCAAAGTCGACGTCACCAGACGGGAGAACGAGCCGGGCGGCCCGTCCGCGATCGCCGGCGAGGCGCGCAAGGGTTACGATTTTCTCATCATCGGCGTCGCCAAGACCCGCAACCCGAAGGGCGGCTTCGGCAAGGACATATCGGATATTGCCCGAGGCTTCGATGGTCCCATCGCCGTGGTAGACGCCCGCGAAACGCGCCGTGACAGCATGCCTCGCCGCCACGGCAAGATCCTCATCGCGGTGAACGGAACGGAGGTGTCGCGACGCGCAGCCGAAGTCGGGTTGATTTTGGCAAGGGCGGACGATGCGCAAGTCACCGCGCTCTACGTAACGCGCACCAGCGGCACCGCCGGCGCCGGCAAGAGCGCGTCGCGCAAGCGGGCGAGCCGCCGCGGCGAGCGCGCCGTTCTGAAGGACATTGCCGCGCTGGCCGAGCGCTTCGAGGTCGACATGCGCAGCACGACACTGTCGAACCTGGCGCCCGAGGAAGCTATCCTCAAGGAATCCGAGCGCGGCTACGACCTGATCGTGCTCGGTGTCAGCCGGCGGTCCGGCGAGACCCTGTTCTTCGGCAACACCGCGGCGTCGGTGCTCGACCGTTCCAACATCTCAAATCTGTTTGTCGCGAGCTGAATTCATGCAAAGAGAATCCTGATGGCGATAATTCCCCTCCTCGCGGAATCCTCGTTCGATCCCGAAGTGATCGAGAAGCTGGTCGCGGCGTACGAGGACGCGTGGCGAAAGATCGAAAAATCCGGCAGTACATTTGCTTCGCCGCGTTACCGGCGGGTCGCCAAAGAGATCATCGCCAAGCGTATTTTCGACATGGCCCAGCGCGGCGAGATCGAGCCGCAGCGCCTCGCCGACGATGCCGTCGCCTATCTGGCGCAATCGTACACGTAAGTTAAGGTCCCGGTGCGGTAGCGCGCCGGCCGCAGCGCAACGGCCTCCCGTCATGAGCTCGCCTGAGTTGAGGAAACAACAGCCGCACCGCGCCGAAGGCCCACGCGCCATCGCACGGTTTGGCGCCGGCGAATCCCGGTCGGCCGTGCTTGCGATCGCGGCGGCCGCCATCGGACTTTATCTCATCAAGCCCATTCTATTGCCGTTCGTGGTGTCGGGTATCGTCGCCTATGTCTGCACGCCGTTCATCGACTGGCTCACCGCGCGAACGCGCCTGCCGCGCCCGCTATTTGCCGTTTTACTATTTTTGCTGTTGCTCGGCGCTGCCGGTGTAACTGCGGTTATCGCAGGACGACGGCTTATCGACGAAACCGGCAAGACGCTGAGCGATTTGCAGGGCACGCTCGAACAGCTTCTGCTGAGCGCCAATGGCGGCCAGCCAGTGCATCTTTTCGGGCTGACGCTGGACGATCAAACCGTCCGCACCGCGTTCGATCGGGTCCGCGACTGGTTCAGCCAGCCCGATCATGTGGCGCTCCTCACGGGTTACGGCTTCATGGCCGTTCTCGGGATATTTCTTACGGCGGTCTTGCTGATCTGGCTGCTGATCACCGGCCCGAGCGTGGCGCGCGGATTGTTCTGGCTGGCGCCGCCAAGCCGCCGCGAACTCGTGGCGCATATCTGGCTGAGGCTGGACCCGGTGCTGAAACACTATTTTATCGGCATCGCCGTCACTGTCGGGTATGCAACGGTCGCAGCCTATATCGGGCTTGCACTCATTCTCGGGCTGCATCACGCGCTGCTGCTCGCCCTGCTGACCGGCATTGCCGAAACGCTGCCATTCATCGGTTCGACCGCCGTGGCAATCATCGCCGGCCTGGTGGCGCTGCACTCGGCCACCGGGATCATGAGTGTTGTCGCATTTGCGATTTACGCCACCGTACTTCGGCTTTCGATCGACCAGCTTGTCGCGCCGCTGGTACTCGGCCGTGCCGCAAACGTGCATCCAGTGCTGATCATTTTCTGTTTTCTTGCCGGCGCCGTCACTTTCGGGATCGCCGGCGTGATCCTGTCGGTCCCAGTCGCTCTGATGGTCAAGACCACGCTGGCGACGCTGTACGGCGACGACGAACAGCCGCCGCCGTAACACGGCGGATCAGCCCTGCGAGATGAACTTGGTGACGAGATAGGCGCCGAGGCCTTCGATACCGCCTTCGCTGCCGTGACCGCTTTCCTTGACGCCGCCGAACGGGGTCTCCGGCGTCGAGATCGCGATTGAGTTGACGCCGACCATGCCGGAATCCAGCGCGTCGCCGATTGCCGCGGCGGTCGCGTTCGACGTGGTGAAGGCATACGCGGCGAGGCCATACTCCAGCGAGTTGGCGCGCTCGACCACCTCGTCGAAAGTCTTGAAAGTGACGACCGGCGCCAGCGGTCCGAACGGCTCGTTCTTCATCACCTTGGCGTCGTCCGGAACGTCGGTGATCACCGTCGGCTCGTAGAAAAAGCCCTGGTTGCCGTGCCGCTTGCCGCCGGTCTGGATCTTGCCGCCGCGGCCCTTGGCGTCGTTGACGAAACCTTCCATCGCCTCGATGCGCCGCGCGTTCGCCATCGGGCCCATGGTGATGCCCTTCTCCATGCCGTCGCCGAGCTTGATGCCTTTGGCGTATTCAGTGAAGCGCTTGAGAAAGCGCGGATAGACGTCTTCCTGCACATAGAAGCGGGTCGGCGAGATGCAGACTTGGCCGGCGTTGCGATATTTGAATGCCGCGATGGTATCCGCCGCCTTTTCCGGATCGGCGTCGGCAAACACCACGACCGGCGAATGGCCGCCAAGCTCCATGGTGGTGCGCTTCATGCCCTTGGCCGCCAGCGCGGCGAGATGTTTGCCGACCGGGATCGAGCCGGTAAAGGAAATCTTTCGCACCGCGTCCTTGCCGAGCAGATATTCGGAGACTTCCGCCGGCACGCCGAACACCAGATTGAGCACGCCCGCGGGCAACCCGGCATCAACGAAGCAGCGCACCATCTCGACGCAGGCGCCGGGCGTTTCTTCCGACGCCTTGAGGATGAGCGAGCAGCCCGCCGCCAGAGCGCCGCCGATTTTCCGCGCCGGCGTCAACACCGGAAAATTCCACGGCGTGAATGCCGCGACGATGCCGATCGGCTCCTGCAGCACGAGCTGGCGGACGCCCTTGCCGCGGCCCGGAACGATGCGGCCGTACGAGCGGCGGCCTTCTTCGGCGTACCAGTCGATGATGTCAGCCGACGTGATCACCTCGGCGCGGGCCTCCGGATAGGTCTTGCCCTGCTCCAGCACCATGATCTTGGAGATCGCGTCGAAACGTTCGCGCATCAGGTCCGCGGCCTTGTGCAGAATCTTGCAACGGTCATAGGCCGACGTGGCCCGCCACACCGCAAAACCTTTGCCGGCGGCTTCCAGTGCCGCATCGAGATCGGCTCTGCTGGCATGCGGCAGCCGGGCGAGCGGCTTCTCGGTCGCCGGATTGATCACATCCTCGCCTTTGCGGCCGTCAGCGCCGTGCCACTTACCACCGATGAAAAGTTCTAGATTGCCATACATGACGTCCTCACTGGGCTTTTGGTTTGGCTGTCGTTGGCGAAGGCTTAGCAGGTTTTCCGGTCTCGTTCATCCCACCTGGCGGCAGTTTGCCACTCTCGATTGCCGCATCGCGAAAGGTTCATTCGATTACCTCGTCGGCAATAGCCAACAGATTGTCCGGAACTCGGAGATCGAGGAGCTTGGCTGTCTTTGCGTTGATCACGAGCTTGAATTTAGTTGGTTGCTGCACCGGCAGATCGGTCGGCTTCTCACCCTTCAAAATCCGATCAATATAGGATGCGGCTTGCCGAAACTGATCAACGACGGCTGGGCCGTATGAGATAAGACCACCATCCGCCGTATAGAAGTCAAACGGATAGATGATAGGCACCCGAAATTTAGCCGCCAAATCAACGATCAGCTTCGCATGCGTTGCTAAAAATGTGTCGGGTTGCGCGATTAGCCCGACGCCTGGCTGAGCCCCAAGTTTACTCATGGCGCTTTCGATTTCCTCGGGCTGACGCACTGGCACCATCGTAAAATCGACCGCAAATTTAGCGGTGGCTCCCTCGATGGCACGGTAGAAGAGCTGCGTTGCAGGTGTCGAATCCGGGTTGAACAGGAACCCGACCCGACTAACCTGCGGTGCAATCCGTTTAAGCAGTTCCAGCCACTTCGCTCCGACGCTCGGCTCTAAATTCGTGAAGCCAGTAATGTTGCCCCCTGGATGCGAGAGACTTGCAACGAGCCCAAGTGAGATGGGCTCGCTGACCGCAGTGAACACAATTGGAACCGTGCGTGTCGCCTGCTGTGCCGCGCGCGCAGCCGAGACGGAATTGGCAACGATGGCGTCGGGGTTCAGACTGAGTAACTCAATGGCTGCGGCCTGCGCGCGCGCCGGCTGCGAAGCGTCCCACCGGTAGTCGATCTGAAGATTGCGGCCAATCCGCCATCCGAGCTTCTCCAGTTCCTGCTGCAACGCAGTGATTTTGTCATGACCTTGCGGATCGTTCTCGCTGTTCAGCACAAGCACCCCAATGCGTCGCATCCGATCGGACTGCTGCGCGCGAGTTGCGAGCGGCCATACGACTGCCGCTCCTCCAAGCGCGGATATGAATTGCCGCCTTCCAACGAAGGTTCTCATTTGGGCCGCCCCGATAGGGTCATGCCGGTTGCAAAGTGGCGGAGTTATCATGCCTAAATCCGCGTCGGGTCGATGACGAAATTGGTGAAGCCACCGGTCCGGTCATCCATTCCGGCGAGCACGTCGTTGACCTTGGACAATGGCGACACCCGGTGCTCGAGCACGGAAAGGTCCAGCGTGCCGGCCGCGGCCATCGCCGCCATCTCTTCGCCCTCGCCGGTGGTGAACCAGACCGAACCCTGCAATCCGATCCGGTTGGTCATCATCCAGAACGCATTGAGCGGCAGCGTTTCCAGAACGGCACCGACATTCACCGCACGGCCGCCGCGGCGCAGGCAATACAGCGCGCGCATCATCGCGCTCGCCGGCGCGCCAGGCGGCAGGCAATCGATCATGCCGTCGACGCCGTAGCCGCCGGTCAACTGTTTCGCCCAGACCACGAGCGGATCGGGATTTGTGGACGAAAAGCCCCCTGCCTTCCCTGCCCCGCTTACGGGGGAGGGTGGGGTGGGGGCGTTCGGCACTGACAATACTTCGATGCGTCCCGGCGCCAGCGCCTTGACCCGATCGAGCAATGCCTGATTGCGGCCGGTGCCGAGAATGGTGGTTGCGCCCATTGCAAGGGCGAGTGAAGCGGCATTGAGGCCAAGCTGCCCGCTGATGCCGTTGATCAGCAGCGATTGCCCGGGCCCGACGCCGATCTTTTTCATCGCCGCATAGGCAGTGCCGTAATAGCCGAACCGCGCGGCGGCTTCGAAGCTCACACTGTCCGGCAATTTGACTAAAGCGCTCGCCGGCGCCGTGATGAACTGCGAGAGCCCGCCATACGGATACGCGCGCATAATTTCCTGTGAGCGCCCGAAATAGCCTTGCAGCGTCCAGTACGGACAGTCATGCGGCTGGCCGCTACGGCACATCCGGCACGAACCGCACGACCGCCCCGGATTGACATAGACGCGCTCGCCCGGCTTCACGGAGAAGACCTGCTCGCCGACTTTGGCGACGACGCCGGCCGGATCGAGACCGAAGATCGCCGGCAGCGGCGGCATCATCTTGTTGTCGGGCGTGAGCGAGCCGAAAAAATTGCTCACCACCCGCGCCAGATTGGGAACGACGCCGCAGGCTTTGACCTCGACCAGCACGTCGGTCGGGCGCGGCTCCGGCACCTCGATGCGATCGAGCGTCATCGGCGAGCCGTAGGCATGCAGCCGCGCCGCGATCATCATGGCCATGACGTTTCCTCCTGTTTGCCGAAGATAAGCAAAACTGTTCTCACTACGCCAGTCGCATGCGAGTTGTTGGCTTCACCGTCGAAGCGAGCAATCTCGTTCTCGCGATGCAATTTGCATCCGAGGCTTCGTCACGAAGCGAAAGAAACGCGCCTCCAACGTTAAGTAAGGGAGGCGGAGCGCCGAACGGCGCATCCATTTCCGATTGCCGCGCCCCGATGCAGGGCACAGCCGCGGTCATTTGCGACCGCACGCCTTCCGGCGCTCCACCGCGGTCATGCGCCGGGATTATTCATCCCAACTCGGCTCGGGCCGCGCTTCCTGGAATCACCGGATGCAAACGGGAGGACCCTCTCCGGCGCCAGTGCAGTGAGCACCTCACAGACCACCACGTGGTGGACGGGTCGATGCCCGAGCCGCCCGAAGGGTGGAGTGACTTAGCTCTCCTTCAGGAACCGCACCCGCTCCGTCAGTCGGCGTCTCCGGTTGACGTCCCTCACGATGAGCGGGATGGGCGCCTTTATTAGGAACGCTGTGACGATGTCAAAGCTTTTCGGATTGTGCTGAGAAATCGCGGACTTGCGCGCAGTCGATTTTTTGATTCGTGGCCACGAATCTTTTTCACTTCGAAATAAAAATTCGCAATAGCTCAGAGCTTGTCTTGCCCCGCGCAGGCGGGGCATCCAATAATCGCTACGGTTTCGGCCAGTCCTCAGCGCCTGCGTCCACTGGATCGTCCGCCGGAGCCTGTCATCGGGCCGGTCACTTCGGGCCGGACCCGTTGGCGGACGATGACAAGTTTGGGCTCGCCGAGCCCCTCAAAATGACGGATTGCTTTTGCTCGGGAATGGAGCTGCTATTTTGCACCAAACGCAAATCTCCGTTGGATGATGGACCGGCCGGCCCTCTCACATCGCATCGCTGCTTTGCTCAGCGCCTCAAAGCCGCGCTGGCGATTCTGCGTGCGCATGACCGTGTCCGGGCTTGCTGCTTTCGCCGTCGCCCGAGCGCTGCAAGTCCCGTTGCAGGGGCTTTGGGTGATCATCACCGCCATCGTCGTGACGCAGATGAGCGCCGGCGGGTCGGTGCGCGCAACGCTCGAATACATCATCGGCACGGTCGGCGGCGCCATCTACGGCGCGATCATCGGCGTCGTCGTGCCGCACAACACGGTGCCGACGGAAGCTCTCATCCTGGCGCTGGCAATCGCGCCGCTCGCGCTGGTCGCGGCATCAAATCCGAATTTCCGGGTCGCGCCGTTCTCTGCGGTGCTGGTGATCCTGATCGCCGGACAGTTCGGCGAGGGGCCGATTGAGTCAGCCATGACGCGATCGGGAGAAGTAGCACTTGGCGGCATCATCGCGGTGGCGGTCTCGCTCCTGGTCTTTCCCCAACGTGCGAATCATATGCGCTTGAGTGCGGCAGCTCGTTTATTGGAACGGTTCGCGGGCGACTTGCCACAGCTCCTGACCGGCTTTACCGCCGGACTTGAAGCCGCGGAGAACAGGCGCATCCAGAACGAGATCGGCGCCGCGGTCACGCGCTTCCAACAGATCACGGCAGAGGCCCAGCACGAGCTTCTCATTTCGCTTGCGTCGCAGCCGGATCCCGGCCCGCTGTCACGCACCATGCTGCGGCTGCGCCACGACTTCGTCATCATCGGCCGCGCTGGAACAAGGCCGCTGCCCGACGCGTTGCGCGGACGCCTGAGCGAATCGCTGACACGCGTGGGCGCGGCGGCGAGCAGCTTCCTCAATGATAGTGCGGCTGCGCTGAATCAGCGCGGCTCACCGCCCCCGCTCAATGCTTACGAAGCTGCGCTCTTCGCCTACACCGCGCAGGTCGAAGCGGTGCGAAGCGAAGGTCTGACGATGCCGCTTACAAGCAGCGAAGTCGAGCCGGTTTTTGCGCTCAGCTTTACGTTCGAACAGCTCCACCAGAATTTCATCGATCTGCAGCGCTGCGTGCGCGACTATGCGCGGCGCCCGGTGCGGAACAAAAAATCATAAGACGGTCGAGCTACCCACGTAGCGCTGCGAGCTTCACCGGTCCGTCGAACAGACCGCCGATCACCTTCAACGCCGCGGCCGCACGCCCGGCATCCCAGCCGCCGTTGACGCAATTGAGCAAAAACTTGTCCTGGATGTCGGCGCGCGTCAGCGGCTCTTGCGCGCCGCCGCGCATATAAGGTTGGCGCTCTTCGACCACCGTGCCGTCGCGCAACGTGGCGCGGATGTGGCCGGTGAAATTCTTCGGGTAGGGATTTTTCGGATCGATCTGGTAGCGCACCTTTCCGGCGAGCGAGACGACCGCCGGATCGCGCACCGCCGCATCGGAAAAATCGCCTAAGCCCACATTGCCGCGCACGAAGCCCGTGGCGATGCAGTATGGCGTGGAGAATTTTCCGGCGTAGCCGTTGGCGGGCTTCTGCTTGGCCGCGAGCGGTTCCCACAGCCGATGCACGGTGCCCTCGCCGACCTCGCACACCATGTCGACGACGTCGTCGGATTTGACACCGCGCGCCGCGAGCCGCCGCGCGCAGTCGATATAGGGATGCGTCATCGTTCCGCACGGATAAGGCTTGAAGGCGAGCGTCTCGGTCACCCAGCGGGCGCCGAAATCGCCGGCGATGGCGTCGTAATCGCCCTTTGTGGTGTTGGCGAAGCCGTGAAAGAAACCGTGCACGCCTTCGAACACCGTGCGCGGACCGACAAAGCCGGCGCGGCCGAGCAGCGCCGCACGAATTCCCGATTGCGCCGCCCAACCGGCATGCAGCCGCTTGGTCCAGGCGCCCTCGGCGAGATATTCAATGATGCCGCTCGCCATCGAGGCGACGGTGCCGAGCGCATCGACCATCTGGCGCGGATTGAGTTTCAGCGCGGCGCCGACGCCGGCCGCGGCCCCCATGGCGCCAAACACCGCGGTCGGGTGGAAACCGGCCTTGTGGGTGAGCATCGGCGCCACCGTAGAAAGCCGGCACATGGTCTCGACGCCGACAGCGATGCCGAGCAGCGCGGCACGGCCATCGAGATTGTGCCGTTCGCATGCCGCCAGCACCGCCGGCACGATCACCGCGCCGGCATGGACCGGCCCGCCTTCGAACGTGTCGTCGAAATCCTCGCCGTGGATCGCCGTGCCGTTGACCAAAGCCGCGGCGGCAGCCGACAGCAGACGCGCGTGGCCGATCGCAACGCACGGTCCGTCGTCGTCGCAGGCCGCGAGCGCGGCCTTCACGTAATCTTCGTTGCGGGCGGTGACCGCGAGGCCGACGACATCGACCAGCAAGTCTTCGCACTTCGCGCGAACAGCGCCGGGCAGCCTCGTAACGTCCAGCGCACAGATTTTTTGCGCGAGGACTTCGGCAATGGCGGTCTTGGGGAGGTCGTTGGAGGCCATGGATGATTTTGGTTCAGTTGGTTTCCCGGGCGCAGCGCAGCACGAAGCGAAGCGCAGTGGTGCGCTGCAGACCCGGGATCGCCATCAACTCAGAGCAGATGAGCGCCGAACTTGCAAAGACCCCGGACCAGCGGAGCACCGCTCCGCTTCGCTACGCGCTGCACCGCATCCGGGGAACGAGTATTTTGCACGCTCAATACCTGTTCGCGATCGGCAATTCCTCGGCCGGGAACAGCGTGATGACGCGGCAGCCTTTGTCGGTGACGACCACTTCTTCCTCGATGCGCGCGGCGGAGAAGCCGTCCGTGGCCGGGCAATACGTTTCCAGCGCGAACACCATGCCCTCCTTGATCTCGGTCGGATGCTCGAGCGAGACGACGCGCGAGATGATCGGCCGCTCGTGAATGGCGCAGCCGATGCCGTGGCCGAATTGCAGGCCGAACGCCGTCATTTCGTCGGGGAAGCCGAAATCTTGCGCTTTCGGCCACACGCTGCACACCCGATCCGTCGATACGCCCGGCTTGATCAGGTCGATGGCGAGATCGAGCCACTCGCGCGCCTTCTTGTAGGCGTCGTGCTGCACCGGCGTGGCGCGGCCGACGTTGAAGGTGCGGTAGTAGCAGGTGCGGTAGCCCATGAAACTTTGCAGAATGTCGAAAAACGCCTGATCGCCGGGCCGCAGCATGCGGTCGGTAAAATTGTGAGGATGCGGATTGCAGCGCTCGCCCGAGATGGCGTTGATGGCTTCGACGTCGTCGGAGCCGTGGTGATAGAGGAACTTGTTGACCTCGGCGACGATGTCGTTCTCGCGCACGCCGGGTTTCAATTGCTCGTGGATCAGGTGATAGGCGCCATCGACCATCGCGGCCGAGCGGTTGAGCAGCGCGATTTCGTCCGCCGACTTGATCTCGCGCGCTTCCAGCATGGTCTGCTGGCCGTCGGCGACTTTCAGTCCGGCCTTTTCCAATTCGAACAGCATCGGCGGCTCGATGATGTCGACACCAATCGGCATTTTCTCGCAGCCGGCCTCCTTGATCAGCGACGCGATCTCCTTGGCGTGACGCGCCATTAATCCAAATGCCGGATTCACGGTGCCGCGCAGGCCGATCAGGCCAGCCTTGCAATTCTCCGGCTTGAGCCACGGCGTATAGAGCTTGTGGTGCACGGCCGCCGAGCCGAAATCCCACAGGATCGGATCGTTGCTGGTGCGCGTGATCAGCGCCCAGCGGCACAGCTTGTCGCGCTCCCATTCGCCGATCTTGGTCGAGGTGCAGTAGCGGATATTGTTGACGTCGAACACCAAGAGCGCGCCGAGCTCGGATTTCTCCAGCGCCTGCTTGACCCGGCCGAGCCGGTAGCGGTGCAGCCGGCGGTAATCGACCCGCTCCTCGAAATCGACCGCGGTGATGCCAAGCGCCGGCAGCGCGCGGCCCCAGTTGTAGCGAGGGTTAATGTCCTCGGCACGGATCGCCGTCGGGTCGCGGGTGATGTCGTCCATGGCGTACTCCCTGAGTATTGAATCACTATACCGCGTTTCCCGGGCGCAGCGCAGCACGTAGCGAAGCGAAGTGGTGCGCTGCAGACCCGGGATCGTTACGAACTCGAAGCACGCCAGCGCCGAGCCTGCGACGGCCCCGGATCAGCAGTGCACCGCTTCGCGCTGCACTGCATCCAGGGAACAACAATCAAAGCAAGACCAGTTCATCATAGAGATCCCGCCACGTCGGGTTGAGTTCCTCTATGAGCTTGAATTTCCATCGCCGCCGCCAATGCTTTAGCGCACGCTCGCGATCGCGTGCTTCAAGGATTGAGCCATATTCTTCATAGTAAACCAATCTGCTCACTCCGTACCGGCTCGTAAATCCCGGTACAACTTTCGACTTATGCTCAGAGGTACGACGTGCGAGATCGTTGGTTACGCCGACGTAAAGCACCCCTTTCGGCTCATTGGCGAGAATGTAGACAAAGTAGCGTTTGGCCATGGCGTACCAATGCGCTGTTTCCCGGGCGCAGTGCAGCACGTAGCGAAGCGGAGTGATGCGCTGCAGACCCGGGATCGTCGAAAGCTCAGAGCATACAGAGGCCGAACCTGCGAAGACCCCGGATCAGCGGGGCACCACTTCGTGCTGCACCGCGTCCGGGGAACGCTGTAGCCTACGCCGGCATCGGCACCTCGCCGACGTCCTTCGGCACCTTGTAACCTTTCACCGTCGCGGGGCGCTTGGCGATGGCGACGTACCAGCGCTTCACGTTGGGATATTTGTTGAGATCGACGGTCTGCCATTCGAAGCGCGATACCCACGGCCAGATGGCGATGTCGGCGATCGAATACGCGTCGGCAACAAATTCGTGATCGGCAAGCCGCCGGTCGAGCACGCCATAGAGCCGGTGCGCCTCTTTCAGATAGCGGTCCTCGGCGTAAGGCGCCTTGCCCGGATTGTATTTGGTGAAGTGATGCACCTGTCCGAACATCGGCCCCGGGCCACCCATCTGCCACATCAGCCATTCGATGGTGCGGTAGCGCGCGTCACCGGACTTCGGCAGCAGCTTGCCGGTTTTGTCGGCGAGATAGATCAGGATCGCGCCGGATTCCATCAAGCTCAGTCCGTTATCGCGATCGACGATCGCAGGGATGCGATTGTTCGGGCTGATCTTCAAAAAATCCGGCTTGAATTGCTCATCCTTGCCGATGTCCACCGCGTGTACGGTATAGGGCAAGCCCATTTCCTCAAGCGCGATGGAAGCCTTGCGGCCATTCGGCGTTGTCCAGGTGTAAAGATCAATCACGGTGTTGGTCCTCGTTGTCTGATTGAAGAGAAGCCTGAATTAAGCCACGCTCCTGAGCGTGGCGAGATGCGCGGCGATGCCGTCGCGGATTTTCGGGCCATGGGTTCGCATTTCGGTGAACTCATGCGCCGAGATAAGCTCATGCAGCCCGGATTTGAAGCTCGGCCAGGCACAGGCGTGCGCCCACCAGGCCTGCACCTGCGGCCGGCTATCGGTCCACAGATCAAGCAGCCCGAGATAGTCGAGCCGCGCCGCAAACGGCATCAGATTGACATCGGCCAGCGAAGGATCGGCGCCGAGAATCCATGGACCGCCGCTCTCGGCGAGCGTGGGCTCCAGCATCTTGAACGCGCGCTCGTAGGCGGCAACGGCGTGTACCACGAACGGCGACTGCACACCGTGCTCGTAAGTCGACTTGAAACGGTCGGTGCGGCGCGGATCGCCGACATTGCGGAAACGGGCTTGGCGAATCTCCTCCGGCATCGCCTTCATTCGTTCGCGAAACATCGCCGAAAAGCTGATCTCGGTGACGCCGTCAAACAAGCCCTCATCGACGAATTTGCTCCATAGCCGCATCCGGCTTTGCAGCCATGGATCGGCGGGAATGAGCTTCGGCGCATACGGAAATGTCTCGTCGATATATTCGCAGATCAGCGTCGACTCGATCACCGGCTTGCCGTCGTGAAGGAGCGTCGGCACCACGCCCTTCGGATTGAGCTTGAGATATTTCGCATCGTATTGCTCGGCCGTAAATAGATTGACCGGGATCGCCCGCCACACGAGGCCCTTGGCGCGCAACGTGATGCGGACCTTCTGGCAGCAGACCGAGTTGCCGAAATCGTAGAGGATAAGCTCGCTCACGCGACTTTCTTTCCCCACAGCCGTGCCGAAGCGATATCGGCGCCGTCACGGATCGCCTTGAGCTTGAGCCAAACCGCCGGCTCGATGACCCACTCCCGGCGCGTAAAGGTACCGAAGCCGCAATCGGTCGAGGCGATGACGCGCTCGCGGTCGCCGATGGTCGCCACCGCCTCCTCGATGCGGCGCGCCACCACTTCCGGATGCTCGACGAAGTTGCTGGTGGTCTCGACCACGCCGGGGATGAGGATCATGTCTTTCGGGAACGGCACGCGCTTGAGCGCAGAATATTCGTGGGCGTGGCGCGGATTGGAAAATTCGATCGACAGCGCGCCGACCTTCGCCTGGTAGAGCGCCGCCAAGATCTTGTCGAGTGCGATGTCGTAAATATGCGGGCCTTCCCAGTTGCCGTAGCAGACATGCAGCCGCACCCGGTCGCGCGGAATGCCCTCGATGCCCTTGTTGATGGCGGCGACGTGACGCTCGCAGCGCTTGACGAAATCTGCATCCGACAGATCCCGGTACATCATGGTGCGATCCATGGCGAGGTCGGGCGCGTCGATCTGCAAAACCAGGCCCGCCTTGTTGATCGCCAGATACTCGTTGCGCATCTCGCGCGCGATGGCGTCGAGATAAGCATCATGAGAGTCGTAAAAGGCATTGAGCATCGTGGTCGAGATGATGCCGGGCGATGCCGCGGTCATGAACCGTTCCGAGAACGCGTGCAACTCGCCGGCGATCCGGTTGAAGCCCGCGGTCTCATCGGTAATCGGCTTGAGGTCACGATATTTGATCTCGGCCTGCGCCTCGGGCGCGCCGTGCTGGCTTTTCGGCGGGTTCGGAAAGCGCCGCATCAGGTAACTCATCAGCTCGGGAAAATTCTCGAACTCCATGCCGCGGCGGCGCTTCGATACGCCGGCAAAGCCAGACATGCGCTGCGGCACGTAAGTTTGAAAGCCGATGCGGCGCTGCTCGCCGTCATTGCCGACGTCGATGCCGGCTTCCATCTGCTTTTGCACGACGTGGCGGACTGCCTTGTCCATTTCGTTCGCCAGCAGTTTTGGGTCGAGACTCTTGCCCTCCTCCTGCGCCACCAGAAGGTCGCTGAGCGTCTCGCTGCGCGGCAGGCTGCCGACGTGGGTCGTGAGGATGCGATCGCGGCTTAGGATCATGTCGGCACTCCATGATGACGTCATGGCCGGACTTGTTCCGGCCATCCACGCCTTCTTGCGGTTTTGACGACGTGGATGCCCAGCAAAAGGCGGGCATGACGGCTTATAATATTGCGGCAAATTTTGCCATCGTCATAATGCCCTGGATGGGCATGCCGTGGGCAATTCCCCCACCCTTCCCTCCCCCGCAAGCGGGGGAGGGAAGGTGGGGGCCGGGGGAGGACACGCGCCGATGAGTGCGTCCGCAGACGCCATACCGTGCGACTACAATTTCGCCGCCGACATCCTCAAGCGCAATCTCGACGCCGGGCGCGGCGACAAGGCCGCCTATATCGATCATCGCAGCAGCTACACCTACGCGGCGCTGGCGGCGCGCGTCGAGCGTTTCGGTCACGTGCTGCGCGCACTCGACATCCGCCGCGAAGAGCGCGTGCTGATGTGCTTGCTGGACACTATCGACTGGCCGACCGCTTTTCTCGGTGCGATCAAGGCCGGCGTGGTCGCGGTGCCGGTCAACACGCTTCTGACCGAAGACGACTACCGCTTTATGCTCGAAGACTCTCGCGCCCGGCTCCTGGTCGTTTCCGAGGAGCTGTTGCCCAAATTCGCCAGGGCGATCGCAGCCAGCAAGACCCTCGCCCATGTTATTGTTTCGGGTAATGTCATCGTGTCCGGCGACGACGCCCAAGACCACCAACGCTTCGATGATTTGCTCGCCGCCGCCAAGGCCGATGCCGTGACGGCGCCGACCACGCGCGACGATATGTGCTTCTGGCTTTACACCTCCGGCTCGACCGGCAAGCCGAAGGGCGCCGTACACACCCACGCCGATCTCAAGCTCACCGACGATCTCTATGCCGCGCCCATCCTCGGCCTCACCGAAAACGACGTCTGCTATTCGGTGGCGAAGCTGTTTTTCGCCTATGGCCTCGGCAATGCGCTGACCTTCCCGATGTCGGTCGGCGCCACGACGGTGCTGCTGCCGCACCGGCCGACGCCCGACCTTGTCGCCGACATTCTCAGGACCTACGAGGTCACCGTGTTCTATGCGGTCCCGACATTTTATGCCGGCTTCCTCGCCAGTCCCGCCGCACCGGAGCGCGCCGGGGTGAAAATACGGTGCTGCGTGTCGGCCGGCGAAGCGCTGCCGCCCGACGTCGGGCGGCGCTGGAGCGAGCGTTACGGTGTCGATATTCTCGATGGCATCGGCTCCACCGAAATGCTGCACATCTTTCTCACCAATCGCCCGGGCGACGTGAAATACGGCACCAGCGGCAAACCGCTCGGTGGTTACGATCTGCGCCTCGTCGATGACGACGGCGAGATCGTCAAGACGCGCGGCGAGATGGGCGAGCTGCAAGTGCGCGGGCCGACCAGCGCCATGATGTACTGGAACAACCGCGAGCAATCGCGCTCGACGTTCGTTGGCGATTGGACACGGTCGGGCGACAAATACGTCGAGGACGAAGAAGGCTATTACGTCTACTGCGGCCGGCGCGACGACATGCTCAAGGTTTCGGGCATGTATGTGTCGCCGTTCGAAGTCGAGGGCGTGCTGCAAAGCCATCCCGACGTGCTCGAAGCCGCCGTGGTCGGCTGGCCTGACGGCGACAGGCTGATCAAGCCGAAGGCGTTTGTCGTTCTTAAATCGCCCGACAGAGCCGGTGACGCGCTGGCCAGAACGCTGCAGGATCATTGCCGGCAAAAGCTTGCCGCCTACAAATATCCGCGCTGGCTCGAGTTCCGCGCTGAATTGCCCAAGACTGCCACCGGAAAAATTCAGCGTTTCAAGCTGCGCGCCGAGGCCGAACGGACGTAATCAGCAAACTCCGCCGCCCCCGGATGAGGTGAAGCGCGCAGGTTGCGCCGGTCTTCGACGCGAGGAGACGCTTCACCGCTTCTTGTATTATGACGACAGAGTTTTCATATTAACTACCTAATGACCGAGGAGCTGGAATCGCTGGTATTCTCTTCCAGTAAGCGAGTATCTGGCGCAATTCGCGCGCACATCGAGATTCATGATCGAACGAAACCTGATATTCGAGGCCATTGAGGAAATCGGCAAGTTGACGTCGTTGCCGTCCGTCGCGACACGTTTTGCAAACACGATGGAACAACTGGGCTTTACGACGCTGGGGATCAATGGCTTGCCCCCGCCGGGCGAGGATGCCGACCCGGTCATACTTGCCGAGAGCACTCCCGAAGGTTTTCGCGACTTCTACATTCATGAGCGTTTTTACTCGATAGACCATATTTGCGCTCACGCGCGAGTCTCTTACGAACCGTTCCGATACAGCGACGCGCCTTATGATCAAACGAAATCGAGAGACCATGAGCGATTTGTTCAGGGGCTCCATACCTTCGGCATGGGCATGGGGGTCATTGTTCCGGTCGGGCGGCCAGCAAATGTTCCCGCCTGCGTCTGGTTGGCGGGCGAAGACCCCAATTTGGACAATGACGCGATGACAGCAACTCAGCTGGTCTCGCTGTTTGCAGCGAGCAAGGCGGACGCGCTGTATCATTCGCGCGGTCTGGCGCCGCAGACGAGCAGCCTGAGCTCGCGAGAGCGAGAAGTACTGCAATGGATCTGCGCCGGTAAGACCTCCTGGGAAATCGGCGCTATTTTGGGTCTGACCGAACGCATGATCAATAAGATCATTGGCGAGGCCATGGTCAAGCTCGACGCGGTAACTCGCACCCAAGCCGTGGTGAATGCGATTCGTCTCGGAGACATTGAATTGTAATCGTCGTCAAGAGCGTTGTTACAGTCTTCATCCTGAAATTCTGACACTAGGCGACACTTTCATTAGCGCGTCTGTTAGAAGCGCACGCGTCGAGAGTCGCACATCCTGAAATAACGAATATCGCCAGATCTTTGCCAAGCCATGAGCCGACGGCGTCTGCCCAGCAATGCCCCGTTTCGCGCCAATGTTTGATCCCGCCGGGCTGTCTCAAAAGCGAAACCTGCATGGCGACAGATAGCAAGACGAGGGATGCGTACGAGTCAAATCGACTGCCGAGCGGACGCGACCAAACACGCCTGCGGTTCGCGGCCAACGAAATAATCTGCAGGCAAGACGATCCGGCAGAAGCCTTGTTCTATGACGAAGTCGGGCAAGTCAACATCTCCGTCGTCACACCAAGCGGCAAGCAGGCAGTCATTGGCCTGCGCGGAGAGGGCGATTTTTTCGGAGTGCGGTCTTTGCTCAGTGGCGATCATCGCCTCACCACGGTGACCGCATCGTCCGACTGCGCCATCATGCGGATTAAGAAAACGGGCGTGAAGCGCTTGCTGCGTGATCACGCTGACTTTGCCGAGATGTTTATCAGCTACCTGCTGCGTCAACACCTCCGAGACCAGGAGAGTCTCATCGATCAGCTGACGAATTCGGCTGAAAAGCGGCTGGCGCGGGTGATGCTACAACTCGCAAATTACAGCCGCGCCGACGACACACTCACTATACGGGCCAATCAGACTATGCTCGCGAACATGACCGGTACGACTCGCGCGCGAGTCAACTCATTCATGAACAAGTTCCGGCGCCACGGCTACATTGAGTACAATGGACAGGGCTTGATCACCGTACGCAACGCTTTGCGCAAAGTTCTGTTCGACGACTAGCCAGTGGTCCGGCCTCGCCGGCTCAATCTAACGGCTCGACCTTGACGATTGAAGCGCCGTGGTTGCTGCCGATCCACAGCGTGCCGGGATTTTTCGCATCGTCGACAAAGACGCGGCGAATGTTGGTCGGCCGCGGCAACTGATATTCGGTGTATTGCCCGGTCTTGATATCAAGCCGCGCCACACGGTCGGTATTCATCGAGCCGGTCCAGGCATTGCCGTTCTTGTCCTCCACCGCGTCATACGGCGATGACCACGACGTCGGCACTCTCCATTCGGCGATCTTGCCGCTGTTCGGATCGAGCATACCGATAGCATCGCCAAAATATTCGGCGAACCACAGCCGGTCCTGATCGTCGACGCGGCCGCGCCGCGGATGCGAATTAGGCGTCGGCGTCAGGAACACAGTCGGCTCCTTGGTCTTGGCGTCGATCCGCACGATGTTGCCGGCCGAGAAATCGAGCAGGTAGAGGTTGTTCTCGGCATCGGAATGGATGCCGTAGGTTCCGATGCGCTTGCCGGTGCGCGGATCCTTCGGCACGCCGACGTCCTCGAAGCCGTTGGAGGCGAGATCGAGCCGATAGATATGCCCGCCGGCGGAATTCTTGATCCAGACTTTGTCGTCAGTGGGCGTGCCTTCCACCGCGAGATGGCCAAGCTGGCCGGCGTCCGAGTCCCACTCTTTGGGCGTCGACCAGGTTTCGAATTTTCCGGTTTTGCGGTCGAGCCTGGCGATGGCGCTTTGATACATCACACCGACCCAAGGATTGTCGTCCCTGTCGATCTCGAGATCGAGCGTGCCGAGCGAATAGCCGGGCTTGGTGACAGGAATCGGATATTGCGTGACCTGTCCGGTTTTCGGGTCCATCTCGCCGATGAACATCTGGCCGAAGTCCGAGTACCAGACGTTGCCCTCGTGATCGAGCACGACGTCGTGCGGCTCGATCAGTTTATTCGGCGTGTCGTATTCGGTGATGATGACGTGCGTGGATTTACCGGTCAGGCGCGGCAGTGTTTGCAGCGGCCAGCTCCAGGTATCCTGCTGGCTCAGGTTGATGCTCGCCAGCCACTCCGCGGCCTTCGGGGCCCGGTCGGCGGGAATAATCCCGCGTACGGCATCGCCGACAAGGCGCTGCGGCTTCAGCGGCGTGCTGCCGGGATAATATCCGGCCATGCGCTGAAACACCTGCTTGAACTCTTCGGCATCATGGGTCGAACGCACGATGCGTTCCAGCGTGTGGCAGCTGTTGCAGGCGAGCACCAATCGCTTCTGGTCGTCCGTTCCCGGCATGCTCATAAGCCATTCGGCGTTCGACATTTGCGCGCTGAGATTGCGCGTTGGCTTGAGCTTGATGTCGATCGTGTTGTCCTGCCCGGCCGCAACAGTCGTGTCCTTTGGGCCGTCGATGTCGTAGCCGACGGCGCGGATGCCGATGGCGTAGTGACCCGGATCGAGGCGCGAAGCCGGGAAACTGAAATGACCCTTGTCGTCGCTGATGACCGAGATGGTGATGGTCGAACCGTCTCGCTTGGCGCTGACGACGACACCCTCCATCGAGCCTTCCTTGGCGGAAGAAACTTCGCCCGAGAGCGCGGCTGCGGCCTGTGCAGACGCCGGCGCAGCTGTGTGCAACGGCAACGCCAACAAGCCCGCCGCGGCGAGCATGACTTTGGTCATCCGCATGAGACCCTCCCAATTCCGGGTTCGGCGATTATGAAAACCTGCCGATCCGGCTTGATTCTTAGGCTGTTCGTTCAAGCGTAAGCCGGCGCCCGGAATGGTTCAAGGATGCCGCCGCCCGGCCGCTGCAAGGATCAATCGGGGCGGCGACATGCCTTGCGTTAACGCTCCCCCGGTATTACTAGGTCGCAATTCCTTCCGGCGCCGCGGTAGCTCAGCCGGTAGAGCACCGCATTCGTAATGCGGGGGTCGGGGGTTCGAATCCCTTCCGCGGCACCAGGTTTCCGGTAGTCAAGCTGGCAGATTCTGGCTATAATCTAGCCAAAATGCCTTTCGCAATCGTCCTCGCTCCCGAAGCCGTTGATGACCTCAGACGACTGAAGGCTAACTTACGGGCGGCCGTCCACGATGCCGTCGAAGCTCACCTGCGGCGGGAGCCGGGAAAAACCACTCGTAGCCGCATCAAACGACTACGGGGATTGCGCCGACCGCAATTTCGGCTGCGTGTCGGCGAGGTTCGGGTGTTTTACGATATTTCAGGCACGACTGTCGAAATTCTAGCGATTGTCGTCAAATCGGAGGCCGGGCAATGGCTCGCACAGTTCGCAAGTCCGGAATAAGGGAAGTCCCGCTTTCGGAAATCAAGGACGATCTCTCGCGATTTCTCCGCGAAGCGGAGACACATGAGATCGTTATCACGCGTCACGGCAAGCCGGCGGGCGTGCTGATCGGTTTCGAATCGGAAGACGACTGGTTTGAATATCGTCTGGAAAACGATTCGCGATTTTTGCAACGGATTGAGCAGGCGCGAGGCAGTCTCCGATCCGGACGCGGCATCAAGCTTGAAGACCTGGAAACCGAGTAGCTACGCCGCCACCCGCCACTCAGCAAACGCGCAGCCGACATAGATTTCCTCAAGCGGCGCGTAGCCGATCAGCTCGAAGCCCTTGTTGCCGGCCGCGGCGTGGGCCACGACCCAGTTGCGCACCTCGTGGCCGCCATTGCCGGTATGGCGCACCGCTTCTTCCAGCGTCGACGCCAGCGCCTTCGGCTCGCCGCGCTCGAACAGCGAGATGCAGGTGCGGTCGAACGCTTCGTCGATCTGGCCCATGCCGGGCTCGCCGATGAAATGGCTCAAGCCGCCGGTGGCGAGCACGGCGACGCGCAGATTTTCCGGATAGCTGTCGATAGCCGACTTCAACAACGATCCCCAGGCGAGGCAGCGCCGCATCGTCGGCATCGGATCGTCGACTTCGTTGACCACGATCGGAACGATGGGCGGGATCGGATCGATGCCCATGCGCCACAACGGCAGGCAAAAGCCGTGATCGAGCGTGAGCCGATGCGACAGCGATGGATCGAATTCGTGTTCGATCGCGGTATTCATGATGTGCGATCCGAGGCCGGGATGGCCGGCGAGAACCGGATGATTGAACCTGGCCTTGAGAAACGGCTCGGGCGGGCCGTCGTGCTCGGCGCCGATGCCGACGCAGAACGCCGGATAGTTATTGAGAAAGAAATTGACCCAATGATCGGTCGAGACGATGACAAGCACATCCGGCCGTGTCGCCATCAGGCGCCGACCGACGTCGTCAAATCCCTGTTCGACCGCCGCGCGCGTCGGCGGGGACAGACTGTCCCACTCCCGCGCGATCATCGGGCCGTGACTGGCTGCGAAAATGCCGACCAGACTAGCCATGGCGTGACACTCCCTCTTTGCCTTTTTGCACCGCCTGTGCTTTCGGAATTTCGTTGAGCCGGCGGATGAACTCGGCGTCCTTCATGCCGCAGATCGCGAAGTAGAAGCGAAGCAGGTAGGCGTTGACGTGCGGCGCCAGCGCGGCGATGTCGTCACTCTCCACCGCGCGGCGCAGTTCGGCGCTCATCGGATAGCGCGCCAGCACTGCGGCGCGGTCCTTCTTGTACTGCGCCGCAAGATCGGGCTGTTGCAGGTCGAAGAACAGCTTGTTGAGCCAGTAATCTCTCATCGCACGCCGCCTCCCGGAACAAGCGCAATGGCGTTCATCGGTGTTGCATCAGTATTGCCCTTTGGGATCGAGGCCAAGGGCGTGCTGGCCGTACATTGTGCTCACCGCATCCCAGTTCATGCTGACATGGACCGCTGCCGCATGAGCGTCACGCCACGCACGCTGAATTGGCTTCGAGGTGAAGATGCCCTGCCCGCCCGAGGCCTCGAACATCGCATCGACGGCGCGCAGCAGCAAACGCACGCTGAACGCCTGCGCCAGCCGATTGCGTACCCGCACATCCGTGTTGGCCTGATCGCCGGCGACCGCCGCCGCCATCGCGCTGTCGAGCGCGCCGAATATCGTCAGCCGCGCCGCTTCGATCGAACCTGTCGCTTCGGCAACACGGCTCTGAATGGTCGCGAATTCCGCCATGCGGTTGTTGCCGCCGGTGACGGCGCCGCGCGTGGTGCGCACCTTGGCCATTTCGATGAAATCGGCCAGCGCGCCCTGCGCCATGCCGAGCACCGGTGCGACGAGCGTAAACGGCAATGCCGACATCATGGCGTGCCGGTACAGCGGACTATCGTGGACCTTGGCGCCGGGCGCTGTGCCCGCGCACAGATCGGCGACCGGCACGACGCGATATGCCGGCACGAAGGCGTTATCCGTCACCGCGTTTTTGCTGCCGGTGCCGGCAAGACCCATCGTGAACCAGGTGTCGTCGATCCGAACATCCGCAATCGGCAGCAAAAAGAACGCCGGTGTCGGCGGCGTGCCCTCGCCACCCGGCGGGATCATGCCGCCGAGCACAAGCCACTGCGCGTGATCGCAGCCGCTGGTGAAGCTCCAGTTGCCGCTGAGCCGATAGCCGCCGTCAGCCGGCACCACCTTGCCGACCGGCGGATAGGAACCGAACAGCAGCGCATCCGGATCGGACCAGAACTCGTCCTGCGCCTGCTTCGGGAACATCGCCGCCAGCCACTGGTGGACGATGCCGAGACTGAACACCCAGCCGGTCGAGCCGCACGCGGCGCCGATCGGCGCTGCGATCCGGATCAGTGCGTCGAAGCCGTATTCGTAGCCGCCGTAGATCGCGGGCTTCATCGTCCGGAACAGCCCGGCCTCGCGCAGGAGCCCTATCGCTTCGGCCGGGACCAGCCGGTTGCTCTCGGTGTGCTCGGCTTGCGCGCGGACGAAAAGCGCAATCTCGACCGCACGCGATACCAGGTCTGCGACCGGCGGACGGGGCGTACTGGTTTTGATGCTGACCACGGCCATGGCGCGGCTCCGTCAAGTGAATGGCAATTGCCACATAGCCTAGCGGGCGCCTGGGATCACTCAAAGATGGCAAAGTATGGCTAGCGATATCATTTCAGTATCTCTAACATCGAGCCATGAAGCTTGCCCAGCTCAGCTACGTTGCCGCCATTGCCGAACAGGGCAGCCTGCGCGCCGCGGCGCGCCATCTCGGCGTCGCGCAACCGGCCTTCTCGCGCAGCATCGCCGCGCTTGAGCGCGAGCTTGGCGCGCCGCTGTTTGAGCGGCACGCCCGCGGCATGATTGCCACACTGCTCGGCGTGGCCTTCGTGCAACGGGCGAATTCCATCCTCAACGACATCCGGCGCGCCAAAGACGAATTCGAGCAATTGAAAGGCAATGCGACCGGCGAAGTCACGATCGGGCTATCGATCGCGGCGCATCTACGCCTGCTGCCCGGATCGCTGCGGCCGTTTCGCGATCGTCATCCGAAAATCCGGCTGCACATTATCGAAGGCTTCTATCCAACGCTGGCGCCGGGTCTTCAGGATGGCAGCGTGGACTTCTATATCGGTCCCGATCCGGGCCTGCGGCTGCCATCAGCGCTCAAGAAGGAGACGCTGCTCACGGAGGAACGCGCCGTCCTGTGCCGTGTCAAACATCCGCTCGCTCATGCGACCTCGCTTCAGGAACTCCGTCACGCCGCGTGGATCACGACTTCGATCACGCCCAAAGCCGAAAGCGAGATCGGCGATATCTTCAAGCGCCATCGCCTGCCGGAGCCGGTGCTGGCGCTGCAGAGCCAGTCGGCGCTGACGCTGCTGACCTGCCTGACGAACTCCGATCTGTTGGCCATGGCGCCGGCGCAATGGGCGGATTCGCCAATTGCCAATCAGTTGCTCAGGACCATTCCGGTGAAAGAAGAACTTTCGGGCGTACCGATCATCGTCGTCATGCGGCGCGACGTGCCGTTGGCACCCGCCGCCGGTCTTCTGCTCGACCTGATGAAACGGGCCGCCGGATATCTTCGTCCCGGCGACAGACGCGCTCAGCAATCCGGCTAAGGCGCAATAACTGCATTGCCGCACCATGAAGTACGTCACAGACCGCACTATTGAGCCGTGATATTCTTCCGCACATTGTGGCGGGCATGGCTTCGTCAGGGGCGGGGTGAATGACAATCGACATCGGAAGGCGGGAGTTTCTAGTCGCGTTCGGTGGCGTGGCCGTCGCCTGGCCGCTCGCGGCGCGCGCGCAACAGCCAAACAAAATTCCGCGGATCGGACTTCTGTCGCCGTTCTCTCCCTCCGATACGGTGCTTTGGGACCGAGCCTTCCTTCAAGGGCTCCGTGACCTCGGATGGGTCGATGGCAACAGCATCAGAGTTGAACGCCGATATGCCGAAGGGAAAAATGATCGCCTCGCCGAGCTCGTTACCGATCTCGTTCGGCTCCAGGTCGACGTCATCGTCACGTCCGTCAGCAACGATAGTCTGGCTGCCAAAAACGCGACCAGGGAAATTCCCATAGTGATGGCGGCCGCGGGCGACCCGGTGGCGATCGGGATTGTCGAGAGCCTGTCACGGCCCGGCGGCAACATCACCGGGTTGTCGCAAATGACCCCCGACCTCGCCGGAAAGCGGCTTGAGCTGCTCAAGGAGATCGCGCCTAACGTCGCCTCGGTGGCCGTGCTTTTCAATCCCGACGACCCGATCTCCACGCTCGGTTTAAACGAAATCCGGCCGTCTGCCCGGAAGCTGGCGGTCGAAGTGCATGCGTCGGAGGTGCGAAATCCCATCGATTTGGACAAAGCGCTCCACGCAGCAGCCATGGCGCGTGTCGGCGCTCTCGCCATCATGCCCAATCCGGTGTTCGCGACGAACCTTAATCAAATCGCGGACTTTGCCTTACAAAACAAATTGCCTTCGATGTTTCACCTGCGAGAATTCGCGAACGATGGCGGTTTGTTGTCATACGGGGTGGATCGTTCCGACTTGTACCGGCGCGCCGCCACGTTCGTCGATAAAATCCTGAAAGGCGCCAAGCCGGCGGACCTGCCGATCGAACAGCCGACCAAATTCGACTTGGTGATCAACCTCAAGACCGCCAAGGCGCTCGGCTTGACCGTTCCGACGGCGCTGCTGGCCACGGCCGACGAAGTGATCGAGTAATCGTTTCGTCACCCGGCAATTGGTGGCGTCTGGTTTGGATCATTCGCGACGATGGCTGGAGCACGGCTGTGCTTGCGGCTAAGTCGATGCCGGCAATTTCAGCGCGGTTGCGCTCGGCGGCCGCCGGAGCGTCCAGAATAACGCAACCAGTGAAAGCACTACGATCGGCCAAAAAGTCAGCGGATTTGGATTGCGAAACGGGCCAACCCAAAACAGCGCCGCCGTGAGTATCATTCCAAATTTGGTGAGGATCTTGAATTGATCGAGAAGATCGGGGCGCGCTTGGAGCGCGAGCATCAATCCATAAAATGCTGGAGCCAGAAGCGGAACGAACCAGCGGATCGAGGCCGACAGACCGGTGGTGGTCGAGGCTACCCCATAAAGCGCCCACGTGCCGGCGCAAAGCAACGCAGCCAACAGCAGTTCCGGCCGCCGCGCTGGAAACATCGGCCACGCGCTCACTGCACCAAACGGCAAGAGCAGCAGAGGCAAGTTGTACAGCAGGAAGCCCTTCGGTCCCACCAGGAGGCCGCCAGCGTACTCGATCAAATCCCAAACAGAACCACGGAGAAAGACCCCGGTCATGTTTTCGGCGGAAAAGGCCGAGCCCGGATAATCGAAGTATTGAGGGTTCGCACCGGCAGGACGAATTGTTCCGCCAATGCTGTAATTGAACCAATGATGCAGGACCGCAAACGGCAGCATCCCGAGGACACACAGCAGCAGCGAATTGACATTGCGCCATTTCAAGCAAACGTAGATCAACATCGCGAGGATCAGGACCGGCCCGGTTCCCAGATCCAGCGCGTAGGTGATTCCGGCGAGGAAGCCGAGCAGAACGGCGTGTCGTTGCCTCGAGGTTATCAGCAAAAAAATCGCAGCGACGGCTGCAAGCGCCAGGCTCTGGTTGTTGAGCTGACGGGAATAGACCGGAGCGAGCGTCGCAAGTCCAAAACTCACCGTAATCAGAGACGATGTGCTTTCGGGCAAGCCGACTCTCAGCGCCAGAAACCAGATACAGACGACGCTGATGACGTAGGCCAGACCAGTGCTGATCACGGTGATCAGATAAACAAATGCGTGAGGCTGTTGAGCGGCCGTAAGTCCGGTGAGCTTCTGGGCGACCCAATAGACGCCGGCCATATAGAGCGCGACGACGGGTGGCTCATGAGAGTAGAAATGGCCGTTAATAAATATCTTATCCATCGTGCCGCCGGTCGAGGGCACGTCCCGGCCGTAAGGGTCCAAATCGTGCTGCTCCGGGACTTTCACGAAGATCGAATTGTCGATCGCCCACGTATGCTGGTCGACGAGCGCCTCCACGGTGGCGAGCCGGCTGCCGTCATTCCAGCTGCTGGCGTATGGACGCGCGCCCAGCACGGCGATCAAAACTGATCCGATCAAGATGATGCTGAATCGCGAAATGCCAAGCACTGGACGCTCCTCGTCGTTTGCGCCAGTACTTCGATTGGCGCGAATCGGGACATAAAATGCCGCCTCGACCGCGCGCGCAGGTGCCGGTGACGCCGCCGGCAGCCCCAATCACTCCGCGTCTGGGTTAATAGAAAAGAGTTAAGGGGAGCGAAACTTGGCTGTCATGTCCGACAAGCCGGGCACCACCTTTCCAGAAGTGACAAGTCTGGCTATACTCTAGCCAGAATGGCCTACGCGATCGTTCTCGCACCGGAAGCGGTCGATGACCTCGGAAGGTTGACTGCAAATGTTCGCGCGACGGTGCGGGCGGCGCTCGAAGCGCACCTGCGACACGAGCCGGGGAAATTGAGCCGCAGTCGCATTAGGCGGTTGCGCGGACTGCGTCGACCACAATATCGGCTGCGCGTTGGCGAGGTTCGGGTTTTCTATGATATTTCCAGCACGACCGTCGAAGTCTTGGCGATCGTAGCCAAATCGGAGGCCAAGTCATGGCTCGCACAATTCGCAAGCCCGGAATGAAGGAAGTACCTTTGTCCGAAATCAAAGATGACCTGTCTCGGTTCCTTCGGGAGGCGGAAACGCAGGAAATCGTCATCACGCGCCACGGCAAACCGGCCGGCGTACTGATCGGCTTCGAATCCGAAGATGACTGGTTCGATTACCGCCTCGAAAACGACCCGCGATTTCTGCGCCGGATCGATCAGGCGCGGAAGAGCTTGCAGGCAGGCAGCGGCATCAATATCGAGGATGTTGAAGTCGAGTAGGTAGGCGCTACCAAACATAGACCAGCAAAATCGCAACTCGGGTCTGTCTCCGAGCCACAACCTCGCGTACCGCTATGCTCACGCCCGATATAGAAAAAACCGCCGGCAATCGGCTCGCAATGACCCGCAACGATCTGCTCTATGCGGAAGAGTTCTATCCGAGAGATGCTGTTCGATCTGCATTGGCCTACTGGCGGATTGGCGAAACAGCGTAAATGTTCCGCTCCCGGGGCTCGCGCTTTGCGCGCCCCGGAATGACCATAGAAAGTGGGAGAGAAACTTGCCCGTGATGTCCGGAAAACGCGCCTTCCTCAACCTGCTCAAGCAGGAGGGCGTCAAAGTCATGTTCGGCAATCCGGGCACGACCGAACTGCCGCTGATGGATGCCTTCGCGGTCGAAAACGACATCCGCTACATCCTGGGGCTGCAAGAGGCCGCGCTGATGGCGATGGCCGACGGCTATGCCCAGGCCTCCGGCGAGCTCGCGGTACTCAATCTTCACGTCGCGCCCGGCCTCGGCAACGCCATGGGCATGCTCTACGACGCGATGAAGGCAAATTCGCCGGTGCTCGTCACCGCGGGCCAGCAGGACCTCGAATACATCGTCACCGAGCCGGTCCTGACGGCGGACTTGCCGACGCTGGCCCGGCCGTTTGTCAAATGGGCCGCCGAGGTGCATCGGGTCGAGGATTTGCCGCGCTACGTGCATCGCGCCGTGAAGACCGCGCTAGCGCCGCCGACCGGGCCGGTATTCCTGGCGCTGCCCGGCGACATGCTCAAGAACGACGGCGACATTGACCTCCTTGAACCGACCCGCGTCGCGCCACGCGTGCGCGGCGACGCAAGTGCTGTCGCCGCCGCCGCCGCCATGCTCGCCAAGGCGGAGCGCCCGGTCATCATCGCCGGCGACGCGGTGGCGCAGAGCCGCGCCCACAAGGAGCTGGTCGCACTCGCCGAAGCCGTCGCCGCGCCGGTCTATGTCGAATTCATTCCGAACACCGCGTCATTCCCGGCATCGCACCCGCTCTATCGAGGCATGATGACGCGCACGCAGGCCGGCGTGCGCGAAGTGCTCGACAAGCACGACCTGGTGTTCTCCGTCGGCGGCGATCTGTTTACCTGGTCGCTGCCCTCGAACATCGATCCATGGCCGGCGGGCCTGCCGCTCATTCATCTCGACACCGATCCGTGGCAGATCGGCAAGAACTATCCGGCGCAAGTCGCGATCCTTGGCGACCCGAAGGCGACGCTGCCCGATATCACGGCGGGCGTCGAAGCGCGGATGACCACGAGCGCCAAGAGCGCCGCGAGCGCGCGGCTGAAGTCGGCGGCCGAGACGATCAAGAAGGACCTCGACGCGTTTCGCGCCAAAGCCCGCGCCATGGCCGGCAAGACTCCGGTGCAGCCGCTTGCGCTGCTCGAAGCCATCGGCGCGATGTTGCCGAAAGATGCCGTGGTGATCGAGGAAATACTGTCGTCGGCACCCGGTATTCGCATGCTGATTAACAGCAACGACGAGCAGAGCTTTTTCGGCCTGCGTGGCGGCGGCATCGGCTGGGGGCTGCCGGCGGCGATCGGTGCCAAGGTCGCGCTGCCGGACCGTCCAGTTGTTGCTCTCATCGGCGACGGCAGCGCCATGTACACGGTGCAGGCGCTGTGGACCGCTGCGCGCTACCGGCTGCCGGTCGTCTGGGTGATCTTCAACAACACCAGTTACCGCATTCTCAAGCAGCGTTTGGTCATGCTGCGTGGCCTTGCCGAGCAGGCCGACAAGTTTGTCGGTATGGAGCTCAACGATCCGGCAATCGATTACGTCGGCCTCGCCCGCTCGCTCGGCATCGACGCCGCGCGTGCGGGAAATGTGAAAGACGCCACCGACTTGATCGGCAAAGCGCTCAAGGACGGCAAAGCGATGCTGATCGACGTCGACATGGAGCGCGGCTACAAGCTGATGTGATCTTGCAGCCTGCATTCAGCGGCCCGATGAAGATGAGATGACGAATAAGCCGGCACATTTGAACGTCCTGATCTCCGGCGGCTTTGCTGGAGCGTATGAAAAATTGTTGCCGGAATTCACGCGGACGAGCGGCGTCAAGGTCGCGACCGGATCAGGTGCGTCACAAGGAACGGGTCCGCAAACGATCGCCGCACAACTCGCGCGCGGCGTGCCCGCTGACGTCGTGATCCTCTCCAGAGAAGGCTTGAGCGAACTGATCGCCGAGAACAGAATAGCCGCCGGCACGGATGTGGACCTTGCACAGGTTCCGCTGGGCGTAGCGGTGCGCGCTGGAACCACGAGACCCGACGTCAGCACTGTCGAAGCCTTCAGGCAGACCCTGCTCAAGGCCAAGAGCGTCTCCGTCCCGGCAAGTACCAGCGGCATCTGGCTGATGAACGAGCTTTTTCCGCAACTCGGGATCGTGGGAAAGATCGACGTCAAAGTGGGACCACGCGGCTCCGACGCGGCCGCCATGGTTGCCGCCGGAATGGCTGCTGTCGCGATCATGCCGGTCAGCGAAATCGCCTACGCGCCAGGTGTCGATTGCGCCGGCAGCATCGCGCCGGAGATTCAGTTCGTGCAGATATTTTCAGCCGCCGTTGTCGCCGGCACGGCGGCGATCGAAGCATCAAAACAACTGATCGCGTTTCTCGCCTCGGCTCACGGGTCAGAAGCAATCAAAAGCAGCGGCATGGAGCCGCTCACGCGTTCGCGGTGAGAGGCCAGAGGCGAGGCGATGTGATTTCCGTCATCCTGAGGTGGCCGCAAAGCGGCCCTCGAAGGATGCACGGCCGAGGCACCCGGGCCGTCGCCCTTCGAGGCTCGCTCTGCTCGCACCTCAGGATGACGGATTACATATTATGTCGCCGCCACCGTCAGCGGCATATCGGCAAAAATCCTGTATTGCTGCACCCGCGGCTTGGCCTTGTCTTCCTCGTTGAGATACTCGACCGAGCTTTCTCCGACGTAGGCGGCGGGCAGGATCATGACGCGAATGAATCGCGTCGGCCGATCCGCTGCCTGCGCAAATACCGGATCAGGCCCGCTCTCGTACCACGGGCAGCCTGGACCGTAGGAGGTCGAGCGGCCGTGGGTGTCGATGCGGATGCCGCCTTCGAGCAGGCAGCGGATGCCAGGCCCCTGATGGCGGTGCAGGTAGGCGCAGCCGCCCGGCGGAAAGGCAACGCTGTCACCGCGCAGCAGGAGCGCGCCCTTCGGCACGGTCGCAAGCTGCACCGTGAGCTTTTCGCGCGAGACAACAGTTGCGCCTGAGGTCGGGCCGCCCGGACTATCGCCCGTCACGAATTCCCACCGCCACGCCGTCGCGCCGAACACGCCGGCCTTCAATGTCACGGCCCCCTCACCGCTCCAGGCTTCACCATCGCGCAGCGTACGATCCGTAACGGCAAGCTCGCCATGCACGACAAAGATCATGCGCGGCAGCGCCGGCAGCGACACCTCGCCGCCGTTCGACAACGTATCCTCGTAAAGCCGCAGCACCGGGTCCATAATCTTGCTCCTACGTCATGCGCGGGGCGAGTGTCTGTGCTGATCGCCTCGCGTGCAATGGCATTTACACCCACGTGTAGCCGTTGCTAAATCGCCCTCAACTCAGAGGATTTCAGATGCCCACCGTAGACACCGAGCGTTTCCGCCTGCGCAATTTCGTCGAAAAGCTTGTCGAGAGCGGCGATTGCGAGGTGCGTGAAAAACCGATCGA
This sequence comes from uncultured Alphaproteobacteria bacterium, assembly GCA_963733645.1. Taxonomy (GTDB): domain Bacteria; phylum Pseudomonadota; class Alphaproteobacteria; order Rhizobiales; family Xanthobacteraceae; genus BOG-931. The sequence goes on from CAVTFP010000018.1 coordinate 35,196, forward strand.
CCTTGTTGACGTGGGCACCGTGCTCGACGGCAACCCCAAGGCGATACTGTTCAAAGCGGCAGGGCCCGAAAAAGCCGAGCTGGTCGGCAACGTCATGGCCTCGCGCAAGCGGCTTGCACTTGCTCTCGACACCGATGAACGCAATCTCCTGAGCACGCTGAGCGCACGCCTCAATAAATTGCACCCGCCGACGAGAGTGTCGTCGCAACAGGCGCCGGTACAGCAGGTCGTGCTGAAAGACGACGAGGCCGACCTGTGCGCGCTGCCGGTGCATCTGCAACACGCCGCCGACGGCGCACCCTACATTTCCGCGGGTATCGACTACGCGCTGTTTCCCGGCACCGGGTTCACCAATGTCGGCTGCCGCCGCATCATGCTGCGTGGGCCGCGGCAGGCCGGCGTCGATCTGATCGCGCCCAGCGACATGCGCGCCATCTATCTCGAAGCCGCCGCGAAGAAGGAGCCGGTGCCGGTCGCCTATGCGGTCGGTTCGCATCCGGCGGATTTTCTGGCGGCGATGATGGCGCTGCCGTCGGTCGACGAACTCGACATCGTCGGCGCCATCCGCGGCCAGCCGGCGCCGGTGGTGAAATGCGTCACCAGCGACATCTATGTTCCGGCCGACGCCGAATACATCATCGAGGGCTATCTCGATCCGGCCGGCCACGTCGAGCCGGAAGGCCCGTTCGGCGAATATGTCGGCTACTACGGCGTGGTGAAGCGCAATCCGGTTTTGCATATCACCGCGATCACCCATCGCGAGGATGCGCTGTTCCAGACATTGACCATCGGCGGGCGTGCGCTGGCGCGGACCGACACGGCGCAACTGTCCGCGATGAAGACCGAGTCAGCCGCCTGGGCGGCGCTGATGGCTTCGGTGCGCGAGCCGCTCGCGGTCTGCGCCACGCCGTCGAGCGGAGGTATGTACAATGTGCGCGTGTCGCTGCGCCAGCGCGTGCCTGGCGATGCCAAGAACGCCATCGCCGCCATCTTCGGCTCGCACGCCGAGGCCAAGCACGTCTTTGCCTTCGATCCCGATATCGACGTGTTCTCCGACGCGGAAAGCGATTGGGCCTTCGCGACACGTTTCCAGGCCGACCGCGACCTGATTGTCGGCTCGGGTTTCCGCGTCGTTCCGCTCGATCCATCGCTCGGCGGCGCGCGCACCGGTGCCAAGCTCGGTTTCGATTGCACCATCCCGTTCGGCAAGGCGAATACGCTGGAATTTTCCGTACCGACTGCGCCCGTGGCAAAAAAGGGCACGACGCACAAATCCGTCACCGATGCGCTTGCGGCGGGACCCGCGAGTTTCCTTGAACTGATGAGTGCGCTCGGCAGCAAAGACGGCCGCGAGATTGTGCGCGCGCTTGATGAGCTTTACGCCGCAAAACGGCTCGAGCGGGCCGACGATGGCCGCTACATGCTGAAGAACAACAAGCAATGATCCGGTCCGGTCATCCTGAGGTGGCCGCGGAGCGGCCCTCGAAGGATGATGGGACCGGGCCGTCGTCCTTCGAGGCTCGCTTTGCTCGCACCTCAGGATGGCGGAACAATTGCTGCAAAAATTTGGGAGTGAAACCATGAATCAACGAACCACGCCGCCATTTCGTGCCGATCACGTCGGCAGCCTGTTGCGGCCGCCGGCACTGAAGGCCGCACGCAAGAAGCGCGCGCAAGGCGAAATCACGCCCGCCGAGCTCCGGGAGGTTGAAAATCGCGAAATCGCCAATGCGATCAAGAAGCAGGAAGAGATCGGACTGAAGCTCGCCACCGACGGCGAATTTCGCCGCTCGTGGTGGCAGTTCGACTTCTTCGCCAAACTCGACGGCGTCGAGCTTTTTCAGGTGCCTGGCGGCATCCAGTTTCACGGCGTCGATACCAAACCGGAGAGCGTGCGGGTCATCGGCAAGATCGATTATTCGACCCATCCGCACATCGCGGATTTCAAGTTCGTCAAAGACCACACCCGCGTTGCGGCAAAGATGACCATTCCAGCGCCGGGCGTGCTGCATTTCCGCCAGGGCCGCCCGTCGATCCGCAAGCAGGTCTATCCCGATCTCGAGCCGTACTTCGAGGACTTGGGCAACGCTTATCGCAAAGCCGTGCGCGCGTTTTACGACGCCGGCTGCCGCTACCTTCAACTTGACGACACCACCTGGTCGATGATGTGCGATCCGCGCGAACTCGCCCATTCGCGCGAACGGGGCGACGATCCGGCAAAGTTGCCGGCGGCCTATGCGCGCATGATCAACAAGGCGCTCGAAGGCAAACCCGCTGACATGACTGTCACCATGCACACCTGCCGCGGTAATTTCCGTTCGACCTGGATCGCCGAAGGCGGCTACGACACCATGGCCGAGCGGCTGTTCAATGAAGTCGGGGTCGATGGCTATTTTTTGGAATACGACAGCGACCGCGCCGGCGGGTTCGAGCCGCTGCGCTTCTTCCCGAAAGGCAAGAAGCAGCTCGTGCTCGGCCTGGTTTCATCAAAGATCGGCAAGCTTGAAAAGAAAGACGACATCAAGCGCCGCATCGACGAGGCGGCGAAATATGTCGCGCTCCACCAGCTTTGCCTGTCGCCGCAGTGCGGCTTCGCCTCGACCGAAGAGGGCAACGTGCTGACCGAGGACGAGCAGTGGGCCAAGCTGCGCATGATCGTGGAATTGACGAACGAAGTGTGGAGTTGAGCATGCAGCACGTAAAGCCACCGTTCCGTGCCGATCACGTCGGCAGCCTGCTGCGCACGGCTGCGCTGAAAGAAGCGCGCGAGAAACGCCAGCGCGGCGAAATCTCCGCCGCGGCACTCACCGAGATCGAGGATGGCGAGATCGAGGGTGTGGTCCGCAAGCAGGAGGCGGCCGGTCTCGAGTTCGATCACCGACGGCGAATACCGCCGTATCTCCTGGAACTACGATTTCCTCGAAAATCTCGACAACGTCGAATCCTATGTCGGCGAACGCAAGATCAAGTTCGCCGCCACCGGGCCGCAGCCGCGGCCGATCCTGCTGCGCGTCATCGGCAAGCTTGGCGGCTACAAGCCGCACCCGATGATCGAGCATTTCAAGTTCCTCAAGGCGCACACCGAACAGACGCCCAAACTGACGATCCCAGCGCCCTCCTCCCTGCATTTCCGCTACGGCCGCGACGTCGTGCCGGAGTTGATCTACCCATCAATGAACGATTTCTATCGCGATCTCGGCGAGACCTATCGTAAGGCCGTGCGCGCGTTCGCCGATGCCGGTTGCCGCTATCTGCAGCTTGACGAGGTCAACCTGGCCTATTTGTGCGATCCGTCGCTGCGCAAGCTCGTTTCCGATCGCGGCGAAGATCCGGCGACGCTGCCGGACGTCTATGCCGAACTGATCAATGCGGCGGTCTCGGATATTCCGTCCGACATGACCATCACCATGCATCTGTGCCGCGGCAATTTCCGCTCAAGCTTCGTCGCCTCGGGCGGCTACGAGCCGATCGCGGAACTGCTGTTCAACAAGATCAATGTGCATGGCTATTTCATGGAATACGACACGGAAAGAGCCGGTGGATTCGAGCCGCTGCGCTTTGTCCCGAAGGGCAAGACTGTCGTGCTCGGGCTGGTGACGACCAAGACCGGCACGCTGGAAACGAAAGACGATCTCAAGCGCCGGATCGACGAGGCGGCGAAGTACGTCGCGCTCGACCAGCTCTGCCTGTCGCCGCAATGCGGCTTCGCTTCGACCGAGGAAGGCAATAACCTCGCCGAGGAGCAACAGTGGGCCAAGCTGCGGATGATCGTCGAAGTCGCGCACGACGTGTGGGGGGACTAGCCTGATGCCAGGGATCGTTGCGGGAAAAGTCGCCATCGTCACCGGCGCCGCGCGCGGCATCGGCCGCGGCATTGCGCTGTTGATGGCGCAGGAGGGCGCGCGCGTCGTGGTCTGCGATATCGGCGCCAGCCTCGATGGCGCCGGCACCGATAACGAACCGGCGCAGGACGTCGTCAACGAGATCAGGAAGGCCGGCGGCGAGGCGATCGCCTCGACGCTGTCGATCAGCGAGCCGGGCAATGCAGACAAGATCGTCAAGGCTGCGCTCGACGCGTTCGGCCGCGTCGACATCCTGGTCAATAACGCCGGCATCCTGCGCGACAGAATCTTCCACCGCATGAGCTGGTCAGACTGGTCGGATGTGATCGGCGTGCACCTGCACGGCAGCTTCAACATGAGCCGCGCCTGCGCCACGCATTTCCGCGAGCAGAATTCCGGCAGCTTCGTGCACATGACCTCGACCTCGGGGCTGGTCGGCAATTTCGGCCAAGCCAATTACATGGCGGCAAAGCTGGGCATTGTCGGACTATCGCGTGGCATCGCGCTCGACATGGAGCGCTTCAAGGTGCGTTCGAACTGCATCGCGCCGTTCGCCTGGACGCGAATGATCGATTCGATCCCGGCCGAAACCGAAGCGGAAAAGGCGCGTGTCGCCAAATTCCGCGAGATGACGCCGGAAAAAATCGCACCGCTCGCTGTCTATCTCGCCTCGGACAGCGCCGACGGCATCAGCGGCCAGATTCTTTCAGTGCGCAGAAACGAGATCTACTTGTTCAATCAGAACCGGCCGATCCGCACTTTGCAGCGCTCGGACGGCTGGACGCCGGAAAAAATTGCAGCCCAACTCAAGGGCGCGTTCGCTTCGTCGTTCACGCCGCTTGAACGTTCGAGTGACGTGTTCTCATGGGATCCGGTGTAGGACCTGTCATGCCCCGCGAAGGCGGGGCATCCAGTAATCGATGACGGTGTGACTGGAATCAGGGTGCCTGCGATTACTGGATCATCCGCCGAAGCCTGTCATCGGGCCGGCCACTTCGGGCCGGACCCGTTGGCGGATGATGGCAAGAGAAGATGCGAGACCTGAAACAATGACCATTGTCTACGAAAAACTGATGGCGCTCGATATTCCGCCGAGGGAACAGACCTACACGCCGAAGGACTGCATACTCTACGCGCTCGGCATCGGTTTCGGTCACGATCCGATGAACGAAGACGAACTTCCCTTCGTGTACGAAAAGAATCTGAAGGTACTGCCCACGATGGGCACCGTGCTCGGCCATCCAGGCTTCTGGGCGCGCGACCGCGATACCGGCATCGATTGGCTGAAAGTCGTCAACGGCGAGCAAGGCATCACGCTGCACCGTCCGCCAATGGGGCAAGGCACTGTCATCGGCAAACAGCGGATTGTCGAAGTCATCGACAAGGGTGCGGGCAAGGGAGCGCTGATTCTTTCCGAACGCGACATCACCGATAAAGCGACCAGCGAACCGATCGCAACCGTGACGCATACAATATTCTGCCGCGGCGACGGCGGCTTCGGCGGTCCGCCGCGGAAGTCACCCGAGCCGCATCCGATTCCGGTGCGCGCGCCGGACGCGGTCTGCGATCTCGCCACGCGGCCGGAAGCAGCGCTGATTTATCGCCTGAGTGGCGATCTCAACCCGCTTCACTCCGATCCGGCGATTGCGAGGCAAGCCGGCTATCCGCGCCCGATTGCGCACGGTTTGGGCACCTTCGGAACCGCCGCTCACGCCGTGCTAAAAACTTTCTGCGGCTACGATCCGCAAAAAATCGTCTCATTCGCCGCGCGCTTCTCCGCTCCGGTGTTTCCGGGCGAGACCATTCGCACCGAGATGTGGCGCGACGGCGCGGTGGTGAGCTTCCGCTCACGCGTGGTTGAGCGCGATGTCATCGCAGTCAACAACGGGCGCGCCGCGGTGGGGGTGTGAGCGAGCTGTGGGCGATCCGATTGCTGGGGCTGTCCCACCCGTGACCCGGGGCGACCGCCGGCGTATGAAGACTGATGCGATCAAGCCGGAATTGCAGGTTTTTGAATCTATGCGACGCGCTCGCGCGGGTCGGCGGTACCAGCGCCGTACGCTGTCATGAACCTTATCGTGTCGGCAGCGGGCATCGCGCGGCTGTAGAGGAAGCCCTGCGCCTGCTCGCACCCGTGCTCCAGCAGCGTCGCCGCCTGCGCTAATTGCTCGACGCCTTCTGCCGTGACGGTCATTCCCAATCCATGGCCAAGTCCCAACAGCGCGCGTATGAACGCGGCTCCTTCGGGGTCGCGTTCCATGTTGGCAACGAAGCTGCGATCAATCTTGAGCTTGTCGATCTTGAAGTTGCGCAGATGGTAGAGGCTCGAATAGCCGGTGCCAAAATCGTCCAGGGCGATGCGCACACCTGCATCGCGGAGCGCGCCAAGCACCTGTTGCGCACCTTCCAGGTCGCGCACGAGCGCGGATTCGGTGATCTCGATCTCGAGGCGGCGAGGCGAAAGCCGCGCTTCGCCGAGAATTGAGAGAATTCGAAGACCCAAGGTGCGGTCCCTCAGTTGCGACGGCGAGACGTTGAAGCTGAGAGTTACCTCTTCCGGCCACTGGCAGGCGGCGCGCGCGGCTTGGCGGAGCAGGTGATCGGTCAGCTCACCGAGGAGGCCGCAGCTTTCCGCAATTGGAATGAAGCGGTCAGGCGGCACATCGCCGAGCTTTGGATGGGTCCATCGGGGCAGCGCCTCGAAGCCGACGACTTGCCTGGTTCGCAGATCGATCAGGGGTTGATAGTAGGGCTGTACGAGCCCGTCCCTGATGGCAGCGCGAAGGCCGCGCTCGATAAGATCGCGTTCGCGGATGCGCACATCCATTTCGACTTCAAAAAAGCGGAAAAAGCGTGTGGTGGATCGCGGCTCTGCCTTGGCGCGATACATGGCGATATCGGCTTTGCGCATGATTTCGGCATGAGTTTGGCCATCGTGCGGAATAAGGGCGATGCCGATGCTGACCCCGATTTGATGCCGAACTGAACCGGCCGTGATCGGCTCGTCGAATTCCTTGATCACACGGAGCGCAATGCTGGTCGCCTCCTCTGCTCCGGCCAACTGACGCGCGAGGATCGCGAATTCGTCGCCGCCAAAGCGGACCACCAGGTCACCCTCGCGGATTGCACGTCGCAACCGCATGGCGACGTTGATGAGAACTTCGTCGCCAACGCCATGGCCGTACACGTCGTTGACGTGCTTGAAGTTGTTCAGGTCGAGGAGGAACACGGCATGGGCGCCGCCGGTGCGAGGCGGCCCGGCAATCGCGGCTCTCAGCTCCTGATCGAATTGGCGGCGGTTGGGCAGTCCGGTCAGAGAATCCTGGAGCGCCAGTTCGCGCGCGCGGCGTTCGGCAGCGATCCGCCGCGCCACTTCGCGCCGCTGCGCCAGCAGCAAGCGCCACGACAGTATGAGAAGTCCGACGCAGAAGAGGCCGACCAGGGCTACAGCTTCGTCGAGTTCGATGATGTGTGCTCGCGTCGGCTGTCCGTCTCCATTTGAAAAGATGTCGTATTGGTAGGCAATCACAGTGGCGACCGTCATGACCGCCAGGAGAAGAAGGCCATCCCGAAAAATGATGCGGCGGCGCCCAAAAAGGTGCCTCAAGCGTTCGTTTGGGTGAATTTGCATAAAACCCTAATTGCGAGGGTATTTTTGGCGGCTATTCGGGATAGCGGCTGCTCCTGAACAAAGAGTGAAATGGCCCATAGGTAAATGTGCGTGAGATCGGGAATAGCCGCTTTGGCTTGCTTCCGGCCGAGGATGTTCCCGACGGTGTCGTTGCAATCCGCACAAAAGGCCGAACTGGGACGCTCCTGACGGAGTGCAATTACAGAAGGGATCGTGAACAGCGTTGCCGCAATCGCCGGCATGCGCCTTTCCCCGTTGCGAGGAAGGTGATCAAATTCACGCACCCATGGCAAACGACCGATCGCCTGACGACCATAACGTGGACCTCGCACCGATCCGCGAAGCCGTGCGCGCGCTGTGCGCCGGCTTTCCCGGCGAATATTGGCGCGAACTCGATCGCGAGCGGGCCTATCCGGATAAATTCGTCACAGCGTTGACCAAAGCGGGCTTCCTCGCCGCGCTGATCCCGGAGGAATATGGCGGCAGCGGGCTCTCCATGAGCGCCGCCGTTGCCATCATGGAAGAAATCCAGGCTTCCGGTTGCAACGGAGCCGCCTGCCACGCGCAGATGTACACCATGGGCACCGTGCTGCGTCACGGCAACGCCGAGCAGAAGGCGCGCTATCTGCCCGGCATCGCGAAGGGCGAGCTTCGTCTGCAAGCCTTCGGCGTCACCGAGCCAACCTCGGGCACCGACACGCTCGGCCTGCGCACCACGGCGGTGCGCGACGGCAACGACAGCTACGTCGTCAACGGCCAGAAAATCTGGACATCGCGCGCCGAGCATTCTGATCTCATGCTGCTCCTTGCCCGAACCACGCCGCGGCCCTCTCCCAACCCTCCCCCGCATGCGGGGGAGGGCGGGGTGGGGGGAAAGCGCACCGCAGGCCTTTCGGTCTTTCTGGTCGATATGCGCGAGGTCAAAAGCAACGGCCTGACGATCCGTCCGATCCGCACCATGATGAACCACGCCACCACCGAAATGTTTTTCGAGAACATGCGCGTGCCGGCGGAAAATCTCATAGGCGTCGAAGGCGAAGGCTTCCGCTACATCCTCTCCGGCATGAACGCCGAGCGCATCCTGATCGCGGCCGAATGTATCGGCGACGCCAAGTGGTTCATCAAAAAGGCCACGAGCTACGCCGGCGAACGCGTCGTGTTCGGCCGGCCGATCGGGCAGAACCAGGGCGTGCAGTTTCCAATCGCGCGGTCTTACATCAACATGCGCGCCGCCGAACTCATGGTGCACGAGGCGGCCGCACTCTATGAAGCCGGCAAGGACTGCGGCGCCGAAGCCAATATGGCAAAGCATCTCGCCGCCGAAGCCTCCTGGGCCGCCGCCGACATGTGCCTGCAAACCCACGGCGGCTTCGGCTTCGCCGAGGAATTCGATATCGAGCGAAAATTCCGCGAGACGCGCCTTTACACCGTGGCGCCGATCTCGACCAATCTGGTCTTGTCCTATATCGCCGAGCATGTGCTCGGTCTGCCGAGGTCGTATTGAGCAGCGCCCTCCCCCTCTCCGGCCTGCTTGTCATTTCGCTTGAGCAGGCGGTCGCCGCGCCGATGTGCACGTGCCGTCTCGCCGATGCCGGCGCGCGGGTGATCAAGATCGAGCGGCCCGAAGGCGATTTCGCGCGCGGCTACGACGATCTCGTCCACGGCGAGTGCAGTTATTTCGTCTGGCTCAATCGCGGCAAGGAATCGATCGTGCTCGATCTGACCAAGCCCCAGGACAAGGAATTGCTCGCGGCGATGCTCAAGCGCGCCGACGTCTTCGTGCAGAACCTGAAACCCGGCGCGGCGGCAAAACTCGGATTCCCAGTGGCCCGGCTGCGCCGTGACAATCCGCGGCTGATTTGTTGTTCGATCTCAGGCTTCGGCGAGAACGGACCGCTGGCGCAGCGCAAGGCCTATGACATGCTGATCCAGGCCGAATCCGGCCTCGCGTCTATCACCGGGACGACAGAGCCGTCGCGCGTCGGCGTCTCCGTGGTCGATATTGCGTCCGGAATGTATGCACAGCAGGCAATCCTCGAAGCGCTATTGGCGCGCGAGCGTAGCGGCGAAGGCGCCGAGCTGTCGATTTCCATGTTCGACGCTATCGCCGATTGGATGACGGTGCCGCTGTTGCAGGAGGAAGCAGGGTTTTCGCCCAAACGCATCGGGCTTGCCCATATTTCGATCTCGCCGTACGGCGCTTTTCGCAGTGGCGACAGCATCGACATTCTGATTTCGATCCAGAGCGATCGGGAATGGCGCGTGCTCGCGGAAAAAGTCTTGGGCGACACGCAACTCGCCGCCGATCCCAACTTCGCAACCAATGTCGAACGCGTTAAGCGCCGCGCCGAGACCGATGGCCGGGTAGCTGCGGTGTTCGGCGCCTACGATGCCGATACGCTGGAGCAAAAACTCGCCGCCGCCGACATCGCGTTCGCCCGCGTCAACACCGCGGCCGATCTTTCACGCCACCCGCACTTGCGCCGCATTACCATCGGCACGCCGAGCGGGCCGGTGTCCTATCCGGCGCCGGCCGAACTGCACGGGTCCACATCGCGGCGCTACGGCCCGGTGCCGGCGCTCGGCGAGCACAGCGAGAAGGTGCGCGAGGAGTTCATGCCGGCTACTATCTATGCAAAGTGAGCGAGGGAGAAACGTCATGGACATCGGCTTCATCGGTCTCGGCAATATGGGCGCGCACATGGCGCGGCGGTTGGTGCAGGCCGGGCACAAGGTCATCGTCTACGATACACGGCAGGAGGCGATAGGGAATCTCGCGGCGCTCGGCGCCGTTGCCGCGCGCTCGCCGAAGGAAGTCGCCGACGCCGCCGAGACCGTGATGGTGAGCCTGCCCACTCCCGATATCGTGCTCAAAGTCGCAACCGGGCCGGACGGCGTAATCGAAGGCAAACGGGTGCGCCGCTTCGTCGATCTTTCGACCACCGGCTCAGTGATGGCGCAGCGGATTTTCAAGCTCCTCGCAGCAAAGAACATCGTCCAGATCGACGCGCCGGTCAGCGGCGGTGTGCGCGGCGCCGAGAAAGGCACCGTAGCTGTCATGGCATCCGGCCCGCGCGCTGACGTTGAGGCGGTCGAGCCCGCGCTCAAGGTCATCGGCAAATTCTTTTACATCGGCGAAAAATCCGGCGCCGGCCAGACAATGAAACTTTGCAACAACGTGCTGTCGGCAGCCGCGACGGTGGCGACGTCGGAGTCGATGGTGACCGGCGTCAAAGCCGGCCTCGATCCGCGCATCATGCTCGATGTCATCAACGCCAGTTCGGGGCGCAGTACCGCGACCGAGCAAAAGTTTCCCGAGGTCGTGCTGCCGCGCACGTTCAACCAGGGTTTCACCGCCGGGCTGATGAAGAAGGACGTCGACCTGTTTCTCTCCGAAGCCAAGGCGCTCGGCGTACCAGTCCAGACCTGCGAGGCGGTTGCCGCCTTGCTAAAACTCACCTGCGAAGAACTCGGCCCGGAGACGGATATCACCACGGTGATCCAACCGATCGAGAAGCGCGCCGGGGTCGAGGTGCGTTCGCCAAAAGCGTAAACGGCCCCCGCGCTCTTTCGTGCGGGCTTTGTGACACATCCTCCCGGGTGCGGAAAAAATATTATAACTCAATTACTTATGCAAAAGTCGAATTGTGTGATGGCGGTCACTTCCGCTGCCGCTTCGGCCGGATAGGTTCGCGCTTGTTAACCTCCGATACGGACGCCGGCCTCGTTACCCCCGATACCGAACGTCCTCGAAGGGGGATCTCGGTCCCCAACTAGCCCCCTGAGATGACCCAAAGGGTCAGTACCCCCCGCCCGCCCGGATCCCCTTCCGGGCGGGCTTTTACTTTATGCGAAATCTGCCGCATGGTTTCGCTATTGATCGGGACGTGGTCCCGGCCCTTGAGTGGCGATGGGCGCAATGCCGTCGAACCGTCCTGCTGCGACTAATCAGAGCCTGCTGTCGGGATTGCCCGAGCACTTGTCCACGAAACTGTTCAATGCCGCGACGGCAGTGAAGCTCACTGCCGACGAGACGCTGTTCACGGCCGGCGATGCCGGCGACGGCTGTTATCGGATTAACGAAGGTCTGCTGAAAGTAACGATGGTTTCGCGCGCGGGCGGCGAACGCATTCTCGCCTTCCTGGGCCCTGGCGCCATGGTCGGCGAACTTGCGATCATCGACGGCTTCCCGCGCTCGGCATCGGTCGTGGCCGTCCGCGACGCGCAGTTGAGTTTTCTCAGCCGCGCCGCCTTCGACGAGTTCGCCAAGGCGCACCAAGAAGTCTACAAGTCCCTCGTGGCGCTACTTGCCGCGCGGCTGCGTGAAACCGATTCTGTGATCGCCGCGGGAAGCTTCCTGCCGCTGCGCGGCCGCGTCGCGCTGACGCTGCTCGAATTGGCCCACGAGTTCGGCCAGGACGTCGGAGCGGGCCGCATTGTCATTCGCCAGAAGATCGGACAGGCCGATCTCGCCGCCATGGCGGGAATCGCGCGCGAAAACGTCAGCCGCATCCTCAACGACTGGAAGCGGCGCAAGCTGGTCAGCCGACTGTCGGGCTATTATTGCCTTGAGAATAAGTCACAACTCGAACATGAAGCCGAGCTGTAGCTCCTTCCGTGTTCCTTTAGCCGGTCTGACATGAATACGCCTCGGCTCGACGACTTCCGCCGCATCGTCGTGAAAGTCGGCTCCTCGCTGCTGGTCGACGCCGCCGCCGGCCGCCTCAACGAGTCGTGGCTCGCTGCGCTGACGGCCGATCTGGCACCGCTTCACCGCGATAAGCGCGACGTCATCGTCGTGTCGTCTGGCGCCATCGCGCTCGGCCGTGCCGTCCTCAAACTGCCGGCGGGGCCGCTCAAGCTCGAAGATGGCCAGGCGGCGGCAGCCGTAGGCCAGATCGCGCTAGCGCGCACCTGGACCGAGGCGCTGTCTCGTCATGGCATCACCGCGGGACAGGTTCTGGTGACGCTCGGCGATACGGAAGAGCGGCGGCGTTATCTGAACGCGCGCTCCACCATCGACAAGCTGCTTGAATGGCGAGCGGTGCCAGTCATCAACGAAAACGACACAGTCGCGACCACTGAGATCCGTTACGGCGATAACGACCGCCTCGCGGCGCGCGTCGCGACGATGATCAGCGCCGATCTCGTGGTTCTGCTGTCCGATGTCGACGGCCTCTACGATGCGCCACCTGGCACGGTGAAGTCGGCAAAACATATTCCGCGCGTCGATCGCGTCACACCGGAGATCGAGGCGATGGCCGGCGCCGCTGGTTCCGAGCTTTCGCGCGGCGGCATGCAGACAAAGCTTGAGGCGGCCAAGATCGCAACCGGCGCCGGCACCCACATGGTGATTGCCTCGGGCCGCGTCGAACATCCGCTGCGGGCAATCGCCGAAGGGGCGCGTTGCACCTGGTTCATCGCCATCGACAACCCGGTGACCTCACGCAAGAAGTGGATTGCCGGCACGCTCGAACCGAAAGGCACGCTCACCATCGACACCGGCGCGGTCGCCGCCTTGCGACGGGGCAACAGCCTCCTGCCGGTCGGTGTGATGCGGGTCGAGGGCGGCTTTGCGCGCGGCGACGCGGTGATTATCCGCGGCCCCGATGGCGCGGAGGTCGGCCGCGGCCTGTCCGCTTACGATGCCGAGGATGCACTCAAGATCAGAGGCCGGGCGTCGGCCGACATCGCCTCGATTCTTGGCTTCAGCGGCCGGGCGGAGATGGTCCATCGCGACAATCTTGTGGTCGGCCGGGATTAGTGATTTCGCCGCCAAGCCTGACGAAGCGCAATTCGAACATTTTAAGTGTGATTTGTCGCAGATGACAGACCGCCCGTCCGTGTTAGCGTTGCAGTGCCAAACGTTGGGTGTGTAACACCTGCATTTGAGGGAGATGTTCAATGTCGCGTTTCTCAGGAGTCATTGTTGCAATATTCGCAGCGCTGGCGTTGACCGCGATGGCGCCGGTCGCAGCCGCAGCGCGAGGTGGTGGCGGCGGTGGCGGCGGACATTTTGGTGGCGGCGGACATTTCGGCGGCGGCGGTGGCGGCGGACATTTTGCCGGCGGTGGAGGACACTTCAGCGGCGGCGGCGCTGCTCATTTCAGCGCTGCACGGGTCAGCGGTAGCGGCACGCATTTCAGCAGCGTCGGTGGCGGCGGTGTGCGCTTCAACGCTGCTCGCTATGGCGGCGCGCGTTTCGCGGCCGTTGGCCGGCATGTCGCTATCGGCGGTCCGGTTGGAGGCTGGCGTCACGGACCCTATTACGGGCATTACTACCGGCGCTTTGCGGGCGCTGGCGCCGCCGCACTGATCGCGGGCGCTTACCTTGGGGCCGGATACGGCTATTACGACAGCCCGTATTACGGCGACAGCGCCTATTACAGCGACGGCAGCGACTATAGCGACGGTTCCGACGGGTCCTGCGTCTGGGTGCGTCAGCTCGTGATGACCTATTACGGCCCGAGCTGGCAGCTCGCGCCGGTCTGCTACGGCTATTGAGATTTCGAAGCCGTGAACCTGCGCTTACGCCAAAAGTAAACCCCGGCCGCTAACGCGGCCGGGGCTCTACGCCGGGTGATTGAGGGTGAGGGGCTGGGGGCTTCGCCCGGCGCGTAATATTAATGTCGCTGCCGCCGAGTGGTTCCTCGATGGCTCACTATTTTTTTCGACTGCGAGCGCCGGCCGGTCGCCCGGTTCCGCCTCGCCCTTTGGGTTGGCAGTTCACCTAGATCGGCCGGAAGCTTGAAACGCTGGCCGTCCGGGAACACCACATAGCGGGAAAATACGCGTAATTGGCCATCTTCACCGCCGCGGCCTTCGACAACATACTTGGCGCCGACGGGAAAACGGGTTGGCAGGGAACTTGACTTATCATGTGACTGACGCATGGCACCCTTTCTTGAACCGCTGTCTCTAGCACTGCTGTGAGCCCCGCCTCTTGAATTCTCGAGCCCTGCTCAAGTTCCTCCAGTTCTCTGACTGGAGCGTGACGGCTGTGGATTGCTGTGGGTAAGCGTCGCCGGCGAGCCGCCTCGCCCACCCTCTCCGAACGTGATAGGAACTGGCCGAATGCAAGACGGATCAATGCCATGAACGCTCCGCTCAAGGCGGTCGGCAACTCCGACAAATTGCAAGCGACGATGCGGACCATCGGTCGCGAGGCGCGCCAGGCCGGCCGCGCGCTGGCGCTTGCGTCCGGCACACAGAAGAACCGGGCGCTAGCCGCCATGGCGAAGGCGATCCGGGGTTCCAAGGCCGCAATCTTGGCCGCCAACGCCGAGGACCTGGCAGAAGCGCGCGCCGCTCGCGCTACGGTCGCCTTTCTCGACCGCCTGACCCTCGACGCTGCGCGAATCGACGCCATGGCCGATGGCCTTGATGTCATCCGCAAGCTCAAGGATCCTGTCGGCACTGTCACGGCGTCATGGCGCCGTCCCAACGGCATGCGGATCGAACGTGTACGCGTGCCGCTTGGCATCATCGGTGTGATTTATGAGAGCCGGCCAAACGTCACAGCGGATGCCGGCGCACTCTGTCTCAAGGCCGGCAATGCAGTCATTCTGCGCGGAGGTTCCGAGAGCTTCCGCTCGACCCGTGCCATTCACGCCGCCATGGAGGAAGGCTTGGTCGAAGCCGGGCTGCCTGCCGCGGCTATCTCGCTGGTACCGACCCGCGACCGGGCCGCCGTCGGCATGATGCTCGCCGGTCTCGATGGCGCGCTCGACGTGATTGTACCGCGCGGCGGCAAGGACCTCGTCGCTCGCGTGCAGAGCGAGGCACGGGTGCCGGTGTTCGCCCATCTCGAAGGCGTCTGTCATGTCTATGTGGATGGCAAAGCCAGGCTGCCGACGGCGAAGTCGATCGTGCTCAACGCCAAAATGCGCCGCACCGGCGTCTGCGGCGCCGCTGAGACGCTGCTGGTCGATCGCGCCGCGGCGCCGAAAATGTTGAAGCCGCTGATCGAAATGCTGATCGATGCCGGCTGTGAAATTCGCGGCGATGCCGCCGTGCGAGCGGCCGATAACCGCGTCAAGCCGGCCAGCGAATCCGATTGGAGCACCGAATATCTCGACGCCATAATGACTGCGGGCGTGGTCGACGGCGTCGATGCTGCCATCGCGCATATCGAGCGTTATGGCACTCATCACACCGACGCGATCGTGACCGAGGACAAAGCGGCGGCGGAGAAGTTTCTGCGCGAAGTGGATTCGGCGATTGTGCTGCACAACGCCTCCACGCAATTCGCCGACGGCGGCGAGTTCGGTTTCGGCGCCGAGATCGGCATCGCCACAGGCAGGCTGCATGCACGCGGCCCCGTTGGCGTCGAACAGCTTACCAGTTTCAAGTACCGCATCCGCGGCAGCGGACAGACGAGGCCGTGACGGATCGATTGTAGCGTCGTCTGCCGTGATGGCAGCCGGCGGTGGATGCGTGGGGAGGGGGTTCTTTCTGGAATCATGAAGCGGGAGTTCCCTCCTGCGCGCTCGGCCGCCGCAAGGCCTGGTGTCCGAGAACGCCTCGTTCTGCCGCCCTACGCGCCAGGCATGCGCATTGGGCTGTTCGGCGGTACATTCGATCCGCCGCACGCGGCGCATCGCGCCGCCTGCCTGCTGGCGCTACGCCGGCTCGGACTCGACCGCGTGTGGTGGCTGGTCACGCCGGGCAATCCGCTGAAGGATACGCGCGGCCTTGCGCCGCTCGCGGAACGGGTCGCGGCCGCGCAGGCGCTGGCCGACCATCCGCTGATCGATGTCACCGATCTCGAGGCCGCACTCGGCACAACCTACACCTACGAGACCGTTTCATATCTGGTGCGGCGCTGCCGCGGCGTGCATTTCGTCTGGATCATGGGCGCGGATAATTTGCGCAGCTTCCATCGCTGGCAGCGCTGGCGCGGCATCGCCGAATTGGTGCCGATCGCTGTGGTCGACCGGCTCGGTCCAAGTCTGTACGCATCGGCGAGCGCGGCCGGACAGGCGCTGGCGTTGTTCCGGGTGCCGGAAACCGCGGCAAAGAGGTTGGCCGACCGTAAACCGCCGGCCTGGATTTACCTGCACGGTCTCAAATCTCCGCTGTCGTCGACAGCGCTGCGCGCGCAACGTGCGTCACGGCCCCGCTAGACGACATTCGCTTGACGGCAAAGCAGTTGAAACCGTTAACCGGGCATGCCTATCTTAGTGCTGGTACCCCGGATTCGGACCGGGGAGCCGCGATGGAGCGATAACGAAACTGGAACGAAAGGATAAGCACCCCTGTCCACAGTTGTGATCTCTCGGGACGATCGTCGCGTCCCCGAAGCGGTCTCCAGAATGCGTCCTGACGCAGAGGAGATCCTCCGATTGGTCCTCGCTCGCCTCGACGACATGAAGGCCGAGGACATCCTCACCATCGATCTTCGCGATAAATCCTCGATCGGCGACTACATGGTCGTGTCATCCGGCCGGTCGCAACGCCATGTCGGCTCGGTAGCCGACCGGGTAGTCGAGGATTTGCACAAAGTCGGCGTTGCGGCGCATGTCGAAGGCGTGCCGCATTGCGACTGGGTGCTGATCGATGCGGGAGCCGTGATCGTTCACGTGTTTCGGCCTGAAGTCCGCGCCTTCTACGATCTTGAGAAGATGTGGATCACCGGCCGGCAGACACGGCGCGCGAGCTAATTTGTAATTCGTCATCCTGAGGCGCGAGCGAAGCGAGCCTCGAAGGATGAGCGGCTGCGGCGTATGGGCCGTCGCCCTTCGAGGCGCGCTGTCAGCGCGCACCTCAGGGTGACGCGAAGGAGTCCTCCATGCGTATCCTGATTGCCGCGGTCGGCCGCCTCAAACAAGGGCCCGAGCGCGAATTGGCCGCGAATTATCGAAAGCGCGCGGAGGCCGTTGGGCGCTCGCTCGGGCTGCGCGAGGTCGAGATCGTCGAAATCCGTGATAGCCGGGCGCAGGACGTCGAGCGCCGTCGCGTCGAAGAATCGATTGCGGTCGCCAATATTGTCCCGGAGCGCTCGGTCATCGTCATCCTCGACGAGCGCGGAATCAGCCTTGACAGCGCGACGCTCGCGGCCAAGCTGGGCGAATGGCGGGCGCAGGACCGGCCAGCGGCGTGCTTCATCATCGGCGGCGCCGATGGTGTGGCGGCTAGCCTGCGCGAACGTGCAAATCTCAAGCTTGCATTCGGGACGGCGACGTGGCCGCATCAGCTTGTCCGCGTGATGTTGCTCGAGCAAATCTATCGCGCCGGCACGATTCTCGCCGGGCACCCCTATCACCGGGCGTGAACGAGCTTAATGTTTTGCAATCTCACCGAATTGTGACGATGCCGCAAAAGTCGGTCTTATTCCGGTCGAATCTTGGTGCTTTTTCTTGCCTTCTTGAGGCTTGGGTCTACCCTTGAATACGATGATTCTCCGACGGTCGAGCCGTACCGATCCAGGCCTTGTGCTCGGCTCGGCGTTGGCTTTTGCGCTGCCGTTCGGAGCCAATTGGGCCGCTCTTGCTCAATCGCCCGCGCCACCCGCGCCGATCACCGAGGTTCCGTCACCCTCGACCGCGCCGGCGCAACCGAAAACCGACGTCCTCAAGCAGCACGATCAGGAACTCGAAGCAGCCCGCGCCCAGCAACGGGCAACGCTAGACGCGCAGGTAAAGCTCAAGCGCGAAATCGAGGCGATCAGCGCCGACCGCGCAACACTTAATCAGCAGCTCATCGACAGTGCCGCTCACGTCCGCGATGTCGAAGCGAGCATCGATGCGACGCAGGCACGGCTCAAGCCGCTCGACGAACGGGCGCAGGTTATCCAGACATCGTTGCAAGAGCGCCGCGCCGTCATTGTCGAGGTCCTCGCCGCTCTGCAGCGGATCGGCCGACAGCCGCCGCCGGCGCTGGTGGTGCGCCCGGAAGACGCGCTGCAAGCTGTGCGGACTGCGATCATGCTCGGTGCCGTCGTCCCGGAAATGCGAACGCAAGCCGAAGCGTTGGCCGGCGACCTCAATGAGCAGTTGCGCCTGCGCAATGACATCGCTGCCGAAAACGCCCGGCTCGCCGGCGACCTCGACGTGCTGGCACGCGAGCAATTGCGGTTGAATATGCTTATCGATGAGCGGCAGCAGAAACAGGCCGCGGCCGAGCAGGCGCTCGACGCGCAAAAGCAGCATGCAGCCGATCTGGCGCATCAAGTCGATAACCTGAGGGACCTCATCGGCAAGCTCGAGCAGAGCCTCGACAGCACCACCCGCGAAGCCCGCGCCCAAGCCCGCTCGATCGAGAAAGATGCGATGCGGCCCGATCTCGCCGCGCTCAAAGATCCCGGCCGCATGATGCCCGCCGTGGCGTTCGCAGCCACACGCGGGCACCTCCGTCTACCGGTGAACGGCGTGCGGATTCGGGAGTTCGGCGCGTCGGATGGCGCCAACGGAACCCAAAAGGGCCTCTCCATCGCGACTCATGCCAGCGCCGAGATTACCGCCCCATGCGACGGTTGGGTGGTTTACGCCGGACCGTTTCGCAGTTATGGGCAACTCTTGATACTCAATGCCGGCGGCGGGTATCATGTGCTGCTAGCGGGGATGGAGCGGATTTCCGTCGATCTCGGCCAGTTCGTACTGACCGGTGAACCCGTGGCTGTAATGGGCGGTGGATCGCAGGTGTCCGCCGTCGTCGCGACCGGGACCAAGCAACCTGTACTTTACGTGGAGTTCCGCAAGGACGGCACTCCGATTGATCCCAGCCCCTGGTGGGCGACAAACGAAGGCGAAAAGGTTCGCGGATGATGCGCAAGACTTCTCTCATTTTCCTCGGCGCGCTGGCTGGCGCCGCGGTGACGCTGCTAGCGACCCAGCCTCATTCATTGCTCGGCGGCTCCGCCGCGAGCGCGGCAGCCTCCGACACCTATCGGGAGCTCAATCTGTTCGGGGACGTATTCGAGCGCGTGCGCGCCGACTACGTCGAGAAACCCGACGATTCCAAGCTGGTCGAATCGGCGATCAACGGCATGCTTGCCGGGCTCGATCCGCATTCCAGCTACATGGATCCGAAGAGCTTCCGCGACATGCAGGTGCAGACCCGCGGCGAGTTCGGCGGCCTCGGCATCGAGGTCACGATGGAAGATGGTCTGGTGAAGGTCGTCGCGCCGATCGACGATACGCCGGCAGCCAAGGCCGGCGTCATGGCGAACGACATCATCACCCAACTTGACGACGAGAATGTGCAGGGCCTCACCCTCAATCAAGCCGTCGACAAGATGCGCGGGCCTGTCAACACCAAGATCAAGCTTACGATCATGCGTAAGGGCAGCGACAAGCCGATCGAAGTGTCGATCATGCGCGATGTCATCCGCGTGAAATCGGTGCGCTCGCACAACGAGGGCGACGATGTCGGCTACATCCGCATCACCCAATTCAACGAGCAGACAACCGATGGCCTCAAGCAGGCGATCAACGACATCAACAACCAGCTCGGCGCCGACAAGATCAAGGGCTATGTGGTCGATCTGCGCAACAATCCCGGCGGTCTGCTCGACCAGGCTATCTCGGTCTCCGACACGTTCCTCGACAAAGGTGAGATCGTGTCGACCCGCGGCCGCAATCCGGAAGAGACGCAGCGCTTCAACGCGCGGCCCGGCGATATGACCAAGGGCAAGCCGGTGATCGTGCTGATCAATGGTGGGTCGGCTTCGGCATCGGAAATCGTCGCCGGAGCGCTGCAAGACCACAAGCGGGCGACGCTGATCGGCACACGCTCGTTCGGCAAAGGCTCAGTGCAGACCATCATCCCGCTCGGCGCCGGCAACGGCGCGCTGCGGCTGACCACGGCGCGCTACTTCACGCCGTCCGGCCGCTCGATCCAAGCCAAGGGCATCACCCCCGACATCGAGGTGCTGCAAGACGTTCCGGACGATCTAAAGAACCGCACCGACACCAAGGGCGAGGCTTCGCTGCGCGGCCACCTTAAGGCCGAAGGCAACGAGGAATCGGGTTCCCAGTCCTACGTACCCCCGGACGAAAAGGACGATGCGGCGCTCAAGAACGCGCTCAATCTGCTGCGTGGCACGACGACGAACGCCGCCTTCCCGCCTAATCCGAAGACCGCCGTTCCTAACTAAGCGGTTGATCCCATAAGGCTGAATTCGGGGCGGCGAGAGCCGCCCCGAATTGTTTTGAGGGTACCTGCATGCCGCAGTCCCATCGGAATCCGTAAATCGGCAAATTCCCGCTCGGGCAGGACGCTGACTCGCCGTGATAGACTGCGGCGCATGATTCGCGAGCAATTGGCGCAAATCTCGAGGACCCGTGGACGATGACGGCGGATGATTTGAACGCGCCGCTCGGACAGCAACCAAAAAAACGGCGATTTGCGATCCCGATTACGACGTCGCAGGTCCTCGGCGGTGCCCTCACGCTCTTCTTCGGCGCCTTCGTGCTATGGGCCGCGCTGGGCAATAACCCGTTCGGCGGCGAACCGATGGTTGTCGCCAAGATCAATGCGGCGTCGGGGACAGCGGCCAGCGGCACGCCGAATGTGCTGTCTGGAAGCCCGAACCGGTATGACGGTCCGGCAGGAACACCGCCGCAGGCCGCCCAAGCGGCGCCAGCCGCCGCGCCGCAAACCGTCACCATCATCGACGGCAAAACCGGGCAGCGGCAGCAAATCGAACTCGCAGCACCGGCCAGCGATGTAACGGCGCCGGCGGCAGCGGCAGTTCCCGCCGAGCAGAAATTCGCCGAAATGACGCCGCACGGGTTTATTCCAAAGGTCGCCGCCGACGGCGTGCGGCCGGCGGATGCCTTTGCCGAGCCGGTGAAAACGCCACCCGGCAAGCCCGACGCCCCGCGCATTGCCATCATCATTAGCGGGCTCGGCGTGAGCGAGAGCGCCACGGCTAACGCCATCACCAAATTGCCCGGAGCGGTAACACTCAGCTTCATGCCCTACGGCAGCGATGTCGCGGCCCTCGCTGCCCGCGCCCACGACCAGGGGCACGAAGTCCTGCTGCAAGTGCCGATGGAGCCGTTCGATTATCCCGATAACGATCCCGGACCGCAGACGCTCTTGACCTCGCTCACACCGCAACAGAACCTCGACCGGCTCTACTGGCTGATGAGCCGATTCCAGGGCTATGTCGGGCTCACCGGTGCGATGGGCGGGCGCTTCACTGCCTCCGAGCCATCGTTCACGCCGGTGCTGCATGAAGCCGCCAAGCGCGGTCTGATATTTGTCGATGACGGATCAAACCCGCGCAGCCTCGCCGGCCGGATTGCCGGCGCCAACAATGTGCCGTTCGCCAAGGCCGATGTCGTGATCGACTCGGTTGCAACGCCGATCGAAATCGACCGCGCGCTCAACCGGCTGGAAATGGCGGCGCGCGAGCGCAGTAATGTCGTCGGCATCTCATCGGCGCTACCGATGTCGATCGAGCACATCGCAAAATGGGCAAAGGGACTGGACGGGCGTGGCATCGTGCTGGTCCCAATCACAGCCGTCGCGCTGAAGGCCAAGCAGACTTAGCGAATCGCGAAGTAGCGAATAGAATGGCTTCCCGATCCGCCATTCGCTACTCACCATTCGTTATCTAACATGCGCTTCGAAGATCTACCTTATCGCCCCTGTGTCGGCGTCATGGTGCTCAACCGTGCCGGCCTTGCTTTTGTCGGCCGCCGTATCGAGGGGCCGGAGCATGTCGATGCCACCCATGCCTGGCAGATGCCGCAGGGCGGTATCGATCCGGGCGAGGATGCCTGGCCGGCGGCTTTGCGGGAACTGCGCGAAGAAACCAACATCACCACGGTCGAACGGCTCGGTGAAATCCCGGAATGGCTCAGCTACGACATTCCGCGCGACATCGTCGGGCTGGCCTGGAAAGGCAAATACCGCGGCCAGCGGCAAAAATGGTTTGCGTTGCGGTTCACCGGCGGGGAAAGCGAAATCGACGTCGCCAATCCCGCCGGCACACATGAGCCCGAGTTCGCCGCCTGGCGCTGGGAGCCGATGCAAAACATCCCCAACCTGGTAGTACCGTTCAAGCGCGCGGTCTACGAGCGCGTGGTCGGGGAATTCTCACATCTCGTTAAGCGATAGTCACTTCGGCTCGACCGCAAACGGCCCGATCGCGATCACGTGGCAGGCGCTATCCAGCTTGGCACAATCCACCAGCGCGCCGCTGACCGCGTCCTTCTCGCTTGCCGCGCCGACCGTAATTCCGGCGTGCCCGCTTGCGCCGGCCGCGACCGCGGTCCAACCGCCACCGCTGCCGAGGCGGCGCGCAGTATCGGCTCGCAGCTCCGGAGCAATGGCCGTGGCACTCGACGACCGGAAAAACCCGACGACTTTCATTGTCGTCGGGACCGGCACGACGAAACTCTCGTTCAGGGCAATCAGCATGCAAGGGACGCCGGCGTTCTTGCCGCAAATTTCCAGCGCTCTGCGGATCGCCTCATCGTTGTTTTCCTGATTGACGACGAAGTAGGAGCCGCCTACGGGGCCAAGCGCCAGTGCTTTCGTTTCGCGGCCCGGCACATATGATTTTTCGACATTCGCCTTGCCCTGATCCGGCATGAGCGGGATCGCGGCCGCCACAAGCGGTGCAACGACGGAAGGATCGCTTCTGTACATCGGCGTCGGTACCGGTGGGCGGCCGCCCGCATATACGACGGCGTTGCCTACCGCATAGAGCTCGCATTTCCGTGGCTGAGGCAGCGCGTCCGCACGCTTCTGACAAACGTCGAGCGCCAAAGACTTTGCGGTGTCGTCATTGGCCTGACCGGTGATGAATCCGATCGGACCGGAACTGATCGCGAGAGCTTTGTGATCGGCAGCGGGTATATATTCGTTGCGGACAATGGCGCGGGCACGATCAGCAATGAAAGGAATCGTTTCGGGGACCACGGGGTCGGCTTGCCGCGAAACCTGTTGGGATGGTGCGCTCGCTGCAGCCACCGGAGCCGCAGCAATACTTGGCTGTTTCGACGGCTGCTGCGCATTTTGCCGAAGCGGCACCAGATAGACGATGACGGCAATGGCGATCGCCGCAAGCGGTGCAGCAATGGCGACAGGCACGATCCATCCCGCACGCTTGACCGGTTGTTGTGCCGGTTTCTTCGTCGGTGCGACGTCGCCTTGCAGATCGTCTGGCCGCATTTCGAACTTGTAGGCGTGAACCGGTGTTGGAATGTTCTTGACCTGCTGTTCGCCGATATCAGCGAAATGCACGGACAATTTGTTCGCCACCTGTTCGTAGACAGTGCGCGAAATGCATATCCCGCCGACCGGCGCGATACCCTCCAGGCGCGCTGCGATGTTCACGCCATCGCCTAAAAGATCACCGTCACGTTCGACGACATCGCCTACCGTGATGCCGATGCGAAAGCTCATCTGCCGGCTGGCCGGATAGGCCATATTCCGCGTGCGCAAGCTTTCCTGAATGTCGATGGCGCAGCGCACGGCCTCGACCGCGCTGGAAAACTCGGCCAGGACCGCATCGCCGGCGGTGTTGAAAATCCGCCCGTTGGCCCGCGCGATGAAGTCATCCATGACGCTGCGATAGGAGGCGAGCCGCCGCAGCGTTTCCTCTTCATCTTCGGCGACGAGCCTGCTGTAGCCGGCGATATCGGCCGCGAAAATGGCTGCGATTTTTCTTTTCATCGTACGCTTGTCGCATCACCATGATGCGTGCGTAGAGTGCCGGTCCAAGCGACATCACGCAACCGGCCTGTGGCAGCACCGGTATCCAGGGACCGGCAGCCCGGATTTATCGGGACGGACGTGCTGCGCTACTGCGCGAGTGCCGCCTGTAATGACTTCAATTGTTCGAGGTGCCGGGTGAGTTTGTCGCGCTCTGCGTCATCGGTGCAATCGGCGACATCTTCCTCGGTGTCTTTGATCTCGCTGGCAAGCAATTCCGTGTCGAAATCCGCGCGCGCCAGGGCCTTGTCGGCGAGCACGGTCAATCCGGCAGGGCCGACTTCGGCAAGGCCGCCGATCACCACGACCGGTACGCGGTCGTTGCCATTGAAGATCGTCACGATGCCCGGCCGCAGCGTCGTCACCAGCGGCGCATGGCCGGCAAGGATGCCCATGTCGCCCTCGGTGCCGGGCAAATCCACCTGATCGACGTCCCCGGAGAACAGCACACGGTCAGGCGAAACGAATTCGAGATGAAGGGCAGCCATGAATTAAGCCTCGGCGGCGAGTTTCTTGCTCTTCTCGACCGCCTCCTCGATGGTGCCGACCATGTAGAAGGCCGCTTCCGGCAGGTGGTCGTATTTGCCACCGACCAGATCCTTGAAGCCCTTGATCGTGTCCTGCAGATCGACGAGCTTGCCGGGCGAACCGGTGAAAACCTCGGCGACGAAGAACGGCTGCGACAGGAAGCGCTCGATCTTGCGCGCCCGCGCCACTGTCAGTTTGTCCTCTTCCGACAGTTCGTCCATGCCGAGAATGGCGATGATGTCTTGCAGTGCTTTGTAGCGCTGCAGGATCTGCTGCACCTGACGGGCAACCGCATAATGCTCTTCGCCGACAACCAGCGGTGAAAGCATGCGCGAGGTGGAATCGAGCGGATCGACCGCCGGGTAAATGCCCTTGGCGGCGATATCGCGCGACAGCACGGTGGTGGCATCGAGATGCGCGAACGATGTTGCCGGCGCCGGATCGGTGAGGTCGTCGGCCGGCACGTAGATCGCCTGCACCGATGTCACCGAGCCTTTTTGCGTCGTGGTGATGCGTTCCTGCAATGCCCCCATATCGGTCGCGAGCGTCGGCTGATAACCGACCGCGGAGGGAATACGGCCGAGCAGCGCCGAGACTT
Organism: uncultured Alphaproteobacteria bacterium; assembly: GCA_963733645.1. Lineage (GTDB taxonomy): Bacteria > Pseudomonadota > Alphaproteobacteria > Rhizobiales > Xanthobacteraceae > BOG-931. The sequence continues at coordinate 60,466 of CAVTFP010000018.1, forward strand.
CCGAGCCGGCCTGGGTGAAACGGAAAATATTGTCAACGAAGAACAGCACGTCCTGGCCCTGGTCGCGGAAGTGCTCGGCGACAGTCAGGCCGGTGAGGCCGACGCGGGCGCGCGCGCCGGGCGGCTCGTTCATCTGGCCATAGACCAGCGCGCATTTTGAGCCCTCGACCGAGCCCTTGTGCGGGTCCTTGTTCACGCCCGACTCGATCATCTCATGATAGAGGTCGTTGCCCTCGCGGGTGCGCTCGCCGACGCCGGCGAACACCGAGTAACCGCCGTGGGCCTTGGCGACGTTGTTGATCAATTCCATGATCAGCACGGTCTTGCCGACGCCGGCGCCGCCGAACAACCCGATCTTGCCGCCCTTGGCATAGGGCGCGAGCAGATCGACGACCTTGATGCCGGTGACGAGGATCGCGGCTTCGGTCGATTGATCGGTATAGGCCGGGGCCTCCTGGTGGATCGCGCGCAGCGATTCGCCCTTGACCGGGCCGGCTTCATCGACCGGATCGCCGATGACATTGATGATGCGGCCGAGCAGCGCCTGCCCGACCGGAACCGAAATCGGCGCGCCGGTGTCGGTAACCTCCTGGCCGCGCACCAGACCTTCGCTGGTGTCCATGGCGATGGTCCGCACCGTTGATTCGCCGAGATGCTGCGCAACCTCGAGCACCAGGCGATTGCCCTGGTTCTTGGTCTCGAGCGCGTTCAATATCGCCGGCAGGTGACCTTCGAACTTCACGTCGATAACGGCGCCGATAACCTGGGTAATGCGTCCGGTTGGATTTGCCATCATGGCCCTCTTCAAAAAATGAGTTACAGCGCCTCGGCGCCGGAGATGATCTCGATAAGTTCTTTGGTGATCATCGCCTGGCGCGTGCGGTTATAGAGCAGTGTTTGCTTGCGGATCATGTCACCAGCATTCCGCGTGGCGTTATCCATCGCGGACATCTGCGCGCCGTAGAACGAGGCGGCATTCTCCAGCAGCGCCCGAAGAATCTGCACCGCGAGGTTGCGTGGCAACAGCTCGTGAAGGATATCTTCCGCATCCGGCTCAAACTCGTAGACCGCGCCGTTCCCCCACCCTGACCCTCCTCCGCTTGCGGGGGAGGGAAGGGAAGGGGCATCGAATACCGGCGGAATGATTTGCTGCGCCGTAGGGATTTGCGCAATCACCGAGCGGAACCGCGAATAGAACAGCGTGCAGACGTCGAATTCGAACTTGTCGAACAGCGCGATGATCTTGCCCGCGATCATCTCGGCATTTTGGTAACCCAGCACGCGCACCGAACGCAGGTCGACCAGTTCGACAATCTGCTGAGCGTAAAGTCTTCGCAACTGGTCGTAGCCCTTGCGGCCGACGCAGAAGAACTTGACCTCCTTGCCTTCGCCCATCAGCGCATTGGCGCGCTCGCGGGCGAGCCGCACGATCGCGGTATTGAAAGGGCCGCACAGGCCGCGTTCGGCGGTGCAGACCAGAAGGAGGTGCCTCTGATTGCCGCCGGTGCCTTTCAACAGCCGCGGCGCCAAGTCGGCGCCAGCTACCGAGGCCGCGATGTTACCGAGCACGGTATCCATGCGGCTGGCATAAGGACGCGCTGCTTCCGCCGCCACCTGCGCACGGCGCAGCTTCGATGCCGCGACCATTTGCATGGCCTTGGTGATCTTCTGCGTCGCCTTGGTGGAGGCGATGCGGTTGCGCAGGTCTTTAAGCGAAGGCATCTCGTCTCAGTCGTTTCTCTTCATCGTCATGCCCGGCCTTGTGCCGGGCATCCACGTCTTTGCCGCATACCACGCTCGAAGGCGTGGATGGCCGGGACGAGCCCGGCCATGACGGCAATTAGGCAAATGTCTTGGCGTAGCCTTCGACCACGCCCTTGAGTTTGCTCGCCGTGCCGTCGTCGAGATCGCGCGATTCGCGAATTGAGGTGAGGATGTCGGCATGCTGATTGCGCAGCGCGCCCAGCAGACCGTCTTCGAATGCGCGCACGCGATTGACCGGCAATGGATCGAGATAGCCGTTGACGCCGGCATAGATGACGCAGACCTGCTCTTCCATGAGCAGGGGCGAGAACTGCGGCTGCTTGAGCAGTTCGGTGAGCCGCGAGCCGCGGTTGAGGAGACGCTGCGTGGTGGCGTCGAGGTCGGAGCCGAACTGCGCGAACGCCGCCATCTCGCGGTACTGCGCCAATTCGCCCTTGATGCGGCCGGCAACCTTTTTCATCGCCTTGGTTTGCGCCGCGGAGCCGACGCGCGACACCGAGAGACCGACGTTCACCGCCGGCCGGATGCCCTGATAGAACAGATCGGTCTCAAGGAAGATCTGGCCGTCGGTGATGGAAATGACGTTGGTCGGAATGTAAGCCGATACGTCGTTGGCCTGGGTTTCGATGATCGGCAACGCGGTAAGTGAGCCGCCTTTGTTGTCGTCGTTCATCTTCGCCGCGCGTTCGAGCAGCCGTGAGTGCAGATAGAACACATCGCCCGGGTAGGCTTCGCGTCCCGGCGGGCGGCGCAGCAGCAGCGACATCTGGCGGTAAGCGACGGCTTGCTTGGAGAGATCGTCATAAATGATCACGGCGTGCATGCCGTTGTCGCGGAAATATTCGCCCATGGCGCAGCCGGCAAACGGCGCCAAAAACTGCATCGGCGCCGGATCCGACGCGGTCGCCGCGACCACGATCGAATAATCGAGCGCGCCGTTTTCCTCTAAAACCTTGACGAATTGCGCGACGGTGGAGCGTTTTTGCCCGATCGCCACGTAGACGCAATAGAGTTTGATCTTCTCGTCGCCCGACGCGTTGATCGACTTCTGGTTCAGAATCGTGTCGAGCGCAATGGCGGTCTTGCCGGTCTGGCGGTCGCCGATGATCAGTTCGCGCTGACCGCGGCCGATCGGGATCAACGCATCGATCGCTTTCAATCCGGTCGCCATCGGCTCGTTCACCGACTTGCGCGGAATGATGCCGGGCGCCTTGACGTCGACGCGCGCCATCTGATCGGACTTGACCGGCCCCTTGCCGTCGATCGGAGTGCCGAGCGCGTCGACCACACGGCCGAGCAAGCCCTTGCCGACCGGCACCTCGACGATAGCGCGCGTGCGCTTGACGGTCTGGCCTTCCTTGATCTCGCGGTCGGTGCCGAAAATCACGATACCGACATTGTCCTGCTCGAGGTTGAGCGCCATGCCTTTGACGCCGCTCTCGAACTCGACCATCTCGCCGGCCTGGACGTTATCGAGGCCGTAGACGCGGGCGATGCCGTCGCCGACCGACAGCACCTGCCCAACTTCGGAGACTTCCGCCTCCTGGCCGAAATTCTGAATTTGCTCTTTGAGGATTGCGGAAATTTCCGCGGCGCGGATATCCATTATCGAGCCTCTTTCATCGCGTGCTTGATTGCGTTGAGCTTGGTGCGGAGCGACGTGTCAACCATGCGGCTGCCGAGCTTGACCACAAGGCCGCCGATGATCGTGGGGTCGACCTTGATGTCGAGGTCGACGTCCTTGCCGCTGACCGCTTTGAGCGCTGAGCGCAGTGCGTCGAGATGGTCGCCCTTGAGTTCTTCGGCGACCGTGACTTCGGCTGTTGCCTCGCCTTTGTAGGTGGCCACTAGCTCGCGATAACCTCTGATCATGTCGCGGACCGCGAACAGCCGGCGGTTTGAGGTCACAAACTTGAGGAATTTTGCAGTGAGACCGCCGATGCCGGCCTTGTCGAGCACCGCGGACAGCGCCTGCAATTGCTCTTCGGCAGAAAAGGCCGGGCTGCGCACCAGACGGAGCAGATCAGCGCTCTCGGCAACGAGCCCGTCGAACCGTTCCAATTCAGCCTTCACGGAATCGATAGCATTGCCCTCGCGCGCCAGATCGAACAGCGCGGTCGCATAGCGGGCAGCCATGCCGGATACGATGGGTTCTTCGCCTGCCAAAGTGGGTGCTCGCTACGCGTGCTCTCGGGGGCTTTGGTTTTTCCAGAAGCTGCGCTGCGGTCCCCGGTGGACCCTCGCAAGCCCTTGGGATTGAAGCGGGACTTGGATGTTCACAGAGACCGCAGAAAATCCCGCAAACCCGCGAAAATCGTGGGTTTGCTAACACACCGTGCACTGCCGCGCAACACGGCGAAAGGTGGGCAAAATCGGCTTGGCCAACGCTTTTGGACTTAGGCAGGCTTCGGATCGCATTACGCACTAAGCGGCGTGCGCCGCCGTATGTTGCCGGATCACGTCGAGGAAAATGTCGCCGTATTTCCGCAGCTTCGCTTCCCCGACACCGTGCACGGCACTCATCTCGATCGGCGTTGCCGGCTTGCGGCGGGCCATGTCGATCAAGGTCTTGTCGGCAAACACCACATAGGCGGCGACCCGCTGCTCCTTGGCCAGCGCCGACCGCCGCTGCCGCAACGCCTCGAACAAGGCGGCATCGCCTGAAGGTCCGTCCGCAAGCGCGGCGGCATTGACGGCAGAGCGCACGGCCTTGCGCATGACGGGCTTGAGCGTGTCCTTGCGCAGCGTGACCTTATCGACACCCTTGAGCACGCGCCGGCCTGCTTCGGTCACACTCCATGTGCCATAGCCCCTGATGTCGAGCGCGACGATGCCGGCGCCGTGAAGTTGGCGGAAGATCGAGCGCCATTCCTGCTTGCCGTATTCCTTGCCGACGCCGAAGGTCGGCAGCCGATCGTGGCCAAATTTCTCGATCGCCTCTGTGTTCTCCCCGATCAGCACGTTTGTCAGGTGCTCGGTCCCGAAGCGTTCGCCGGTACGGACGATGGCGGATAGCGCCTTCTGCCCCGCGATTGTGCCGTCGATCACTTCGGCGCCGTCGCAGCAGAAATCGCAGTTGCCGCATGGCGGCGGCGTTTCGCCGAAGTAGCCGAGCAGCGTTTGCCGCCGGCAACGCGGCGATTCGCACAGCGAAACAAGGGCATTGAGCCGCTGCCGCTCGACTCTCTTCTGTTCGTCGGAAGCATCGCCTTCGTCGATCTGCATGCGGCGCAGTCGGATGTCGCCCATGCCGTAGAGCGTCAGCGTATCGGCCGGCAGCCCATCGCGGCCGGCGCGTCCGATCTCCTGGTAATAGCTCTCGATAGTAGCCGGCATGTCGGCATGCAGCACGAAGCGGACATCGGGCTTGTCGATCCCCATGCCGAACGCAACGGTCGCGATCACCACGACGCCATCGTCTTGCAAGAAGACATCCTGGTTGCGCGACCGCGCCGCAGGTTCCATGCCGGCGTGATAGGGCAACGCCTTGACGCCGTTCTGGCACAGGAATTCTGCCAACTCCTCAGTCTTGCGCCGCGAACTGCAATAGACGATGCCGCTTTCGCCCTGATGGCTTTTGATGAAATCGGCGACCTGCTTGCGGCCGCCGATTTTTGCCGCCATCGCCAGCCGCAGATTGGGCCGATCAAAGCCATGCACGAAGACCGCCGGCGGCCGGCTGAACAGCTTATCGAGAATATCGGCACGCGTTGCCGCGTCCGCGGTAGCGGTGAACGCAACCGTCTGCACGCCGCCAAGCGCCGCCTGCACCGTGCCGAGCGCCGCATATTCGGGACGAAAGTCGTGACCCCATTGCGAGATGCAATGCGCTTCGTCGACTGCTAGCAGCGCGACCTTGGCGCGCTTGAGGCGATCGAGCGTTTCGGATTTCACCAGACGTTCTGGCGCCACATAGACGAGGCGCAATTCGCCGTGCGCGATGCGGTCGAGGATCAAACGATTTTCGGCGGCATCGTTCGCGGAATTGAGCGCCGCTGCGGCAATCCCATAGCCGCAGAGTTGCGCCACCTGATTGCGCATCAGCGCGATCAACGGTGACACCACGATGGTGAGGCCGTCACGCAGCAGCCCTGGAAGCTGGTAGCACAGCGACTTGCCGCTGCCCGTCGGCATGACGGCGAGCACATCGCGGCCATCGAGGACGGCGGTGACGATATCGGCCTGTCCGGCCCGGAACGCCTCGAAGCCGAACGTGGTGCGAAGTAGACGCTGGGCTGCCGCGAGATCCGACATGTCCTTCCTCGGTGTAGTTCTATCTTTGTTCTCGGTGATTGCAAGCGGGGCGCGCCCGGGAGACTGGCGCGGCGAAAAAAGATTTTTTGATTCAGTAGGTTAGACTTTCTTAGTGAAATTCTTAGAGAACCCCTTATCGACGGTTTGTTGCGTTGCCACATAAATGGTGCAATGCAACAATATGGCATATAACGACGCCCGATTCGCAGATAAATCGCTGGAGTGCACGATGACTGAATACGGAGATATCTTCGACTATAATCAAAGCGCTATCGCCTTCGAGGCTCTGAGTCTGGCTTTTATGGCGGCATACGGGCTGCTCATTGTTTGGGTTGCTTCCCATATCGAAAACCCCGTCGCGGATTCTTTGCAGTCCACCTGACTTTTCCATACTTGATTGGTATGAGGCCGCCTCGGTTGGCGGCCTCATCCATTCGCGAAGGTGATTGGCGAAAAGCGGGCGGCACTGCCCGCACACGCCGCAGAGCACGTCAGCAGACGACGGAACGGGCATTTCTTGCGCCGGCGCGCCTACTGATGCAGGGTCCGCAGCCAACCTGCACCCTGCCCTATGTCCCCTGCCGGAAGTTCCTCTGCCGGGCCTTCGCTCGGCCGCCTCATTGAGCTTTTATGCCTGCTCTGGCTGGCCGGCGTCGCCTTGCGCATGACGATACTGGCGATGCCGCCGGTGATCCCGCTTGTGCACGCCGAGCTGCACATGTCGGAGACCCAGGTCGGCCTGTTGGTTGGCCTGCCGCTGGCGCTGTTCGCCCTCGCGGCGGTGCCGGGATCGCTGCTGGTGGCGCGCATCGGAGCGAAGCGCGCGGTCGTCGTCGGCATGACCATCGCGGGGATCGCCAGCGGCGCGCGCGGCGCCGCCTTCGATATCTGGACACTCTACGCGGCGGTGATCGCGACCGGCTTCGGCATCGCCATCACGCAGCCGGCCATGCCGGCGCTGGTGCGGCAATGGCTGCCGGACCGCATCGGACTCGGCACCGTCGGATACACTAGCGGCATGCTGATCGGCGCGACGTTCTCGTCGGTGCTGACGATTCCGTTCATCTTGCCGTGGACCGGCGGCAGTTGGCGGCTCGACCTTCTGTTTTGGGCGGTGCCCGCAGTTCTCATCGTGCCGCTGTTCGCGCTGTTCAGCCCGAAGAGCACCACCCCGCTGACGCTGGAAAAAACGCTCGGCGCGCGCTGGTGGCCGGATTGGAAAAATCCCTTGATCTGGTTCCTCGGCCTGACCTTGGGCGGCAATAACAGCAGCTTTTTTTCCACCAACGCTTTCCTCGGTGATTATCTGGCGAGCTTGGGCAAGGCCGATCAGCTCGGCAGCGCACTAGGCTGGCTCAATGGCGCGCAGATTATCGCTCCGGTCCTGCTCATCGTGATGGCCAAACATGCCGAGCGGCGAGCGTGGCCGTACTTGATATTCGGACCTGCCCTGCTCGCGTCGTTCCTGGCGATGATTTTTGTGCCGACCGATCTCGGCATCACGATTGCTGCGGCTTTCGTCGGTTTCACGACGGCGATGACGTTCCCGACAGTACTCGCTTTACCGCCGCTTCTCGTCGCGCCGGTCGATGTTCCTCGCACCGCGGCCGGGATGTTTACGGTCAGCTACACCACCGCCATCATCATTCCGACCATCAGCGGCGCACTGTGGGACGCGACGGGAAAAGCGTGGACAGCCTTCGTGCCACTGTGCGTTTGCGCCGTCGCCCTGACGGTGTTCGGAGCGTTGGTGACACAGTGGCGCTCCGCAAGCGAGACATCCGCCGCCGAATGAGCGATGCTGACAAAAAATCCGGGAGGACATAATTCCGCAATGGCAAAGCCAGCGAAAAAAAACGCGCCGCGCCGCGCGGCCTCGAAGCAGCCATCAAAGCACCCATCGGGGCCGATGCTGCCGACCAACCGCATCGTCTATTCGCCGATCACGCAACGCGCGCCGCTCAAGCTGCCGAACGGTGCCCGTATGGTGGTGTGGGTGATCGTCAATGTCGAGGAATGGGATGCCACGCAGCCGATGCCGCGCACCGTGCTGACGCCGCCGGCCGGCGGCTCGCCAATGCCCGATGTGCCGAACTGGGCCTGGCACGAATATGGCAACCGGGTCGGCTTCTGGCGCTTCGTCAAGGTGTTCGACGAATTCCAAATTCCCGGCGTGATCGCCATCAACGGCTCCGCGCTTGCCGCCTATCCGCCGATCGTGCGCGCCGCCGTCGAGCGCAAGTGGGAATTCATGGGTCACGGCTTTACCCAGCGCAACATGCAAAAAGTGCCCGACGAGCGCGCCGATATCCGCAAGACTCGCGACGCCATCCGCGAGGCCACCGGCAAGCCGCCGCGCGGCTGGCTCGGTCCCGGCCTCACCGAAACCTGGCAGACGCCTGATCTCCTGGTCGAGGAAGGCTACGGCTATGTCGCCGACTGGGTCCTCGACGATCAGCCGGTGTGGCTGAAAACCCGCGGCAAGCCGATCGTCAACGTGCCCTATACGCAGGAATGCAACGACGTTGCCATGATGCTGATCCAACATCACAAGGCGTCGGAATACAGCGACCGCGCGATCGATCAGTTCGAGCAGATTTACGCCGACTCGGCGGACTCGGCGCGCGTCATGGCAATCTCTATCCATCCCTACATCATGGGTGCGCCGCATCGCCTGAAATATTTTCGCCGGGCCATCGAGCACATTCGCAAGAAACAAGACGTGCTGTTCTGGACCGGAGAGCAAATTCTCGACTGGTTCCTTGGCGTCGGACGAAGGAGCCTTGAGACACCGTGAGAAATCCCGAACGCGTGGTTGAGCCGGCGGCCGCCGAGACCGGCGCCAGGCTCATGCTCGTCGTCCTGTGCATCGTCTGGGGCGTCAGCTGGCCGTTGATGCGGATCGCGCTCGGCGAGATTCCGCCGTTCACCATGCGCACTTTAAGCGCGCTCACCGGCGGCGCAGTGCTTTACGGCGTATGCCGGTTCATGCGCCGGAATTTGCATATTCCACGCGGCAAGCCACGATGGCACCTGGTCGTCGCCGCGCTGCTCAATGTCGCGAGCTTCAGCGTGTTCTCGACGTTCGCGCAGCTCAACGCCGCGACGTCGCGGGTCGCCATCCTCGCCTATACCATGCCGATCTGGTCGGTCGTCCTGGCCTGGATCTTCCTGCGCGAGCGTCCGACCGGCACGCAACCGATCGCCATTGCGCTGTGCGTCGCGGGTCTTGCGATCCTGATCTGGCCGCTGACGGTGTCCGGTGTGCCGCTCGGCATTTTGCTCGCTCTCGCAACCGGCGTGAGTTGGGCCGGCGGCACGGTCTATCTGAAGTGGGCGCGCATCCCGGCCGACCCGATGGCAATCGCGATCTGGCAGGTCGTGGTCTCGTTCTTCGTCATTGCCGCCTGCATGATCGTGTTCGAAGGCGGGGTCGATCTTCATTCCGCCCATGCGGACGGCGTGAGCGCGATGATGCTGTCCGGCATTCTCGGCACCGGCGCCGCCTATGGCCTGTGGTTCTCGATCATCAACCGGCTGCCGGCGATGACGGCCTCGCTTGGCGTGCTCGGCAGTCCGGTGATTGGCGTCATCGCCTCGGTGATCTTCCTTGGCGAGCGGCCGACCGTCACCGACATCGTCGGCTTCGTCCTGATCCTCGGCGCCTCGGCTCTGACGCTGCTCAGCCGACCGGCCACGGCCGAGACCGCCGAACACACTTGAGCGGCGCTCAAACCGGCAGGCAGAGCGCATTATCGACCAGCAGGTTGTCGTAGACGCAGCGGCGCTCGGCGAGCTTGAGGTGCTCGCCGACGCGTCGGAATTTATCGTAATAAACGCCGACCTGGTGCAACTTGGCGTCCGGCCGGTCGAACAGCACCTGCACAACGACATAGTTGCAGCGGGCGCGGATTAGACGAACCGCACGCGTGATCACCTCATTAAAGCATAACCAAATCGGCAACGCCCTTGAGACTCCCGATTTCAATATCGCGGTGAGATAGCTTTTCAATAGATTTAGGTGGAATCCAAAAAAATCGATGTTCTTTTTGGTAGGCATATCCAAAATGCTTCGTGAGTGGTGCAAAAATGTTCGCATTTGTCGGAATCAACGGATCAATGTACTCCGCAGGACCGTCTCCCATCTTTGTTCCAGCGAGTTCGCGCTCACTCGCCTCGCGCAGCATACGCGTGAAGGTCGGCCTGTCCTCGATAATGACACACGCATCGGCGTTAAAATCGACGAACAGACGAGGCTCGATGGAATTTGCAACACAATAGAGCCAGTAATCCGTTCTAAATTGAAATTTTATGTCAACACGCTGATCTGGAGCATCTTGCGGAACGTCCTGCGGATTTACAACGACCTTAGTCACATCATCGCGTGAAAGTACGATAGACATTAAAACGGCTAGTTCATCATCCCTGACCGCGCCGTTATGGCCGCTGTCGGAGAAGTAGCTCGCGGGTTGAATGCGCAGCGCCCCTCTCTCTAAGAGAGCTTCCATGCGCGCACGTTTACCGAACTTGACGAGCACGTCACCTTCTTGCAAGGCGAGACTAGAAAGCTTGTTAGCGGCTTTTTGCGCGAGCTTTGATGCGAAGTCGGGGAAAGGCTCAAAATGCAAAATCTTCCGGGTGAAACCCGCCGGATAGGGTCCGTGCCTAAGCTGCATTTCTTCCAGAACGTGGGTCCATTTCTCTATCCAAATAGCCGATTGTTCGGTAATCAGGCCAAGGCCAATCTTTCCGTCTCGCTCGACGTGCAGCATGTTTAGCAGAATGTCGCGAATACGCTTGTTAAGCTCGGGCTGAGAGAGATGACGCGCATAACGCCGCCCGCCGTATTGGCGGCGCCAAACGATGTGCCGCGGAAGAAATTGACCTTCTGGCCGATCTGATGCGACGCTCTGTGTCATTCGAACCGCTCGTTGCAACTACTAAGCTTGTGGCCTACACTGGCAGGCAGAGCGCGTTGTCGACCAACAGGTTGTCGTAAACGCAGCGGCGCTCGGCGAGCTTGAGGTGCTCGCCGACGCGTCGGAATTTATCGTAATAAACGCCGACCTGGTGCAGCTTGGCGTCCGGCCGATCGAACAGCACCTGCACAACGACATAGTTGCAGCGGGCGCGGATGTCGCCGTTCTCCCCGTCGCCGAGCACTTGCAGATTGCCGACGATGTGGCGGAGGTATCGCGGTGCGAACATTTCCGTCTTCATCGCATTCGCGCGATCCAGGATCATGCCCTTGTTCTCGCAATAGATCAGTCCGACCGGCATGTTGCGGTCGGCGTTCTCGCGCGAGATCACGACATAGAACCCGTCGTCGGTGAACATCTCCGCCCAATCGGCCAGACGGTTCTCGTCGAGCGCCGCCGCATAGACGTTGTTGAACTCTTCGATCTCTCGATGCAGCAGCAGCGCCTCGATGCGCCGGTCATTGGCCATAGCTTTAGGCGAGTCGAGCATGGCTATGGTCCTACAGGCCCATCTCTTGCCGCCAATGCCGGTACATCGCGCGGATGGCGGATTCGGAAATCAGAGTGTCGGCGGTTCCCTCCGCGGCTTTCGGATCGAGTTTCACCAGATGCGTGCCGTTCGGCACGCGCTGCATGCCGTCCTGGACGAATTTGATCGCCTCGCTATCTTCGAGCCCGAGGAATCCGGCCGGCCCCATAAGGTTGCCCTGACGCAGACGGTGGCGAGTCATCTCCTCATCGTCACCTTCGAAGCCGAACATGGTCCATTTCATGATGAACTCATGGGGGCCGGTCGGCACGATCTGGCGAACGCCGAGCGTGTTCATTTCCCGCTGCACGATCAAGTTCGGCCAGATCGTCGCCATGGTCACTGACCATGGACTGTCGAACTCCTCGATGAAGTTCATGAAGCGCTTTTCGTTAAGCGACATGCCATCCTTGAAGGAGCGCATTTCCTTCTTGGCTTCGCCGGAAATCGCATTGGCGTCCGATTTCGCCGACGCCATTACGCCGTGCCGGCCGCTCGCGTCCGCGAGCATCTGCGACCGATTGCCGGCCACAAGCAGGCCAAAGTTGACCAGGAAGCTATGCAGCAAGGTAGCGTGATAGGGGTCTTTGAGATTCTCGTGATAGAGCTTCCAGTTGCCCGGCAACGAGTGCCGATAGTGGCCGAGCACGCGCAGCCTGCGGCCATCGAATGTCGCCTCGAATTCGCGCATCACCTCTGGCCCGAGATAATCGGCCAGTGATTCCATAGCGTCCGAATAAGATGCGAAGACGACGCCGCGATGGCTGCTCACCGCGAGCTTGCGGGCGCCGTGCTCCTGCATCTTGAAATCCGGCGGCATGCCGCCCTTGCCGCCGACGCCGCGGCGGAACGGAATACCGATCAGATTTCCTTTCAGATCGTAGGTCCACTGATGATACGGACAGATGAACTCGTTGGCCGTGCCGCTCAACTCGCGGCAGAATTCCGTCGCTCGGTGTACACACCGGTTTTCGAAGGCGCCGATCGATCCGTCTTTTGCGCGCGCAACCACAATCGACGTTGGGCCGACGTTGGAGCGGATATAGTCGCCGGGATTTGGAATTTCGGCTTCGAGCGCGACGTAGTTCCAGGTCGGACCATGGAAGATGCGCTCGATCTCCCGCTCATAAACCGTTTGGTCGGTATAGACCCAGTCCGGAATGACGGAGAGATCGTCGTTGGGCCACACGTATCTGTCATTCTTGAGTTGCAACGCCATTCGGATCGCCTCGCAAAGCCAGCCGGCCCAGCATATCCGAATTGCGCGTCGATTGCACCGTCGAGGGCCGCGGCGTACGCTCCGAAAAACTGCGAAGGAGCAACACCATGGCGCAGGAGCCGCTGGCGACCCGAGGCAACTATCTGCACATCTACGATTTTCGCGTGATGAAAGGCAAAGAGGACGAATTCATCCGTCTGTTCGAGGAGTTCGATTATTCGGACGGCAATCCGATGCACAAGTCATCGGCGCAAGTGAAAGACGGCGTGCTGTGCCGAGACACCGAGGACCCGCAGCGCTTTTTCCTAATCGCCGAATGGGCTGATATCGAAGAGCACGCGCGCATCCGCAAGATCCTCGCCAACGAGATCAAGCCGGAATTCATCAAATATATCGAAGGCCACAAATTCGTGCCGAAGTATGTCGAGGTGGTGTCCTCGACGCCGGACGAAATCCTCAAGAAGGCCGCGGAATGATGTCCGCTACGACATGACCGCAAGCGCCAATTCGGCGGCGCGCGCCGTCATCGCGCTTTGCGGATCGGCGAGCGGGTCGATCACCGTAAAATGATTCATCCCGGCGATCTCCTCATAGCGCGTCTTCGCCGCGTTCTGCCAGGCCTTCGTGATGAGCTGACTCTGGCGTAAAAACTCGCTTGATTCGAGACCGCCGACAACGGCGTCGAACGTGCGTCCGGGCGCGACCGGCCACAATGCCGGCGAGAGTTGGCGCGCCGTTTCGGCGGTGAGCCGCAGGTCCTGGTTCGGCGTAATGCCGACCAGCGGGACGAGATCGAACACGCCGGAGATCAAATACCCGGCCGGCACCAGATCGGCAGGAGCTTTGGGATAGAGCGCGGCCCAGTCCGTCGCCAGCAGCGCGCCGGCAAGATGCCCGCCGGCGGAGTGGCCAACGACAAAGATGCGCCGGCTGTAGCGCTGCCACAGGAACGCACAGGCGCGGCGCATTTGCTCGATGATGTCGGCAATACCGACATTGGGACACAGATCGTAGCCCACGACCGCGACCATGACGCCGCGCGAATTCAAGCCGCGCGCCACCTGGCTGAACATCGACGGATCGAGCGAGCGCCACCAGCCGCCATGAATGAACATTGCGAGCGGCACCGCCTCGCCACCCTCAGGCGCGAAAAGATCGATCGATTGGCGTGGCGTATCGCCATAGGACAATCCCAGCTGGGCACTACCGGCTTTGAGCGTTTCGTCGCGATACAGTTCGCCTTCGCGCGTCCAGCGCGCAAAAATTTCCTCGTGTTCCGGCACGCGGCCGCGATTATTGTATTCGGCTTCATAGTCGATAGCGGCCATTGGCAGCTCCCGCGGATGTTGCGCAAGATTGCGGCATGCCCGACCGGCTGGCAAGTTGCCGCGGCAATTTTCGTTCACTCTCCGATAGAATCTGCTAGGTGGAGCTCATGAAAGTTGACGGCAAGGCAATGCGCAGCATCTGGCTCGAGCCGGATGGCTGGTCGGTCGGCGTGATCGACCAGACGGTATTGCCGCATCGTTTCGCGACTGCTCGTCTAACCTCGCTTGAACAAGCAGCGCATGCCATCCGCGCCATGGTGATCCGCGGCGCGCCGTTGATTGGCGCGACAGCGGCCTACGGCATCAGTCTGGCGCTGCGCGACGATGCCTCCGACGAAGCGATCGAGCGCGCCTACGCAACGCTGCTTGCCACGCGGCCCACTGCCATCAACCTGAAATGGGCGCTCGACGAGATGATGGCGGCGGTCCGCAACCGGCCGCGCGCCGAGCGCACCGCCGTGGCCTACCGGCGCGCCGCCGAGATTTGCGAAGAGGATATTGCCATCAACACTGCGATGGGCCGTTGCGGATTGCCGCTCATCGAAAAGATTGCGGCGAACAAAAAGCCGGGCGAGCGCGTCAATGTTCTGACCCACTGCAATGCCGGATGGCTGGCTGCGGTCGACGTCGGCACCGCAACGGCACCGATCTATCTGGCGCACGACAAGGGCATCGCCATTCATGTCTTCGCCGACGAGACCCGGCCGCGCAATCAGGGCGCCTCCCTAACCGCATGGGAGCTCGGCCAGCATGGCGTGCCGCACACGGTGATCGCCGACAATACCGGCGGGCATCTGATGCAGCACGGCATGGTCGATCTGGTCATCGTCGGCACCGACCGTGTCACCGCAAACGGCGACGTATGCAACAAGATCGGCACCTACCTGAAGGCCCTGGCGGCGCGCGACAACAATGTGCCGTTCTATGTCGCGCTGCCGTCGCCGACCATCGATTTCAAAGTCGCCGACGGCATAGCCGAAATTCCGATCGAGGAGCGCAGCGCCGACGAGGTGACGACGATGACCGGGCGGACCGCCGATGGCCGCATCGAAAGCGTGCGTATCGTACCCGACGGTTCGGCGGTGGCGAATTATGGTTTCGACGTGACGCCGGCGCGGCTGGTCACCGGGTTGATCACCGAGCGCGGCGTCATCGACGCCTCGCCGAACGCGTTGGCCACGGCATTTCCCGATCGCATGGATACGCGGCGATGACACTCGCAATTGCATCCGTGCCGAGCGATGGCCGCCAATCGCAGACCGCGCTCGCCATCGCACGCGGCACCGCGCGTTACCTGCACGCGCTCGGCTATTGCGTGGTGAGCGAACTGCCGCTGCCGTCCGGCCGGCGCGCCGATCTCGTGGCGCTCGGCGGCGACGGCGAAATCGTCATCGTCGAGATCAAGTCTTCGGTCGCCGACTTCCGCGCCGACCAAAAATGGCCGGACTATCGAATGCATTGCGACCGGCTCTTTTTCGCCACGGTCGTCGACGTACCGTGCGAAATATTTCCCCCTGACGCCGGGCTGATCGTCGCCGATGCCTTCGGCGCATCGATCCTGTGCGAGGCGCCGGAGCACCGGCTGCCGGCGGCGACGCGAAAAGCGATGCTGCTACGCTTTGCGCAAGCGGCGGCACTGCGCTTGCAGTCGCTGGCCGATCCGCACGGGCCTTATTCGGGAGAGATTTGAAAATTACGCAGCGACCGCGGCGGCCGCCTGTTCGGTTTTAAGCTGCTCGAGCCATAAACGCAGCAAGACCAGATCAACAGGCTTGGGCAGCCAGTACGAGACGTTCAGGTGCAGCGATTTGGCGAGCATCACGCTCTCGCTGCACGTCGTACTGTTGCAGCCGCTGACGACGAGGATCGGCGCCGTACAGCCGATCTGCGCCAGATGATGCAGCATCTCGCGACCGCCAAGAGCGCCAATCGAGAGATCGAGTGTGATGCAATTGTATTCGCTACCCCGAGCGAGCTTCACCGCCTCATCGTAACTTGCCGCGCCGGCAGGCAGATAACCTGCCTTGGCGGCAACGCGGCAGATGACCATGCGCTGGAGCGTATCGTCGTCGATGGCGAGCAACCGAGGCCGCGGCCGCGGCGTGACATCGCCGGTCCGGCCTTGCCGATTCAAGCCAAGAAAATCCAGCGGGTCGTGCATCCAATCCTCGCGGGAATCCGATCTTTCGTTGTTTCGAAAGATAGGAGAAAACCGCGAAATTTTACTTATGGAATTCGATAAAATTCGAAATGATGAAGATAGACTGCCGGCTATTTCGGCGCGCGTTTGGCGAGAATGCGCTGCAAAGTGCGGCGATGCATATTCAACCGCCGTGCGGTCTCCGAGACGTTGCGACCGCACAATTCGTAGATACGCTGGATGTGCTCCCAGCGCACGCGGTCCGCCGACATCGGATTTTCCGGCGGTTCGATTTTTCTGTTGTCGAGCGCCAGAAGCGCCGCGGCGACATCATCGGCATCGACCGGCTTGGCGAGGTAGTCGACGGCGCCGAGTTTGACCGCATTCACCGCTGTGGCGATGTTGCCATACCCGGTGAGGATGATGGCGCGCGCCTCGGGCCGGCGTTTCTTCATGGCCGAGATGACATCGAGGCCGTTGCCGTCGCCAAGCCGCATATCGACCACCGCATAGGCGGGTGCGGCTTTCTCGACCTGCAGCAGGCCGTCGGCGACCAATTCGGCGGTCGTCACCGTGAAGCCGCGGCCTTCCATGGCTCGCGCCAGGCGCTGCAGAAAAGATTTGTCGTCTTCAACGATCAGGAGTGAACGCTCATTTGGTGCCGCAGTGGCCGCTGCATTGGTCATGGCAATTCCACTCCATCAAACAATCGCCAGCCCCCAAGAAACTTCAATCAGACCAAACATCTTCAATCAAGCCAAACCGTATCTATCAGTTAAGAGGCTTGGGCCGCCGGCTCAAGAGGGGACGAGGCCAGCCGCCGTTCGAAATCCGCCCGGCTCCAGACGACGGACACCGTCGCGCCGTGCATCGGCGGCGCCTGATTTGTCAGGGAAAGCTTGGCACCGGAGCGCTCCAGGAGCGTCTTGGCGATGAAAAAGCCCAGGCCGAGCCCAAACGCCGCAGCCTCGTCGCCATCCGGCTCGCGCGGCTCCGGCCGCCGATGCGTTACATAAGGAGCGCCGATACGATCCACGACCTCGGGAGCAAAGCCCGGCCCGTCGTCGCTGATGGAGATGCTGACTTCCGTCGCCGTCCAATCAGCAAAGATTTCGACCCGACGATGCGCGAAATCCACCGCGTTCTCGATCAGATTACCGAGACCGTAGCGGATGCCGGGGTTGCGGGCTCCAACCGGCTCCGCCGAGCGATTGGGCGGTAGCGTCACGCCGATCTGGACGCCAAAATTTCGATGCGGCGCGACGGCTTCCTCGATCAAAGCCGAAATCGGCATGCGGTCGAATGGATCGCCGGCGGGCAGTTCGGTGATCTTCGCCAGGATCTCGCGGCAACGCTGCGCCTGCTCGCGCAACAATTTAATATCCTCGGCGTGCGGGGATTTCGGATCGAGCGCGCGTTCGATCTCGCGCACGACGACCGTGATGGTGGACAGCGGCGTGCCGAGCTCATGGGCTGCTGCGGCGGCGAGACCATCGAGCTGCGACAAGTGCTGCTCGCGCGCAAGCACCAGTTCGGTCGCCGCCAAGGCGTCGGAAAGTTGGCGCGCCTCCTCGGCGATCTGCCATGTGTAAACGCCGATATAGCCGATCGCGAGCAGGATCGAGAGCCAGACCCCGACCATGTAGATTTCCGGAAGCTGCAGCGGGTCCTCGCTGTCCCACGGCAGGTCGTAATGAAAAAAGACGAGCACGGTGGCGCAGAACATCGCGAATGTGCCGATCAAGAGCGTCATGCGCGGCGGCAGCGCAGTTGCCGAGATCAACACCGGCCCAAGGAGGAGAAACCCAAACGGATTTTCCAGGCCACCGGTGAGATAAAGCAGCGCCGCCAGTTCGGCGATATCGAACGCCAGAAGCCAGGCCGCGCGATCAGGTTCAAGCCACTGCGTCTGATGGAAGCTGGCGCGCAGCGCCACATTGAGCAGCGCCGAGACCGCAATCACCGCCGTGCAGGCCCAGATCGGCACCTCGAACTCGAGGCCGAAATGCACCACCAGCACAGCCGCGAATTGGCCGAAAACCGCCAGCCAACGCAGCCGAACCAGCGTATCCAGCCGCACATTACGCGGCCGATCATTGAGTTCTGGCAGACCGAACATGGCCGTCAATCTAGCTCCTGGAAGGCACCAATCCAAACCGGCAAGGTGACGTTATTGTCCGCTTCCGAAGTTCGCCAAACTCGCGCCGGCCGCTCTCAGTGAACTTCGGAAGCGAAAGGACACTAGCAAATCCAGCATTCTAGTGTGGTTTTTGGATTCGGAATTCCTGCGCGTGGGTGCCGCCAGATCTTGGGAACTTCAAATCCGCCACACTAGCGCCGGCCGCGAAGATGCGCGACATTAGGAGTAAGCTAACCCAGTAAGTCCAACCAACCCTTTGGGAGTGACCGCCGTGCCATATGAGCTCGATCAGTTCATAGCGGACTGCCGTTCCATCCTTTCGCGCGACCCCGGCCCGAAAGGCCGTGAGGAAGTGCGTTCGCGGCTCGAGCACCTGCTGCAAAATCCGGATTTCGTCCGCAAACACTGCGAGGAGGCACCGCGCGGCCTGCACGTGCTCTATGACGACAAGGACCTCGGCTTCCAGATCCTCGCGCACATCAACGATAAGGCGCGCGAGGGCGTGCCGCACGATCACGGCGCCTCATGGGCGATCTACGGCCAGGCGACACACCACACCGACATGATCGAATGGGAGCGCGAGGATAACGGCGCCGATCCCAAGCATGCGAAACTCAAGCCGGTGAAAAAATACAGCCTGACGCCCGGCCACGCTGGCATCTATCAGGACGGCAAGATTCATTCGATCGCCTATCCTGATCATTCGCGCTTCATCCGCGTGACCGGGACCAACCTCGACAAGATCGACCGCGTGCGTTTCGACCTGAAGACCGGCGAAGTGCATCGCATGACGCCGCAGATGGCGACGTGACGACTGCGGTGAGCCCCGCCGAGCTGCGGGGTATGATCGGCGACGGCCTCGAGCTGGCGCTGGCCGATGTTCGCGAGGAGCTGATCTTTTCGCAGCGCCACCTGCTGTTGGCGCGCTCCGTGCCGTTAAGCCGGTTCGAGCTCAAATTCACCCGCCTTGTGCCACGCCGCTCGACGCGGATCGTGCTGTGCGACGACGACGACGGTTTAGCCGAACGCGCCGTGGCGATCCTTGCCCGCCACGGCTATTCCGATGTGTCGATCCTCAATGGCGGTGTCGGCGCCTGGGCAACCGCGGGGTTCGAGGTATTCTCCGGCGTCAATGTGCCGAGCAAGGCATTCGGCGAATACATCGAGCATACAAGCGGCACGCCCAGCATCAGCGCGACCGAGCTTGAAAGCCTGTTGCGCGAAAAGGCCGACGTGGTCGTGCTCGACAGCCGGCCGTTCGACGAGTATTCGCGGGTGTCGATCCCAACCGGTATCAACGTGCCCGGCGCCGAACTCGTGCTGCGCGCGCGTGAAATCGTGCCGTCGCCCCACACAATGGTCGTGGTCAATTGCGCCGGCCGTACCCGCAGCATCATCGGCGCGCAGTCGCTGATCAACGCCGGACTGCCGAACAAGGTCGTTGCGCTGCGCAACGGCACCATGGGTTGGAAGTCTTGCCGGTTTCGCCTGCGACAGCGGCAAGAACCGCCGCGCGCCGGATATTTCGCCGCCGACGCGCGATTGGGCGCGGCAGGCGGCGCAAGGCGTCGCCAAAGACCACGGCGTCGCGCGCATCAATCGGCAGACGCTGGACGCCTGGCGGAGCGACGAGACGCGGACGCTTTATCTGTTCGATGTGCGCGATCCCGCAGAATATGTCGCTGGCCACATCGCCGGCGCGATTTCGGCGCCGGGCGGCCAGTTGGTGCAAGCCACCGACCAATATGCCGGCACGCTCGGTGCGCGTATCGTGCTCATCGACGAGGGCGAAGTGCGCGCGGACATGACGGCGTCGTGGCTGCGCCAAATGGGATGGAAGGACGTATTTGTTCTGGCCGAGGCGGGCGCGGAAACCGGCAGGCCGGTTGCGCCCGTCCCTGCAGGCGACGCGGTTGCCGGCGAGGCCATCGACGGCGCCGCGCTTAATGCGCTGCTCGCGCGCGGGACGGCAACCGTTCTCGATCTTTCGCTGAGCAAGGATTATTTGGCGGGCCACATTCCAGGAGCCTGGTTTGCGATCCGCACCCGGCTTGAACGCGCGCTGAAAAAAGTCCCGCTGCGCAGCACGTTGGTGCTGACATCGGAAGATGGCGTTTTGGCGCGCCTTGCGGCGGCAGAGGCGCAGGCGCTGGTCGGTATCCCCGTACGTTATCTGACCGGCGGCAACGCAGCGTGGCAGTCGGCCGGCTTCATGCTATCGGCAGACCCGCAGATGGCCGACGAGGCTGTCGATCAGTGGCGCAAGCCCTACGAACGCGGCGGCGACACCAAGGCGGCGATGAACGAATATCTGGCGTGGGAAATCGATCTCTTGCCGCGCGTCGAGCGCGACGGGTCGTTGAAGTTTTCCGGGCACTGATTTATTGCCCGGCTTCGAGCAGGATTTCGCTCAATCGCTTCGGCATATCAACCATCACATCGTGGCCGCACGGCACGCCGTAAGAGCGCCAGGATGAATCCGATTGCGCCGCCGCCAGCGCCCGGTCGAACCCCGGATTGGCGTAGCTTTCAGCGCGGATATAGCTCTTGCGTGCGATCCCGTCGCGAGCGCCGGTCAGCGCGATCTTGCCGGTGAAGGTCGCGATCGGTTGCCCGACGCACAGCCGGTCGACCCAAGCGCGGTCGGCGGCATTGACGCCGAAGGCTGCCGCCGCCCGTGGTGGAATTGCGATATCACCGCCTTGCAGCGCCGCGGCGATGCCGTCTTTCACCGCGGGCCCGGTCAGGTCCTGAACGCTCTCGCCGTTGCGCGGCACGAAGGCGTCAAGGAAAACAATCGAGCGGATGGCCGGCGCCGTTTGCTCAGCCACCCCCGAGATCACGAAGCCGCCATAGGAATGGCCGCATAACACCACATCGGTAAGGTCCTCCCACCTCATGACGTTGACCACGTCGGTGATGTGGGTTGTCAGATCGATGCCAGCGCGCAGCAGATGCGATCGCTCGCCGAGCCCGGTCAGCGTCGGCGTAAAGACGGTATGGCCGGCGCCGCGCAGCCGATCGGCAACGCGTTGCCAGCACCAGCCGCCATGCCAGGCGCCGTGAACCAGAACGAACGTGTGGGCCATGAATCTTCCCCTAAGGATGCCATGCGTCGGTCGTAGCCGGCTCGGCGGTGCGCCGGCGCGCCTCCTCGATGACACGGAGCAACGCGCGCAGCACCTCTGTCACACCTTTGCCGCTCACCCCGGAAACAACAAGCGGGGTTTTCTTGGCGGCGCGCTTGAGCCGCGCCAATTGCTGCTTGATCTCGTCACCGCTGAGCGCATCGGCCTTGTTAAGCGCGACGATCTCGGCCTTGTCCGCAAGGCCATTGCCGTAGGCTGCCAGCTCGGCACGCACGGTCTTGTAAGCAACGCCGGCGTCCTCGCCGGTGCCGTCGACCAGATGCAGCAGCACGCGGCAACGTTCGACGTGACCGAGAAAACGGTCGCCCAGTCCGACGCCGTCGTGTGCACCTTCGATGAGTCCCGGAATGTCAGCCAGCACGAATTCGCGGCCGTCGGCGTCGACCACGCCGAGCTGCGGGTGCAGCGTGGTGAACGGATAATCGGCAATTTTCGGTTTGGCGGCGCTGACTGCGGCGAGAAATGTTGATTTGCCGGCGTTCGGCAGGCCGACGATGCCCGCATCGGCGATGAGCTTGAGCCGCAACCGGATCGTGAGTTCGACGCCGGGCTGGCCTGGATTGGCATGGCGCGGCGAGCGATTGGTCGAGCTCTTGAAGTGCGCGTTGCCGAACCCGCCGTTGCCGCCATGCGCCAGTTCGGCGCGCTGGCCGATTTCGGTAAAATCGGCGAGCAGCGTCACGCCATCTTCGTCGTAGATTTGCGTGCCGACCGGCACCTTGAGCACGGCGTCGGCGCCATTGGCGCCATGCCGGTCCTTGCCCATGCCGGCGCGACCGTTTTTGGCAGTGAAGTGTTGCTGGTAGCGGTAGTCGATCAAGGTGTTGAGGCCGTCCACCGCCTGGGCAATGACGTCACCGCCCTTGCCGCCGTCGCCGCCGTTCGGGCCGCCATACTCAATGAACTTTTCGCGCCGGAACGACACGCATCCGTTGCCGCCGTCGCCGGAGCGAATATAGACCTTGGCTTCGTCGAGGAATTTCATTTGGCATTCCGTAGTCGGCAGGCGCTCGGCGCGCAATGTAAATCTCGAAATGTCCGGATCGCCTCCTATGGAGGCGGCTGTGGCATCGGATTAGTGTGAACGGCGGCGGGCCAGATGGCCGATCGCCGGTGCGC
Source organism: uncultured Alphaproteobacteria bacterium (assembly GCA_963733645.1). GTDB lineage: Bacteria > Pseudomonadota > Alphaproteobacteria > Rhizobiales > Xanthobacteraceae > BOG-931. The sequence goes on from CAVTFP010000018.1 coordinate 83,087, forward strand.
TCGCGGAGAATGGTAAGCGTGTGGTCGGTATTCAAGCTCGCAGCGCGGGCTGCGGTATGGCGGATGACGCCCGATCCGCCGCTTGTCGGGCTACCGAGCCTGCTCGGCTGGGCCGTAACGCTGGCCGTCATACGCGTCGCGCTGCAATTTGCCGTCACCGCCGGCGGACCGTCGCATTTCAATCCTTACGGTCTCAATGCGGTCGTTGCCTGGCTTGCGTTCCAGCTTGCCATTGCGGCTTTCTTCGTGCGCCCCGCGGCGCGGCCCACCGCGCTCGCCGCCATGTTCATTCTCTCGATCATTGCCGACGTTGTCGCAGCCCTGATCCAGTTCGGCGGACCACTGTTACCGTCAAATACGCAGTTGGACGCTTTGTGGTCGCATGCGCCCGTAGCGACCGCCTTCTACGCCATCGAAATCGGCTGGTGGCTGGGTGCGATGACCTGCGTGCTCGGCGGCGTGCAGCCGGATTCGCGATTGCGCCTGCTGGCTCGCGCTGCGGCGCTTTGGGTGGCGCTTTTCGCCGCACATGCGCTGATGCCCGACGCACCGGTTTTTGTTGCTCCCGACTTCGACATCCGCGCCGCCAACTGGTGGGAGTATTTGTATGCCCGCTATGGCGCGCAAGGAGTCGCGCAGCTCGAGAAAGAGCAATCGGATCTGCTCAAAACCGAAGTCGACGCGCTGGCGCCGCAGCGCAAGGGCACGACCGACGTTTACGTCATCGGTCTTGCCGGCTGGGCCAATCAGGATGTTTTCGTCAAGGAGCTCGATGGCGCGTTGAGCTCGGTTGGGACCGTGCTGCCGATCAAAGATCACACGCTTCGTCTCATCAACAATCGTGAAACGGAATCCAGCGTCCCGCTTGCGACCCCGAAGAATTTTTCCGCCGCGATTCGCGCCGTAGGCGGGATCATGGATAAAGACGAAGATGTGCTGCTGATTGTCATGACGTCCCACGGCAATCAGAAAGGCTTTGGCCTGCAACTTCCCGGCAACCTGTCGACCGAGTTGACACCACAGCAGGTCGCAACAGCGCTCGACAGCGAGGGGATCAAGAATCGCGTCGTCATCGTCTCGGCGTGCTTTGCCGGAATCTTCATGGCGCCGCTGCAAAACGACAACACCATCGTCATGACGGCGGCGGATGACAAGAGCACGTCGTTTGGTTGCGCGCCCGAACGGGACTGGACCTATTTCGGCGATGCCCTATTCCACCAAAGCCTGCAGCCGGGAACGGATTTCGAAGAGGCCTTTGATCACGCCCGTCTCCTGATCCATGGCTGGGAACTGATGGACAGAGCGCCACCGTCCAACCCGCAAGGCTCGTTCGGGCCGGCGCTGGTGGCCAAACTTGCGCCGGTATTCCAGACCGGCCCGAACCCGCAATAGAACATCATCTCGAAAAGCGGCTCCCGGTTTTCGGAAAAAAATCATGCTCAATCGAAATGGCAGAGCCCGGTTTGATTCGATCAAAACCGATAAGGCTCTGGTCCCCTAAGTCACGCCACTTGCTTCGCCTTGCCCCACGACTTGAGCGACGCCCACAGGCCGCGATCGAGACGAAAACGGTCGATGGGCGCAGCGGAGTTGATGGCGCGGATGCGGCACAGCCGAACCCCGGTCCACTGGAAACCGCATTTCTCCAGCACGCGCCGCGATGCCGGATTGCTGACGCGGGCGCCAGATTGCAGCGTGTCGTGATCAAGATCGCCGAAGGCATGGTCGATCACGGCGCGCGCCGCCTCGGTGGCGAAGCCGCGGCCCCAATAGGCCACGCCGAGCCAGTAGCCGATTTCGGCGCCGTCCTCTCGCGGAACAAGACCGCAGGCGCCGATCGGCGTGCCGTCGAGCATCACCACAAAGCAGGTCTCGCCATCACCAGCGTTGACGGTTGCGATGAATTGCTCGGCATCGCGGGTGCCGTAAGGATGCGGAATACGCAACGTGTTTTCGGCGATGCGGCGATCATTGGCGAGTTTGGCAATGATCCTGGCATCGTCGCGGCGCGGGGCGCGCAATGTCAGCCGCTCCGTCTTCAGGATCGGGACGCTCTGCGGCCGCGACGTTTGCGCGACGGCGTCTTCGGAGAGAGTCATGGCATAGGCTCCTTGCCAGAAAACCGAAAGGGGAACCGGCATCCCGGTCCCCCTTGCGTCGAAGCCCATTTGGGCCCGCCGGGCGACTAGATGCCGGCGGACCTCAACATGATCCACCGTATTACTCGGCCGCTGCCTCCGTCATCGGAAGTACCGAAACGAAAATGCGGCCCTTGGCTTTGCTACGGAACTCGATTTTGCCGTCGATCTTCGCAAACAGCGTGTGATCCTTGCCGATGCCGACGTTGCGGCCCGGATGCCACTTGGTGCCGCGTTGGCGCGCAATGACGTTGCCGGCAACGACCTGCTCACCGCCGAACATCTTGATCCCTAGTCGTTGACCGCCGGAATCGCGGCCGTTACGTGAGGATCCGCCTGCTTTCTTATGAGCCATTACTGGTCTCCGAACTTGTCTTGGTTATTTCCTATATGGCAATGGTGACAAAATCATCACCACCATACTTCACTTCTTTTTACCGCCTCGCGCCGCCGGTTTCTTGCCTTTGGCGGCCGGTTTCTTCGCCGGAGTTTTGCGCTTCTTGGCCGAGCTTGCCGAAGTCTCTTCCGCATCCTCGCCGGATTCCGTTGCCGCAGCCGCCTCGGCTTTCGGACCCGATGCCCGCTTCGGCCGCGGCTGCGCGGTCTTGCTCGCCTTCTTGCCGTCGGTCAGGATTTCGGTGATCCGCAGCAAGGTGAACTCCTCGCGAAAGCCGCGCTTGCGGCGCGAGTTCTTGCGCCGGCGCTTCTTGAACGCGATAATCTTCGGCCCGCGCGCCTGTTGCAGCACTTCGGCCGCAACCGTGGCGCCGGACACCGTGGGGGCGCCAAGCGAAACACTGTCGCCGCCCAAGACCAGTACCTCGCCGAATTCGACGATCTCGCCCGGTTCGCCCTTAACCTTGGCGACCTTGAGCACATCCTCGGCGGCGACCCGATACTGCTTGCCGCCCGTTTTGAAGACCGCGAACATCGTTATTCCTCAAATTCAATCCCGGTGATCGGAGTTGCGTCCGGACCGGCTTCTTCCAGTCGTTACTGCTGATGGTCACCGGCGCCCGGCGCGAGCCATGCCGCACCAAATATCCGGCTGACCGGCGTCCTTATGGCGGGGCGCCTAGCCCCTTGTCAAGAAAGCCAATTGGCAGCGCGCCGCGACGCTAAAACGCTTGCAGAACGTATCCTATTGGCGTTCCTTAAGGTCAAATAACGGCTGAATTTTCCGGCCGGACGTCGAGTAGCGGGAGGGCCCATGTCGCGCAAAACCACGCGCCAAGCCGGATCCGGGCCAATGCCGAGCAGACCCCGGCCGTCGCTCGCCGCCGCAATCGCCGCCGTTGCGCTGGCGCTCGGCGGCCTGTGGCAGCAAGCCCAAACTCAAGCGCAAGCCGAGGATTATCCGAATCGACCGGTCACCATCCTGATCCCGCTTGCCGCCGGCGGCGCCATGGACATCATCGCACGCTCATTCGCGCCGAGATTGGCTGCGCGTCTCGGCCAGCCGGTTGTGATCCAGGAGCGCGTGGGCACCGGAACGGTGCTCGCCGCCAACGACGTCGCGCACGCTACGGCTGACGGTTACACGCTGCTCGACGCCCCGAGCGGCACGCTGACCACAAACATCACGCTCTACAAGACTCTGTCCTACGATCCGGTCGCCGACTTCATACCGATCGCGCTGTATTGCCAGGTCCCGTTCGTGCTGGTGACCAATCCGGCGCAGCCGTTCAAGACCATCCCTGAACTGATCGCCTACGCCAAAGCCAATCCGGGCAAGCTTTCGTTCGGTTCGACCGGCACCGGCGCGGCGCCGCATCTGGCCGGCGAGATCCTCAAGAGCATGGCCGGGATCGATATGGTGCACGTACCCTACAAGGGCGGTCCGCCGGCGCTCAATGACATCATGGGCAACCAGATCCAATTGTTCTTCGCCGATACTGCGATCACTCCGCCGCTCATTGCCGCCGGTAAAATCCGCGCGCTTGGCGTGTCCTCGAAAACGCGCGTCGGTGTCCTGCCTGACGTGCCGGCAATCGCCGAATCGCTGCCGGGATTCGAAGCCGTGTCGTGGCATTTGATCGTCGCGCCGAGCGCGACGCCGCACCAGGTCGTCGACCGGCTGCACGATGAATTCAAGACCGTCATCAAGTCCCCCGATATCTGGCAGCAGATGATCACCATGGGTCTCATTCCAGTCGATACGCCCTCGGTCGACGAATTGCAGAACTACGTCAAATCCGAGATCGGGCATTGGGGCGATCTGGTACGAAAGGTCGGCATCGCCGGCACCGAGTAGGAAAGCGCATGACGCGGCTGTCGCGCCGAACATTGTTGGCCATGACGCTGCCCGCCGCGGTGACGGCGACAATGGCGCGCGCCGACGACGCTGACGATTATCCGACGCACCCCGTATCGTTCATCGTGCCGTTTGCGCCGGCCGGAAGCACCGACATCCTTGCCCGCATGCTGAGCCAGAAGCTCGAAACGACATTCGGTAAGCCATTCGCCGTCGAGAATCGTCCGGGCTCGGGAACGGTGATCGCGACCAACTTCATCGCGAAATCTCCGCCCGACGGCTACACCATCATGATGGCGGTGTCCTCACTCGCAATCGATGCGACATTGTACAAGAAGCTGCCGTACGATCCGGCCAAGGATCTGGCGTTGTTTGCTCTCGTCGCAACGGTACCGTTCGTGCTGGTCGTCAGTCCATCGCTGCCGGTGCAGAATGTCGACGACCTGATCAAGCTCGCCAAGACAAGACCGCTGAGTTACGGCTCCGGCGGCATCGGCGCCTTCCATCACTTGGCTGGCGCCCTGTTCGCCAGCATGGCCGGCATAAAGGCGACGCATGTGCCGTATCACGGCACTGCGCCGGCGCTGACCGACTTGGTAGCCGGCTACGTTCAATTCATGTTCAGCGATCTTGCTCCGGCGTTGCCGCTGATCAATGCCGGCAAGGTGCGCGCGCTCGCGGTGACCACCAAGCAACGCTTCAAGACCATGCCGGATATTCCGCCGCTCGATGAGGTCGGCGTGCCAGGTTTCGATTTGGCCGCGTGGCAGGGAGTGATCGCGCCGGGTGGAACGCCAAAAGCTGTTCTCACCAAGCTTAATTCCGAGTTCAACGCTGTGGTCGCGATGAGCGATGTACGCAGCCGAATGACCGATCTCGGCACGAACCCGGTCGGGCAAGGCTCACCCGACGAGCTCCAACATTTCCTGGAATTGGAAATCGTGCGCTGGGGCAAAGTCGTCGAGGCCGCCGGCATCGCCGGGACCGAGTAAAGGTGCCGCAAGGACCGCCCAGCGACCAAAGCGACCGCCAACTTCCGGTGGGCGAAGAAATATTCCTCGACCACGTCGCCCATTTCGTGCGCGATGCCAAGGCCGCGAGCAGTGCGCTGGCGCGTTGCGGCTTCGCGCCGACACCGGTTTCGATTCAGGTCAGTCCCGATCCGGCGGGCGGCACGCGTCCGACCGGCACCGGCAATGTCACGGTGATGTTCGCCCGCGGCTACGCCGAGATTCTCTTCAAGACCTCCGATACACCGCTGTCCCGCGAGTTCGATGCGGCGCTCGAACGCCACGCCGGAATGCATCTTGCGGCTTTCGCCGTGGCCGACGCCGCAGCCGCGCATCGCCGCCTCGCCGCGAATAACTTCGCCGTTCAGGACCTGGTCCGGATGTTGCGCCCAGTCGGGACTGCGGCCGGCGCGGACACGGCGGCCTTCACGATTGCCCGCGTCGCGCCCGGCGTGATGCCGGAAGGGCGCATCCAGATGCTGACGCACCATTCCGAACACACGGTTTGGCAGCCGCGCTGGCTGTCACATCCTAACGGCGTCACCGGTCTCATCGATATCGTCATTGCCGTCGCCGACGTCGAAGTAGCCGCCGAGCGCTTTTCGCGCTTCACCGGCCGGGCGGCGGCGCGGACCCAGGGCGGCGCGTTGACCCGGCTCGATCGCGGCGGCATCTACCTCGTTAGCCACGAGCGGGCGGCAGAACGATTGCCGGAGATTGCGTTTCCGACGCTGCCGTTCATGATCGGCTATGCGCTGAAAGTAAAATCTCTCGCCACGGCCGAAATGGCCGTCGAGGCTGCCGATCTCGAATGGCACGCGTTCGAAACCGGAATCGCTGCGGCGTTTCCGGCTGAGCTCGGCGAGGGCGCGTGGTGGTTTGTCGAGAGCGCGTCAGCACTGCCATGGCGGCGCTAACGGCTTACGTCATTCCGCGGCGACCTTTGCGGATTCGGCGGGAACGACTTCTTTCACCGCGCCGCCCCAGCCATTGTGCGTCAGGTCAAAAATAACGCCATCGGGGTTCTTGTATTTGACCTCGTAGAAGGCGTTCGGATTGTCCTTCGGCGCGCCACCGAAATAGGTCGCTCCGGCGTCGGTAGCCTTTTTGGTCGCTTCGTCGAGGTTGTCGACCCACATGCCAAAATGTACGAGACCGAGATAGTTCTTCGGGAAACCCGGAACATCGCCGCTCTCGTATTTGAGCAGCGCGACGTTGATCGTGCCGTCGGACACGTAGCAGCCGATACCGGCCTTGCCGACGCGCTTCATGCCGAAGGCGTCCTCGAAGAATTTAGCGGCCTTGTCTGGATCGGATACGGACAGCGCGATGTGACGAAGCCGAGCGGCCATGGGCAACCTCCAAGTATTTGTGTCGGTTGGCCGACAGCATCCTCCTGCTCCCACGAAGCGTCAAGACAGCCGCCTATTCGGCTTTGATACCCGCTGCTGCAATGACGTCATGCCACTTCTCGAGGTCAGCGGCGACGCGATCCGCGAGTTGCTGCGATGTGCTAGCCTGGACTTCAACCCCGATTTTGTTCATTGCCGCCACTGTATCGGGCTCGGCCAGCAGCGCGTTTATGGCTTCATTCACTTTGGACACAATCGCCGCGGGCGTGCCGGCCGGCGCATTGACGGCCTGCCAGAGCACAGCTTCGTAACCTGAAAGCCCGGCCTCCGCGATCGTCGGCACGCCCGGCAGGGCCGGGCTCCGATTGGCGCCGGTCACGCCAAGCGCTCGCACCCGGTCTTGCTGGATAAGGGACAGAGTCGGTGGAATGGTGACGAACGCGGTATCGACGCGGCCGGCAATCAAATCCGGCACTTCCTGCTCAGTACCCCGATAGGCGACGGCGGTAAGCTGTATATGAGCAAGCTTCGTGAACAGGACGCCAGCCAGATTGGCGAGCGTTGCCTGGCCGGCCTCGGCAAAGGTGTGTTTGCCCGGCTCGGCTTTGGCCAACGCAATCAATTCCTGCGTCGTCTGCACCGGCACGCCCGGATAGCTTGCAAGAACAAACGGTGAAGCGCCGAGCATCGAGATCGGCACGAAATCCCTGACGACGTCGAAGTTCTGCGCTGGATTGAAGCTTTGCGTGATTGTCGAGCTCGTGTTGATAAGACCGAGCGTGTAACCGTCCGGCGGGGAATGGGCGACATATTCGCCGCCGACAGCGGTACTCGCACCGGGGCGATTTTCAACCACGACCGGCTGCCCAAGCTTGCGGCTCAGCCCCTGTGCAACAATGCGGGCGACGATGTCGGAGCTACTGCCGGGCGGGAACGGTACGACCAGGCGGATCGGGTGATCCGGCCAGTTTCCCGTTTGCGCAAGTACCGGACATGCCGCGAACGCGGCCAGCAACAGTGCAAGTGCGACGCCCCTCACCGCAGTCTCCAATCGCTCAAGTGATAGCCTCGGCTTCCTTCAAGCTTTCAAACAATGCCGTGCGCAGCAGAAACTTGCGCGCGAGTTTTGGATCTTCCGCGGTGCGGCGCAATTCGTCGTGATTGCGGCGGCGCACCAGCGGATCCTGTTCCATGAGCAGTCTTTTATTGCGGATGGTTTGCGCTTGCGTGTGCGCGACGGCAACGTGACGGCGCTGACGCTCGTAACGATCGAGTACGCTGTCGTCGGCTTCCCCATGCGATATCGCGATGAGCTTGTCCGCCAGATTGATCGCGTCATGGATGCCGCTGTTCATTCCCATGGCGCCGATCGGGCTGTTCACATGCGCGGAGTCGCCCGCGAGGATCGCGCGTCCAACGCGGAATTTATCTGCGACACGTTGATGCACGACGTAGAGGTTGCTGCCGACGATATCGAACGGCTTCCCGATCGGGAGGAATTTCTGCATTTGCGCCTGCAGGACGTCGGGCCGCATCAACGCGTTTTCGTCCGCCCTCGGATCGGTCGGGAAGTGCACGCGCCAGCGATCGGGCGGCCCCTTCCAATGGAACAGGTTCGACCATTCCTGCGGGTCGGAAATGTAGTTGCGATCGGCATAACCGTGCTGGCGGAAGTCGTAGGCTACCTCGATGTTCAGCGTGCGGTCATCGTAGGTGAAGCCCTCGAATGCGATGCCAAGCTCCTTGCGCACCACGCTGCGCGCGCCCTCGCCACTGACAAGGTAGCAGCCCTCGAATGCCTCCTGCTCACCCGCTTCGTTGACAACGTGCACCTTAACGCCGTCGCCATCCTGCTCGAACGAGACAAATTCGGTCTTAAGGCGCAAATCGATGTTGGGATGCGCCTTCGCCATCTTGAGCGCTTCCTCAACGATCTTGATGCGCTCGCATTGCAGGACATAAGGGAAACGCGTGTCGTTTTTCAGACAGGCGTGGTCGAACGCCGCGATCAGCTTGCCTTCGGCGCGATCCCAGTAATGAAACACCGGCGCGATGATGCCGCGCGGTTCGAGCTTTTCGTAGAGCCCGAGGCGATCGAGCATTTCCAGCGTGGCGGGATGATTGGTGCCGGCGCGCGGTACCTGCTCGAGGAAGTTATCGTCGCCCAGCGCTTCGACGAGGCAAACTTTCTGACCGGCTTGCGCCAACGCAAGCGACAGGCAGAGCCCTACCGGCCCGGCGCCGATGACGACGATACGATCGGGATATGCGGGCAATTACGTCTTCGCCGTGACTTCCTTGGTGGCGCCGGCCCAACCGTGATGGGTCAGGTCAAACACCACGCCGTCCGGGGCGCGATATTTCGCCTCGTAGAACGAATTCGGCGACGTCGGCCGGCCGGCAAGATATTTGCCGCCGGCATCGGTGACCTTCTTCTCCGCTTCGTCGAGGTCATCGACCCACATGCCGAAGTGATAAAGGCCCGGCTTCTCGTTGCCTTCGGTCTTCAGCAGCGCCACGTTCATTGTGCCATCCGACATATAGATGCCGCGCCGCGCCGTGCCAGCGCGCGTCATGCCGAAGGCGTGCTCGAAGAACTTCGCGGCCTGCTCCGGATCGTCAACGATGATCGCGATGTGGCGAAGTCTCGATGTCATGGTCGTCTCCATTCCCGACGGGGATGGCGCACAATAATAAGGGGTGCGATATTTGCATAGCCTCGCTTTCGCCAATGTCGGGACCACGATCACGCCATGTCACGCGCCACCAATGCAACCGAATATGATTTCATCATCGTGGGCGCGGGCTCCAGCGGCTGTACGCTGGCAAACCGGCTGAGCGAGGATGCGCGCGTCCTCGTGCTCGAAGCCGGGGGCTGGGATCGCGATCCCTGGATCCACATTCCGCTCGCCTGGGGCCGCATGATGGCGCGGCGCATGCACGATTGGATGTATACGTCCGATCCTGAGCCGGGCATGAACGGCCGGCAGATCGAAATCCCGCGCGGCAAGGTGATCGGTGGGTCGTCCTCGATCAATGCCATGGCATACGTTCGCGGCCATCGCGGCGATTACGATCGCTGGGCCGATGCAGGCCTCGCACAATGGTCCTATGCGCACGTGCTGCCCTATTTTCGGCGGCAAGAATCCTGGGAAGGCGGTGCCGATCAATATCGCGGCGGCGATGGCCCGCTGGCGACGCGGCATACGCGCTTTGCCGATCCAATCGTCGAAGCATTCGCGGCCGCGGGCGCCGCGGCCGGCTATGGGTGGACTGACGACTTCAACGGCCGCCAGCAGGAAGGCTTCACGCGCCGGCAGGTGACGATCCGCAACGGCCGCCGGTGCAGCGCCGCGGTCGCTTACCTGAGACCAGCGCTGGGTCGCGCCAATCTGCGCGTCAAAGTCGGCGCGCTGGTCAATCGTGTGCTGTTTGACGGTCATCGCGCCGTCGGCGTCGAATACGCGTCGGGCAGCGGCGACACCAAGCGGGCCTTTGCCGGACGCGAAGTGATCCTGGCCGGCGGCGCGATCAACTCGCCACAGCTCTTGATGCTTTCCGGCATCGGTGATCCCGCAGAGCTGCGAACCCACGGCATCGAAACAAAAGTACCGCTCGGCGGCGTAGGCAAGAATTTACAGGATCATCTGTCGACCGATGTGGGTTACGTCCGCAAGACGCCGGGGAAATTCCACCGCGAGATGCGGCTCGATCGCATCGTGCGCGAGCTCGCCAGGGCTTATTTGTTCGGCAGCGGCTTCGCGAGCGATGTGCCGGGCGGCGTCACGGCCTTCCTCAAGACCGGCCTCGAGCCCAAATTGCCCGACGTACAATTCCTGTTCCGGGCCGGATCGTTGGCCGCGCAGCCATATTTGCCGCCGTTCCTGCCGAGTTTTGCGGACACTTTCGGCTGCCGTGTGGCATTGTTGCGGCCGAAGAGCCGCGGCCGTGTTTCGCTTGCGTCCGCCGATCCGCGCGCGTCGATGCGCATCAACTTGAATTTTCTCAGTGCGGAGGACGATCTGAAAGTGCTGCGCGCCGGCATGCGGATGGCAGTCGACGTAGGTCGGCGGACGCCGCTGGCACCGTTTATCGCTAACGAGGAAACCCCGCTTAACTCCGATGCCGAGATCGACGCCCATATCCGCGCGACCGGCATTACCGTCTATCACCCGATCAGCACCTGCCGCATGGGCAGCGACAGCGACTCTGTCGTCGATCAGGAATTGCGCGTGCGCGGCGTCGACGCGTTGCGTGTCGTTGACGCCTCCGTCATGCCGGACCTGATCGGCGGCAATATTAACGCTGCGGTGATCATGATCGCCGAGAAGGCGACCGACATGATCCGCGGCCGGGCCGCGCCGCCGCCAAGCAACGCGTGACATAAGCTCAAGACTAACGGAGACCTTCATTGCAAACGCCGACCACCATCGAACCCACCTGGCCGGACGCGATCTACGCCCATCTTCAGCGCGTCGGCGTCCGCCAGGTCGGCTATGTGCCCGACGCCGGCCATAGCCGGCTGATCGAACGCTGCCAGGCCGATAACAGCATCGCCGACGTGGTGCTGACCACCGAAGAGGAAGGCGTCGGCCTTGTCGCCGGCGCCGCTCTTGGCGGCCAGCGTGCCGCGCTGTTGATGCAATCGAGCGGCGTCGGCAATTGCATCAACATGTTTTCCTTGTTGCGCAATTGCGGCTTCGGCTGCGTCGTCTTCGTCACCATGCGCGGCGAGTTCGGCGAGTTCAATCCGTGGCAAGTGCCGATGGGCGCAATCACCGAGGACGTTCTGCGCCTCGCCGGATTTCTCACTTACCGCATCGAGGATGCCGACGCCGTCGACGACATCGTCGGCGCCGCTTGCGACATGGCGTTCGACGGTAATCTTCAGGTCGCGATCCTGCTGTCGCAGCGGCTGATCGGCCGCAAGCAATGGACCAAATGATGCTCGACCGTCGCGACTTTGTGCGGCAACTCTTGATCGACCGCGGCGATCTCCTGATCGTCCCTGGCCTGGGCTCAGCGACTTACGATGTCGCCGCGGCCGGCGATCATCCGCTCAACTTTTACCTGTGGGGCGCGATGGGTGGCACCGCCATGATCGGGCTTGGGCTGGCGCTGGCACGCCCGGACCGCCGGGTCGCTGTGCTCACCGGCGACGGCGATATGCTGATGGGCATCGGCAGCTTGGCCACCATCGGCGTCAAGCAGCCGCGCAATCTCGTCATCGTCGTACTCGACAACGCCCATTACGGCGAAACCGGCATGCAGCCGAGCGCAACCAAGTCCGGCATCGATCTCGTCGCCGTGGCGATGGCCTGCCGCTTCCGGGAGGCGCACGCGGTATCGCGCATCGAGGAGGCCGCCGAGGTGCGCGCGCTGCTGCACGCCGGCAGCGGTCCTATCCTGGTCAGTGCCCGCATCAAGGAAGAAGACGTACCGCGGGTGCTGCCGATCCGCGACGGCCATATCATCAAGCAGCGGTTTATCGAGGCGTTGAACGCAAAAATCTGAGTCGAACGTTCTGCCTGAGATAACGGCTCGACGCGCAGCACGCTGCCGTTCACTCGGCCTTGAGATTCGCAGCCTTTACGACCTTGCCCCACTTCTCGGTCTCGTCGGCAATGAGCTTGGCGTACTCGGCCGGCGTGCCGCCGATCGCGACACCGCCGACTTCGGCAAATCGTTCTTTCATCTTCGGTTCGGCGAGGCTGGCGTTGATCGCGGTGTTGAGCTTGCCGATGATGTCGGTGGGCGTGGCCTTCGGCGCTCCAATGCCGTGCCAGACATAATATTCGTAGCCCGGCACCGATTCCGCCATGGCGGGCACGCCGGGCAGCAAATCGGAGCGCGTTGTTCCGGTCATCGCGATGACGAGAAGCTTGCCGGCTTTGACGAATTCCAATGACGTTGCCAGCGGCGCCCATGTGACCTGGGTTTGCCCGGCAAGCAAGTCGGGCATGTAACTGCCGCGATAAGGAATGTGGACCAGTTCGATGCCGGTCAGCACCCTGAGCAACTCGCCAGCCATATGGTTCGCGGTGCCGTAGCCCGGCGAGCCGTAATTGATCTTGCCCGGATTAGCCTTGGCATAGGCGAGGAATTCGGGGACGGTTCGGAACGGCATCGACGGATTGATCACCATGACAAGCGGTGAGCGGAAGGTGCCGATCACCGGCACGACATCGCGGACAATGTCGAAAGTCAAATTTTTGTAGAGCGTGGCGTTGACCGCGTTGGTGATGGTCATGCCGAGCAGCGTATAGCCGTCGGCCGCCGAGTGGATGACCAAGTCGGCGGCAAGATTGCTGCCCGCGCCCGGCCGGTTGTCGATGACGAATTCCTGACCCATTCGTTCCGACATCGATTGCGCGACCAGACGCGCGACAATGTCCGGCGTCAGGCCGGGGGGATAACCTTCGACGATGCGCACCGGCCGCGACGGATAATCGTCAGCGAAGGCAAATGCAGCCGGCAGCAACGCCGCGCCCGCGGTCAAATGCAGAACCTGTCGGCGTGAAGGTTTCATCGCTGTCCTTCGCGAAGTGCCCGGTTAAGCGGTGAGCGTCTCGCCCTTGCCGCTCTTCGTTGGCAATGGCGCAATCAGTCCTTGCGATTCCAGAAGCGGGAAGATGCCGCCGCCACGCATCAGGTCGACAAGCTGACGCGGCAGCGCTGATGCCTTGAGCACCTTGCCGGTTTGTTCGTTGCGGACGGTGAGATCGTCGGTCGAGACCGCCGCGGTCTGGCCTTCCTCGAACATGCCGTGGACGCCGGGACATTCCAGCGCCAAGAGGCCGAAGCTGACGCAATTGCGGAAGAACAAGCCGTTGATCGATTCCGCGATCAGGCAGGCGATACCGGCATTGCGTAGCGACAGCGCCGCCGGCCGACTCGAGCCGACACCGTAGCTCTTGCCGCCGATGATGAAATCGCCGCGCCGGACCTGATCGACCCATCCGGGACGATTGGCCTGGAAGATGTAGCGGACACGCTCGGCCTCGGACACATACAGCGCCGGTCCCGGCATCATCATGTCGGTGTTGATATTGTCGCCGAATTTCCAGATGCGTCCTGAAATCACCAGTTCGCTCCCTTCATGTAGTCGCCCGGATCGGCGATCACACCGGCAATCGCCGATGCCGCGACTGTTGCCGGCGATCCCATGAAGATGCGCGCGGTCGGGTCACCCATGCGGCCTTTAAAGTTTCGCGTGCTCGCAGTGATGCACGTCTCGTTGGCTCCGAGCACGCCCATATGGCCGCCGCCGCAAGCGCCGCAGGTGGCCGGCGTGACGACAGCGCCGGCATCGAGCAAGGTCTCGATGTAACCGGCCTTGAGCGCCTGCCGGTAAATCGCCTGCGAGCCGGGCGTAATCAGGAACCGCACGCCCGGAGCAACGCGGCGTCCGGCCACAATGCGGGCCGCGACCGCGAGGTCCTCGAGATTACCGTTGGCGCACGAGCCGATGAAGGCCTGATCGATGCGCTCACCGACCGCCTGGCCAACCGGCACCGCGTTTCCGATCATCGCGTCGGGCAACGCCACCAGCGTTTCGACGGCGCCGAGGTCGAGAGTACGACGTTCCGCATAGACGGCGTCGGCATCGGGATATTGCGGCTCGAACGGACCAGGATTGCGCTCTCGCATATAGTCGAGCAACACATCATCCGGCTCGAAGATCGAGAATTCGGCGTTGAGCTCGGTGCCCATTGTCGACAGCGTGCGGCGTGCATCGAGGCTCATGCCGCGCATGCCCTCGCCGCCGAACTCGACATTGTGGTTGGAATGATCGCCATAGGTCTGCGCGATGGAGAGGAACAGATCTTTCGCGGTGACTCCGGGTTTCAGTTTGCCGGTCAGGTCGTAGCGGATGGTCGGGCAGACCGCGAACCAGGTCTGGCCGGTGATGGCGGCGTAGATGATGTCGGGACCGCCGACGCCGCGCGCCGCGCAATTGAAGGCGCCGCCGGCGCCGGTGTGGGAATCCGAGCAGACCAGCACGCCGCCGGGCACCGCATAGCCTTTGTCGGCAACAACCGTGTGCGCAATGCCCTGATCGTAGCCGACGTCATGCAGGCGTTTGATGCCGAATTTCTTCGCGAAGGCGCGGCCGTCGATTTGCGCCTGGGCGCAACCGCGGTCCGGCGCCGGTACACGATGATCGAAGATGACGGTGATGCGGTCGGGATCGGCGATCTTCACCGGGTCGCGCCAATAGACCGGAAAGAAGTTGCTGTCGTAGAGCACGACCGTGTCGACATCGACTACGACCAGGTCGCCCGCGGCGACCGACGGCTTCTTGCTGGCGCGCGCCAGAATTTTATTGAGGATCGGGCTTCCCATGACGCTTCCTCATTTTTCTAGCGGATTAAAGCCGCCTTTGGCAGCATCATAGCCGATCCAAGGACGGCCGCGAGGGCCTTAACGCCGTGTAATTATTAACCGGCAAATCCGCCGCTATCCAGGAACGCTTGTTCGGCAGGCGTCGTCGAGCGGCCCATGAGGCTGTTTCGATGCGGGAATCTGCCGAACTTCACGACGATGTCCCGATGCGTCGTCGCATACTTTAATAGCTCTGGATCGCCAAAGGTCTCATAGAGCGCCAAACAACGGTCTTGATCCGCAAGTGACTCCGAATGCATGAACGGCAAATAGAAGAACGGCCGCAATGCTTCGTCGGTGGCTTTGTCGAAACCGTGCGCAAGCGCACGGTCGGCGACGGCGCGCGCCAGCAGATCGGTCGCGAAGGCACGTGTACTGCCGCGAAACATGTTTCGCGGAAACTGGTCGAGCAGGACGACAAGCGCGAGCGCGTCTTCGGCATTACCTTCTGCCGCCGCGAATTCACCGCGCGCCGCGGCCTCGTACGTCGGCAGAAACCGCGACTTGATCGTCCGGTCGAAATCATCGTCCTTCTTGAACCATCGCTCCGGTCCGGCTTCCCGCCAGAACGAAACAACTTCGGCTAATTGGGCGTTGCTCATGCGCACACTGGAAACCACCACGCAGCGACGGAGCTAACGGTCTGAGATGTAATTCTGAATAAACTCCTGCACCGCGGGCTTCACATTGAGCAATTTGCGGACGCGCTCGTTGGCGCCGGCATCGGCGATGTATTCGGGAACATAGCCGAACACTTTCGTGGCATCGCTGACATACTCGGAATCATTCTGCATCGCGCCGATAGCCTGTTGTAGAGCGGCCATGGCCGCCGGCGGGGAATGAGGCGGCAGAACGACAAGACGCTGGGTGGCATTATTGACGCTGAGTGCGGCGAGATAGGATTCCCAGCGCACGCCGGTGGGATCGGCGCCTTTCAGCTTCCGATAAATCTCAAGAAACGACGGGATTTGCAGCCCCTGTATCTGTTTGGGAGCGGAGAATGATTGACCGTCGTAGCCCGGATCGTAATAGAGCGGAATCACCTGGCCCGCCTGCACCAAGGGCTCGATTGCGGTCCGGTACACCGCGGGAGACTCCGCGTAATAATTGACCTCGCCGCGCTCCAGCGCCATCCGCGCGCCTTGTGATCCCGGATAGGCCGTAACGTATTTGTAGGGCACACCGAGCATGTCGAGAGTGAGACGCATCATCACGTCTTTCGCGTTGCCGCGGCTCAATCCACCGACAATGAGATTCTCGGCGCTCAATATCTGGTCGACGCTTTTGATTCCCGGTTTGACATCCGTGCGCATGTAATGAATTGCCGTTCCGGGCTGCAAGGCGACGAAATCGAACTGATCGAAAGCGATACGTCTCTGACTCGGCACGGTGGCATAGATCCAGGGCACGCTGCTGAAATAGCCGATATATGTTCCGTCCGCGGGCGCCACCTCGCCCATGTAATTCGCGCCGGCCATGCCGCCGGCGCCGTCGAGATTGCGAACGATCAAAAGTGGATTGCCTGCGATATGCCGCGCGATCGAGCGCGTGAATAGTCTTGCTTCGACGTCGGTCGGCCCCCCGGCGGCGAAATTCACCAGGATGGTGACCTGTTTGCCTTTGTAGAAGGCGCCCTGAGCAAAGCTTTGCGCTCGCGTCGCGACGGCGAGCAGCAGGCACAGCGCGAGCGTGCAGACGGTTCTTCCGATGAACATTTTTCTTTCCGATTGTGAGCGTTTCCGGACGCGGCGCATGCTAGCAAATTCGGCAGTTGACGAAAGTGATGCCCGGGGTAGACAGGTATGCACCGCTACGTCTGGCGGACCATTCACTCCTGAGGATTGAGCGAGAAATGGCGACAACCGCGTTAGGTTGGCCGAACGGATGCCGTACGGCCGTAATCATCAGTATCTTGTTCGAGACCTGGTCAGACAAGAAATCGCCGAGCTATTTTGCCCGCACCACGCCGCTGAAGCCCGGGCTGATCGACCGCGGCGGCATTCAATGGGGAGAATACGGCGGCAAGGAAGGAATATGGCGGCTCATTCGCGTTCTCGATCGCTGCCAGATGCGCGCTTCAGTGTTTTGCAGCGGCCGCTCGGCGGAACTTTATCCCGATGTCTTCAAGCAGCTTACAAAGTCCGGCCATCTGGTCGAGGGACACGGCTATGTCCAGGATCAGGCATTTCTGGAATTGCCGCCTGACCATCAGAAAGCGATCATCCGCAAAGTCATCGACCTTCTTGCCAATGCAGCGGGACGGCCGCCTGAGGGTTGGGCGACGCCGATCTATGGCTGGGACGAGCATACCTTTGCGCTTCTGGTCGAGGCGGGCATCAAATGGTACGCGGACGCCCTCGACATCAGCCTGCCGCGCAAGGAAAAGACCGCGGCCGGCCCAATCGTCGCATTGCCGTGGTCGGACTTCGTCGACAATCGGGTTTTGCGCGCCAGCCCGCGCGATTATCTCGACGTCTACACCGATACCTTCGACTACCTGCACGAACATGAACCGGGCGGTCTCATCAACATCGCCATTCATGCGCATTTTGGCGGCCGGCCGCTGATCATGGCGCAGTTTCAGAAGCTGCTTCGCTACTTCTCAAGCTTCAGCGACGTCTGGTTTCCAACCCATCGCGAACTGGTGCAATGGTTCCTCGACCAGGGCGTGGATGATCTCGCTTATCGCAAGCGCTTCTTCCCCGATGCCTGACGGCGCGGCCTGTCCGGTCCAGGTTTGATTTGAGATCGCCGTGGCAAAGACAAATTCCTGGATCGGCAGCCCCGTTGAACGTCGCGAAGATCTCCGATTCACCACGGGACGGGGTCAGTATGTTGATGATCTCACCCGGCCGGGGTTGATCCACGCCGTCATTCTGCGCAGCCCATTTGCTCACGGCAAAATCGTCAAACTGGCGGTCGGCGCGGCGGCTGCGATGCCGGACGTGGTCGGAATCGTAACGGCGGCTGAAATCGGCACGGTGCCGAAGATTCCGATGCGCATGGAGCCATTGCCGGAACTCGCGCGGTTTTCGCAGCCGGTGCTTGCGGTCGACAAGGTACGCTATGCCGGCGAGCCGATCGCCGTTGTTCTGGCAAAGAGCATCTCGGCCGCCGAAGATGCGATCGCGGCCATCGAACTCGACGTCGAGGCGCTGCCCGCTCTGGTCGATGCGCGGGAGGCTTCCAAAAGCGATCGTCACCTCTTCGAGGAGCATCGGACAAATCTCGCGTTGACGCTGACGGGCGTTTCCGGAGACGCCGACGCGGCCTTTCGCAAAGCGGCATATGTGAAATCCGAAGTGTTTCGGGTTCACCGGCACACCGCGAGCCCGATGGAGCCGCGAGGGATTCTTGCCGAATGGGACGATGACGCCGGCAAACTGACCGTTCATGGCGCCTGCAAAGTGCCGTTTGCCATCCGCACGCAACTTGCGCGCGACATGAAGCTTCCAGAGACGGCCATCGACGTGATCGAAAGCGACGTCGGCGGCGGCTTCGGCGTTCGCGGCGAATATTATCCCGAGGATTTCTTGATCCCGTTCGCTGCGCGGCGCTTTTTGCGCCCGGTGAAATGGATCGAGACCAGGCAAGAACATCTTCTGTCGTCTGCCCACGCCCGCGAGACCGAAATCGAACTCGAAATCGCCTGCGCGAACGACGGCACCATTTTGGCATTGCGCGGCATCGCCTATTCCGACATGGGCGCCTACATCCGCCCCAATGCCGTGACGGCGCCGCGCAACATCGCCCAGGTCATCTCCGGTCCGTATCGTGTCGCCAACGTGCATATGCGCGTCGAGATGGTCATGACCGACAAGACGCCGACGGCGAGCTATCGGGGTCCCGGCCGCTTCGAGGCCGACTTCGCCCGCGAACGTTTGTTGGATATCGCGGCAAAAGATCTTGGCATTGACCCGGTCGCGCTGCGCCGGAAAAATCTCATCGCTTCAACCGAAATGCCTTACGCGCTGCCGAAGGTTCTGCCCTATGGCAGTACGACCCATTGCGACAGCGGCGATTACGTCGCCGCCATGGATCGTTGCCTCACCGAAATCGATTGGAAAGAGATCCGGCAACACAGCGGCCGCTGCATATCGGGCAAATATCACGGCTGCGGCATGGGCTGTTACATCGAAGGCGGCGGCTCCGGGCCTCGAGAAATCGCGACTTTGAAGCTGGGCCGCCAAGGACAGGTCGATGTTTTCGTAGGTTCTTCCGCGCTCGGTCAGGGCATCGAAACCGTGTTCGCGCAAATTGCCGCGGATACCCTCGAAACGCCGCTCCAGAACATCAAAGGTGTGTGGCATGGCTCGACCACATATTTGGCCGACGGCTATGGCTCATACGCATCGCGTTCGACCGTTATGGGCGGATCGGCAATCGTCGCCGCGGCCCAAATATTGCGGCAGCGCATTTGCGAATTGGCCGCCGCTCGATGGCAATGCGCGGCCGCCGACATCGTGCTCGACGGATTGGACACGGTTAGATCGAAAAGCGAAGTCATCCGTCTTCGCGATTTGATGGAAGCACAGCCGGATGGCGTGCTCGCCGCAACCGGGACATTCGCCAGCACGGCACGCACCTATTCGTATGGAACGCACGCCGCGCACATCACTGTCGATGCCGAGACCGGCGAGATAGAAGTGCTCGATTACGTCGCCGTCGAAGACGTGGGCCGCATCATCAATCCGCGAACGCTGCACAGCCAAACGCATGGCGCCATCATCCAGGGCCTTGGCGGCACCCTTATGGAAGAACTCGCATACGACGCCGAAGGACAACTCATTTCCGGCTCGCTGATGGATTATGGCCTGCCGGTGGCGACGCGCTTTCCGAAGGTCAAAGTCATTGCCACCGAGGATTGGCCGTCTCCTCACAATCCCCTGGGAGTCAAAGGAGCAGGCGAAGGCGGCATTGTTCCGGTTGCGGGTGTTATCGCCAATGCGCTGGCTTCAGCCCTTGCCTCGTTCGGCGCCGAACCATACGTGCTGCCGCTGACCGCCTCTCGCGTCTGGTCCATGATAAGGGCACAGCAGGACAGAAAATCCGCCCGGCAGTGAGCGGATTTCTACTCGCTCGCGTGAATATCGGCGCGCTTGATCACAGCGCTCCATTGCTCGCGCTGGCGGCCGAGAAAGGCGGCAAAATCGTCGGCCGAGCCAATCGCCGGCTGCTGGACAGCGAGACGTTCCAGAACCGGACGGATTTGGTCGCTCTGCAGCGCCTGAGTAATTGCAGCATTCAGTTTCTTGACGATCTCGGGCGGCGTGCCGGCCGGCGCAGCGATCCCGGTGAATGACACCGAGACGAAGTCCGGCACGCCGGCTTCGATCATGGTCGGCACGTCCGGCAATTGCGCAACACGTTTGTCGCTGGTCACAGCGAGCGCAAGTACGCTCCTGCTTTCAATCGCCGGGATCGCAGGCTCCGGACTGTCGAAGCTGATCTGCGTTTCACCTGCCATCACAGCCTGGGTCGCCTGTCCGCCGCTTTTGTACGGCACGTGGACCATGTCGAGCCCAAGCCGCTGTTTGAACATCTCGCCGATCAAGTGCAATGGCGTACCGACCCCGGCGGAAGAAAAATTGAGCTTGCCTGGATTCTTCTTTGCAAAGTCGATGACATCCTGCACCGACTTCAGGCCTGACGCAGTGCTGGCGATGAGGACATTTGCCGTGATGCCGAGATTAGCGACGGGAGCGAACGCTTGCGCCGGATCGTAGCCAGCATCCTTGATGAGAAGCGGAGAGATAACGACGTTTGCGGTATTGGCCAGCAACAGCGTGTAGCCATCGGGGGCCGATTTGGCGACGTCGCGGGCGCCCAAAGTACCGCCGGCGCCCGGATGATTCTCGACGAAAACATTCTGCCCCAGTATCGGCGATATTCCGGCGGCGATAAGCCGCGCCATCACATCGGCGGGACCACCCGGAGCAAATGCGGCGACAAGCTTGATCGGCCTTGCCGGGTAGCTTTCGGCCACCACCCTGTCGCGCGTGGAAAAGACTGTCAGCAAGGCCAGCGCCGCAGCAAACTGCGCCATCGGTCGAAAACGCTTCATGTGAAATTCCTGGCGAGACTTTGACGGCGATTATGCCACGGCCTTCACCGCCCCCTTGGCCGCCACCTTCACCGCCTCGATGATTTCCGGATAAGCCGCGCAGCGGCAGAGATTGCCGGAGAGATAATGACGGATATCCTCATCGGTCGGATTCGGATGCTGCTTCAAAAGCTGATGCACCATCAGCACAAAACCGGGCGTGCAATAGCCGCACTGGAACGCGCCGCAATCGATGAAAGCCTGCTGCACGATCGACAGTGCGCCGTTGGCATCGAGCAATTCAACGGTGGTGACGCTCTTGCCGTCGACCCACGGCGCGAAATAAAGGCAGCCGGAAACCGCCTTGTCGTCGACCAGGACGGTGCAGCAGCCGCAAAGCCCCTGCCCGCAGCTTTCGCGCGCGCCGAACAGATCGAAGCGCTGCAACAGCTCGACCAGATTGCGGTGCGGCTCGATGTCGGCCGAGACTTCCTGGCCATTGAGCGTGAAATTGATGCTGCGCATGCTCATCATTCGTCCTCGAGTGGGCGGCCTTGTTTGATGCGTAAAGCGCGCAGCACCGCTTCCGCCGTGATCGGCAGTTCGGTGATGCGCACGCCGACCGCGTCGTCGATCGCGTTGGCGATCGCCGGCGACACGCCGAATGTTCCAGACTCGCCGAGGCCCTTGGCGCCGAACGGGCCGGAATGCTGTTCGGCTTCGACCAGTTCGTTTGTCATCGGTGGGATATCGGCGATGCCGGGAATCTTGTAGTCGGCGAGCGAGGCGTTGGTAACCTGACCGCCGTCGAGATGCATGACTTCGGAGAGCGTGAAGCCGAGCTGCATGACGGCAGCACCGGACAGTTGCGTGCGCGCCACCCCGGGATTGATCGGCTTGCCGCAATCGGCGGCGTTGACCAGCCTGATAATATGGATTTTTCCAGTCTCGGTATCGACTTCGAGTTCGACGCCGGCGCCGCCGACCATCCAGAACGGCGTGACGTTGTCGGACAATCCGGTCTGCGCATCGGGCGATTTGTAGGTCGGCACAAAAGTCGCAGTGCCGATGACATTGCCGGCCTGCATGCCATAGCGCTTCTTGAAGATTTCCGCCGGCGGGTAATTGGTGCCTTCGGGCAAGCCGGCTTCGGCCGCGAGGACGTGGAGTTTTGTCCGGGCATCCTCGGCGGCAAGCCGCACCGCATTGCCCATGTGATACAGCGAGCGCGAGCCGAGCGTGCCCATGTCATATGGCGTCACATCGGTATCCGGATGCACGATGCGCACATCGTCGGCTTCGAGGTCGAGCACCTCAGCGACCATGAGCGCGTACGCGGTGTCCGAGCCCTGCCCCATATCGACCGTGCTGGTGTAGAGCGTGGTGCTGCCGTCGGCGGAAACATTCACGACGGCGACCGACGTGGTCGGCGAGATCGAAGCCTTGAAGCCGATGGCAACGCCGCGGCCGCGCCGCACCGTGCTGCTGCCGTGGTCGAACGGCGCATTCCAGTTCATTTGCGCTGCAATCGCATCGAGCACTTCGGCGATGGCCGCATCCTTCATCGCGGTGCCGCTCGCCTGCGGGCGGCCCTCGCGCAAAATATTCTTGCGACGGAACTGGACCGGATCGATGCCGAGCTGGCGCGCAATCAGGTCGGTGTGGCTCTCATAGGCCCAAACCAGTTGCGGGATGCCGAAGCCGCGCAGCGCGCCGGCCGGTACGCGATTGGTATAGAGTGAGTAGGAATCGATCTTGATGTTGTCGATGTCGTACGGTCCCGGCGCGGTGAAGCCGGATTTTTGGGTTACTCGCGGGCCGATATCCGCATAGGCGCCGCCGTTCCAGAACACCTCACAGGCGCGCGCCACCACCTTGCCATCCTTGGTGACGCCGCTCTTGATGCGGAACGTCGTCGGATGCTTGGTGATCATGTAGAACTGCTCTTCCATGGTCAGCGCGATCTTCACTGGCCGGCGCACCAGCATGGCGAGCGCGGCCACCAGCGCTTCAAGCTTGACGTAGACTTTGGCGCCGAAGCCGCCGCCGAGATGCGTCACTTTCACCCGCACGCGGTTCTCTGGCCAGCCAAACAGCCGCGCGATCTCGGTGCGCACAAACGACGGCGTCTGGCTCGACGTATGGATCGTCAGTGTGCCGTCGCCAGGCTCGGCGACCGAAACGAATGCTTCGAACGGCAAATGCAGGCACTGCTGCGTCTTGAACGTGTGTTCGACCACATGGGCGGCGCCGGCGAGCGCCGCGTCAAAGTCGCCACGCCGCAAGTGATAATCGAGCGCAATATTGGTGTTGGTGCGGCCCTTGAGGTGCTTCAGATCGGCAAAGGTGCCGGCCGGTTTGAGCATGTCGTGAACGACAATGTCGGACTGCATGGCCGCGACCTCGTCATAGACCGCCGGCAATTCCTCGTACTCGGCAACGATCGCCTGCACCGCCTGCTCGGCGACATGCGGGTCGCGCGCCAGCACGACCGCAACCGGCTCACCGACATGGCACACCTTGTCGATCGCCAGGATCGGCTGATCGTGGAATGCCGGCCCGTAGTAAGGCTCGGGGATCAGCTTGCGGATATCGGCGCCGGTGACGACGCGATGGACGCCGGCGATGGCGCGCGCCGCCGCGGTGTCGATGTTGCGGATGTGGCCGTGCGGCACCGTCGAGCGAAACACCTTGCCGTGCAGCATACCCGGCAGGCTCAAATGGCGCGTGTAATCGGCGCGCCCGGTCACCTTGGCGCGCACTTCAAGCCGCGGGATATCGCGCCCGACCTGCTTCATCGCCGCACCTAATGGGCGCCTTCGACCAGGGCTTGCCGGATCGCACGCCGTAGATAGACCCGCAGCAGTTCGCGCTTGTACGCCGCCGAACCATGCGCATCGGCGAGGATCGAGGCCTCCGCCGCGGCCGCATCGCCGGCACGGTTGAGCACCGCATCGTCAGGCGCAGCGCCTTGCAACACCGCTTCGGCCTTCGCCATGCGCGTCACCTTCTCGGTCGCGGCGCTGACGACCACGATCGGGCTACTCATCGCGTTGTCTTTAAGCGCGAACGAGACAGCAACGCCGAGTGCCGGCCAGTCGTCGGCGGTGCGTGACGTGACTTTCATGTATGCGGTCTTACGTCCGTTCAGCGCCGGCACCATTACCGACGTAATCAGCTCGTTCTTTTCCAGAACGGTTTCGTAATAGCCGGCATAAAGTTGTTCGACGGGCAGTTCGCGATTGCCGTTCGGGCCGCTGATCGCGACCTTGGCGCCCAGCACCGCGAGCACCGGCGGCAGGTCCATGTGCGGATCGCCGTGGGCCAGTGCGCCACCGACTCGCGCCACATTGCGCACGCGTGGATTCGACAGCGTCCGCATGGCGCGACGGAGAACCGGGAGCCGGGCTGCGACGTTGGGGTCGTGTTCGACGTCGCTCAAGCTCGCCATGGCGCCGATACGCAAGGTATCGCCGATGACGGTGATGCGTGAATGTTCGGGCTCAATCTTATGCAAGCAGACCAGGAGGCTCGGCTCAAACACGCCCGCCTTCATCATCAGCATCAGCGCGGTGCCACCCGAGACGGCACGGATCGTCGGCTCTTGCGGATCGAGAAGCGACATCGCCTCCTTCAGCGACGTCGGTTCCACCATGTCGAACGGAATCATTCTTGCCCTCTCACAACATTGTCATACCCCGCGAAGTCGGGGCATCCAGTAATCGCCGACCGCACGGCATCCGAACCGTCGAGCAAGGCCGAAACCACGCCGATTACTGGATCATCCGCCTTCTCGGATGATGACGACGCAAGAATAATGGTCGGCATCACAGTGTCTTCTCCCGGCAGCAACAATCACGCGCTCTCGTGGCTCAACACGTGGTCGGCGATTTGCGCGCGCGTGCCGACCCAGATATCCGGCGATGTCATCGCCTGCTCGATGATCTTCTCGTAAAAATGCGCGCCGCGATGGTGGCCGAAGATATGGGCGTGACTCGTCACGTCAATGATCCGCAATTCGTCATCGCGCACGCGGGCAATGCCGATCACCTCGTTGAACGAGTCGAGCATCATCCTCGGCGGGTGGCCGTATTTCATCGACGGCATGTCGTTGACGTCATACGACAATGGTATCGCGACGATCTTCTTGTTGCCGTGGTTGGCGACGTATGGCAGATCTGTGTCGAACACGTCGCCGTACCAGCGATAGCCGGCCTCGGCGAGCAGCTTCGGCGTCGTTAGCTTCGAAGTGCCGCGCGGCGACAGCCAGCCGGTGATCTTCTGGCCCGACGCCTTTTCCAATAGTGCCGTACAGCGCTCAATGTTCTTGTGCTCGTCCTCGTCCGACAGCAGAGCCGGGATGACGTCCATGGCGTAGGAGTGCGACAGCACTTCGTGGCCGCGTTCGGCAATGGCCTTGACCGTTGCGGGTGCGCGCTCGGCGATCACCGCATTGGTCATGACGCTAGCCTTGGCGCCATGGCGATCGAACGAGTCCATGAGCCTATGGATGCCGACCTCGACGCCGTAGGCAGCCCAGGAGATCGCCATGGTGTCGAGCACGCCAGCCGGCAGTGGATTGCCCATCGGGCTGATGCCGGGGGCTTTGCCGTCCGACCAGGCTTCGAGGCAGACATTGAAGACAACGGCGATGCGCTTGCCGTCCGGCCAGGTCCAAGTAGGCTGCCAATTCGGCTGCTTCTTCATTGACGTCCCCGGCAGGCGCATATCGCCCCGATCGACGTTGAGTTAAATCACACTCGGGTTTGTCCCGTCGAGACGCCGATCACGCGTGGCTGCTGCGCGGCGTCATGTAACGAGCGCCGGCCACGACCAGAAGCGCCATCAGCGCGGGTGCAATGGCGAGCACGAGGCTCATCGCGGCGACCGCCGCGGTGGCGGCCCAGCCGATCGATGCAAACGCCTCGGCGAACGTCGCCACGCGCGAGGAGACCTGACGGCGGCGGAACTGGCTGCGCTTGGCCTGGCTGCGGAACCAGAGCTGGATTGAGGTCGCCGACATGGTGGCGACGATGATGCCGCCGCTTGCCACCAAAGCATGCCAGGGCGAGCCCAAGGCGAGCACTGCAACCAGTGGCGCGAATACGATGGCGATGACGCCGAGGACGGCCTCGACTTTGGCGCGCAAGATGAAACCTGGTGGAATCGGCGCGGTGGCGACGAGATCCGGCGCATCCTCGCCGGAGATCGCGAGCCAGGCGAGACCGCCGCCAAGCTGTCCGGCCGCCATGACAAGCACCGGCACCAGCAGAGCGTAGGCGCCGCTGCCGTTGTCAAAGCTATGCCAGAGAAGAACCGCGGGCGGGATGAGGTAGAGCATCTGCATCAGCGTCTGCGACACCAGCCACGGATCGCGCCGCAGCAACATCCATTCCTTGCGCCGCAGCGCCGACCGCGGCGACATCGCCCGAAACGCCGTCTGCGGGCGCAGTCCGCTGCTGCTGGCATGGCCGGCACCGGCCGCCACCAGCGCATATTCACCAAACCGCGGCGCCACCAGCACGATGGCGAGACCGAGCAGCGCCAGGCTGAGGGCAATAACACCAACCAGCGGAATTCCGTCGCCCAGCGCGGCGCGCGCCGGCCACCAAAATAAGCTGGCGAGACCGGGCGCGTGCGCCAGCACGGACTGCGATTGCAGCACGGCGACGCGCGAGATCGTGCCGTAGGAAAGAATGGCTGCCACTTGCAGGCCGATGACGAATGCGGCGCCGACCACCGCCGCCACCACCTGCGCGACCAGCCGGGTGCGCTTGGGACCGATGAGGCGGAATAATGCGACGGTCAGGCCGACAGCGAGCGCGGTTGCCGTGGCGCCCATCGCGACGATCAGTCCGTAGGCGCCGAGCCAGCGCCAGCCGCCGCGCGCGATCAGCACATCGATGAACGGCGCGGCAATCGGCACCGCCATCATCGCCATCGCGATTGCGACCGTTGCGATACGCACGGCGAATAATTTGTCGGCGGCGACCGGCGATGCGAGGATGAGATCAAGATCGGAACGCGAATAAAAAGCGCGCGTCATCAATTCCATCGCCTGCGAAACCATCAGCAACCAGGACAGCAGAATGCTCACGGTGATGGTCGTCAGCATGGGCTCGTCGACAGCGGCATCCGCATAGCCGCCAACCATCCAATAGGCAACGAAGTGCATGAAGACGGCAAAGACGAGAATCGCGAACACGACCCGGAGCAGGCGTTCGCGCCGTCCCGCGGTCATCATCGAAATCCAATCGCGCCAGGCAAGCCGCGACTCGTGGCGCGCGAACCAGGCCGTCGTGCCCGGCGTGCAGCTCATGCGGCTTGCGCCTGCTCGGCGACCAGCGCCAGGAACGTGTCTTCAAGGCTGGCGCCGCGGCTTAGGCCGCCGGCCGCGCCCTTGTCGGCAGCGATCCGCAATTCTTCCAGCGTGCCTTCGGCTATCAGCTTGCCGTGGGCGATGACGCCGATGCGGTCCGCCATGCGTTCGGCCACTTCGAGAATGTGCGTCGTCATCACGATAGTACCGCCGGCATCGACCCGCTCGCGCAGCACGCTTTTGACCTGGCGGGCGGAGCCTGCGTCGAGCCCGGTCAGTGGCTCGTCGAGAATGATGACGCGCGGCTCGTGCACCAGCGCACCGGCCAGCGCCACCTTCTGCCGCATGCCCTTGGAAAAACCTTCGCAACGTTCGCCGGCATGTGCCGCGAGATCGAGCCACGACAATAATTCTTGCGCGCGCGCTTCCGCCAGCGCCGGCTCGATGCCCCACAGCCCGGCGACAAATTCCAGATATTCGCGCGGCGTGAGCTTGTCGTAGATCATCGGCTCGTCGGAAATCCACGCCATGATCTGCTTGGCCGCCGACGGATCGGCCAGCGCGTCGATGCCGCCGACGCGGATTGTGCCGGCATCGGGCCGCAGCAGCCCGGCAATCATGCGCAACGTCGTTGTCTTGCCTGCGCCGTTCGGACCAAGCAGCGCATAGAACTCGCCCTGGCGCACCTTCAGGTCGAGGCCGTCAACCGCGGGGCGGGCGAAGCTTTTGCACAGTCCGCAAGTTTCAAGAGCGAAATTGTCCGCAAGCATCGGGTTCTTCATGTTTTGGGACATAGGTAGCAACTGCACGCTAATCGAGAGAGGTTTCGGTCTCGTGAATCCGCATGGGCGAATTTGCGCCGTAACGTCAAAGTGTTATGCGGTCGATCTCGGCCAGATCGGCGGCTGACAGCGCCCAGCCGGTGGCGGCAATGTTGGCCTTGACCTGTTCCGGCTTGGTGGCGCCGGCAATAACGCTGGGAATATAAGGCCGGCTCGCCAGCCAGCTCATCGCCAGATCGAGGATCGTATGGCCACGCTCGGCGGCGAATTGCGACAGCGCTTCGATGATACTGAAGTTGCGCTCATTAAGGTAATCGTTGGCGCGCCCGGCCTGCTTGGCAAGCCGTGAGCCTGGCGGCGGCGGCGCGTTCCTTTGGTATTTTCCCGTCAACAATCCGCTCGCCAGCGGAAAATACGGTAGCAGGTTCAGTCCGTGCCGCTGCATCACTGCCAGCCGATCCTTTTCCACGCCGCGGTCGAGCAGGCTGTATTCGTCCTGGCAGGTGATGAACGACGCCAGATCGAGTTGCTTCGACGTCGCCAATGCTTTCTCGAGCTGCGCGGCGGAAAAATTGGAGCAGCCGATAAACCGCACTTTGCCCGACTTGATCAGTTCATCGAGTGCGCGCAACGTCTCCTCGATCGGCGTCGCCGGATCGGGGAAATGGACCTGATAGAGATCGATCCAGTCGGTATTGAGCCGCCGCAAGCTCGCTTCGACTGCCTGCATGGCATAGCACCGCGACGCCCCTTTCATTTTGCCGGTGGCATCCATCGGCAAACCGAACTTGGTCGCCAGCACAATATCCTTGCGGCGCGGCCCGAGGATTCGTCCCAAAAATTCTTCCGAGCCGCCCCTGTTGCCGTAGGAGTCTGCGGTGTCGATCAACGTGATGCCCAGATCGATCGCGCTATCGACGACACGCCGTGAAGCCTCGAAGTCGGTGCGTCCGCCGAAATTGTTGGCGCCGAGACCGACCAGCGAAACTTCAGGACCCGCGATACCGAGCCGGCGTTTCTGCATGCGGCCGAGGCTCAACCGGTGACATTATATGCGGCGAGCGCCGCCATATTGACGAGTTGCGCGTCATTGGCCGACAGCGGCACGATCTGCACCGAGCGGTCGAGGCCGACCAGCATCGGACCGATGACGTTGGCGCCGCCGAGTTCCATCAGCATCTTGGTGGTGATCGCGGCCGACTGCAGGGCGGGCATGATCAGCACGTTTGCCGGACCGGACAGCCGGCAGAACGGATAGGCTTCGCGCAATTCCATGTTCAGCGCCACGTCGGCGGCCATTTCGCCGTCGTATTCGAACCCAACCCGCCGTTCATCGAGAATCCGCACGGCTTGCTGGATACGCCCCGATCGCTCGCCGGGCGGATGGCCAAACGTCGAAAACGACAAAAACGCAACGCGCGGATCGTAGCCCAGCGAGCGCGCGACGCGCGCCGCCTCGATTGCGATATCGGCCAGATCGTTTTCGCTCGGCAGTTCGGCGACCGCAGTGTCAGCGACCAGCACCGCACGGCCGCGCGCCAGCACCAGCTCAATCCCCATGACACGGTGACCGGGTTTCGGATCGATGCAGCGCAGCACCTCTTCGAGCGCAACCGAGAAATTGCGGGTGACGCCGGTGACCATCGCATCGGCATCACCGAGCGCGACCATGC
The DNA here is from genome assembly GCA_963733645.1 of uncultured Alphaproteobacteria bacterium. Lineage (GTDB taxonomy): Bacteria > Pseudomonadota > Alphaproteobacteria > Rhizobiales > Xanthobacteraceae > BOG-931. The sequence goes on from CAVTFP010000018.1 coordinate 113,043, forward strand.
AGGCGGCGAAATGATTGCGGTCCTGATTGACCATGCGCTGGCAGTCGCGTTGCAGATAACCTTGGCGTTGCAGTCGTTCATACAGATAAGCGGCGTAGTTGGCGTTGCGCTTGGAAATCGCCGCGTTGATGATTTCGATGCCGCCGCCGAGCTCGACGCCGAGCGCCTGTGCGGTCTCGCGCACGGCTCGCTCGCGGCCAACCAGAAGCGCCGAGCCCAGTCCCTGCGCCACGAATGTCGCCGCCGCGCGGATCACCTGTTCCTCTTCGCCCTCGGCAAAAACGACCCGCCGCGGCTGCTGGCGCAGCCGCTGAAAAACACCGGTCAGCACGCCGGCGACCGGATCGAGCCGCGAGCGCAACTGCTCGCGGTAAGCGTCCATGTTCTCGATCGGCTTGCGCGCGACGCCCAATTCCATTGCCGCCGCCGCCACCGCCGCCGGAATGTTGGATATCAGGCGCGGATCGAACGGCACCGGAATGATGTAGTCGGGGCCGTATTTCGGCCGCGCCCCGTAGGCTACCGCGACTTCGTCAGGCACGTCCTCGCGCGCCAGCGCGGCGAGCGCGCGCGCCGCCGCGATCTTCATCTCCATGTTGATCGCTCGCGCCCGCACATCGAGCGCGCCGCGGAATATGTAGGGAAAGCCGAGCACGTTATTGACCTGGTTCGGATAATCCGAACGGCCGGTCGCCATGATGGCGTCGGAGCGGACTTCGGCGACTTCCTCGGGTGTGATCTCGGGATCGGGATTGGCCATGGCGAAGATAATCGGCTTGTCAGCCATCGACTTCACCATTTGCTGCGTCACCGCGCCTTTCGCCGAAAGCCCGAAGAACACGTCGGAGCCGGCCAGCGCTTCGGAGAGCGTGCGCGCCTTGGTCTTCACCGCGAAGCCCGACTTCCATTGATTCATGCCTTCAGTGCGGCCCTCGTAAATGACGCCCTTGGTATCGCAGAGCACCAGGTTTTCCTGGCGGAACCCGATAGCGCGCAACAGTTCGAGGCAGGCGATACCGGCGGCGCCGGCGCCGTTGCAGACGAGCTTGGTGTCCTTGATCTCGCGGCCGGTGAGTTCGAGCGCATTGATCAGGCCGGCGGCAGCGATGATCGCGGTGCCGTGCTGGTCGTCGTGGAACACCGGAATGTCGAGCAGTTCGCGCAGCCGCTGCTCGATGATGAAACACTCCGGCGCCTTGATGTCCTCGAGATTGATGCCGCCCCAGCTTTTGCCGAGCACTTTTACACAATTGATGAATTCGTCGGGGTCTTCGGTCGACACTTCCAGATCGATCGAGTCGACGTCGGCGAAGCGCTTGAACAGCACCGCTTTGCCTTCCATCACCGGCTTTGCCGCCAGCGCGCCGAGATTGCCGAGGCCGAGGATGGCGGTGCCGTTGGTGATCACGGCGACGAAATTCCCCTTGGTCGTGTAGTCGTAGGCGAGCGCCTCATTCTCGGCGATGGCGAGAACCGGTACGGCGACGCCCGGCGAATAGGCAAGCGAGAGATCGCGCTGCGTCGCCATCGGCTTGGTGGCGACGACTTCTAGCTTTCCGGGCCGGCCTTGGCTGTGAAACAGCAGGGCTTCCTGGTCGGTGAAAGTCGGCCGGTTCGACCGGCCGCCGTTTTTGGAAGCCATTTCAATTCCTGCTTACGCTGAACTGTCTCATGCTGAACGGTCTTGGGGCGGGCAAGGGAACTGTAGCGAAACCGCCGGCCCCCGGAAAGCCTGTCAGTGAGGCGCATTGAACAAGCGCGCGCGGGAGAGTAATCGTCCCCTTGACGCGTCCTTCCATCCTGGCCGGCACCGGTATGATCAAGTTCCTGCTGCGCTTCATCGGTCTTTGCCTGCTGGCGCTTGCCTTCATTTTTTTCGTCTATGACGGCACCAAGGCCATCGCCAACCAGCAATGGATCTACATGAAGGTCAGCGACGCCTGGGCCATCGTCGACCAGAGTTCGCTGGTGAAATTGCAGCCGGCCATCGAAGCCCACGCACCGCATTGGCTGTGGGACCCGGTGACGCTGACGGTCCTCAATGCGCCAACGTGGCTGGTACTGGCCGTGCTGGCGGCTATTCTCATCCTGCTCGGCCGCAAGAAAAAGCCGCTCATCGGTTACGGCCGCGATTGAAGTCCGCGTTTCCCGGATGCGGCGCAGCGTGAAACGGTGCGCCGCTGATCCGGGATCGCAACGGGTTCTGGGATTGATACGATCCCGGGTCGGCAGCGCACCACTTCGTTTCACTACGTGCTGCGCTGCGCCCGGGAAAAAAGACGTAAGGGGAGTGAAATGCCGGCAAACGGCTACGATTACATCATCGTCGGCGCCGGCTCGGCCGGCTGCGTGCTGGCCAACCGGCTGACCGAGGATCCGTCGGCGCGCGTGCTGCTGCTCGAAGCCGGCGGCCGCGATTGGCATCCTTACATCCACATTCCGCTCGGCATGGGTCGCATGCACGATACCGGCATGTTCGACTGGGGCTACCAGACCGATCCCGAGCCGAACCTCAACAACCGGCGCATCGAGGCGATGCGCGGCAAGGTTCTGGGCGGCTCGTCGTCGATCAATGTCATGGCCTATACCCGCGGCAATCCTAATGACTACGATCGCTGGGCACAGAAAGGCGCGCGCGGCTGGTCCTATGCCGACGTACTGCCCTATTTCCGGCGCTGCGAGAGCTTCGATAAAGGCGCCGACACCTGGCGCGGCGGCTCTGGCCCGCTCGGTACCGAATTCGCGAGAACGCAGGACCCGCTTTACGAAGCCTGGCTCGAAGCCGCCAAGAGCTGCGGCTATCCGCTGACGCCCGATTACAACGGCAAGCAGCAGGAAGGCTTTGGCCGCGGCCAGTTCACCATCCGCAACGGCTGGCGCGCGTCGTCCGCCAACGCCTTCCTCAAACCGGCGCGCGGACGCAAAAATCTGACCGTCGAAATCAACGCCCAGACCACGCGCGTCACGCTGCAAGGCACCCGCGCCACCGGCGTCGAATATGTCAAAGACGGGTCGACCGTGCGCGCCAGCGCGGCGAAAGAAGTCATTCTGTCTGCCGGCACCTTCAACACGCCGCAGCTCCTGATGCTGTCGGGCATCGGGCCGGCGGAGCATCTGCGCGCGTTCGGCATCAACGTCGCAGCCGATCTGCCGGTCGGCAAGAACCTGCAAGATCACCTCGGCGCCTACATGACCTACACGCGCAAGCAGCCCGGCACGTTCCACCGCGAGATGCGGTTCGACCGCATGGCGGTGAGCATGATCCGCGCGTATCTGTTCGGCACCGGGCCCGGAACGGTGGTGCCCGGCGGCCTGCACGCGTTCATCAAGACGCGGCCGGAACTGTCGGTACCCGACATCGAGTTCATGTTTCGCGGTACCTCGCATGACCCGCATCTGTGGTTCCCGCTGATACGGCCGCCGTTCCTCGACGGCTTCGGCATCCGCCCGACACTGTTGCATCCCGACAGCCGCGGTGAATTGCTGCTCGCGTCGTCCGATCCGCTCAAGGCGCCGCGCATCGTCTATCGCTTCTTCACCGCACCGAACGACCTGCCGACCTTGCGCGAAGGATTCAAGCGCGCGCGCGAAGTGGCCTTCAACAAGGCGATGGATCCTTATCGCGGCGATGAGATCGGGCCGGGCCTTCAAGTCAAGACCGACGACGAGATCGACGGCTGGCTGAAAAAGACCGTGATCACCGCGCATCATCCGTGTGGCACCTGCGCGATCGCGCCTGACGGCGTGCTCGATTCCGATCTCAAGGTGCGCGGCATCGAGTGCTTGCGCGTCTGCGATGCCTCCGCAATGCCTGATCTCGTCTCCGCGCATATCAATGCCTGTGTGCTGATGATGGCCGAGAAAGGCGCCGATTTGATTCGCGGCAAACCGGCATTGCCGCAGGCTGAAGCGGCGTAAACATTCTTCATCCTTCCCCGCGATAGCGGGGCGGATGCTTCTTTCCGTCATTGCGAGCGATAGCGAAGCAATCCAGCGCTCAATGCAAGCCGCCCCTGGATTGCTGCGTCGCTTTCGCTTCTCGCAATGACGAGCTTCATTGTTCCCGCGATGCGTCTGCATCCGAGTCAGTGAAAGCGCAAGCCGCCAAAGCCACGAAACCTTGCCTCCCGAATGAAGGGAGGCGGAGCGCCGATAGGCGCCATCCAACCAAGCTCCGCACCATCGGGTGCGGCGGCGTGCCCTTATCTCTTTCTCCTCCCCCGCTTGCGGGGGAGGTTGGGAGGGGGCGCGCCCGCCTTTCGGCGCTCCACCGCGGCACTCGCCAGGCCGGTCGCAACCAGCATTGGCTCAGCTCCAGACCCGCGCTTCCTGAGACCAGGCTCCTTCGGGCGTTACCCGTTGTCGCCAGTCTCGAGTCTACCGAGCACCTCGGAGACCGGTCGTAGTGCCGGTCGGTCGGGGACCCAGAGCCGCCCGGGAGCGGTTTGCGAAACCGCGCGCGGGCACCGCACTCGCTCCACTCTCAGGATCGCATCTAGAAAGCGCCCTTCACCGAGCGAGATTGATTTCGATGTATCTTAAAGAGGGACTATTGTCAATAAAAAAATGACACGCTCCCCGGCCAATCCACGTCTTCGGGTCGCTCGTGTTAAGAGGTGAATGCCCGGCACGTAGGCGAGCGGAATGACGTCGTTCTTCGAACGGCTATGACCGGCACGACGAACCGCAATTAACCCCGCAATACAGGATCGTAATCAGGTGCCCTCACCCAAGCCCATCCCGATCTTCGACGGCCACAACGACGCACTGTTGCGGCTCAATCGCCGCGAGGGTGGCAACGCGGTGGCGGCGTTTCTCGACGGCGAAGACAAGGGTCATCTCGATCTGCCGAAGGCGCGCAAAGGCGGATTTGCCGGCGGCTTGTTCGCGATCTTCGTGCCGTCGCCGAAGCGTAAGGATGGTCCTCGCAGCGAGACAACGCCGCAAGAAACTGGCAGCGTCATCGGCAGCGACCCGTCGCCGCCGGCAGTCGAGTTGACCGAGGCGCAGCGCGTCACCTTCGCCATGGCGGCGCTACTAATGCGTATCGAGCGCGAGTCGAAAGGCCGCGTCCGCATCTGCCGCAACGCCGACGATATCGAACGCTGCGTCGCCGATGACGTGCTGGCGGCGGTGCTCCATATCGAAGGCGCCGAAGCGATCGACGAGAATTTCGAGCTACTCGACGTGCTGTACGCCGCAGGTCTCCGTTCGCTCGGCCCGGTGTGGAGCCGGCCCAATGTATTCGGGCATGGTGTGCCGTTCCGCTGTCCATCGTCGCCCGATACCGGGCCCGGTCTGACCGATTCCGGCAAGGCCCTGATCGGCACCTGCAACCGGTTGCGCATCCTGATCGACCTGTCGCATCTCAATGAACGCGGCTTCTGGGACGTCGCCGCGATCTCGGATGCGCCGCTGGTTGCCACGCATTCCAACGCCCACGCCCTAAGCCCGCATTCGCGCAACCTGACTGACAAGCAACTGGCCGCGATCCGCGAGACCGGCGGCCTCGCCGGCGTCAACTTCGCCACCGCGTTTCTTCGCGCCGACGGCCGCCACGACAAGGACACGCCCGCCGCGCTGATCGTCGACCACGCCGCGCACCTCGTCGAACATCTCGGCGAAGACGGCGTCGGCCTCGGTTCCGATTTCGACGGCGCCCAGATTCCGGGCGAAGTCGGCAATGCCGCCGGGCTGCAAACCCTGGTCGAGATCATGCGCCAACGCGGCTTCGGCGAGCCGCTGATCGAGAAGCTGTGCTACCGCAACTGGCTGCGGGTGCTGCGGCGAACGTGGGGAACTGCGGACAGCGCGTGACATGCCATCGCCGCGCCGACGGCCGCCACGGGCGGCACTTTTTTCGGGACCGCGCTGGCGGCGCGCCGCCGTGTGGCTGGCCATCGCCGTCGCCGCGCTGATGATCGCGCCTTATCTGATCGCGCCGCTCTACCGCTTTGTCGATCCGGTCTCGACGGTGATGCTATGGCGGTGGGCGACCGGACAGCGCGTCGAGCGCATCTACACGCCGCTCGACCGCATCGCGCCGGCGCTGCCGCTCGCCGTGATCGGCGCCGAGGACGGCACCTTCTGCCACAATCGCGGCATCGACCTCGGCGCCATGCGCGAGGCGATCGAGCAGTCCGGCGACGACGTCGCCGAGTCGCGCGGCGCATCGACGCTGACCCAGCAGACGGCGAAGAATCTGTTCCTCTGGCAAGGCCGCAGCTTCGTGCGCAAGGCGCTGGAACTGCCGCTCGCGCTCTGGATCAATCTGGTGCTGCCGAAGCGGCGGGTACTGGAAATCTATCTCAACATCGCCGAATGGGGACCGAACGGCGAGTTCGGCGCCGAAGCCGCCGCGCGCTATGCCTTCAACAAGCCGGCGCGCAGTCTCGATGGCCGCGAAGTCCGCCGAACTGGCGGCGATCCTGCCCAATCCGATCCGCCGCAGTGCCCGCACGCCAGGGCCGATCGTGCGTCGGCTGGCCGGCATTTACGAGCGCCGTTCGGCGGACTTTCCGGCGCTGGATGCCTGTATTCGCGCCCACTAGCCTCAGCCGCTTCGTTCTTCTATAAGCCCGCCAACCCTAGCGATCCGAGCAATTACAGGAGTGCGACGTCATGGCCGTCCCGAAACGAAAAACATCGCCGTCCCGACGCGGCATGCGGCGGTCCGCCGATGCGCTCAAAGCCCCGACCTATGTCGAGGACAAGGACTCCGGTGAACTGCGCCGGCCGCATCACATCGACCTCAAGACCGGCATGTATCGCGGCCGCCAGGTGCTGACCAAGAAGGGTGAGGCGTAATCGTCTGCCGACGCAGGTCGCAGACGCTCGTCATTGCGAGCGTAGCGAAGCAATCCAGTCTTACGCGCCGAGGTCTGGATTGCTTCGTCGCTGCGCTCCTCGCAATGACGGGGGCTGAAGTTGGCGCTGGAGTTAACCAGAGACGCGCGTCATGTTCGCTCTTGGCTTTCCGCTGCTGCTCGTTCCCTTCGCCATCTACAACATCATTGCGTTCCTGATGCCCGGCGTCGCCTGGACGTCGCCGGTGACCACCGTGCACATGATGTCCGGGCAGGATTGGGTGCTGACCTGGGAAGACGTGCTGATCGCGTTCAGCATTTTTCTGCTTTGGATTGAAATCATAAAGTCGACGCGGGGCGGGATGCGCTCGGTGATGGATCACATCCTCGCCATGGGATTGTTCATTGCCATGCTGGTCGAGTTCCTGCTGGTGCCGCAAGCCGGCACCTCAGCGTTCTTTCTGCTGATGATTATTGCGCTGGTGGACGTTCTCGCCGGCTTCATCATCGGCATGCGAAGCGGCCGGCGCCAAGTCGAAATCGACGCGCCCGAGCGGCCGGTGTGACGATTTCTACTCCCTCCCCCTTGTGGCGGAAGGGAAAGCTGGTCAGAGCGAACGCGACAGAGCGCGGCCAGACGGTGTCGGCCAATGGCCGAGTGCATCGTAGGCGCTGATGGCTTCCGCCGGATCGGCGCGGCGACGCGTTCGGGTCTGCGGCGCCTGCACCCGGGCTGCGATCAGATGGGCGACAAAGTTCGCGCTGGCGCGCGCGCCCGGTGCGGCGGGCGCGCCCGAAATGTCTCGCTCAACTGTTACGACCGGAACAAGATAGCCGCTCATGGTGCGCCTTTTGTCCCGGATTGGGACGTTTACATGGCTTCACCCTGTGCCTGCGCAATCAACGTGCCACGGCACCGATCGATCCATCGCGGCGTTTCCCAACCGCCATTTCGGCTGTGGCAATTTTCCGAATTATTTAAAGTCTGCCGCTAACTTAGCGGAGCAACGGCCGTCTGCTGTCGCCATCCGCGGACTGCACCACTCCGAATTGAGGCGACCATGTCCACTGGCGGTCAACACGACCCGGCCTGTTCGGGCACACCCGACGCTGCGGCGATCCTCAATTCGATCGGCGAGGTCGCATACGATTGGCGCATCGACAACGACGCGCTGACCTGGGGCGATAACGTCGGCGTGGTGCTGCTGATCGGCGATCGGGCGGCGATTTCCACCGGCCGCGCCTACGCGCAATTCCTCGAGGCCGAGAATGCCCAGGCGCGCTTCGACGTCGTCGTCAATTCCGACAAGCGCGACGAAGGCCGCGGCGTCGCCTATCAGATTCAATATTGCATCCGGCCCGAGCCCGGTTCGGACACTAAACTCTGGGTCGAAGATATCGGACGCTGGTTCGCCGGCACCGACGGCAAACCGGCGCGCGCGCATGGCCTCGTCCGCGTCATCAACGAGCGTTACGAATATGTCCGCAAGCTGACCTATCTGGCCCGCTTCGACGGCCTCACCGGCGAACTCAACCGGCATCACTTGAACGGGGTTCTTGAAGACACCATCGACGAAGCGATCCGCTTCCGTTCGTCATGCGGCTTCATGCTGGTCGCCGTCGATAACCTGGCGCGCATCAACGAGTCCTACGGTTTCGACGTTGCCGACCAGGTGATCGCCGCAGTTGCCAAGCGGGTGAAGAGCCGCATGCGCGGCAAGGACACGCTGGGCCGCTTTTCCGGCAACAAATTCGGCCTCGTGCTGCGCGACTGCACGCCCGACGACATGGCGATTGCGGCCGAACGGATGCTGGCGGGCGTGCGCGACGACATGGTGCCGAGCTCCGCGGGACCGATTGCGGTCACCGTCACCATCGGCGGCGTCAACGCGCCGCGCCACGCCCGTGGCGCGATGGAAGTGCTGGCGCGCGCGCAGGAAACTCTTGACAGCGCCAAGGCGCGCCGCCGCGGCTCCTACCTCGCTTATCAGCCCAGCATCGAGCGCGAAGCGCAGCGGCGCGGCAACGTGCGCGCCACCGACGAGATCGTCGCCGCGCTCAACGAGCGCCGCATCTTCCTCGCCTACGAGACCATCGTCGCGGCGACCGACCGCAGGCCGGCGTTCTACGAATGCCTGATGCGCATCCGCCGCACCGACGGCAGCCTGATTGCGGCGAACGACATCGTGCCGGTCGCGGAGCGGCTCGGGCTGGTGCGATTGCTCGACCACCGCGTGCTCGAACTGGCCGTAGATGAAATGGTCGGCACACCCGACTTGCAAGCAAGTCTGAACGTGTCGGCCGCCTCGACCACCGATCCCGACTGGTGGGCCGGCCTCGGTTCGCTGCTGCGCTCGCACTCGGGCGTTGCCGAGCGCCTCACCGTCGAGATCACGGAAAGCGCTGCCATTCACGATATCGACGAGACGCGCGGCTTCGTGGCCCGCGTGAAGGAACTTGGCTGCCGCATCGCCATTGACGATTTCGGCGCCGGCTACACCTCATTCCGCAACCTGCGCAAGCTCGGCGTCGATATCGTCAAAATCGACGGCGCATTCGTGCACGACATGATGCGCTCGGAGGACGATCGTGCGTTCGTGCGCACGCTCATCGACCTTTCCAAGCGGCTCAAGCTCGTGACCGTCGCCGAATGGGTACAGGACGAGCGCGCGGCGCAGACCTTGCAGGCCTGGGGCTGCGATTACTTGCAGGGCGCGCTGATCGGGCTCGCCACGCCCGAGCGGCCGTGGCTCAAGGGCATCGCGAAGGCGGTGTGAATTTCTTTCTCGAAGCCGCCATGACCGGGCTCGTCCTGGCGCCATCGTCATTGCGAGGAGCGGAGCGACGAAGCAATCCAGAGCGGCTTGCATTGAACGCTGGATTGCTCGCTGTCGCAAGACGCGGTCTGACTACTCGCCGCCGCCGGTGAGCTTGTCGACTTTGCGCTTCATCTCGTCGAGTTCACGCTTGAGGTCGTCGATCTCGCCGCCTTTGGCCGGCGATTTTCCCGATTCAGCCGCGGCGGCAGCGTCGCGTTCGCGCCGCGCGAAAGGGGTGAACATGGCGAAGGCGCGCTCGAACATTTGCATATTGCTCCGCACCGTATCCTCGAGCGCGCCGAACGGGCTGCCGCCGAAGGCCTGCGCCAACTGATTGCGAAACTTCTCCTGCTCGCGCGTCAGCGAGTCGATCGAAACTTCGAGATAGCGCGGCACCAGCATGCCCATGCTGTCGCCGTAGAAGCGGATGAGCTGGCGCAGGAAGGCGATCGGCAAGAGATTCTGCCCTTCCTTGTTCTCCTGCTCGAAAATGATCTGGGTCAGAACCGAGCGGGTGATCTCCTCGCCGGTTTTGGCGTCATAGACGACGAAATCCTCGCCGTTCTTGACCATGGCGGCGAGGTCTTCGAGCGTCACATAGGTGCTCGTGCCGGTGTTGTAGAGCCGCCGGTTGGCGTACTTCTTGATCGTCACCGGTTCGACGGTTTTGGTAGCGGTCGTGGCGGTGGTTTCGGACATTGCGGCGATCACCCCAACTTTGCCATCAAATTAGGCGGTTTTGGCCGGCGCGGCTACCGTTTTGTGAAGTGCTCTTGCCGCATCCCGCCTTGTCGAGGGCTGGTCGCATCCTTATGACATATGTTCAACAATCTCGCGGCTAACTCGCCCGTCGAGGAGCCCCTCCAGCCTTGAAGGACCCGCCATGAAAGATGATGTCGTCATTGTCAGTGCCACGCGTACCCCGGTCGGCTCCTTCAACGGTGCCTTTGCCGCTCTGCCGGCTCATGAACTGGGAAGAACCGCCATCAAGGCGGCGCTCGATCGCGCCGGCGTCGAGGCGCAGCGGGTTTCCGAAGTCATCATGGGCCAGATCCTCACCGCCGGGGAGGGCCAGAACCCGGCCCGCCAGGCCTCGATCGCGGCCGGCGTGCCGGTCGAAACGCCGGCCTGGTCGGTCAACATGCTGTGCGGCTCGGGCCTGCGGTCGGTGGCGCTCGGCTATCAGGCCATCGTCAACGGCGATTCCGACATCGTGGTCGCCGGCGGCCAGGAATCCATGAGCATGGCGCCGCATTGCGCGCACCTGCGCGCCGGCGTGAAGATGGGCGACTTCCAGATGATCGACACCATGATCAAGGACGGCCTGTGGGACGCCTTCAACGGCTATCACATGGGCAACACCGCCGAGAACGTCGCCAAGCAATGGCAGATCACGCGGGCGCAGCAGGATGAATTCGCGGTCAAGTCGCAGAACAAGGCCGAAGCGGCGCAGAAGGCCGGCAAGTTCAAGGACGAGATCACGCCGGTGACCATCAAGAGCCGCAAGGGCGACGTCGTCGTCGATGCCGACGAATATCCCAAGCACGGCACCACGCTGGAATCGATCGGCAAGCTGCGCCCGGCTTTCGACAAAGAAGGCTCAGTCACTGCCGGCAACGCCTCGGGCATCAATGACGGCGCCGCCGCGGTGGTGCTGATGACGGCGAGCGAGGCGCAAAAGCTCGGCAAGACGCCGCTCGCCCGTATCGTGTCATGGGCCCAGGCCGGCGTCGATCCGAAGATCATGGGCACCGGCCCGATCCCGGCGTCGCGCGCGGCGCTGAAGAAGGCAGGCTGGACCGTTGGCGATCTCGACCTCGTCGAAGCCAACGAAGCGTTTGCCGCCCAGGCTTGCGCCGTCAACAAGGATCTCGGCTGGGATACCGGCAAGGTCAATGTCAACGGCGGCGCCATCGCCATCGGCCACCCGATCGGCGCTTCCGGCACGCGCGTTCTCGTTACGCTGCTTTATGAAATGCAGAAGCGCAACGCCAAGAAGGGCCTCGCCACGCTGTGCATCGGCGGCGGCATGGGCATCGCGATGTGCCTGGAGCGCTGAACCGCGGGATCTCTCGCGATCGATAGACGTCATGCCCGGCCAGCCGGGTCCGGCCGCTGGCCGGCCCGAGTGTGAACTTGTTGCCGGGCATCCACGTCTTTAAGCTTCACAGAGAAGACGTGGATGGCCGGGAGAAGCCCGGCCATGGCAAATAACGGGAGGATGTCATGGCTCGCGTTGCGTTAGTGACGGGTGGCACGCGCGGCATCGGCGCCGCGATTTCCAAAGCACTCAAAGCGGCAGGCTACAAAGTCGCGGCGACATATGCCGGCAATGAAGAAGCCGCGCAAAAATTCAAATCCGAAACCGGGATCGGCGTCTACAAGTGGGACGTATCGTCCTACGAGGCGTGCGCCAGCGGCATCAAACAGGTGGAGGCCGAACTCGGTCCGATCGACGTTTTGGTCAACAACGCCGGCATCACCCGCGACGCCATGTTCCATCGTATGAAGCCCGAACAGTGGCACGAGGTGATTACCACCAATCTCGGCTCACTGTTCAACATGAGCCATCAGGTCTTTGGCGGCATGCGCGAGCGCAAATTCGGCCGCATCGTCAACATCTCCTCGATCAACGGTCAGAAGGGCCAGATGGGCCAGGTGAATTATTCCGCCGCCAAAGCGGGCGAGCTCGGCTTCACCAAGGCGCTGGCGCAGGAAGGCGCGCGCGCGGGAATCACCGTCAACGCGATCTGTCCCGGCTACATCGCCACCGACATGGTGAAGGCGATGTCGCAAGAGGTTTTGCAGAAGAACGTGCTGCCGCTAATTCCGATCGGCCGGCTTGGCGAGCCGGAGGAGATAGCGCGCTGCGTCATATTTCTTGCGTCCGATGACGCCGGCCTGATCACCGGCGCGACATTGACGGCGAACGGCGGACAGTACTTCGCCTGAGCAAGCCGCGATTTCTGCGGACCATGATCTGATTTAATAGAATTGGAGCATGGTGCAGATTTTCGTTTGAGCATTATCTTTTCCAAGTACGGATTTGCACTTTCGCAATCGTCCCATAGCAGTTGCAGGCGGCGGATATCATCATGGCTTTGCCCCCACAGCCGATCATCGAACGGCGGCGCGATCAGATGTTTCCCGATCTCGATCCGTTGGAGCTCGAGCGGGTGCGCAGTTTCGGAGAAGTTCGTTCATTCGCCGCCGGCGAGGCGCTGTTTACGACCGGCCATGTTGGCGGCGGCTTCTTCGTTATCCTGGCCGGCAAGGTCGACGTGACGCAGCGCGATCAATCGGGCCAGCCAAGCCTGATTGTCAGCCACGGACCCGGTCAGTTCATGGGCGAACTGGCGCAACTGGCCGGCCGGCCGTCGTTGGCCGACGCCACCGCACGGGAGCCGGTGCAGGCCCTCCTCATTCCGCCAAACCGGCTCCGCGCGCTGCTGGTCGCGGAGGCCGACCTTGGCGAACGGATCATGCGCGCGCTGATCCTGCGCCGTGTCGGACTGCTCGAGACCGGAGCCGGCGGCCCGGTCATTGTCGGCCGTTCCGACAATGGCGATGTGCTGCGTCTCGAGGGCTTTCTTCGCCGCAACGGTCAACCGCTCCGCTTGCTCAACTCCGAGACCGATGCCGAGGCGAAGGCCCTGATCGAGCGATTCCACGTCGATCCTGGTCAACTGCCGATCGTGCTCTGTCCGGGCGGACAGCTGTTGCGAAATCCCAGCGAGGACGAGTTGGCGCGCTGCATCGGACTGGTCGGGCCGATCGATCCGAACCGGACCTACGATGTCGCCGTGGTGGGAGCCGGACCGGCGGGACTTGCGGCGGCGGTCTATGCCGCGTCGGAAGGTCTCTCCACCCTCGTGCTCGATTGCCGCGCCTTCGGCGGTCAGGCCGGCGCCTCGGCGCGGATCGAAAACTATCTCGGCTTTCCGACGGGAATTACCGGCATGGCCTTGATGGCGCGGGCCTACAATCAGGCGCAGAAGTTCGGCGCCGAAATGGCGATCCCGGACGAAGTCAGCGCATTAAGCCCAAACCCCGACCGCTTTGCCCTGCAACTGCACAGCGGAGAGCGCGTTAGCACGCGCTCGGTCGTTATCGCCAGCGGCGCCCGCTATCGCCGGCTTACCTGTTCGAATTTCGATGCGTTTGAAGCATCCAGTGTCCATTACTGGGCTTCGCCCATCGAAGCGAAGCTGTGCGCCAGTCAGGAAGTCGCGCTGATCGGGGCTGGTAATTCGGCCGGCCAGGCCGCGGTCTATCTCTCGGGTCAGGGCGTGAAGGTGTGGATGCTGGTGCGCGGACCGAGCCTTGAAGCGAGCATGTCGCGTTATCTCATCGACCGGATCGAGGGCCTGGCGAACATAGAGGTCGTAACGCACGCGCAGGTCAGCGGTCTTGAAGGTCGCGACGGAATACTGGAGGCCGTTCGCTGGCGTATCAGCACCACCGGCGAAGAGGTGCGGCGGCCAATTCGCCACCTGTTTCTATTCATCGGCGCGGATCCGAACACCGACTGGCTAGCTAGTTCTGGCGTTTCGCTCGATGCCAAAGGCTTCGTGCAAACCGGCGAGGATGCCGACGGCGCGCGCCATCCGCTGGAGACGTCGCGGCGTGGCGTATTCGCCATTGGCGATGTGCGCGCGAAATCCACCAAGCGCGTGGCCGCCGCGGTCGGCGAGGGTGCGCAGGTCGTGGCCGCGCTGCATTCCTTTCTGGCCGCCGCACCGGAGCAAACCGTTACGGCGACCGTTCCCGCGCCGGCGGCTCAAGACCGCTGAACAGGAAGCGCATCAATTGGCCCGCCGCTTGCCGTCCAGATATCCCGCCTCGCGGAACCAGCGTATCGCGTCGCCGAGCGCTTCCCGGTAAGGCCGAGCGCGAAACCCGAGATCACGCTCGGCTTTCGCGGCAGAAAAGAACATGTGGTGTTTGGACATCCGCAGCCCATCCACCGTCGCCAGCGGCTCGCGGCCGGTGAATTTGGCCGTGGCTTCCGCCGCATAGGCAAACGACATCGCGAGGGCGCGGGGAATACGAAGCCGTGGCGGACGGCGGCCAACCAGGCGCGCGACATCGCCGAGCATGTCGGCGAACAACACATTCTCGCCGCCGAGAATGTAACGCTCGCCTATGACGCCGCGCTGTAACGCCGCGAGATGTCCATCGGCGACGTCATCGACATGGACCAGGTTGAGGCCGGTATCAACAAAACCGGGGATGCGGCCGCAAGCCGCCTCGACGATGATGCGTCCAGTCGGCGTCGGTTTCACGTCGCGAGGACCGATCGGCGTCGAGGGATTGACAATGACCGCCGGCAAACCCTCGTTGGCGACCATGGATTCGACGAGGCGCTCGGCGGCGATCTTACTGCGCTTGTAGGTGCCAATTCCCTGTTCGATCGACAGCGGAATGGTTTCGTCTCCTGGCGCTCCATGGTGCGGCCAGCCGAGCGTGGCGACGCTGCTGGTATAGACCACGCGTTCGACACCGGCGCGCATGGCCTCCTGCATCACGATGCGGGTGCCGTTGACATTGCTGGCAAAGATCTCGCTACGATCGCGCGCCCAGAGCCGGTAATCGGCCGCGACATGGATCACATGGCGGATGCCGTTCATCGCTCGCCGCACGGACTCTGCGTCGCGCAGATCACCGGCGGCATATTCCAGATCGAGGTCGTCGAGATGAAAGCGAGGGCTGCCGGCTCGGACCAGCGCCCGTACCGGAACTCCAGCGAGAACCAAACGCCTCGCTACCGCCGAACCGACGAAGCCGGTGACGCCGGTGACCAGAATCTGAGCACTGGCGCTCATAGCAGCACTTTCACCGTTCGCAGTTGCGAGATGCGAAAGAATCAAGCATATTAGCGCTATCAAAGCCATGGCGGGGGCCATGGTGGGGCGGGATTCGATTTTGCGCTGCAATAGTTCCGGGACATCGCAATCAATCGTGTCGATGCCAAAAAGTTGAGGCCGCGCCCGGTTCTCTGGCCGGGTTCGGTGGGGGGGACGTCTGCGTGCCTGCTTTGTTGTGGGCGTGATCGAGGGTGGATCACAGACGCGAGGCATCTTTAATGCACTCCATTGGGGCTACGCTTACGGAACGGTCGCTTGCGGACAGCGATTTCACTGATCGACTCGCCGATTCCACGCTCGAAACCCACCATCGTACCGTCATCGCGCTTGTCGGCATGGCTTTCGAAGCAAAAATTGCCGCCGGGCCCGGCGTTCTTGTTGTCTGCCGCAACTCCCGGCGCGAACTGGCGTCAGTCGCCGAATCCGCCGCGCGTCAGGGCTATCGCGGCATCATCAGCTTCGGCGTCGCCGGCGGCCTCGATTCCAGCCTTCGCACCGGAGACTGGGTCGTGGCGTCCACCGTTCTTGAATCGCAGATCGCCCGCGCCACCGACGCTGCCTGGTCGAAACGGCTCCTCAATGTAATCTCGGGCGCCTGTCACGCTCCGATCATTGGCGTTGACGCGCCGGTCGCCGAGCCGACTGTAAAACGAGAGCTGCACCGCACGACGGGTGCGGCCGCGGTCGACATGGAATCTCATGTCGTGGCGCGGCTCGCCGCCGCCCACGGCCTCGCCTTCGCCGCGGTGCGGGTCATCATCGACCCTGCCCATCGCCGTGTCCCTTCGGCCGCGCTCCTCGGCATGGCGGAGGACGGACGCGCCGACATATGGGCTGTGCTGCGCGACCTTGTGGCGCGTCCGACGCAGCTATCCCTCTTGATCCGCACCGCCATCGATGCATTCGCCGCGCGCGCCGAACTGCTTCGCGTCCGGCGGCTGCTCGGTCCGCATTTCAAGTTCGCGGATTTAGCCTGATCGAACCGGGCGGGCCGCCGCGACAACGCCGGGCTTGTTGCTTACGCGGTATTTCAATAAAATTAACGTGTGGCAACCGATTTGGCTTGCCACGATAAGCGCCATGGGCGGGGTGTGCCGAAGTCCCCGTGGGCGAAGTGGCGATCGTGGTGCCATCGGCGGGCAAATCCGTCTGATCATTGCTGGAAAGTTCGTGTGCGCCTTCGACCGCGCCGCGTGCAAGTGCACGTAGCGCCGCCGGGCGCGGGTGCAGCTTGTCTTAACCTCTAGGAGGCTTCGGCCATGACCAAGAATACTTCTTTTTTGCTCCTTGCACTTGTAGAAACAACACTCGCCTGCTCGCTGTTTGCCATGCCGGCGCAGGCCGCGGCGAGAGCCCGCGTCTTCGTCGCCTCGTACGGCAACGACGCCAATCCGTGCACCTTCGGGTCACCATGCAAGACGTTTCAGAACGCCTACAACGTCGTTGCAACCGGCGGCGAAGTGACGGCGATCGACAGCGCCGGCTTCGGCCCGCTGCTCATCGAACATTCGGTGACCATCTCCAGCCCGAACGGTGTCGAGGCCGGTATCGTGGCGGCTTCAGGCACCGCCATCACCATCAATGCCGGATCGACCGACATAATCACATTGCGTGGTTTGACTTTGGATGGCTCCGGTACGGTACAATATGGCATCGGGTTCAGCAGCGGCGCGGCGCTGACGGTCGAGGACTGTGTTTTTCGCAATTTTACAGTTTACGGTCTCGGTTTCTTCTCGAACGCAACGACGACGCAGACACTCGCTGTGTCCAATTCGTATTTTATCAATAACGGCCAGGACGGGATTAACATCGAGACGGATAACTCGGGCGCCATCACGGCCGCCATCGACCGGACGAGGTTCTACGGCAATGTCAGGGATGGTCTAATCGCGTACGGCAATAGCACCGGCGCGACCAATGTCGGGGTGACGGACAGCGTGGCCGAGGGCAACGGCACTTACGGTATTATTGTCCAGGCGAACCCGGGCAACTCTGGCAGCAATCTCTCGCTGAAGAATTCTCTGGTTGAGGGCAACGGAAACGGCGTCGAGGCTTACGGGGCGTCGAGTGCAGTGCTCTGGCTCGCCCAGTCGATGGTGACGGGAAACACGCAGGCCTATGTCGCCGACGCCGGCGGAGTCATCTACAGCTACGGCGACAACTACATCGATACCTCCAACGGGGCCCCCACTGGGAGCTTGACCCCCTTCACCAAGCAATAGGCGCCAGAAGATCGACAGCGAGCGGGGTCACGCCACGTCGACCCCGCTCGCGAAATGAGATGAAGCGGGCGTAGTTTGCGGCTGTCGCTCTTGATCCGCACCGCAGTCGATGCCTTGCCGCCTGCGGAACTGCTTCGCGCGGCAACGGCTCGGTCCGCCTTTCAGGTTCGCGGATCTCGCTTGATCGACTCCCCACCCTTCTCCGCTCGCGGAGAGAAAGGGGCGCATCGCGACACGCCGCGCGAAAATGCCCGCCGTCCGGATGCGGCTTCAGATCGAGCGGCCGGATAACGTCATTTGCAGAAGACTTTTGCAGCGAAACTTTGCGGTCGAGCCGCGCGGTCAAAACCGGTTCTTGCGTTCGCGGATTTCCGCGAACACTTGCCAGGCCGGTTTGCCGGAAAGGCCGAGCGATTTCGCCACGTCGGCATTGTCGGCGCGCAGAAACGGATTTTCCGCTTTTTCGGCGCCGATCGTCGCCGGGATCGTCGCCTTGCCGGCGGTGAGGAGCTTTTTCACTTCTTCGGCGCGCGCGGCAAGCGCCTTATTGTCCGGCTCGATAGTCCTGGCGAAGCGGATATTGGCGTCGGTATATTCGTGACCGCAATAAAATTGCGTGTCGTCGGGCAGTTCGCGCAGTTTGACCAGTGAATGCCACATCATCTCCGGGTTGCCTTCGATGACGCGGCCGCACCCGATCGAAAACAGCGTGTCGCCAACGAACGCGATCTTGTCCGCCGGAAAGAAATACGAGATGTGGCCGGCGGTGTGGCCCGGCGTATCGATGACGCGGCCCTGCAAGCCGCCGACTTTCACACTGTCGCCCTCACCGACCGTGTCGTCGACGTGCGCAATGCGTGCCGCCTCGGCGCGCGGCGCGACCACGCGGCACTTGTGGCGGGCTTTGACTTCGGCGATGCCCTGGGTGTGATCGGCATGATGATGCGTGACGAGAATTTCAGATAGCCGCCAGCCGGTTTTTTGCAGCGCGGCTTCGACCGCCGCGGCCTCCGGCGCATCGATCGCCGCCGTCGCGCCGCTTGCCGGATCGTGGATGAGCACGCCGAAATTGTCCTTCAGGCAAGGGAACAGATAGGTTTGTGCAGCCATGTTTCGCTCATGTCATGCCCCGCGCCGGCGGGGCGTCCAGTAATCCAGGACGATTCGGAGCGACACTCATGCTGCGCCCCGATCGTTTATGATTACTGGATCATCCGCCTTCGCGGATGATGACGCAATAAGGGGCGATTAATTGACATTCCAACGGTAATCGGGATCGACGGTAATCCGTGCTATTTTATCGGCATGGATGTCGTCGACCTGCGCAACTTCTATGCCCAGCACCTCGGCGTCGTGGCGCGGCGCTTTGTCGGCCGCGGCATTCGCTCGCGCTGGAAGGACACCCGCGCACTGCGCGTGCTCGGTGTCGGCTATCCGACGCCCTATCTCGGCCTGTTCCGCGAAGAGGCCGAACGCTGCCTCGCGATGATGCCGGCGCCGCAAGGCGTAGTGCGCTGGCCGTCGTCGCGACCGGCACTGACGGCGCTGGTCGAGGAGGACGAGTTACCGCTGACCGACGCCGCGGTGGACCGCATCCTGTTGGTACATGCGCTGGAAATGTCGGCCGACCCGATGGAGTTGTTGCGCGAGGTCTGGCGCGTGCTGGCGCCGGGTGGGCGGCTCCTCGCCGTCGTGCCCAACCGGCGCGGGCTGTGGGCGCGCATGGACACGACGCCGTTCGGTCACGGCCGGCCCTATTCGCGCTCGCAGATCACGCAATTGCTTCGCGAGACCTGGTTCACGCCGACCGGCTGGGGCGAAGCGCTTTATGTGCCGCCAATCGCGCGCGGCTGGTTCCTGCGTTCGGCGGTGGCGTGGGAACGCACCGGCGCGACGCTGTCGGCGCCGTTCGCCGGCGTGCATATCGTCGAGGCGACCAAACAGGTTTACCGTTCGATTCCGGTACGCCGCGAGAAGCGCCGTCTCGTTCCCGCCCTCGAGCCGGTGCTGGCGCCGTCGCCAGGGGCCGCGGCAATGCGCTGAGGCAGCCGGACTATTCCATTGTGATGTTTGCGGCGCGGATCACCTTGGCCCATTTCTCGGTTTGCTCGACGATGAATTTGTCGAAGTCGGCTGTCGAGATCGGGAACGGTATGGCGCCGAGATCGGCAAACCGGGCGATCATATTTGGATCAGCGATTCCGGCGCTGATCTCCTTGCTGAGCCTGTCGACGATATCGGCCGGCGTCTGCTTCGGCGCCGCGATGCCGATCCAGGTGGTTGCCTCGAAGCCGGGCATGAAATCGGCCATGGTCGGCACATCGGGCAGCGCCGGCCAGCGCGTTTTGGTTGTTACTCCGAGCGGGCGCAGCTTGCCCTGTTTGATATAGGGCATGGAGGCCGGCAGATTGTCGAACGCGGCCTGCACCTGTCCGCCGATCAGATCGACGACCATGGGCGCCGAGCCGCGATACGGCACGTGCACCATGTCGACGCCGGCATTCATCTTGAAGAATTCGCCGGCGATATGGGACACGGTCCCGGTGCCGAACGAGGCGAGCGTGATCTTGCCCGGATTGGCCTTGGCGTAGGCGATCAACTCAGGAACGGTCTTTGCTGGCACCTGGTCGATGACTTCCAGCACCAGCGGCGACAGAAAAACGCCGCCGACCATGGCAAAATCGCGAATGAAGTTGAACTTGAGGTCGGGGAAAAGCGCAGGATTGATCGTGTTCGATCCGACGGCGGCGAGCAGCGTGTAGCCGTCAGGCGCGGCATGAGCCGCCGCTTCGGTCGCGATGTTGTTGGCGCCGCCCGGCCGGTTCTCGACGACGAACGGCTGGCCGAGGCGTTCCGACAGCCATTGCCCGATCAATCTGGCGCCAATGTCGGTCGGTCCGCCGGGTGGAAAGCCGATGAAGATATGCACCGGACGCGACGGATAGCTGTCGGCGCGGGCAATTCGCGGTAATCCGGGCAATGCCAATACGCCGGCGGCTTGCAAAAAGCGTCTGCGGACAAGCTTCATCGAACCTATCCTGGGTCAGGTACTCGACGCGCCCGCGAGCGCGTCAGGGTGTCGGTGAACATCATATCTCGACGACCAGATAGTCTTCCTCGACTGAAACCGGGAAACTCTCGGCCACGTAGGGGCCTTTGACGACCTCGTCGCCGGAGGCGACGGCCACTTCGAATTGGCGGATACGAAGGGTCTTGGGATCGCAGTAGCTCTGACCGGTGGCAATCTCGAATTCCCATCCATGCCACGGACAGCGCACGAATTCCCCGTCGCGGATGAGGCGGTAGTCGCCGGGGCCGCTCGATTGCACCAGCCCCGTGATGCGGCCGCGGCAGAGCGAGCCGCCCTTATGCGGACATCGGTTGGCGAGCGCATAATAGCTGCCGCCGACATTGAACAGTCCGATCTCGCGGCCCTTGGCGGTGACAAGCTTGCAGCTTCCCGGTGTCACTTCTGCGACGCTGGCGACGACATGGCGACTCATCGCGTTATGGAAGGCGGTAAAGCGCCTTGGCGTTATCCCGCATAATGCCGGCACGCTGCGCGTCAGTCATCCGGAAGCTCAGCGCGACCATCGGATCGTCATAGTCCCAATGCGGGTAGTCGCTCGAGAACATCAGCTTGTCCCAGCCGATCCAGTCGAGGACCTGATGGATATGTGAAGGGTCTTCCGGTTCCTCCATCGGCTGCGTGCAAAACCAGAAATGCTCGCGCAGATATTCCGAAGGCGGACGCGTCAGGTGCGGAGTCTCCTTCCGCATGCGCTGCCACTGCTTGTCCATGCGCCAGCCGAGTGAAGGAGCCCATGAGAAACCGGATTCGATCATGGCCACTTTGAGCGTCGGGAAACGCTCGAACACCCCTTCGATGATCAGGCTGACGACGTTGCCGACCATGCTGGTGCCGAAGGTGTAATGCTCTTGCATATAGTAGGTGCCCCAGCCTGTGCCGCTGGATGGATGACCGCCAGAGAGGCCCGCGGGATGCAGGCCGAGCACCATGTTGTTGCGCGCGATGGCCTCGTAAATGGGCCAGTATTTGCGTCGCCCAAGCGGCTCGCTCGACCGCGGCGAAATAATCACTTGGCGGAAAGCCTCATGCTCGGCGGCGCGTGCGTCGATCTCGTGCACGGCGAATTCGGGATATTCCTGCGGCACGACGATGCCGGCTTTCAGGCGGCGATCTTTCTCTACCCAATCGTGGATTTGCCAGTCGTTGACCGCATGGGCGAGCGCCGCGCCGAATTCCTGGTTGCGCTCCTCCATGCCGCCTCGGGACAGCGAAACCAGCATGCCGACCTCGCAGCCGTTGAGGTCAAGATGCTGCCGCTGCATCAGCTCGAGGTCGCAACCGGGCGGACCGCCGTTGGCCGGATAAGCGTCGGCACGCATGCCGCTCGCCATCATGCGTGGAAAAGCGAGTTGGCCGATCAGGCCTTGGCAGACATGGGCGCCGAAGGTTTCGATATGCTGGCGCCACTGCGCCGAAAGGTATGGATAGAGATCCTTCGGCGAACTCTGGACCGGGTGGATATCGCAATCGACGAAACCGAGTTTCTGCGCTGCTTTCGTCTCGCGTTCGGGCACTGGTTTGTTCATCGCGCCATCTCCTCGCGCATCGAGTTTGGCTCTCGTCCCTTCTCGACCGCCGCGTCATGCGCCCTGCGCAAGCGGGGATAAGTGGCGAGCGGATTGTCGATCAGAATCTTGCGAACCATCGCATCGGAGAGCCCATCTGGCAACACATCGTCGCCGTCGAACTGCCAATGCGGATAGTCGGTCGAAAACAAAATCAGCTCATCCGAGCGCACCTGATCCACAATGCGGTTCAGTACGTCGCCGTTCGGGACATCGAGCGGCTGTAGCGTAAAACGAACGTGATCGCGCACGATCTCGGCCGGCGGCCGGTCGATCCAGGGAACCTCGGTGCGCACGCCGCGCCAGCTACGATTGGTCCGCCACAGCAGCGTCGGCAGCCACGAAAAGCCGGACTCCATCAGCACCAATTTTGTGCCCGGAAATTTCTGGAAAACGCCCTCGGCAAGGAAGCTCACCAAGTATCCTCGAAGGCATTGGCCTGGAGAATGCTGTCCTCGAGGTGATAGGACGGCCAGCCGGAACCGGTCGGCGGATGCCGGAAGGTCGCGCCCGCATGCACTCCAATCGGCAGGCCGTGGCGTTCCGCGGCGCGATAAATCGGCCAATAGCTGCGATGACCGAGCGGCCGGTCGCCCATCACCAGAAGCAGCACCTGTACGAAGCGCAAGTCGGGCGCGCAGCGCTCGATCTCGGCAACGGCAAGCTCGACATCTTGCGGCGGGACGAGAATCGAAGCGCGCAGCCGCGGCTCGCAATCGAGCCAACGCCGCGCGATCCAGCTATTCACGGCTTTGCAGAGTGCAGCCGCCATGTCGGCGTTGTACAGTGCCACCGCGCCATGAAGCACGTTAGCGATGGCAAAGCGCGTGCCGAATGCATCGAGCGCCTGGACGCGCAATGCGTCGAGATCGGCGCCTGGCACTCCCGTCGCCGGCCGCCAATCCGACCGCGCTGATTGTGGAAGGTTCGGTGCGTAGCTCGCGAGCGTGAACGGAGCGCGGTCGATACGGCGCTCGGAGAGATGCTCCCGCCAAAAATCGTCGAGATACGGCATCAATGCTGCGACATCCGGCACGGCAGGATGAAGGTCGCAGTCGATTGCGCCGTTAATGGGAAGCTTCATCGTACGCCTCGTACGGCCCGGCCTGGCACCCTCTACAATACGCTCCGGCTCCCAAGAGCGCCAATCGGGGTATCATTCCCAGAAATAGGCCGTCGTGTTATCTCCGTGGCGGCAATTCCTTGACGGGGATCGCCTCCAGCAGTCATTTCAGGACTACGCATATGCGGAAGTTTTTCGGTCTTAGCATCGGCGCGCTGGCACTGGCGGCCTTGGCAATTGCGCTGCCCAGTCACGTTTCTTTGTCACAGGCTGCGCGCACGATCCGCTTTATCCTGCCGGTGCCGCCGGGCGGCAGCATCGACATTCTGTCGCGGATATTGGCCGACCAGATCTCTAACGCCACCGGCCAGAACATGATTGTCGAGAGCAAGCCCGGCGCCGGCGGCATCATCGCGGCTGAGCTGGTGGCGCACGCACCACCGGACGGCAATACGCTGTTGAGCAACAACAACGGCATCATCGTCAGCGCGATCCTGCACAAAGTGAATTACGATCCAATCGCGAGTTTCGAGCCGATCTGCTATCTGGTCACGACGCCGCAAATCATCGTCGTCAACAGTGCGTCGCCCTATCACACGCTCGCTGAGCTTCTCGACGCCGCGCGCGCCAAGCCGGGCGAGTTGTCGATCGCCAGCGTCGGGCCCAACACCACCCAGCACATCGGCATCGAGCGGCTCAAGCATCTTGCCCATGCCGATCTGACTTACGTGCCCTATCCCGGCGGCTCGACGACAATCAATGCGCTGCTGGGTAATCACATCAACGCGGCAGTTCTCAATTGGTCGGAGATCGGCCAGCAGATCACCGCCGGGAGCGCCCGCGCATTGGCGACCATGGCGGCGCAGCACATCGAGCCCCTGCCCGACTTGCCGACGGTTGCGGAGTCTGGCTTTCCGGGCTTCGAGACCGACGTCTGGTTCGGCGTCGTCGCGCCGGCCAAGACGCCGAAGGACGTCACGGCTCAGTTGATCGACTGGTTCCGCGCCGCCGTCACGGCGCCGCAGGTCAAGGCCAAGCTCGTCGACCTCGCGCTCTATCCCAATCCGAAATGCGGCGCCGAGTTCGGCGCTCATCTGCGGCATCAAGCCGAACTGTACACCCAGCTAATCCACGAACTGGGCTTCCAGACCGAATAGCTGTCGCCGGTCAGCTCAGTAATAGCCGACAGTCGCACCGCCATCGACCGCGATGGCGGTGCCCTGGATGTGCCGCGCCTTCTCGGAACAGAGAAATAGCGCGAGCGCTGCAACGTCCTCGGCCTTGCCGAGCCGGCGCAGGCCGTCTCTTGCCGTTGCTTCCTGTTTGAGCTGCTCGACCGGTTTGCCGGACGCTTTCGAACGCTGCTCGATCAGTTGGTAGAATCGCTCGGTCTCGGTTGAACCCGGGTGAATGACATTGACGTTGACGCCGTCGCGCTTGCCGAGCTGCGACAGCGCCTTGGAGAAATTTCCCATCGCCGCGTTGACCGAAGCCCCGATGGAGAAATCGGCGCCGGGCGAGCGCGCGGCACCGCCGCCGATATTGACGACGAAGCCCTGCGCGGCCTTGAGCATCGGCCACAGCAGCCGGCACATCCGCACGCAGCCGAAAAGCTTCAGCGCATAGCCATCGAGCCACGCCTCGTCCGGCAGATCGACGAAATTGCCGGCGCGGGTGGCGCCCGCCGAGCACACCAAGATATCGCAGCGATTGAACTTCTCTTTCACCGCATTGAAGGCACTCCGGCAACCGTCGAGGCTGCGCAGATCCGCTTCAATGACGAGCGGCGCCAGACCGGCTTCCGCAATGGTCTTGCCCGCGGCAGCAAGGTTCGTAGCGGACGACGACACGATGACGGTTTGCGCACCGGCACGCGTCAGTTCGACCGCGATCTCACGGCCGATACCGCGGCTGCCGCCGGTGATGACCGCGACTTTTCCGGAAAACTCGCCCGGCATTGTTTCACGCCCTCCATTTTATGATGCAAACGGCACCCAAGCCCGCTGCACCGCGGGCCGCGCCTCGATCGCGTCGTGCCAGCGCTTCACATTGGCGTAATCGTTCAAACCGATGTCGCGCACGCCATGGATATGCACGTCCGAATACATCGTCATGTCGGCGATCGAATAATCGCCGCCGAAATATTCGTGATCGGCAAGGTGACGGTTGAGGATGCCAAGCATGTCGCGCAGGTTGGCTGTGTAGTGGTCCTGCGTCGGCTGCGGTTTGATCGGGGAGCGGATGACCCAGTGCCCGAACTGTTGTGCCAGCGTGGTGAACGTTGCCGAGCCGTAAAACAGCCATTGATCGACCTTGGCGCGCGCGACGCCTTCGCTCGGATAGAATTTGCCAGATTTCTCGCCGAGATATTTCAGGATCGCGCCGGACTCGCACACCGTCACCGTCGCGCCGCTGGGTCCGTCGTGATCGACAATCGCCGGAATCTTGTGGCCGGGGCTGATCTTCATGAAATCAGGCTCCATCTGCGCTTTCTTGCGCAGATCGACCGGAATGATTTTGTGCGGCAGGCCGGTCTCCTCCAGCATCATGCGCGGCTTGTAGCCGTTGTCTGTGATCCACGTGTAGCAATCGATCATCTCATCCTCCCAAAGTTCATATATCTTAAACTCGCGCCACTCATTCTGGCTACGGCCCGCGAGCCGGCGCCTGGTTCAGTTGCACCTTGCGTTCATAGAAGGTCCATAAGAGCGGAAACAGCCGCGGATTGAAGGTGCCTTCGGCGCAGTCGCGCGCCTCGTCCTCGCTCAGCGGAATGGCACCGCCCATGATCTCGGCCTGAAGCTGGATTTGCGCGTTCTCTTCCAGGAACGTGCAGGCGAAAAATGCCTCCTCTGCTGTGGCGCCGGCGACGACACTGCCGTGGCCGCGCATCTGCGCCACGCGGTGCTTGCCGAGCGCACGCGACAGATCCGCCGCCTGATCGTCGTTGACCACGAGCCGCGGATTGTCCCAGGTCGGCACTCCGGTACAGAGAAACGAGCCGTGCAAAAATACCGGCCGCAGCGGCTTGCCGGCGATGCCGAGCGCGCGGGCGTGCGGCGCGTGTAAATGGCACACGCACATGGCGTCGGGCCGGTCGCGGTGAATCTGCGTATGGATGCGCCATTCCAGCGGGATCAATCCGCCGGGATGTTCGATGATGGTGCCGTCGATATTGTAGACGAACATCTGCTCCGGCCGCACCGTGCTTTTCTCGGTACTGGCGCCGGGGCTGATGAAACACTTGTCGGTGCCCGGCACGCGGACCGAAACATGGCCGAACATGCCGATCGTGCCTTGCAGATTGAGCATGCGCGTCAGTGTCGCCGCCTTTTCGCGCAGCAGAATTTCATCGCTCATGAGAAACGCGACTCCCTTTCTAATGCAGACGTTAAAGCGTGTTGGCGACGCCAGCGCGCTTGATGATGTCGCCCCAGCGGTCAATCTCGGAAGCGAGAAACGGTCGCAGCTCTGCCTGAGGCGGGCTTCGTACCGGGATGCAGCCCAGCTTTACGATCAGCGATTGCACGTCTGGCATCTCAATCGCGGCCTCGATCTCCGCGCTCAACTTATCGGCGATTGGTTTCGGCGTTGCCGCCGGCGCGCTGATCAGCGACCAGCCGACGGCGTCGAAGCCAGGCACGCCGGCCTCGGCAATGGTGGGGACATCCGGCAGTGCCGGGACCCTTGTGGTGGAGCTCACGCCCAGGGCACGTACCGTGCCGGCATTGACCTGCGCGGTCACGCTGCCGGCGTCGGCGAACATCGCCGTAATGTGACCACCAATGACGTCGTTGAGGGCAAGCGGCGCGCCGCGGTAGGACACGGCATTCAACTTGGTGCCGGTCATCGTCTGGAACAATTCGGCGGCAAGATGGATCGCCGAACCCGGACCACCGTGACCGAAATCGATCTGGCCGGGCCGCTCTTTCAAGAGCGCAATAAATTCTGCAACCGAGTGCACCGGTAGTTTCTGATTCACCACCAGCACCAGCGGTGTGCGGAATATCAGCGACAGCGGCAGCAAATCCTTGAGCGTGTCGAACGGCAACGATTTGAACAGCGTCGGATTGGAGGCAAGCGAGCTCGCGGATGCGAGCAAGGTGAGGCCATCCGGGAGTGCCTTGGCAACGTCGGCCGTCGCCAGCACGCCGCCCGCGCCAGCGCGGTTTTCGACAACGACGGGCTTGCCGAGCCGCTGCTGCAGCTTTGCCGCCATGCCGCGCACGACCACGTCGAGACTTCCACCCGCGGGGAACGACACGATGATGGCAATCGGCCCGGATGGATAGTCGTCCGCTTGCACGTAATTGAACGGCACGACGGCGCCGGCGAGCACCGAAGCGAGCACTATCGATCGCCGTGTCAGCATTGGGTTCTGCCAGTTGTTGCCGGACCGGCCACATTTTTCATTGCGGGCAATCCTACTCGGGCCAAGCTTCGGCGGTGACGGCGGCCGCGTCCGCGCCGATGAAGTCCTTCAGTGTATCCTGGCCGCTGCGGTCGAGGGCTGAAGCCAGCGCAGTCTTGATCTCCGCAATCAAGCCGAGACCGCGAAACACCAAACCGGAATAGACCTGGATCAAGCTCGCGCCAGCGCGCATCTTGGCCAGCGCGCTGTCGCCGGAATCGATGCCGCCGGCGCCGATGAGCGGGAAGACGTCCTCGACGCGCACATAAGTCTCGGCCAGCATGCGATTGGCCAGCGCATAGAGCGGGCGGCCCGACAGCCCGCCGGCTTCCGCCGCGGTCCTGGTATCGCGCAGCGATGGCGGTCGCGCTACGGTGGTGTTGCCGACGATCATACCGTCGACCCGGCGCGAGCGTGCGATACCGACCACATCGTCGAGATCGGAGAGCGAAAGATCGGGCGCGATCTTCAGCAGCACCGGCGTCGGACCGGCAGTCGGCGCGACGCGGTTACGGGCATCGATGACGCGGGCCAACAAATCGTCGAGTACTGAAGCCTGCTGCAGATTGCGCAGGCCCGGCGTGTTGGGCGAGGAAATATTCACGGTGACGTAGCTCGCGACCGCCGCGAACCGCTCGATCAGCCGCACGTAGTCGGCGGTGCGATCGGGCGAATCCTTGTTGGCCCCGACATTGATGCCGACAATGCCGCCCTGCCCCGCACTGTCGCCCGGGTGGGAATGCTGAGACGGAGCAGCGCGCGCGGCAAGGCGCGCCAGCACGGCGTCAGCGCCTTGCGAATTGAAGCCGAGCCGGTTGATCACACCGTAGTCGGCATCAAGGCGGAACAGTCGCGGCCGCGGATTGCCGGGCTGCGGCTTCGGGGTGATGGTGCCAACTTCGACAAAACCGAAACCCGTTCGCAGCAGCGCATCCGGCACTTCGGCGTTCTTGTCGAAGCCGGCAGCGATGCCGACCGGATTTGGAAAATTGAGGCCGAAAACGCGGCTGGCGAGCCGCCTGTCGTCGCGCGGCGGCGACAGCGGCGGCACGATTTTTAGCATCTTGATCGCCATGCCGTGCGCGTCCTCCGGATCGAGCGCATGGAGGAACGGCCGCGCCAGGCGATCAAGAAAGCCGATCACGGATCGAGCTCCGGAAACGTGCGCCGGCCCGCCACCTCGTCGTCAAGCGGTTTGGCCCAGCGCACCGCGGCGAACGGCAACGCGCCGTGGAGATGCGGGAACAGATCGCCACCGCGCGAGCGCTCCCACCGTAGCGACGGTCCAAGCGCCCCGGCATCGACCGCAACCAGCATCAGATCGGCCTGCCCGGCGAAATGTTTGGCGGCGGTTTCGCCGGCTTGTGCGGCCGTGGAGAAATGAATGAAGCCGTCGCGGCGGTCGAGGTCCGAGCCGCGATAACGCCCGTCATCCCCGGCGCTACGCCACTCCGACCGGGTGCAGATTTTATAGATCGTAGTCACGGCCTGTCCCTGTCGACGTCCGGATGCGGCGCGACCCTAAACCATGATCTAATCGAGTTGAAACAGATCATGGTCCGGGTTTTTCGTTGGAGCATTGGCCCTTGAGCGCGCAGGCAATAATTCCTATCATCCCTGCGGTTGTGGGGTTTGGTGCTGATGCTCACGCATGCGCAGGTCTGGTCTGCAATCGATCGGCTGGCGGCGCGTGCCGGGCTTTCCGCTTCCGGGCTCGCCAAGCGCGCCGGCCTCGATCCAACCACCTTCAATAAATCAAAGCGCATCACAGCGGCCGGCCGCGCCCGCTGGCCGTCGACCGAATCGATCAGCAAGGCCCTGGTGGCGACCGGTACGACGCTCGAGACATTCGTCGGGCTTATCCAGAGCGGCACCACGAGCGCGGCGCGCGGCGTTCCGCTGTTGGGCTTTGCCGAAGCCGGCGCCGGCGGCTATTTCGACGACGGCGGCTTTCCGGCCGGCGGCGGCTGGGACGAAATTGCATTCCCGGCGGTCAACGACGAGCACGCCTATGCGCTCGAAGTCTCCGGCCAATCGATGGAGCCGGCCTACCGCGACGGCGACATCATTGTGGTGTCGCCGGCAGCCCCGATCCGCCGCGGCGATCGGGTCGTGGTCAAGACGCGGGGTGGCGAAGTGATGGCAAAGGAGCTCAAGCGCTCCACGGCGAAATCCATCGAGCTGAAATCGCTCAATGCCGAGCACGCCGACCGCACCGTCGCCGCCGCCGACGTACTGTGGATCGCGCGCATTTTGTGGTCGAGCCAGTAGGACTTGTCATGCCCGCCAGAGCCGTTCGAAGAACGGCGTCGCTTCGCTCGCCTATGGCGGGCATCCAGTAACCGCTGTTGCTGCAACTGAATTGTGGAGCCAAATTTGAATGCCAGCGATTACTGGATCATCCGCTTTCGCGGATGATGACTTCGAATTCAACCGTGGTGCCACCACAACACGGCGCCGCGGAACAGATAGACCACGCTGACGGCGAAAATAATCCGACGCGTCCATTGCCGGAAACCGTGATCGGTCATTCGCTCTATAACCAGCGGTGCCAGTGAAGTCGACGCGACAGACAGCGCAATGGCCGGTACAAGAAGCCATTTCGGAACATTGGCCATGCCGGATACCGTGCCGAAATAGGCAATGCGAACAACGTGACTCAGTGTCTGGACAGTTGCCTTGGTGGCGTTAGTCGTTTTGCGGTCGAGCATGCTTTTCTGAAAGAAGATGTCGAGGAACAACCCACCGACGCCGGCCAGTACCTGGATGACGGTGGTGAGCATGCCGGTGATGAATGGAACGCCGCGCCATTCAATGTTCGGCCGCCACTCGCGCGGCAGCGCCTCGATCGCAAATGGCATCAGGCCAAGGCTCAAGTAAACCATCGTCTTATCGGGAACGAATTTGATCGAATACATGGCAACAAAGGCGAGCGTTGCCCCGATCAGGTATTTGAAGAATATCGGCCAGCGCACGTAATGGCGCCATTGATAGGCGCGCCAACCATTGGCGCAGAACTGGATGATCGAGAACAGAATCATCGCGCTCGCGACATCGAAATAATTCAGCAACACGCCGAGCAGAATCATGCCGCCGGCCATGCCGAACACGCCGGAGATGAAGGACGAGACGACGATGGTGAATGCGATCAGGACGTAGGGGGCAAGGGTCATCAGCTGATATCAATCAGCCAAATTTAACGCCGTTTATTACATCACCACTCGTATGAATGGTAAGCAATTTGGCCTTTTCGCGCTTGACCGTCGGATTTCCTTCTGAAGCGACATCCCATTCGTCTGCCGCAGCGAATATTGTTTCACTGAATTGATCTGCCTTCAATTGAAGGAAGTCGGGTTGTTGAACACCGTTGACCTTCAAGCCAACAAACTTATTCATGTGACTTCCGGCCGTCTGATCGAAGAAAAAAAACTTGTTTAGTGTGTTCTGCTGTCCCCCAGGAATTTCGTCGCTTCCTGAATGAATTAGACTACATCTCAACTGATAGCAGTCTTCGGCTGAGATAAAGACGAGTTGAGGAATAGCGCCGCGCGCTGGCTTAGTGAATTTGGGTTCGACCCACTTTTTGCACCAAGCCTCATACCTTTTCTTTGATTTTTCCGGCCCTGGGTCTTCCAAAGATGCGCAAATATCAGGGATCATTAAGGCCAAGCTTAGCGCCGCATACAAATTCCCAGATTTAATCGCTTGGCGGCCCGCGTCTGTGAATCGCTTCACGGTTTCACCTAAGCCCTTCGTGTCAGCTTTACCAGCTTGAGTATCCGAGCGAGCGAGTGCTCCGTCGATCATATCCATGGTGTTCTTCACGCCATAGGCCGCGACGAACGAGCCGAAGCGCGGGCCTTTCTCCTGACCCAACAACACTTGATAGAGCAGGTTGAACCAGTCGAGCGAGACGCCGGGCTTGCCGTCCTTGCCCTTCTTCTTCTGGTCGAGGAACGGTTCGCGGCGGCCGACCTCATAGACCACGTCCTGGATTGCTTCCGCCGTCGCGTCGGGCGGCAATTGCGACAGCGCATCGCGCAGGTCGAGCAAGGCGGCACGTTCGACGTCTGTCGGCTCGCGGTATTTTTTTGCCGGCAACACGAAATCGCGGAAATAGTGGATGGCGTAATCGACCATCGCCGCAAGATGCTGATGGCTCTGTTGGGTCACACCTGGCCGGTACCGCCCGATGAAGCCCCACAGCGTGTCGGCGTTCTCGGCGTTCGACGCGGTCACGAGCGACAGCAGCATCGCGAACGGCACCGGATTGTCGGCCTTGGGCGGCGCGCCGCCATGGATGTGCCAGACCGGATTGCCGAGCTGTTCCTTCGGCGCTTGCCGTCCGTAGGCGTCGAGAAATTGCAAGTATTCGTCGACGTGGCGCGGGATGACGTCGAAGTAGAGGCGCTTGGCGGCCTTCGGCTCGCGATACATGAACAGCGACAGGCTTTCCGGGCTGGCGTAACGCAGCCATTCGTCGATGGTGAGGCCGTTGCCCTTCGACTTGGAAATCTTCTGGCCGGTCTCGTCGAGGAACAACTCGTAATTGAAGCCCTCCGGCGGCATGCCGCCGAGCGCACGGCAGATTTCACCCGACAGCTTCACTGAATCGATCAGGTCCTTGCCGGCCATTTCGTAGTCGACGCCGAGCGCGACCCAACGCATCGCCCAATCCGGTTTCCACTGGAGCTTGCAGCGGCCGCCGGTGACCAGCGTGGTGACGTGCTCTTTGCTGTCGGGGTCTTCATAGGTGATGGTGCCGGCCTTGGCATCGTGGGCGACGACCGGCACCTGCAGCACGATGCCGGTGACAGGCGAGATCGGCAGGAACGGCGAATAGGATTCGGCGCGCTCCTCGCGCAGCGACGGCAGCATGATGTTCATCACCGCGTCGAAACGCTCCAGCACCTTCAACAACGCGGCATCGAACCGTCCCGACGTGTAGCAGGCGGTCGAGGACATGAACTCGTAATCAAAACCGAATTGATCGAGGAAGGCGCGCAGCCGCGCATTGTTGTGCGCGGCGAAGCTGTCGTGGGTACCGAACGGATCGGGCACCTTGGTCAGCGGCTTGCCGAGATGCGCCGCCACCATCTCCTTGTTCGGCACGTTGTCGGGGACCTTACGCAGTCCGTCCATGTCGTCGGAGAAAGCGATCAGGCGCGTCTTGATCTTGTCGTCGGTGAGCACTCGAAACGCATGGCGCACCATGGTGGTGCGGGCGACCTCGCCGAAGGTGCCGATATGCGGCAGGCCCGATGGACCGTAGCCGGTCTCGAAGATCACTTCGTCCTTCGGCATTCGCTTCAACCGCGCGACGATCTTGCGCGCCTCGTCGAACGGCCAGGCATGGGACTGCTCTGCGAACTGGCGCAGCTCAATCGGGTTTTCGATCGTGGCGGTCGGCATCGTCTATCTCTAAAGCCTTATGACAGGCATTTCAAAACGGACTGATCGGAAAATAGCGCAGCCAAAGATCGGTATAGCTGCCCTTCTCCCATTGCCGGAACAGCGCCCAGTTCAAAGCCTGACGCAGCAGATCGTTGCCGCGCTTGACGGCGATACCGACGCCTTCGCCGAAGAAGCGGCTGTCCAGGAACGGACCGCCGCGAAATGCGCAGCAGCCGCCGGAATCGGTGCCGTTGAGCCAGAATGCCAGCGCGATACCATCGCCGAACAGAAGATCGACTTCTTTGTTGCGCAACGCCGCGCGCGCGGCTTCGGCATTGGGATAGGGCCGCAATTCGGCTTCGGTGAACATTTCCTTGAGATACGCCTCGTGCGCGGTGCCGGCGACGACCGCTATCTTCTTGCCCTCGACCAGTTCCGGCAACACGTCGCCGATCGGACTATCGGTGCGCGCCACGAAGCGCGCCGGCGTACGGTAATATGGATCGGTGAAGTCGGCACGCGTGCGCGTCTCGACCGTCGGCGCGATCGAAGCAATCACCGCGTCGCCCCGATTATCGTTGAGCGCATCGAGCAGCGTGTCGAAACGGCGCGCCTGAATGGTGCATGTGACCTTGATCTCATCGCACAAGAGCCGCGCCAGATCGACATTGAACCCGGCGGGATTGCCGTCCGCCCCGGCATAGTCGAACGGCGGATAGTCTACCTCGGTGAGGAAGCGGATGGCTTGGATACGCGACAGGTCCGGCCGCTCTGGCCGGCGCCGCGGGTCCCAAAACCCCGGAACGATCACGGGCTGCGGCGACATTGCAGCGGTTTGCGCCAGCACTGGGACAGCGCCGGCAACCGCAGGCAATAGCACCAAGACCACAGCCGCGATTAACCGCGCCACCGCGCCGGGTAACGACTTGAGGGGGCAAGGTATTGTCATTCCAGCGTGCATCGGCAACGATTACGGCGTTCGGGTTGGATAGCTGGTCGTGGCCGCCTCGGCCCGCTTAACGGGGACGTGGGGAAAAGTCGAGGCAATCAAGCGTTTTTCCGCGGGTTGGGGGCTTTTGTGGCGTTGCGTGGTGCTAATGAGCCGGCAATTCGCGGCTCCAATGTCGTACGGCCGGCCAGCGGCCTGCCGCGGGGAGCCGCGCGACGGGCGCGGTCGCCATCCCGCATCTTGCCGCGGCAGGGGCAGAGTGCGTGCCCGGAAGTCGATTGTGTCCGCAGCCTGCTGCCCGGCCACGTCATCGCCGCCGCAGAACATCGGGCGCGGCGGATCGGTCTCGGCGCCGAGCGGGTGCTGATCTGTGCCGATGCCATAACCGAGGAAGCCTATCTGGCGGCACTCGCGGCGTCTCTCGGCACCGACTACGAACCGCTCGACCACGTTCCGCGAGCCGACTGCCCGCTCAGCGATGACGAGTTGATCCAGGCCGCCGCCGCCGGATTGTTGCCGCTGCGCCGCGACGGCCGCCTGATCTGGATCGTTTCGCCGCGCTGTCTCACCGCCCGCCGCCTGGCCGAACCGAACAGTGACGGCGAGTGACGGCACGCGGCACACGCGGGGCCGTGCTGAAGCCGGTTGATAGTTTAACGGAGGTTGCCAGTATAGAGCCAACGCGTGAACGGGGTGACGTAGAGCGCCATCGTTTTCCACTGCTTGTATTTTTCCGCCGGCAGCATGGTGAAGGGTTGGCATCTTTGCAGAGCATCCGCTGCACTTTCCATCAGCGCCCGTTGTTTTGCTGAAGGGGCCGGATCGAGCAAACGCGGCGGCGACGCTACGGTGCCGTCGCGGTTGAGGAACAGGCGGATTCTGATGGTGACCTTAGTCGTCTTGCCCGACCTCCTCCGGCACCTTCGAGCATTCGCTGACACGTACCCGAAACGACGCGGTCCAATCGTAGCCAGTCGCATTAGCGTTGATCGGCGGCGCGGCAAAGCCGCCGCCGAGCTGCCCGACGAGAGCCAGGTATTCTGCAACTTGTTCGGCGACGGGCGATTGCTCCGGAACCTGTTCCGTCGGCGATGACGCAGTAGGTTGCGGCTCGGACGATTGATTCTGCTTTTCTGGCTCCGTCTTCTCGGCGCGTACCAGTTCGGCCTCGGTCGCTTCCGGTGCCGGCGGACGCGGCGTCGGAACCTCTTTGGCCTCCTGCTGCGGGTCTGGACGCTGTTGTGTTTCCTGCCGCGGCTGTGATGGCGGTTTGGGCGGCGGCGCCCGGGTGACGGCACTTTCGCCATTGGCCGGAGATCGTGTCTCGGAACCAGATGCCTGCGAGTCTGAAGACGTGCCTTCGAACCGCGGCATTTCCTCCTGCGTCACGACCTCGACCAACATCGCATCGGGCGGCGGCGCATGGGATGCGTCCGCGCTGACCAAGAGCAGCCCCACGATCAGGAGCCCTAAGTGGCCGATGACCGAAACGACGAGATCGGGGCGGATGTATCGCTTCAGTCCGATCATACAGAGTGAAACCGACATTACTCCAGCGGGCAGTCACGCGGCGGGAAGCGGCGGGCCATCACGGAACGTCGTACGTTCCTACCAGGATGCTGGGTCGCTTGGCTCCGGGGTCGTGTCGCTTACGATTTCCCATCGCAAGGTATGACACATCTTTCGCAGCGCGGTGGCTTCACTGTGCCTCAGAGCGATAATGTTGTCGGGTTGGAACGCTACGACAAAATCCTCGCCGTCGCGATTGAGGGACACTTGTCTCTTGAAGGGAAGGGCGTTTTTTCGAAAGGATTCGACGACGTCAAACGCTGAAATTTTTGCCACCGACATACCTACAAAGCCGCACGAAGGCACTGTACCAGCGGTGAAACCTATTGGCCAGTTGTGCCGCCGGCCCGCGCTTGCCCGGCGGTCTAATATTGTTAGGCTTGCGGCTTCAACGGTTAGGAGTGAGCAATGACGAGAATTTCACCGAAAGCGATTGTCACCACCATCGCGGCAGGGCTAGCCATATTGGGCGGCAGCGCCATTTCGGCGGACAAGTACACCGTGCAGTGCTCGAGCTGCAGCACGAGTTGAAGCGTGATGCTGATGTTCGCGGGGTCGTCGCCGGCCGCGCAGGCTTGAAGCGTAGCCTCGACGTGCTGCCACGTTGAAAGCTGGCGCCGCTCCTTCGGGATGTGACCCAGCAGCTTGCGAACGTCGTTGAGCGTCTTGATCGTTATGACGTCGGGGATGGTGATTGGCTGGGGCAGGGGCGTCGACCAGCCGGTGCGCTTCATTGCGGTTTGTCACCGGCTGCGCGGCACAGCGCCCTGCCGCGGGGGCACCACGCGGCAGGGCTAGCCGGCGACCATCGGAGGATGGGGGGAACTTTATCCGTCGGCCTGGACTCGATTGTCGCCAGGACGTCTGTGCCACTGCAACGCATTTTAGTTGTTCAGGTCAACCAAAAGCTATTTCGGCCGGCACGCGATGCCTTCCATCGACAGCACTCGATCCGCCGCTGCGTCTGCCACGGCCGGCTGGAGCCGGTGTGCAATCAATGCGTCGCGCCGCAGGAACGCAGGTAACCAGCGCGCTCACCCCGCAAAGTTTCGACGGCAGACGATGGGTTGGACATGCAATAAACGAAATGCGCCCGGAAAGCCTGCGACCAGCGATTTCCTTTCATGCCGCCTGCACAGGCCGGGATCGCGAGCCCGGTTTCCACCTGATCGAGCGCAGCATGAGCGTATTCTTGGCAGTATGCGGCATCGGCTGCTCGCGCAGCCAGTGGCATTAAAACGATCAGTGCAGACGCCGATACCGAGACATAGATCAATCTTTCAAGCGCGTAGCGACGCATGGCCATTTTCCTTATGAACTCGCTCAGGGCCTCTCAATAGCAAATCTTCTCGCAATGCAACATGCCGCACTCGTCGATCGTATCGAGGTAGCCCCCGCTGTAGAACGCCAAGTTCCATGCGCAGCGGCACAACGAGATCAATCACATCCGCACCGCGAGCGGCGTCGTCGAGCCGATCGGCAACATAGCGCCACGTTGGTTTTGGACGGTGTGCCGGCGGCAGATGCCCGCGCAGCTTGCGCACGACGGCGAGCGGTCGATCTTCTCGCCGATGAATTTGCCGCGCGGGATGTCACTCATCGGGTCACTTTTGCAAAACTGCGCCGCTTGGGCGCGCTCGTCAATAATCTCCTTGTCCAAACTCAACCGTGAGGCGGGAACGGCGGATACGCCAGTTTCAAACCAAGGAAATAACCATTGAATTTTGGATCGATATTCAAATTTTTGACGAAGTTAATGAAGGGGTCGCCTTGGCCTAAGACTACGCGAATTTGGGAGGCCGGCGTTTCATTGCACATGAAGCAATTGGGAAGATAGAACACGTTTTTTCCCGCACCAATGCTGCCCGGGTTCGGGTTGGCCTTAACACCGTATTCGGCCCCCGAACCGGGAGAAGCAGTAATTCCGGCGTCGGCAACGCCGTTCCTCGTGAAGTTCCAGTACACGGAATTGAAATTGTAAATTGCCGGAACCTTTAGCTGTACGCCGCTTACTCCTACCTCGAAAAACACGTTGTTGGCGACGGTGTCGGTGTTCGGGTCAACGAGAGGAGGCGGCGAAAATACGTGATTATTAGGCGGGTCGCGTGGATGTAGAACTCGGCAAACACGCCGCTTCGAATGGGCAACAAGGTATGCCAGGGCGTCTGTGTTACCGTTATTTGAAGCTTGCGATTGTCGAAAGTCACCGTCGAGGAACTGAGCTCGACTTGTTCGTTGAAGTTGGGGGAGACCCCGTACCTGTGAAGCCTTCACCTTCGATTGTGTAGGTCGTGCCGAGATCAAGCAACTGCGCTTTGGCCTGATCCGAAGAAATTAGCGCAGCGAGTCCGACTGCCGCAAAAAGAGTGAAATGGAATTTCATTGCTGACCCCTTTGCTGTGCGCCATTACCTCAACCGACTTGCCGCGAGCGAATCCCGCGCCAGCGGAATTGTCCGCGTGGCCACACACGGATTATAGCGTGGCCTGGGCAACCTTTGGGACGGGAAAAGGCTGAAAGCCAATATGCTCGCCTGCCCAGCTCGGATGCTTCAACGTCGCGCCCTTGGTGCCAAGACGGTGCAGCGTGCCGATCGGCGGAGCATGTCGCTCGATGTATTGGGGCCCCACCGGATAACCGCGGCGCAATTGCCATCGGCGCGTGGTGCTGGCAGCGTTCGCACCAATGTTACCTTTTGTGCGTCCAGAGGGCCAAGACGGCCACACAACGATATTTTCGCTCTCGCAAGAGCCAGAACTCCTTTTATCGGACAGATCCGGAAAAAATTCTGGATTTACTTGCAGCCGTTGTAGGTGATGCCGAGCCCGGCAGCGTATTTTCCCTGGGCTCAGCTCTATCACGCTTACAAAGTATCGCGCCGGATTTAGCTACTACGCGCAAATTTCAAAAGCTCGCGATAGCTGCTTCGCCGCACGTCTAGGCGGCGTGAGCTAAACACCAGTTGGTTAAACGTCTCAGAGAGGCGACCCTGTCATTTAGCGATAGGATACAAGCATTCAATGCCAGGCGTTTGGCCGCCAGCCAGTCACCGAAAATGCGCAAGTCTTCCGCTGGAACATCGGTGCGGTTAAAGATTTCCATGAACGATCGCTTTAGCCGCCCAAAAAGTTCGGGCGAACCAATCCATTTCGAATACTTCCGAGAAGACCAAGCGTCGAGGGCGTCCGACGATGTTGACCAGTCGAAAATTGGAAGCAGCTTCTTACCCGTCCAGTTCGGCGCACGGTGAAAAAGGAATGGCACTTCGGGTGCAAGACGAACGCGAGCCAGCTTTCCTGGTCTGCCGGCCGCATCGATTAACCTCGCACTCCAAGCCTCCAAAGCCCCCCGCTTTTTCTCTACCAGGTCACTTCTAATGTAATGTCGAATGAGTGTCCGTACATCTTTGCCCCCAGCTTCATGACCAAGGAGAGCCGCGACAATCTCCAGAGTGAAGCCCAAATCCACAAGACCAGTCGCGACACTCCGTCGGATGTCATGCGAGGTAAAATGTTTTATCGAAATCCTATCACGGCGTTTTAGTATCAGCGAAGCGACGCAGTTCGCCGTCAGGGGCGTCCCGCTCTCAGTCGCGAACAATGGACCCTCCGGGACATCTGCCAATCGGGCTTGCAAGATCGTCTTCGCAATTCCAACAATCGGCGTAACGCGGGGCCTACCATTTTTGCTTCGTTCTGCGGGCAGCGTCCAAAGCCATCTGTCTTGATCGATCTCCGCAACGGTCATTCCGGCGACCTCGCCTATACGGGCACCGGTAGCAAGCTGCACCCGAAGCGTATCAGCGTAATCTGGCGGTATGTCCGGTGATTGAAGCCATCCCCAAAATATCTTGATCTCGTCGGCTGAAAGAACGCGATCGCGCCTCGGGCTTGTTCCGAAGGAGGCGATGCCCACCGTCGGATCATGCTCGATGATGTCCTCACCGATGGCCCAACGGAATAGAACCCGCATGACCTGTCTTTGTTTTTCGGCTTCCCGAGGCTTGCCGCGATTGAACGGCTTTTCCAGGATCGCGCGTAAGTCGCGCCGGGTGATCTCAGCGATAGGACGGTCTTTGATGGAATTCAGGGTGCGATAGAGGCGGGTCTCGATCTCATGGGCCGTCCTGAGTTGACCACGGACCTTGCGGTTGAGGTAAAGCTCGATCGTCTGGCTGACGGTTACACGCGCCTCGGCTTTAGCTTTGGTGGCGTTTTCCTCCGCGATCAGATCCCAGCCTGCCTGGGCCGCCTTAACCAACGCGTTAGTTCGGTCGCGTGCCCCATCGAGGCTGGTTGCAGGAAACGGTCCGAGGGAAAGACGGCGGCCACCTCCTGCCCCACGTATGCGATAAGCAACGTCCCAGGTTTTCAAACCGCTCGGCGCGACACGGATCGCAAGGCCAGGACAGCGCAGGTCCGGAATACGGTATGGTGTCTCGGCGCACTTCAGCGCCTCGACCCCGCGGTGGGTCAGCACGGCGCGAGGCCGGGTTGCGCCTGCTCCTCCAGTCATATTTGGCATCAGCCTTTCGACTCCTCCGTTTCTGTTGCGATGCTCGCAAAGTCACGTCCGGATCCGCCCTTTGCGAAACTCGTCGCAACAGAGTCGCAACAAATGCTGCGGCTCGCCGCGATTTTGCGCGAATGCCGCCGGACATCGAAAGTCGATTTACATACTGATGTTAATAGACTTTCCGACTTCCGGCGGACCTCCGCGAACATCGGCGAAAGAGTGTAACTTTTTGGATGCAGACTTGGCTGGTGCATATGCGCCGGCCGCGCCGACTTATACGGGACCTTAACCCTGCCGGCGCCTTCACCTTCCAGCTTCTGCTCGCCGGCAATGTGCTGTCGGCCCTGATACATCCGATCTTCATGGCCGTGCTCTGCTATATGCTGCTCGCCGAGCCGTCGCTGCGAGCTGTCGGCGCCATGGGCGCTGCAACGCTGCTATGCGGCTATGCCTCGACTATCGTCCTCGATGCCATTGGATTGAAGTCGCCGTGGGCTCTTGCGCCACGCCTTGGTGCTCATTCTGACGCCGCTGTATTGGTTTTTGCTCTCGCTTGCCGCGTGGCGCGCGCTGATTCAGCTTTGGCGCGATCCGCAGCGCTGGGAAAAGACCGCGCACGGCCTAGCCCGAACGTCGCGCATGCCGGAAACGCGCTCACTCGAGACAGACGGCCGGCGGGCAAACCGCGCCGAGCACCGGCCCCGTGGCTCCCATGCGACGCCGCGCTCGCGCCGACAGGCGATCATTGCCGCAGTAGCCGCGCCGCGAGGATCGTGGCAGATTGTGCATACCGTCCCGCAAGACCAACAAACGGGGAGAGTACGACATGGCTTGGGCTAAAGTGACCGATATCGCCTACGGGCGCCTGCGTTCGCCGGATCTCGATGTTCAGGAGGAGTTCCTGACCCGGTTCGGCATGAAGCGAGTCGAACGGACGAACAACGCGCTTTACATGCGCGGCACAGATCCGGCGCATCACATTCACATCACCGAGAAGGGCGATCCGAAATTCGTCGGCTTGGCCTACTACGTGGAGAGCGAAGACGACCTCAAGAAGCTCGCCAAGGCGCCTGGCGCGACGGGCGTCGAGACCATCGACGAGCCCGGCGGCGGCAAGCGGGTGCGCCTGACCGAGCCGAACGGCTATCAGATCGAGGTGGTGTGCGGCATCGCGCAGCTTCGAGCCGATCGCGGTGAAGCGGCAAAAGCTCAATTCAGGCGAGGCGCCGACCGCGCGTGCCGGCGAATTGATGCGCCTGCCGCGCGGTCCGGCGCACGTCAAGCGCATCGGCCACGGCGTGCTGATGTCGTCAAAGTTCACCGAGACGATAAAATGGTTCCGTGAGGCGCTCGGCATGATCTGCTCCGATGACGTCTATGCGGAGAACAAAGACAATCTGATCGGATCGTTCAATCGCTGCGACCGCGGCGATACTTACGTCGATCATCATGTCTTCTTCTGCCTCAACTCCGATAAGACCGGCTTAAACCACATTTCGTTCGAGGTGCCGGATATCGACGACGTCTGCATGGGCCACGAATATCTCAAGGAAACCGGAAAATACGAGCACATGTGGGGCATCGGCCGCCACGTGCTTGGCAGCCAGGTCTATGACTACTGGGCCGATCCTTGGGGCCGCGTCCACGAGCACTGGGCCGACTCCGATCGTCTCAATATCGCCAACGGTTCCAATCTCATTGCCGCCGAGGAAGCACTGCGGTCGCAATGGGGCGAGCGGCCACCGGAAAAATTCATCAATCACGTGAGCTTGTAAAATTTTGCCCTCCCCCATGTGGGGAGCGAGCAGAACCGGAGAAGCTTGGACATGCTGAAACAGAAAGTCACCGGCTCGTTCGTGGCGCTGATCACGCCGTTCAACAAGGACGGGTCGGTGGATTTCGCGGCGTTCCAAAGCCTGCTCCGGTTCCAGGAGCAGCACGGCACCAAGGCCGTGCTGATCATGGGCTCGACCGGCGAGACCTCCATGCTGTCGCCGGAGGAGAAAAAGAAAATCATCGTCGAGATGGCGAAGATGAAGTCGGCGAAAATGCCGATCTTCTTTGGCTGCACCGGCAACAACACCGAGACGACGATCGCCAATGTCCGATTCGCCAAGGACAATGGCGGCGACGGCGCGATCCTCGCCGCGCCGGCCTATATCTGCGCGCCGGCAAGCGATATCGAACGATTTTTCCTCGATGTCGCCGATGCCACCGACCTGCCGCTCGGCATCTATAATAATCCGCCGCGAGTGCAGAGCGACCTGCATTGGGACAATTTGATCCGCATCTTCAAGCACCCGAACTATGTGGTGCACAAAGAGTCGACCGCGCGCGTCGGCCAGGTGGCGCAGGTGCTGGCGGCAAAGACCGACGTATCGGTGATGTGCTGCGACAGCCCCAATCTCGGTCTCGTGGTGCCGACCATGAGCCTCGGCGGCCACGGCACGGCGAATATGACCGGCAATATCGCGCCGGCGGAACTCGCCACCATCTCGACGCCGTGGACGAACTATGCCGAGGCGGAGAACTTCAAGACCGCGTATCTGCGGCTGTTGCCGCTGTTGCACTTCACCTATTCGGCGATCAATCCCGTTGCGGTGAAGTCGCTGATGAAGGCGCTCGGCATGCCGTCGGGCGAGCTGCGCAAGCCGCTCACCGGACTCGACGCCGAGGCGTTGGCCAAGGGCTTGCGCATCGTCGCCGATCTCGGGCTCGACAAGGCTTACGGCTACAAGCTTAAGCCCCTGTCGGCCGTCGCGGCCTGAACGAATTGGACCTTGGCATCGCAGGCAAGACCGCGCTGGTTTGCGGCGCGAGCCGCGGGCTCGGCAAGGCCTGCGCGCTGGCGCTGGC
This sequence comes from uncultured Alphaproteobacteria bacterium, assembly GCA_963733645.1. GTDB lineage: Bacteria > Pseudomonadota > Alphaproteobacteria > Rhizobiales > Xanthobacteraceae > BOG-931. Next base: position 156,170 of record CAVTFP010000018.1, read on the forward strand.
GCAAGCCGGCGTCGACCTCGTCATTGTGGCTCGCACCCGCGACGCGCTCGAACGCAGCGGCACCGAGATCGCGCGGGCGACCGGCGTCAAGGCCACGGCGGTTGCCGGCGACCTGACAACGCCGGCCGGCCGCGCCGCCGCACTCGCTGCCTGCCCGCGGCCCGATATCCTGATCAACAATTCGCAGGGTCCGCTGCCCGGTAACTTTCGCGACTGGACCCGCGACGACTGGATCGCGGCGCTCGACGATATGATGCTGGGGCCGATCGAAATGATGCGGCTGACAGTGGACGGCATGATGGCGCGCGGCTTCGGCCGCATCGTCAACATCGTGTCGCGCAGCGTGAAGATCCCGCAGGGCGAACTCGGCCTGTCGAACGGCGCACGGGCGGGGCTGGTCGGCTTCGCCGCGGGTCTCGCGCGACAGACCGCCGCGCATAACGTCACGATCAACAATCTGCTGCCGGGCATTTTCGACAGCGACGCCCAGCACCGGCATATTCGCGGCATGCTCGAAGGCAGCGGCAAGACATTCGAGCAGATGTTCCGTGAACGCGCCGAAGCCAGCACAGCCAAGCGATACGGCGAACCGGCAGAGCTTGGTGCTTTTTGCGCGTTTCTCTGCTCGACGCATGCGAGCTACATTACCGGCCAGAGCTTGCTGATCGACGGCGGCGGCTACCCGGGAGCGTTCTGAGCCGTGATTTTGGGACGCCGCGAGGCACCGAGCAACAATGAATCGGAAACGCAATGAGATGCTTCAGAAAATTTACTCTCGCGCTTGCTCTCGCGCTGGCGCCGGGTGTCGTATCGGCACAGGATTTTCCCTCCCGCACCGTGACGGTGATCGTGCCGTTTCCGCCGGGCGGATCGGTCGACGGCGTGGCGCGCATCATCGTCGATCAGCTCAATCAGACGGTCGGGCCGCATTTCATCGTCGAGAACCGCGCCGGCGGCGCATCGGGCAATGTCGGCGCCAATGTCGTCGCCAAGGCCGATCCTGACGGCTACACGCTGCTGCTGACCGCTTCGCTCCACGTCGTCACGCCGTTTCTTTACAAAAGCGTACCGTTCGACGTGGTGAAAGACTTCACGCCGGTCACGCTGATCGCCAAGGGGCCGCTGATCGTCAGCACGACGCCGAGCGTGCCAGCCAACACCCTCAAGGATTTTTTCGACCTCGTCCGCAAGGACCCGCAGAAATATACTTTCGGCACCACCAGCGTCGGCTCCGCCAGCCACCTCGTGATCGAGCTTTTAAAGCGCGAGGCCCACGTCGATACGCTGGTCATCGCCTACAAGGGCACCGGGCCGGCGCTGACCGACCTGATGAGCGGGCAGATTCAGCTTCTCGCCGATCCGATGCTGTCATCGCTGCCGCAGGCGCAGGCCGGCCGCATCAAGGCGCTCGCCATCACCAGTCTCAAGCGTCAACCGGCCGCGCCGGATATCCCGACGGTCGAGGAATCCGGGCTGCCGGGCTTTGAGTTCGTGTCGTGGTACGGGCTCTGGGGGCCCAAAGGTCTGCCCCCGGCCATCACCGCGAAGCTGCAAACCAGTGTCGCGACCGTACTGGCGCTGCCGGACGTCAAGTCGCGGCTGGCGACGCTCGGTTTCGAGTCGATCGGCTCGACGTCGGATGAATTTGCCAAATACATCTCGAGCGAGATGGAAAAGTATGGTCAGATCATTCACGATGCCAACATAAAAGCCGAATAGGCGTCTGACGGGGGCGACGAAGGAGGATCAAAGTCATGAACAGAATTGCGATAGCCGCGTTAGTCACCTCTGTCGCCGGATTTGCCGCGATCGCCAGCGCCCAGCAGCCGGCGGCACCGCCAGCCGCTGCCGCGCCGCCGCAGCGCGATTTCTCGAAGACCGTCATCAAGCCGACCGATCTTGGCAACAACACCTACATGCTGGAAGGCGAAGGCGGCAACATCACTGTCGCCGTCGGCAAGGATGCCGTCGTGATGGTGGATTCCGAATTCGCCCCGCTGCACGACAGGATCAAGGCGGCGATCGAGAACATCACCAAGCTGCCGGTGAAATATCTCGTCAATACGCATTTCCACGGCGACCATACCGGCGGCAATGCGCTGTTTCATAAGGACGGCGCGACCGTGGTCGCCCAGATCAATGTGCGCCAGCGCCTGGCCAGCGGCACCACCAACGGCCTGACCGGCGCCAAGACGCCGCCGGCCGATGCCGACACGCTGCCGACCATGACCTATGCCGACCGGACCACGCTCAAGATCGCCGGCCGGCACACCGTCATGCTCGGCCATCCGCACAACGCCCACACCGACGGTGATACGTTCGTGTTCTTTCCGGACGCCAATGTGCTGTCCACCGGCGACATTTTTACCAACGGCCGCTATCCCAACATCGATTTCGCCAATGGCGGCAACATCAAGGGAATGATCGCGGGCGCCCAGACTTATCTGAAGCTCGCGAACGACAAGACCAAGATCGTACCGGGCCACGGCCCGCTGGCGACCAAGGCCGATCTCGCCGCTTACCTGACGATGCTGACGACAGCGCGCGATCGTATGGCCAAGCTCGTCAAGGACGGCAAGAGCGAAGCGGACGTCGTGGCGGCGAAGCCCTTTGCCGATCTCGACAAGACGTGGGCAGCCAGTGATCAGGCGAGCACAAACTTCATCCGCGTGGTCTATCACTCGCTGGCGGACAAGCCCGGCGCCAAGACGGCAAGCGCGGCGCACTAAATCCCACCGCGCAGCGGCGGCAGTAACGCTCAAGCCACCTTGCGCTTGGCGGCGAGCCCCTCGAGGTGGGCCAACACCTCCTCGACGTGCAGCACATCGGCATATTTGTGGTGCAGGTCGAACAAATTGACCTTGTGGCTCAACATCGAGCGGTCGTAGGTGCATTCCTCGACCACGACGTTGTGGAAGCCATAGGAGAAGGCATCGACGGTGGATGCGCGCACGCAGCCAGACGTGCTCTCGCCGCAAATGATCAGCGAATTGACGCGCAACTGTTGCAGGTGAGCAATCAGAGGCGTGCCGAAAAATCCCGACGCGCGTTCCTTGTAGATCACGATCTCGCCCGGCTGCGGCGCCACCTCGGCCTTGATGTCGTAAATGTCGTCGCGCTCGCGCGTCATGTTGCGATTCGTCGAATGCACGCCGCCGGTATCGACGTGGCGCGTGGTGTAGATGACAGGCAAGCCGGCGCGACGCGCCACGGCGAGCAGTTTTTGGGTCGGCGGCAAGGCGTTCCAGGCATGTTCGCCGCAGGATCCGGAATATTCGCGATCCACCTCGCGCACCGGCCGGTTCCCGCCGCCATAGGCCTTGTTGTACAGATCGATGGCGAGCACGGCGGGATTGTCGCCGACAAACGTCTTGCGCCGGTAGGCCTGATAGATTTCGATCGTGCCGGCGTCGACGACATCGCGCCAGCAATGGTCCTCGAAATCCCCCGCCATAGTTGGCTCCCGTCAGAGTTCCGTTGATCTCCGGTTCCCCTATAGCATCTTTCGAGGTCGTCCGCGCCGGCGCAGCCGGCAAAAAAGTCGGCACGCATCGCGATTATGGTGGGAAATCCCCGAACTCTTGCCATAATACGCTCGCAGTGTCGGGAGCGATTGAGGGGAAAGGGTCACTTCATGAAATGGCAGGCAGCCTTGGCCGGCGCGTTCGCGTCGGCCGTCGTTAGTTTTGTGGCATCCTCCTTCGTGGCACCGTCCGCGGCTTTTGCCGATATGCGCATCGTCGGCGATCCCGGCGGCGAAGTCTCGGCTTACATCCGCAAGTTCGACGCGGTGCGCGATTCGGGAGAGCACATCGTCATCGACGGACCGTGTCTTTCAGCATGCACGTTGCTGACCGGCATCGTCCCACCCGACCATGTCTGCGTGACGCGCCGCGCCGCGCTCGGGTTTCATGCCGCTTCCTACTACGATGACGCATCGCGCTCGCTGGTGCCGACCCGTGAAGGCAGCGCCCTCGTCATGCGGCTCTATCCCGCCGAAATCCGCGGCTGGATCTTGCGGCACGGTGGGCTGACGCCGCACCTGATCGAGCTGCGCGGCCGGGAACTTAACGCGCTCTATCACACCTGCCTGTAGGCGGCGCAACGGCGGTGCCGACAGGTTGTCGCCTGCCGGGTTCCGGCTTATGTACGAGGTCGCCGGATACTGCCGATGCCCGAAGCCGCCGCTCCACATTTGACGTTACGGCCTGTACTGGCCGCCGCTGCCGCGACCGGGGTCGTGCTCGCAGGCACGGCCTCACTGTGGGCACATTACGGAACCACGGTTTTTTTTGAAACGATCCGCGCTGGCTTCGTCGCCTGTTTCGGCTGACCGGAGATCGCTGGTGAACGACAAGGCGTCCCGCATTGCAATGATATTGGCCGCGTTTGTCGGCGGCCTGGTGTTGTTTTTTGGCGCCATCGTGTTCGTCACCGGACGCATCTCCTCGCCGATCGGCTCGGCGGTAGCGAGCGTCGGCGGGCCGTTTCATCTCGAGGATCAGAGCGGCAAGCCTTTTACCGACCAGGACCTCAAGGGCCGGCCGTTCCTGGTATTCTTCGGTTTCACCCATTGCCCCGATATCTGCCCAACCACCCTGTTCGATATGTCGCAGATGCTGCGCCAGCTCGGCCCCGATGCCGACCGCACCGGCGCCGTGTTCATCACCGTCGATCCAGAGCGCGACACGCCGGCCGTGATGAAGGACTATTTGTCGAGTTTCGATCCGCACTTGCGCGGGCTCACCGGCGATCAGGCATCGGTCGATGCGGCCATCAAAGCCTACCGGGTCTATGCCAAGAAAGTTCCGCTCAAGGACGGCGACTACACCATGGACCACACCGCAATGGTCTATCTGATGGATAAGAACGGCCAGTTCGTCGCGCCCTTCGATGTGACGCAACGCAAACCCGAAGACGCGGCCGCGGATTTACGCAAATATTTCTAGCGCGCCGAGCAGGCGTGCATCGCACGAATGAAAATGGCAGGGATCATTGGGCCCCGGCCACTTCAATGTCAGACGTGCCGCGAATCTTAAGCGGCGTAATCCGACGCCACGGTTTCGTCGAGCCGCTTGCTGCCCATGGCGTTGAACACCGGCGTCAGCACGACAGCGATGACGAGGTTGACGATCACGGTGTAGAACGCCGTGTAACCGGGCAATGTCATGCCGCCGAATGCCAACGGATAGGCCGCGGCGTAGTTCACCGATACGGCCATCGCGGTGCCCATCGCGGTGCCGACGGCCCAGCCGATCAGCAGCGCCCAATCGTTGAACCAGCGCGTATAGACGCCGAACATGATCGTCGGCACGGTCTGGATAATCCAAATGCCGCCGAGAAGCTGGAGCTGGATGGCGTATTGGGTCGGCACGAAAATGATGAAGACCAGCGCGCCGAGCTTGACGATCAGCGACACCCACTTCGCCATTTGCGATTCCTGCTTGTCGGTCGGATTTTTGTTGATGAACTCCCGGTGGATGTTGCGGGTATAAAGATTGGCGGCGGCGATCGACATGATCGCCGCCGGCACCAGAGCGCCGATGCCGACGGCCGCAAAGGCGACGCCGACGAACCACGACGGGAAGCTGTGCAGGAACAGCGCCGGCACCGCGAAGCTGTTGCCGAATTGCTTGAAGCCGGCAGCGAATTCCGGAAGCGTGGCAACGCCGGCGGCGATGGCAAACAAACCCAGCAAGGCGAGCAGGCCGAGCATGAAGGTGTAGCCGGGCAATAGCGCGGCGTTGCGCCGAACGGCGCGGCCGCTTGAAGCGCTCAGGATGCCGGTGATGGAGTGCGGATAGAGAAACAAAGCCAGCGCCGAGCCCAGCACCAGCGTGGCATAGACCCCATAGGCGCCCGTTGTGTTGGCGCCCGGAACCGCCAGCAGCACCTTCGCCGGCGGTATTTTCGCAAAGATATTGCCGAAGCCGCCCAACTGGATCGGGATCACCACCACGGCGACGAAGGCGGTGAGATAAATCAGGATGTCCTTGACGATGGCGATCGAGGCCGGCGCACGCAGCCCGCTCGAATAGGTGAAGGCCGCAAGGATGATGAAGGCTATGATCAGCGGCAGATCGGCTGCGAGGCCTGAGCCGCCGACGCCCATCGCGCCGATGACGACCTGCAAGCCGACCAGTTGCAAGGCGATGTAAGGCATCGTCGCCACAATGCCGGTGAGCGTGATCGCGAGCGCGAGCCAGCGATTGCCGTAGCGGCCGCGCACGAAATCGCCCGCGGTGATGTAGCTGTGCTTGTGGCAGACGTACCAGAGCCGCGGAAAGAACAGGAACAGGATCGGATAGATCAGGATCGCGTAGGGCACGGCGAAGAAGGCGATGGCGCCGGCGCCGAAAGCGAGCGCCGGAACGGCGATGAACGTATAGGCCGTGTAGACGTCGCCGCCGACCAGGAACCAGGTGATCAGCGTGCCGAAGCGCCGGCCGCCGAGCCCCCATTCGTGCAGCAGGTCAAGATCGCCGGCGCGCCAGCGCGACGCGGCAAAGCCGAGCCAGGTAATGGCAGCGAACAGCAGCACGAAAATGATGAGAGCGGTCCAATTTACCTCAGCCACGGCTTCCCCCCAATTTTCTCATCGGCGCTATTGGCGGCCTCGCGTTGGCGCGAGACGCATTCGGCAGCGCGCCTTCCGACTATTCAGTTGTCGCGAAGTAGACGATCGCAGTGAGAACGGCGCTGATGATCACCCAGAGCAGCTGGTACCAATAGAAGAACGGCATGCCGATCAGCGTCGGCTCGAGCCTGTTGTAGGACGGCACCCAGAGCAAAAACGCGAATTGCACCAGAAGGAGCAGATACCACCAGCTCCAACACGACCGTTTTTCGCTTTGCTGATTCATTGTTTCCAGTCCCCGCGCGCTTCCGTCCCGACGCGAGCCATTCGAGGCTCTTGGTGCGACGATAGCGCGAGGACCGCCGAGGGGCAAAGAAAAAATCAGCAACAACAGCCGACTGGCTTGATGCCAGTCCGCTGCGACTGGCTCCAGCAGGCGCTGCGGCTTTTGCTGCAACTGCGTCAGACAACAATAGGCTTCAGGCCGCGGTTTTCTCCGCGGCGATTGTGCGCTGCATGAAGCGAACGAATACGTCGGCGATCTCCGCTTCGTAGGCGCCCCAATCCGGGAACGGGATCAGCGGCACTTCCTGGTCGGTGATCGGCAACTGATGGATTTCGCTGCCCGGAATGAGTTTGTGTGCGACGGCGGCGCTGGCGCTCGAATGAGTCTGGTCGTTGCCAGGAATGATCATGACCGGCACTTTGATCGACCGCAGTTCCTGCTCTGAAACGCCCATGACCGGGTGCTTGCCGCCCGCCTCGAAGATTTCCTTCCAGCGGCTGAACACCGCGATGAATTTCTCCGCCGGCAGCCTGGCAAGGTATTCGCGGCCGCGCGGATTCTCCTTGAAGCGCTCCTTCCACGCGTCCATGTCGATAAGAGCGGCCATGCCGCTTTCCTTCGCCACCTTGATGAACTGGCCGTAGTAGTTCTCCGGCAGCCGCTTGGCGGCGAATTCGCCGCCGGTGACGCGCAACAGCAAGAGGCCGCGCACCGCCTGCGGATATTTCAGATAAAACCGGATCGAGGTGCGGGCGCCGGCCGACGAGCCGCAAAAGAATGCCGGCAGCGCATCGTTCTGCCGCATCAATTCGTGCATGTCAGGCAGCCACGGCGCCTCCTCGCCCTCGTCGCCGTCGATCCAGAGATCGGACGCGCCGGTATTGCGGCGGTCGTGCAGCATGACGCGAAAGCCGTGCCGGGCGATCTTTTGCGCCATCGGAATGAACTCGTCATGGCCGCGGCGGCCACCGGTGGTCGCCATGACCCACGGGCCGCGGTCGCCGATGACCTGCCAATTGATATTGACGCCCCGGATATTGCTGACTGGCATTTGACGCTCCCGCCCTGGTTGGAGCGGGCGATGGGAATCGAACCCACGACACTCAGCTTGGGAAGCTGATGTTCTACCACTGAACTACGCCCGCGCTCGGTTGGAGCATAGCGAAGCACCGCGGCGGCCGGCAAGGGCGGGCGGGAACTTGATCAGAAGTGGTAAGGTGACGACGAACGGCGCTCCCTTACAACGAGGATGATGGCATGTCGCAAAGTGAAATCGCGCATCTATCGCCGCCCGGCGCGATCAGGCCGACAGGCACCTGGAGCGTCGGCGTGCGCGCCGGCGATTTCGTATTTGTGGCCGGCATGCGCGGCATCGATCCGGCAACCAACGCGCTGGTCGAAGGTGACGAAACGCGCGTGAGGCAGGCTTTCTTGAATATGAAGTTGGTCACGGAATCCGCCGGCGCAAATCTGCGTGAGGCCGCGAGGCTCGTGGTTTATGTCACCGACATGAAACGCCATCGCCCAATCGTGAATAAAATCCAGGAGGAGCTTTGGGGCGGCGGCCCTTATCCGCCACGCACCATCATCGAAGTCTCCCGCCTTAACCAGGACGACATCGTCGAAGTGGAAGGCACATTCTTTTGCCCAGCGAAGGCGCCAAGCGGCTAGGCTACTCGCGTCCGAACTGCTTGCGCAATTCGGCCTTGGCGCGTTGCACCGTCTTGCGCCGTCCGGCGGGAAGATTCTTGCCGGCGCGATTGATGTAAAACGTCAGCATCGACTGGGCGGACCGGTAAGGGTCCGACTTGCGCCTGTGGCTGCGCTCAGCCGAGCGTTTCAGCGACGCGGCAATGCGCTCGGGACGCGTCCGGTGAACACGCCGCGCTTCAGATCGAGCGCGTCGCTTTCACGCGTGACGCGCGCCGACCAGCGGCGGCCCGCGCTTTTCTTGCTGCCGGCCGGCTTACGCCGCGTGATCTTACGGGCGGATGTTTTGGCCATGACGAAACCTGCACGCAACTTCAACCACTGATCCAATCGAATATTGGCGGCTTTGTTCCGTCAGCCGCGGCCGCAATCGCTCGGCGCCGGGACGCCGGCGACGCGATCCGCCAGCCATTCGACGGCCGCCGTGGCGCTATCGCGCGCAATGAAGCCGTGATTTGCATCCGGCAAAACCACCATCCGTACTTTGCTGCCTGCCGCGCACAGGCGCTTCATGTAATCCTGGGTCACCTGCGGCCGCACCAGCTCGTCGGCACCGCCCTGCGCAAGGAATAGAGGAATGTTCGGCGGCAATGCGCCGGGCGTGTTGGCGGCGAGCAGCGAACGCCAGGGCTCGATCGTCGGAAGATTGTTCACCGAGAGAAATTTCCGCTCGAGCGGACGCGCCGTGCTGCGCCGGCGCAGCAAATCGTAGATCGAACTCGATACATTCATCGGCAAGAAGATTGATCGTCGGAATAGCAGCGGGATCGACGACGCGATCGATCGGCGCGCCGAACACCCGCGCCCACGACCACAGCGTCATGGAAAGCAGATTACGGCCGCCGGTGCTGTTGATATCGTCGTCGAGAAGCGTGCCGAGCTCGGTCGCTGGCGCCGCGGCCGCTATGCCGGCAAGGTTAAGCTCCGGCGCATAGCTCTTGGCAAGCAGTCCGGTGAACAGCGCGGCTTGTCCGCCCTGTGAGTGTCCCCATACGGCAAAGCGGTTCTGCGTTCCCGTCAAAGCACGCGCCGCCCGCACTGAATCGAGCACGGCGCGGGCTTCGCTGACGCCGACCAGATACGGGTGTGTTTGCGGCGTGCCGAGTCCAGGATAATCGGTGGCGGCCACGACATAGCCGCGACCGATCATCTCGCGCAGGCCCTGAATTTGCTGAAAAACAAACAATGCCAGCGACGGGGCGCAACGCGGAACCACTCCCGTCGTCGGATGAGCCCAGGCGACGATCGGGCGGCCGTTCGCCGGCGCCGGACCGGCGGGAACGACGATGACGCCGGACACCGGGATCGACTCATTATTGAGCCCAGTCGACCGGTAGAGCATGCGATAGGCTGAAGCGCCGAACGGTGCGGGCTGGAGCAACGGCTCCTGGCGAATGAGGGTGCCGGGCGCGCCGGCGACTTCATTCGGCGAGGCTTGATAGAACGAGGACTGGGCCCGGGCATTTGTGACGCCCAAAGGGAGCGTCGTTACACACAGCGCCGTCATCATCAGTATCGCCGCGATAGCGAACCCACGCTTGCGGTTTTTACGATGAGCACTCATTGGCCAATGCCTCGGCCATTATAACTATTCCGCCGCGATGGCGTGCACCGGCGGCGAGGCAATCGCGGCGAGGCATTTGGTCAGCGCCTCGCCTTCGGGATCGAGCAATGCCGCGGTGCGCGCACTGGCGATGGCGTCCGCCGCCTGTCGAACTGGAATTTGCCCGGCGAGCGCCGGCTCGATCACCTGCGAAACGATTTGCCGGTAATTATCGCTGCCGCGCTTGTGGGTGTCGCCGTAGCCTTTGATGAGGCGTGCACATTCCCCGATCTCGATGGCCAATTCGGCGGACAGCGGCGCGGCGCGCACGATGAGGCGGAGCCAATCCTCGATGCCACGCTGCTCTTCCTGGAAACGCCAGGTTCGCGGACGGAAACCGCGCAGTTTGGCGAGAATATAAAAGCGCAGAAAGCCGGAGACCGAAGCGGTATTGATCGCCATGCCCCAATGCGCGGCGCCAAGCCCGCGGTGCCGTTCGGCAAGTGCAAGAATACCCTTCGCAAGCCACGGCGGCAGCACCGAACAGAATTCCTCGACACCGGGTTTAAGGAATTCCGTGATCGCAAATGTTTGGTCCGGCTTGATGCCCATGTCCTTGGCGATGCGCGCAAAGCGTGCCGGATCGATCTTGGCCTGGGCGACGCGGATCACGTCTTCGTACGACATGCGCACTGCGAGATGCCGCGCGGTTTCGGCGAGCAGGCGGCCGTCGGCGTTAGCCTTGGCGTCAGCATCGCGCGCGGCGGCGAGGCGGCCGAGATAGAGCCGCGCGTAGGCGGGATCCTGATAGGCCGCGAGCCGGCGCACGCCTTCGGTCATGAACGCCCGCGCCGCTTCCGGCATGGCTTCGACTTCACGTTCGAGATCGGCCAGCGTGGCGTCGGGTGCACGGTGACGTTTGACCGGATCGGAACGCAGCCGCGCGCCGTTCTTTGCCGCATCGAGACCGGCGCGAAAGCCGCGCAGGTTCAACTCGACCGCCTTGCCGTCACCACGGATCGCCGCCTCGAAGGCCTCCACCGGTATCGGCAGCGCACCGGTACCGGCGACGACGCCGAGCATGACGGCGTTGATCATGGCGCCGCTTTGCCGCGCGATCGGCTCGAGATCGAGCAGCAGCGACTGCATGGAATTTTTCTCGACCGATTGGATAAGCCGCTGCTGGTCGTAGCGGCCATCGCCCATCGCCATCTTTTCGACCGTCAGATAGGAGCGGCTGGTCGAGGCGATCGTCATGGTACGGTCCGGCGTGACATAGCCGCCGGCGATGGCGCGGCCGGCCTCCATCAGCTCGCTGGCGACGACGAGATCGACGTCGGCGATGCCGGGCGCCAGCGCGAGGATCGGCCTGCGGTTTTCCGCTGCCGGCTGCGCGGCCGGGACGAGCTCGATATGATAGGTCGTCGCGCCGGTGCGCTGCGCAACACCCGGGATCGAGGTCGATTGCACCGGAAAGCCCTGACCCTCCGCCGCCGCGACGATCCAATCGGTGAGCAGGCCGCCACCTTCGCCGCCGAGCGCAGCGATCAGCACCGTCAGGGGACGCGGAGATGTAGTGACTTGCGGCTGGCTGAAGCGAGCCCCCTCTCCCCGCGGGGGAGAGGGTTGGGGTGAGGGGGTTCGGCCGAGAGGTTCGAGCCCCCTCACCCCTCCCTCTCCCCCCTGGGGAGAGGGTGAAGATGTGCTGCCGCCGAGCGCGGAAATAACGAAGCGGCGAAAGCGAAACAGTGCGCGGTCCCACCAGTTCGGATTGGTGACGACATCGGTTCTGTAGAACGACGGACAGAGCACCGCGGCGTGCGCGACCTCCCCGCACAGCCCGCAGCCGACGCAACTCTCGACCACCGCCGCCACCGGATCGGTTCGCAGCGGATCGGGATTGGGTTTGACGGTCAGCGATGGGCAGCCCGACAGCCGGATGCACGAATGATCGCCGGTGCAGATTTCATCGTCGACGCCGTAGCGCGTCCTTACCACGCGCTCGCCGCGCTTAAGCTTCTCGGCGTCATCGGCGCGGATGCGGCGCTGGCGCGCCAGCATGCATTCGCCGTCGGCAATAATGACCTTCAGCCCGCGCTCGGCGGTGCGCATAGCCTCCTTCAAGGTCGCCGCCATTTTCGCGACGCTGTAGGTGCGCACCGTACGCAGCCAGGTGACGCCCAGCGAGCGCACCGTCTTCTCGATGCGTGATGCCGGTCGGCGTGCCGCTGCGGTTTGCCGCGCTCGACGGCAGGTATTGCTGGCCGGTGGCGGAGGCGTAGCCGTTCTGCATCACGATCAGAACGCCATCGCCCTTGTTGAACATGTTCGAGGCGACACCGGTGATCAGGCCGTTATGCCAGAAGCCACCGTCACCCATGATCGAGATCGAGCGCTTTTCCATGTTGGGGCCGACCGCGGCGGCGCTGGCAAGCGACATGCCATAGCCGAGGATCGAATTGCCCATCGAGAACGGCGCGAAGGTCGCGAACGAGTGGCAGCCGATATCGGCGCTGATATGGATCGGACCGAGCTCGCGCTGAGCCAGCTTGATCGCGGCAAAGACCGGCCGCTCCGGGCAGCCGGTGCAGAAATTCGGCGGCCGTGGCGGGATGTCGCCGACCGCAGTCATGACGGCGGGCTTATGGGCAACAAATTGCTCGACCCGTGCGGCGACCGCATCGGCGTCGATACCGGCCGCACGCGTCTGCGACAGGAACGCCGCGATGCCGCGCAACATGACCTCGGAGGTGTAGTCGCCGCTACGCGGTAAACAGCCCTTGCCGAGCACCCGGGTTTCGATTCCGGAGCCGCGGAGCACCATGTTGATCTGCTGCTCGACATATTCGGGCGATCCTTCCTCGACCACCAGCACGGCGCGCTTCCGCGCGCAAAACTCTTTCAGTTCGTCGGGCACCAGCGGATAGGCGACGTTGAGCACATAGATCGGAATGCGCGAGACGCCGTAGAGATCGGCGAGGTCGAGCCGCGCTAGCGCCCGCAGCAAGCCGTTGGTGAGCCCGCCAAGGACGATGATGCCGATGTCGCCGAGATCGCCCGGAATCGCCTCGTTGAGCTTTTGCTCGCGGATGAACTTTTGCGCCGCCGGCAGACGCTCTTCGATCTTGAGCCGCTCCTGCGTAAAGATCACCGGCGGATGCGCGAGACGGCCGTATTCGAAACGCGGCGGACCAGCGAGGCGATGCTGGCCGCTGTAGGCGCCGCGTTTGTTGTCCTTGGCGGTGAATTCGCCGGTGACGTGACAGGCGCGCACGCGCAGATCGAGCATGACCGGCGCGTGGCTCGCCTCTGACAGCTCGAAACCTTTTTCGACCATGTCGACGATGGTCGGCAGATCGGGCCGCGGATCGAGCAGCCAGATCGACGACTTCATCGCGTAGGCGTAGGAGCGCTCCTGGATGACGCTGGCGCCCTCGCCATAATCCTCGCCGAGCACGATCAGCGCGCCGCCGATGACGCCCGGCGAAGCAAGGTTGGACAATGCGTCCGCCGCCACATTGGTGCCGACGATGGATTTCCAGGTCACCGCGCCGCGCAGCGGATAGTTGATGGAGGCACCGAGCATGGCGGCCGCGGCGGCCTCGTTGGTGCAGGTCTCGACGTGAACGCCGAGATCGGCGAGCAAATCTTCGGCATCCACCATGACGTCGAGCAGATGCGACACCGGCGCGCCCTGGTAGCCGCCGACATAGCTCACGCCCGATTGCAGCAGCGCCTTGGTGACCGCCAGGATGCCCTCGCCGCGAAATGTCTCGCCGGCGCCAAGCCGCAGCGCATCGACCTCTTTCTTGAACGAACGTTCCATCGCGTACCCGGGACCTGAAATCTCGGGTCACATATAGCGGTTTTTGCCGAACCCGTCATTCCTGCGCCGATCAACCGCTTTGCGGCAATCCGGAATGACCATTAGGGTGCCGCCCGAGTGGCCCAGGGAAAACACCGAAGCTGCGTAGGGACGGATGGCAGGGCAAGCGCAAATCGTTATCGACAGGGTCAACCACACCTATCGCCCAACGCATGGGCGTGCCGTGCTCGCACTTTCCGACGTATCGCTCGAAGTCCGCCCGCGGGAATTCCTGGCTCTGCTCGGCCCGTCAGGCTGCGGCAAATCCACCCTGCTCTACCTGGTCGGCGGCTTCCTGCCGACCGAGGCCGGCCGCATCATCGTCGAAGGCAAGCCGGTCACCGCTCCCGGCCCCGACCGCGGCATCGTGTTCCAGCACTTCGCGCTGTTCCCCTGGAAGACGGTGCGCGGCAACATCCTCTATGGCCTGGAACGGCAGGGCCTGCCGCGCCCCGAACGCGAAAAGCGCGCGCAGGCGTTCATCAACATGGTCGGCCTGCGCGGCTTTGAGGACAGCTACCCGTCGCAGCTTTCCGGCGGCATGAAGCAGCGCACCGCGATCGCGCGCACTCTGGCATTCGATCCGAGCACGCTCTTGATGGACGAGCCGTTCGGCGCGCTCGACGCCCAGACGCGCTTGCTGATGCAGACCGAACTTTTGAGCATCTGGCAGCGCACGCCGAAGACCGTGATCTTCGTCACTCACGACGTTCACGAGGCGGTGTATCTGGCCGAAAGGGTTGCGGTGATGTCGGCGCGGCCGGGCCGGATCAAAGCCATCGTCGAAACCAAATTCGACAAGCGCGATCCGAGCGTTCAGCGCAGCAAGGAATTCGTCGAAAAGGTCGACGAAATCTGGAATCTGGTTCGCGACGAAGCCATCAAGGCGCAAGAGAGAGCCCCGGCCTGATGCAAACCGCCGTTCGCTATCTCCCGCTGTTGCTGCTGGCGCTGGCCTGGGAACTGGCGGCACGCCTCCACGTCGTGGATTCCTCGGCGCTGCCGCCGCTGAGCAGCGTCGGCTCCGCTTGGGTCGATCTTATCCGCGACGGCGAGTTGATCGATAATGGCGGCGCTTCGCTCTATCGCGCCTTTGCCGGGCTTGCGCTCGCAATCGCCGTAGGCGGCGGCTTGGGGATGCTGATGGCGCGCTGGCGACTGCTCGAAGTCTTCGTCAATCCGCTGGTCGAGCTATTCTACCCGCTGCCGAAATCTGCGCTCATCCCCGTCACCGTGCTGTGGCTCGGCTTCGGCAACGGCTCGAAGATTCTGCTCATCTTCCTCGGCTGTATGATCCCGATCACCATTGGCGCCTATAACGGCGCCCGCAGCAGCGACCACGCGCTGGTCTGGTCGGCGCGTAGCATGGGAGCAAGCCCAATCCGCATGATGTGGGACGTGATCATGCCGAGCGCGCTGCCGGAATTGCTCAACGGCATCCGCACCGCGCTGGCGCTGGCGTTTATCCTGCTGGTGAGTTCCGAACTGATCGTGTCGCAGAAAGGTTTTGGCTATCTGATCGGTTATCTCGGATCGACTGGTTCCTACGAGGGCATGTACGCTGTCGTGCTGACCGTGGCGCTGCTTGGCTTCGCCGCCGACCGGCTCTATCAGCTTCTCATGCAGAGGTTGCTGCGATGGCGCGAGTAGAGGACCAGGCCACGCTGGCCGCCGCCGAGGCCCAGATTTCGGCGGACGCGGCGCGACGCCTCGACGTCGTCTTCCGCAGCGGCGCCGGGCTGTTTTCGATCCTGCTGATGCTGATTGCCTGGGAATTGTTCGCCCGCAGCGGCCGGGTGACGCCGTTCATGCTGCCGCGCTTTAGCGTCGTCCTTGCGTATATCTATCACGATGCCGTTGGCGGCGATCTGTGGATCAATCTGGCGCTGACGATGTATCGCGCCATGACCGGATTCGTCATCGCCTCGATCGGCGGCATCGCGCTCGCCGTGGCGATGTCGCGCTCGCGGATGGCGCACTGGTTCTTCGACCCCATCATTTCGGTCGGCTTTCCGATGCCCAAGATCGCGTTCCTGCCGATCATCATCCTCTGGCTCGGCGTCTACGATGTTTCGAAAATATCCATCGTGGTTTTCGACGCGATCTTTCCCGTCGTGACGGCGACGCTCGCCGGCATTGCCGCGGTCGAGAAAGAACTGCTGTGGTCGGCGCGCAATATGGGCGCGAGCGAACGCCAGATCATGTGGCAGATCGTACTGCCGGCGGCGATGCCGCAAATCCTCACCGGACTGCAGGTGGCGCTGCCGATCTCACTCATCGTCGCGATCATTGCCGAGATGGTGATGAGCGGCTACGGGCTCGGCGGCGCTATGATGGGCGCGTCGCGGTTCGCCAACTCGCCCGGCGTGTTCGCCGGCATCGTCGAGATCGCCGTGGTCGGCTATGCCTTGATCAAGGCCATGGCGTTCATGCGCCGCCGGCTTCTGGTCTGGCACCAGGAGACGGAACAGCGTTCGTAAGAACTAATGCAATTTGATCCGCGGCTCGGTGCGCCGCGTAACTGAATTGACGAGCGTATCCAGCGCGACTTTGAAATTGCCGTGCAACGCCTGCAGATGCCGCTTGTGCAGCGAACGATACGCCAGCCTGGCGATCAACCCCTGCAATTTCACGTTCCGTAAAATGACACCCAACGTGTCGTAATCGGCCAGCGACACCAGCGAACCCAGGTCGCGGTAGTTGAATTGCGGCAGTGGGGCGTCGCGCAGCCGGGCTTTGATCACTTTGACCATGAAGTCGGCCTGCTGGTGCGCGGTCTGCGCCCGCGGCGGCAACGGTTCCTTGGCGCCGGGCAAGATGCAATCGGCGCAGTCGCCGATCGCAAAAATGTCGTCGTCGTGCGTCGTCTGCAGCGTCGGCCGCACCACGAGGCGATTGATCCTGTCGGTTTCGAGCCCGTCGAGATCGCGCAAAAAGTCCGGCGCCTTGATGCCGGCGGCCCACACGATCAGTTCTGCCGGGACGACTTCTCCGGAATCGAGAACCACTTCTCCGGCCCGCACTTCCATGACGCGTCTGCCAGTGCGAATGTTGATTCCAAGGCCGCGCAGCACGTGCGCCGTTGCTGCCGCAAGGCTTTCGGGCAGCGCCGGCAGGATGCGCGCGGCCGCTTCGACCAACTCGATCTTGATCTGCTTGTCGAAATCGATGTTATCGAGGTTGTACGAAGCGAGGTCGCGCATCGATTTGTGCAGTTCGGCGGCCAGTTCGACCCCGGTCGCGCCGGCGCCGACGATCGCGCAGTGCAACTGGCCGGGCCGCAACGGCTCGTATTGCGCATTGGCGCGCAGGCAGGCGTTGATCATGCGGCGATTGAACCGCGCGGCCTGTTCGACGGTGTCGAGCGCAATGGCATATTCGCTGACGCAGGGTGTGCCGAAATCGTTCGACATGCTGCCGACCGCGATCACCAACGTATCGTAACCGAGCACACGCGGCGGGATGACGGTTTGGCCGTCCTCGTCCAGGCTCGGCGCCACATGGATTTGACGCTTAGCGCGGTTGAGCCCGATCATCGCCCCAATCCGATAGCGGTAGTGACGCCGCCGCGCATGCCCGATCAATTCAAGCGAGTCGGTTTCGCTGTCCAGCGATCCGGAAGCGATTTCGTGCAATAGCGGCTTCCAGACATGGATGCGCGATTTATCGAGCAAGGTGATCGACAGCTTGCCGCGGCGGCCGAGCGACGCGCCGAGCAAGGACGTAAGACGAAGACCTCCGGCGCCGCCGCCGACGATCAAGACGCGATGCAGCGACGGATCGTCGGTCGACGCCGTTTCGGTGATCGAGTCATAAAGCGGGCTGGACATCGTGTATTCGTCCCCTTGCCAAGGCGGACCGCCTTATAATCGTGCAGCACGGGCAGCGGTGCGGCAAGCCGTACGCTTGCGCCATAGCGCGCTTTGCGGCCACAATCGCCCGCGCCGGAATGAAAGCAATTAAAACTCGCCCGGCGCAGGGACAATCTGGGGGGAGATTATGCGCGCAAAAATCGGATTGTTGAGCCTTGCCGTGCTGGCACTCGGCGCCGGCCACGTTCGCGCCGAGCCGGTGCAAATTCGCGTCGCCTGGGTGGCGCCGGTAGCAAACTGGATTACGCTGTGGCTCGATAAGAAGGATCTCGCCAAGCATTTCGGCCAGTCCTACGTGTTCGAGCCCGTGCACTTTGCCGGCACGCCGCCGATGGTTACGGCGATCGCCAACAACGAGGTGGAAATCGGCGACCTCGCCTATTCGACACTGCCGATCGCTATCAAGAATGCCGGCATGGACGATATCCGCGTGATCGCCGACGACTTTCGGGACGGCGTCGGCGACTACTACAGCGTCAGATTCTCGGTGCTCAAGGATGGCCCAATCAAGACCGTCGAGGACCTCAAGGGCAAAATCGTCGCCACCAACGCCGAGGGCAGCGCGGTCGACATCGCCATGAAGGCGATGCTGCACAAGCACGGTTTGGAGAACAAGCGCGACTACACCGTCATCGAAGCGCCGTTCCCGGCCATGAAGGCGATGCTTGCGGAGCACAAGGTGGATTTGATTCCGGCGGTGCTGCCATTCGCGCTCGATCCGGAACTGGGCAATATCGCGACCACGCTGTTCACCAGCAAGGACGCGATCGGCATATCGCAGTTCGTCTCGTTCCAGGCGCGCAAGCCCTTCATCGACAAACATCGCGCCGCGATCGTCGATTGGCTCGAGGATACCCAGCGCATCCTGCACTGGTATATGGACCCAAAAAATCACGACGAAGTTGCGGCAATCGCCGGGCGCTTCGTCAAAGCGCCGCCGGAGCGGATGGGCTGGGTTTTCACCAAGATCGATGAATATCGCGATCCGGACATGATGCCGGACCTTGCCGCGCTGCAGCGGAACGTCGACATGACGAAGGAACTCGGATATGCGCGGGAAAGTTTCGACGTCAAGGCGTATTCCGATCTGAGCATGGTTGAGGAGGCGGGGAAGCGCCTAAAATGAATCGCACCACAACAGTACGACCCGGAGAGGTAACGATGCCTATCGTAAAAATTGCATGCGCCGGCCTTGGCGCACTGGCCGTAGCTTTCGCGAGTGCCGCCAATGCCGAGCCGCTGAAAATTCGCGGCTCCTGGGTGGCGCCGGTTTCCAACTGGGCCTCGATTTGGCTCGAGAAAAAGGATCTCGCGGTCCATTTCGGTAAGTCCTACGTGTTTGAAAGCGCTCGTTATGCCGGTACTCCGCCGATGATCACGGCGATGGCCAACAACGAACTCGAAATCGGCGATCTCGCTTATTCGACTTTGCCGATCGCGATCGAGAACGCCGGGATGGACGACATCAGGGTCGTCGCCGACGAATTCCAGGACGGCTATGCCGGCTATCGCGCCGACGA
>CAVTFP010000019.1:0-15633 GCA_963733645.1 uncultured Alphaproteobacteria bacterium
GAAGCTGATGTTCCACCACTGAACTACCCCGCAATCGTCGGAGCATAGCGAAGCACCGCGGCGGGCGGCAAGGGAGGGCGGGAACTTGAACAGAACCAGTAAGATGATGACGAACAGCGCTCAATTACATCGAGGATGATGGCATGTCGCAAACTGAAATCGCGCATCTATCGCCGCCCGGCGCGATCAGGCCGACAGGCACCTGGAGCGTCGGCGTGCGCGCCGGCGATTTCGTATTCGTGGCCGGCATGCGCGGCATCGATCCCGCAACCAACGCACTGGTCGAGGGTGACGAAACGCGCGTGAGGCAGGCGTTCTTGAATATGAAGTTGGTCGCGGAATCCGCCGGCGCGAATCTGCGTGACGCGGTGAGGCTCGTGGTCTATGTCACCGACATGAACCGCCATCGCCCAATCGTTAATAAAATCCAGGAGGAACTTTGGCGCGGCGGCCCTTATCCGCCACGCACCATCATCGAAGTCTCCCGCCTTAACCAGGACGACATCGTCGAAGTGGAAGGCACATTCTTTTGCCCTACGAAGGCACTAAGCGGCTAGGCTATTCACGCCCGAACTGCTTGCGCAATTCGGCCTTGGCGCGTTGCAGCGTCTTGCGCTGTCCGGCGGGTAGATTCTTGCCGGCGCGATTGATGTAGAACGTCAACATCGACTGGGCGGACCGGTAGGGATCCGACTTGCGCCTGTGGCTGCGCTCAGCCGAGCGTTTCAGCGACGCGGCAATGCGCTTGGGATCGCGTCCGGTGAACACGCCGCGCTTCAGATCGAGCGCGTCGCTTTCACGCGTGACGCGCGCCGACCAGCGGCGGCCCGCGCTTTTCTTGCTGCCGGCCGGCTTACGCCGCGTGATCTTACGGGCGGATGTTTTGGCCATGACAAAACCTGCACGCAACTTCAACCACTGATCCAATCGAATATTGGCGGCTTTGTTCCGTCAGCCGCGGCCGCAATCGCTTGGCGCCGGGACGCCGGCGACGCGATCCGCCAGCCATTCGACGGCCGCCGTCGCGCTATCGCGCGCAATGAAGCCGTGATTTGCATCCGGCAAAACCACCATCCGTACTTTGCTGCCCGCCGCGCACAGGCGCTTCATGTAATCCTGGGTCACCTGCGGCCGCACCAGCTCGTCGGCACCGCCCTGCGCAAGGAATAGAGGAATGTTCGGCGGCAATGTGCCGGGCGTGTTGGCGGCGAGCAGCGAACGTCAGGGCTCGATCGTCGGAAGATTGTTTACCGAGAGAAATTTCCGCTCGAGCGGGCGCGCCGTGCTGCGCCGGCGCAGCAAATCGTAGATCGACTCGATACATTCATCGGCAAGAAGATTGATCGTCGGAATAGCAGCGGGATCGACGACGCGATCGATCGGCGCGCCGAACACCCGCGCCCACGACCACAGCGTCATGGAAAGCAGATTACGGCCGCCGGTGCTGTTGATATCGTCGTCGAGAAGCGTGCCGAGCTCGGTCGCTGGCGCCGCGGCCGCTATGCCGGCAAGGTTAAGCTCCGGCGCATAGCTCTTGGCAAGCAGTCCGGTGAACAGCGCGGCTTGTCCGCCCTGTGAGTGTCCCATACGGCAAAGCGGTTCTGCGTTCCCGTCAAAGCACGCGCCGCCCGCACTGAATTGAGCACGGCGCGGGCTTCGCTGACGCCGACCAGATACGGGTGTGTTTGCGGCGTGCCGAGTTCAGGATAATCGGTGGCGGCCACGACATAGCCGCGACCGATCATCTCGCGCAGGCCCTGAATTTGCTGAAAAACAAACAATGCCAGCGACGGGGCGCAACGCGGAACCACTCCCGTCGTCGGATGAGCCCAGGCGACGATCGGGCGGCCGTTCGCCGGCGCCGGACCGGCGGGAACGACGATGACGCCGGACACCGGGATCGACTCATTATTGAGCCCAGTCGACCGGTAGAGCACGCGATAGGCTGAAGCGCCGAACGGTGCGGGCTGGAGCAACGGCTCCTGGCGAATGACGGTGCCGGGCGCGCCGGCGACTTCATTCGGCGAGGCTTGATAGAACGAGGACTGGGCCCGGGCATTTGTGACGCCCAAAGGGAGCGTCGTTACACACAGCGCCGTCATCATCAGTATCGCCGCGATAGCGAACCCACGCTTGCGGTTTTTACGATGAGCACTCATTGGCCAATGCCTCGGCCATTATAACTATTCCGCCGCGATGGCGTGCACCGGCGGCGAGGCAATCGCGGCGAGGCATTTGGTCAGCGCCTCGCCTTCGGGATCGAGCAATGCCGCGGTGCGCGCGCTGGCGATGGCGTCCGCCGCCTGTCGAACTGGAATTTGCCCGGCGAGCGCCGGCTCGATCACCTGCGAAACGATTTGCCGGTAATTATCGCTGCCGCGCTTGTGGGTGTCGCCGTAGCCTTTGATGAGGCGTGCACATTCCGCGATCTCGATGGCCAATTCGGCGGACAGCGGCGCGGCGCGCACGATGAGGCGGAGCCAATCCTCGATGCCACGCTGCTCTTCCTGGAAACGCCAGGTTCGCGGACGGAAACCGCGCAGTTTGGCGAGAATATAAAAGCGCAGAAAGCCGGAGACCGAAGCGGTATTGATCGCCATGCCCCAATGCGCGGCGCCAAGCCCGCGGTGCCGTTCGGCAAGTGCAAGAATACCCTTCGCAAGCCACGGCGGCAGCACCGAACAGAATTCCTCGACACCGGGTTTAAGGAATTCCGTGATCGCAAATGTTTGGTCCGGCTTGATGCCCATGTCCTTGGCGATGCGCGCAAAGCGTGCCGGATCGATCTTGGCCTGGGCGACGCGGATCACGTCTTCGTACGACATGCGCACTGCGAGATGCCGCGCGGTTTCGGCGAGCAGGCGGCCGTCGGCGTTAGCCTTGGCGTCAGCATCGCGCGCGGCGGCGAGGCGGCCGAGATAGAGCCGCGCGTAGGCGGGATCCTGATAGGCCGCGAGCCGGCGCACGCCTTCGGTCATGAACGCCCGCGCCGCTTCCGGCATGGCTTCGACTTCACGTTCGAGATCGGCCAGCGTGGCGTCGGGTGCACGGTGACGTTTGACCGGATCGGAACGCAGCCGCGCGCCGTTCTTTGCCGCATCGAGACCGGCGCGAAAGCCGCGCAGGTTCGACTCGACCGCCTTGCCGTCACCACGGATCGCCGCCTCGAAGGCCTCCACCGGTATCGGCAGCGCACCGGTACCGGCGACGACGCCGAGCATGACGGCGTTGATCATGGCGCCGCTTTGCCGCGCGATCGGCTCGAGATCGAGCAGCAGCGACTGCATGGAATTTTTCTCGACCGATTGGATAAGCCGCTGCTGGTCGTAGCGGCCATCGCCCATCGCCATCTTTTCGACCGTCAGATAGGAGCGGCTGGTCGAGGCGATCGTCATGGTACGGTCCGGCGTGACATAGCCGCCGGCGATGGCGCGGCCGGCCTCCATCAGCTCGCTGGCGACGACGAGATCGACGTCGGCGATGCCGGGCGCCAGCGCGAGGATCGGCCTGCGGTTTTCCGCTGCCGGCTGCGCGGCCGGGACGAGCTCGATATGATAGGTCGTCGCGCCGGTGCGCTGCGCAACACCCGGGATCGAGGTCGATTGCACCGGAAAGCCCTGACCCTCCGCCGCCGCGACGATCCAATCGGTGAGCAGGCCGCCACCTTCGCCGCCGAGCGCAGCGATCAGCACCGTCAGGGGACGCGGAGATGTAGTGACTTGCGGCTGGCTGAAGCGAGCCCCCTCTCCCCGCGGGGGAGAGGGTTGGGGTGAGGGGGTTCGGCCGAGAGGTTCGAGCCCCCTCACCCCTCCCTCTCCCCCCTGGGGAGAGGGTGAAGATGTGCTGCCGCCGAGCGCGGAAATAACGAAGCGGCGAAAGCGAAACAGTGCGCGGTCCCACCAGTTCGGATTGGTGACGACATCGGTTCTGTAGAACGACGGACAGAGCACCGCGGCGTGCGCGACCTCCCCGCACAGCCCGCAGCCGACGCAACTCTCGACCACCGCCGCCACCGGATCGGTTCGCAGCGGATCGGGATTGGGTTTGACGGTCAGCGATGGGCAGCCCGACAGCCGGATGCACGAATGATCGCCGGTGCAGATTTCATCGTCGACGCCGTAGCGCGTCCTTACCACGCGCTCGCCGCGCTTAAGCTTCTCGGCGTCATCGGCGCGGATGCGGCGCTGGCGCGCCAGCATGCATTCGCCGTCGGCAATAATGACCTTCAGCCCGCGCTCGGCGGTGCGCATAGCCTCCTTCAAGGTCGCCGCCATTTTCGCGACGCTGTAGGTGCGCACCGTACGCAGCCAGGTGACGCCCAGCGAGCGCACCGTCTTCTCGATCGTGATGCCGGTCGGCGTGCCGCTGCGGTTTGCCGCGCTCGACGGCAGGTATTGCTGGCCGGTGGCGGAGGCGTAGCCGTTCTGCATCACGATCAGAACGCCATCGCCCTTGTTGAACATGTTCGAAGCGACACCGGTGATCAGGCCGTTATGCCAGAAGCCACCGTCACCCATGATCGAGATCGAGCGCTTTTCCATGTTGGGGCCGACCGCGGCGGCGCTGGCAAGCGACATGCCATAGCCGAGGATCGAATTGCCCATCGAGAACGGCGCGAAGGTCGCGAACGAGTGGCAGCCGATATCGGCGCTGATATGGATCGGACCGAGCTCGCGCTGAGCCAGCTTGATCGCGGCAAAGACCGGCCGCTCCGGGCAGCCGGTGCAGAAATTCGGCGGCCGTGGCGGGATGTCGCCGACCGCAGTCATGACGGCGGGCTTATGGGCAACAAATTGCTCGACCCGTGCGGCGACCGCATCGGCGTCGATACCGGCCGCACACGTCTGCGACAGGAACGCCGCGATGCCGCGCAACATGACCTCGGAGGTGTAGTCGCCGCTACGCGGTAAACAGCCCTTGCCGAGCACCCGGGTTTCGATTCCGGAGCCGCGGAGCACCATGTTGATCTGCTGCTCGACATATTCGGGCGATCCTTCCTCGACCACCAGCACGGCGCGCTTCCGCGCGCAAAACCCTTTCAGTTCGTCGGGCACCAGCGGATAGGCGACGTTGAGCACATAGATCGGAATGCGCGAGACGCCGTAGAGATCGGCGAGGTCGAGCCGCGCTAGCGCCCGCAGCAAGCCGTTGGTGAGCCCGCCAAGGACGATGATGCCGATGTCGCCGAGATCGCCCGGAATCGCCTCGTTGAGCTTTTGCTCGCGGATGAACTTTTGCGCCGCCGGCAGACGCTCTTCGATCTTGAGCCGCTCCTGCGTAAAGATCACCGGCGGATGCGCGAGACGGCCGTATTCGAAACGCGGCGGACCAGCGAGGCGATGCTGGCCGCTGTAGGCGCCGCGTTTGTTGTCCTTGGCGGTGAATTCGCCGGTGACGTGACAGGCGCGCACGCGCAGATCGAGCATGACCGGCGCGTGGCTCGCCTCTGACAGCTCGAAACCTTTTTCGACCATGTCGACGATGGTCGGCAGATCGGGCCGCGGATCGAGCAGCCAGATCGACGACTTCATCGCGTAGGCGTAGGAGCGCTCCTGGATGACGCTGGCGCCCTCGCCATAATCCTCTCCGAGCACGATCAGCGCGCCGCCGATGACGCCCGGCGAAGCAAGGTTGGACAATGCGTCCGCCGCCACATTGGTGCCGACGATGGATTTCCAGGTCACCGCGCCGCGTAGCGGATAGTTGATGGAGGCACCGAGCATGGCGGCCGCGGCGGCCTCGTTGGTGCAGGTCTCGACGTGAACGCCGAGATCGGCGAGCAAATCTTCGGCATCCACCATGACGTCGAGCAGATGCGACACCGGCGCACCCTGGTAGCCGCCGACATAGCTCACGCCCGATTGCAGCAGCGCCTTGGTGACCGCCAGAATGCCCTCGCCGCGAAATATCTCGCCGGCGCCAAGCCGCAGCGCATCGACCTCTTTCTTGAATGAACGTTCCATCGCGTACCCGGGACCTGAAATCTCGGGTCACATATAGCGGTTTTTGCCGAACCCGTCATTCCTGCGCCGATCAACCGCTTTGCGGCAATCCGGAATGACCATTAGGGTGCCGCCCGAGTGGCCCAGGGAAAACACCGAAGCTGCGTAGGGACGGATGGCAGGGCAAGCGCAAATCGTTATCGACAGGGTCAACCACACCTATCGCCCAACGCATGGGCGTGCCGTGCTCGCACTTTCCGACGTATCGCTCGAAGTCCGCCCGCGGGAATTCCTGGCTCTGCTCGGCCCGTCAGGCTGCGGCAAATCCACCCTGCTCTACCTGGTCGGCGGCTTCCTGCCGACCGAGGCCGGCCGCATCATCGTCGAAGGCAAGCCGGTCACCGCTCCCGGCCCCGACCGCGGCATCGTGTTCCAGCACTTCGCGCTGTTCCCCTGGAAGACGGTGCGCGGCAACATCCTCTATGGCCTGGAACGGCAGGGCCTGCCGCGCCCCGAACGCGAAAAGCGCGCGCAGGCGTTCATCAACATGGTCGGCCTGCGCGGCTTTGAGGACAGCTACCCGTCGCAGCTTTCCGGCGGCATGAAGCAGCGCACCGCGATCGCGCGCACTCTGGCATTCGATCCGAGCACGCTCTTGATGGACGAGCCGTTCGGCGCGCTCGACGCCCAGACGCGCTTGCTGATGCAGACCGAACTTTTGAGCATCTGGCAGCGCACGCCGAAGACCGTGATCTTCGTCACTCACGACGTTCACGAGGCGGTGTATCTGGCCGAAAGGGTTGCGGTGATGTCGGCGCGGCCGGGCCGGATCAAAGCCATCGTCGAAACCAAATTCGACAAGCGCGATCCGAGCGTTCAGCGCAGCAAGGAATTCGTCGAAAAGGTCGACGAAATCTGGAATCTGGTTCGCGACGAAGCCATCAAGGCGCAAGAGAGAGCCCCGGCCTGATGCAAACCGCCGTTCGCTATCTCCCGCTGTTGCTGCTGGCGCTGGCCTGGGAACTGGCGGCACGCCTCCACGTCGTGGATTCCTCGGCGCTGCCGCCGCTGAGCAGCGTCGGCTGCCGCTTGGGTCGATCTTATCCGCGACGGCGAGTTGATCGATAATGGCGGCGCTTCGCTCTATCGCGCCTTTGCCGGGCTTGCGCTCGCAATCGCCGTAGGCGGCGGCTTGGGGATGCTGATGGCGCGCTGGCGACTGCTCGAAGTCTTCGTCAATCCGCTGGTCGAGCTATTCTACCCGCTGCCGAAATCTGCGCTCATCCCCGTCACCGTGCTGTGGCTCGGCTTCGGCAACGGCTCGAAGATTCTGCTCATCTTCCTCGGCTGTATGATCCCGATCACCATTGGCGCCTATAACGGCGCCCGCAGCAGCGACCACGCGCTGGTCTGGTCGGCGCGTAGCATGGGAGCAAGCCCAATCCGCATGATGTGGGACGTGATCATGCCGAGCGCGCTGCCGGAATTGCTCAACGGCATCCGCACCGCGCTGGCGCTGGCGTTTATCCTGCTGGTGAGTTCCGAACTGATCGTGTCGCAGAAAGGTTTTGGCTATCTGATCGGTTATCTCGGATCGACTGGTTCCTACGAGGGCATGTACGCTGTCGTGCTGACCGTGGCGCTGCTTGGCTTCGCCGCCGACCGGCTCTATCAGCTTCTCATGCAGAGGTTGCTGCGATGGCGCGAGTAGAGGACCAGGCCACGCTGGCCGCCGCCGAGGCCCAGATTTCGGCGGACGCGGCGCGACGCCTCGACGTCGTCTTCCGCAGCGGCGCCGGGCTGTTTTCGATCCTGCTGATGCTGATTGCCTGGGAATTGTTCGCCCGCAGCGGCCGGGTGACGCCGTTCATGCTGCCGCGCTTTAGCGTCGTCCTTGCGTATATCTATCACGATGCCGTTGGCGGCGATCTGTGGATCAATCTGGCGCTGACGATGTATCGCGCCATGACCGGATTCGTCATCGCCTCGATCGGCGGCATCGCGCTCGCCGTGGCGATGTCGCGCTCGCGGATCGCGCACTGGTTCTTCGACCCCATCATTTCGGTCGGTTTTCCGATGCCCAAGATCGCGTTCCTGCCGATCATCATCCTCTGGCTCGGCGTCTACGACGTTTCGAAAATATCCATCGTGGTTTTCGACGCGATCTTTCCCGTGGTGACGGCGACGCTCGCCGGCATTGCCGCGGTTGAGAAAGAGCTGCTGTGGTCGGCGCGCAATATGGGCGCGAGCGAACGCCAGATCATGTGGCAGATCGTGCTGCCGGCGGCGATGCCGCAAATCCTCACCGGACTGCAGGTGGCGCTGCCGATCTCACTCATCGTCGCGATCATTGCCGAGATGGTGATGAGCGGCTACGGGCTCGGCGGCGCTATGATGGGCGCGTCGCGGTTCGCCAACTCGCCCGGCGTGTTCGCCGGCATCGTCGAGATCGCCGTGGTCGGCTATGCCCTGATCAAGGCCATGGCGTTCATGCGCCGCCGGCTTCTGGTCTGGCACCAGGAGACGGAGGAGCGTTCGTAAGAACTAATGCAATTTGATCCGCGGCTCGGTGCGCCGCGTAACTGAATTGACGAGCGTATCCAGCGCGACTTTGAAATTGCCGTGCAACGCCTGCAGATGCCGCTTGTGCAGCGAACGATACGCCAGCCTGGCGATCAACCCCTGCAATTTCACGTTCCGTAAAATGACACCCAACGTGTCGTAATCGGCCAGCGACACCAGCGAACCCAGGTCGCGGTAGTTGAATTGCGGCAGCGGGGCGTCGCGCAGCCGGGCTTTGATCACTTTGACCATGAAGTCGGCCTGCTGGTGCGCGGTCTGCGCCCGCGGCGGCAACGGCTCCTTGGCGCCGGGCAAGATGCAATCGGCGCAGTCCCCGATCGCGAAAATGTCGTCGTCGCGCGTCGTCTGCAGCGTCGGCCGCACCACGAGGCGATTGATCCTGTCGGTTTCGAGCCCATCGAGATCGCGCAAAAAATCCGGCGCCTTGATGCCGGCGGCCCACACGATCAGTTCTGCCGGGACGACTTCTCCGGAGTCGAGAACCACCTCTCCGGCCCGCACTTCCATGACGCGTCTGCCAGTGCGAATGTTGACTCCAAGGCCGCGCAGCACGTCCGCCGTTGCTGCCGCAAGGCTTTCGGGCAGCGCCGGCAGGATGCGCGCGGCCGCTTCGATCAACTCGATCTTGATGTGCTTGTCGAAATCGATGTTATCGAGATTGTACGAAGCGAGGTCGCGCATCGATTTGTGCAGTTCGGCGGCCAGTTCGACCCCGGTCGCGCCGGCGCCGACGATCGCGCAGTGCAACTGGCCGGGCCGCAACGGCTCGTATTGCGCATTGGCGCGCAGGCAGGCGTTGATCATGCGGCGATTGAACCGCGCGGCCTGTTCGACGGTGTCGAGCGCAATGGCATATTCGCTGACGCCGGGTGTGCCGAAATCGTTCGACATGCTGCCGACCGCGATCACCAACGTATCGTAACCGAGCACGCGCGGCGGGATGACGGTTTGGCCGTCCTCGTCCAGGCTCGGCGCCACATGGATTTGACGCTTAGCGCGGTTGAGCCCGATCATCGCGCCAATCCGATAGCGGTAGTGACGCCGCCGCGCATGCCCGATCAATTCGAGCGAGTCGGTTTCGCTGTCCAGCGATCCGGAAGCGATTTCGTGCAATAGCGGCTTCCAGACATGGATGCGCGATTTATCGAGCAAGGTGATCGACAGCTTGCCGCGGCGGCCGAGCGACGCGCCGAGCAAGGACGTAAGACGAAGACCTCCGGCGCCGCCGCCGACGATCAAGACGCGATGCAGCGACGGATCGTCGGTCGACGCCGTTTCGGTGATCGAGTCATAAAGCGGGCTGGACATCGTGTATTCGTCCCCTTGCCAAGGCGGACAGCCTTATAATCGTGCAGCACGGGCAGCGGTGCGGCAAGCCGTACGCTTGCGCCATAGCGCGCTTTGCGGCCACAATCGCCCGCGCCGGAAGGAAAGCAATTAAAACTCGCCCGGCGCAGGGACAATCTGGGGGGAGATTATGCGCGCAAAAATCGGATTGCTGAGCCTTGCCGTGCTGGCGCTCGGCGCCGGCCACGTTCGCGCCGAGCCGGTGCAAATTCGCGTCGCCTGGGTGGCGCCGGTAGCCAACTGGATTACGCTGTGGCTCGACAAGAAGGATCTCGCCAAGCATTTCGGCCAGTCCTACGTGTTCGAGCCCGTGCACTTTGCCGGCACGCCGCCGATGGTTACGGCGATTGCCAACAACGAGGTGGAAATCGGCGACCTCGCCTATTCGACGCTGCCGATCGCCATCAAGAATGCCGGCATGGACGATATCCGCGTGATCGCCGACGACTTTCGGGACGGCGTCGGCGACTACTACAGCGTCAGATTCTCGGTGCTCAAGGACGGCCCGATCAAGAACGTCGAGGACCTCAAAGGCAAAGTCGTCGCCACCAATGCCGAGGGCAGCGCGGTCGACATCGCCATGAAGGCGATGCTGCACAAGCACGGTCTTGGAGAACAAGCGCGACTACACCGTCATCGAAGCGCCGTTCCCGGCCATGAAGGCGATGCTTGCGGAGCACAAGGTCGATTTGATTCCGGCGGTGCTGCCATTCGCGCTCGATCCGGAACTGGGCAATATCGCGACCACGCTGTTCACCAGCAAGGACGCGATCGGCATATCGCAATTCGTCTCGTTCCAGGCGCGCAAGCCCTTCATCGACAAACATCGCGCCGCGATCGTCGATTGGCTCGAGGATACCCAGCGCATCCTGCACTGGTATATGGACCCGAAAAATCACGACGAAGTTGCGGCAATCGCCGGGCGCTTCGTCAAAGCGCCGCCGGAGCGGATGGGCTGGGTTTTCACCAAGATCGATGAATATCGCGATCCGGACATGATGCCGGACCTCGCCGCGCTGCAGCGGAACGTCGACATGACGAAGGAACTCGGATATGCGCGGGAAAGTTTCGACGTCAAGGCGTATTCCGATCTGAGCATGGTCGAGGAGGCGGGGAAGCGCCTAAAATGAATCGCACCACAACAGTACGACCCGGAGAGGTAACGATGCCTATCGTAAAAATTGCATGCGCCGGCCTTGGCGCACTGGCCGTAGCTTTCGCGAGTGCCGCCAATGCCGAGCCGCTGAAAATTCGCGGCTCCTGGGTGGCGCCGGTTTCCAACTGGGCCTCGATTTGGCTCGAGAAAAAGGATCTCGCGGTCCATTTCGGCAAGTCCTACGTGTTTGAAAGCGCTCGTTATGCCGGTACTCCGCCGATGATCACGGCGATGGCCAACAACGAACTCGAAATCGGCGATCTCGCTTATTCGACTTTGCCGATCGCGATCGAGAACGCCGGAATGGACGACATTCAGGGTCGTCGCCGACGAATTCCAGGACGGCTATGCCGGCTATCGCGCCGACGATTTTCAGGTGCTGGCCGACGGACCGATCCAGAAGGTCGAGGATCTCAAGGGCAAGGTCGTTGCCACCAACGCCGCCGGCTCGGGCGTCGACGTCGCCATGCGCGCCATGTTGCGCAAGCACGGTTTGGAGGCGAACAGGGACTACACCATCATCGAAGCGCCGTTCCCCGGCATGCGGGCGATGCTGGCGGAGAAGAAGGCCGATCTTATCCCGACCGTGCTGCCGTTCGCGCTCGATCCCGAGTTGAAGAAGATCGCGCGGCCGCTCTTCTCGATCACTGATGCGATCGGCGTGTCACAGTTTGCGATGTGGGCGATGCGCAAGCCGTTCATCGATCAGAACCGCGCCGCGATCGTCGATTTCATGGAAGATTCCATGCGCATCGAGCGCTGGTTTCTCGACCCGAAAAACCACGACGAAGCGGCCGCAGATTGCCGTCACGGCTGACAAAGCAGCCGCCGGAGCGCTTCGGCTGGCTGTTCACCAAGAACGACTATTACCGTTCGCCTGACATGCGGCCCGATCTCGTCGCATTGCAGAAGAACGTCGACATGACCAAGGACCTTGGCTTCGTCAAAGACAAGTGTCGATATCAAGTCGCATTCTGACCTCAGCCTGGTCGAAGAGGCAGCGAAGCGACTCAAGTAAATCAGAAAAGACACGAGGTGCCGATGCAACGGCGTTCTCATTACATCGGGAGGGAACGATGCGTGTCATGAACTTGGCATGGGCCGGGCTTTGCGCCGCCACCCTGTGCTTTGCAGGCGCGGCCTGTGCCGATCCGCTCACCATCCGCGAAGGCTGGGTGGCACCGGGCAACTGGGGCTCGATCTGGCTGCAAAAGAAGGATGTCACCAAGCATTTCGGCCAATCTTACGTGATGCAGCCCATTCACTTCGTTGGCACCCCGCCGATGATTACGGCGCTGGCCACCAATGAGATCGAAGTTGCTAATCTCGCCTATTCGACGCTCGGCATCGCCATCGGCAATGCCGGCCTGGACGACCTGCGCGTTATTTCCGACGAATTCCAGGACGGCGTCGAAGGTTATTACTCGCAGGAATTCATGGTGCTCAAGGACAGCCCGATCCGGAAGGTCGAGGATCTCAAGGGCAAGATCGTCGCCACCAACGCTGCCGGCAGCGCCGTCGACGTCTCCATGAAGGCGATGCTGCACAAGCATGGCCTCGAACCCAACCGCGATTACACCGTTGTCGAAGCGCCGTTCCCGGCGATGAAGGCGATGCTGGCGGAGAAGAAGGTCGATCTCATTCCCGCCGTACTGCCGTTCTCCTACGATCCCGAGCTACAAAATATCGCTCGCGATCTGTTCGTGCAGAAAGACGCCATAGGCGTCGCCGACATGATCGTCTGGGAAGCGCGCAAGCCGTTTATCGACAAGAACCGCGCGGTTATGGTCGATTTCATGGAAGACACGCTGCGCATCGTGCGCTGGTATCTCGACCCGGCGAACCACGAAGCCGCCAAGCAAATCCTCGGCGATCTGGTCAAGCGGCCGCCGGCGATTTTCGATTGGGCCTTCACCCGCAAGGACGTCTATCACGATCCCAATCTGATGCCGAATCTCGTCGCGCTGCAAAAGAACGTTGACCTCACGCGCGACCTCGGCTTCACCAAGACGAGTTTCGACGTCAAGAAATATTCCGATTTGAGCCTGGTCGAAGAGGCGGCAAAGCGGCTGAAGTGATGGTCACAAACGCAGTGATGCGCGCCGCCGCACGACTGCTGCTCGCCGCGGCGCTGGCGGCGTCGATCGGCGCCGTCGAGCGTGCGGTCGCGGACACTTTTCCGTCGCGGCCGATCACCATCGTCGTGCCTTATCCCGCCGGCGGCGTCACCGATGCGCTGGTCCGCCTGCTCGGCGACCGGATGAAGGACACGCTCGGCCAACCCATCGTCGTCGAAAATCAGAGCGGCGGCGCCGGCACGATCGGGGTCGGCCGCGTGACACGCGCCGCGCCCGACGGCTACACGCTTGTCTTGGGCAACGTCGAGACGACGGTACTCACAGCAAAGACCATGACGATTCCCTACGATGTCGTGGCCGACCTGGAGCCGGTCGCGCTGCTTCCGAGCTACCCGTTCCTGCTGGTGACGACAAACGACGTGCCGGCAAAGAATCTCAAGGAGCTTGCCGCCTGGATCAAGGCCAATCCACAAAAGGTTTTACAAGGCGTCGTCGGCGCGGGAACCATGCAGCAGCTTTGCGGCCTCTCCCTGCAGAAGATGCTCGCGAAAAAATGGCAGTTCGTGCCCTACCGCGGCGGCACACCGGCGATGCAGGACTTGCTCGCCGGACAGATCAACTTCATGTGCACCGCGACGGGAAGTTTCCTGCCGCTGGTGCGCAACGGCCAGATCAGAGCCTATGCGATCACGGCGAAACAGCGCATGGAGTTGGCGCCGGAAATTCCGACGGTGGACGAGGCAGGTTTGCCGGGCCTCTATGCCTCGGTCTGGAACGCGCTATGGGCGCCTAAGGACACCCCGAAAGATATCATCGCCAAGCTCAACGCCGCCGCGACACAAGCCATGGCCGAGCCGGCGATCCGCAACCGGATTGTCGAGATGGGATTGGACATGCCGGGGGCAGATGAGCGGACGCCAGAGGCGCTGCGCGCGCTGCAAAAGGCCGACATCGAAAAATGGTGGCCGATCATCAAAGACGCCGGCCTCAAGGCCGAGTAGCGCCCCTCACCTCACCAAAACGTTGGTGAATTGCCAGGGGTCGCGCTTGTCGAGGTCTTCCTTGAACAGGCCGGGACGATCCTTGACCGGAATCAGTCGGTATAAGCACCGATCACCGGCCCCAGATACGGCATCTGCACTTCCAGACAGCGCCGGAAATCCATCTCGTCGGCTTCGACAATGCCGGCGTCCGGATTCTCGAGCGCCCACACCATGCCGGCGAGCACGGCGGACGTAACTTGCAGGCCGGTGGCATTTTGATAAGGCGCAAGCTCGCGTGCCTCGTCGATCGAAAGCTGCGAGCCGTACCAATAGGCATTCTTCTTGTGGCCGTAGAGCAGCACGCCTAACTCGTCGATGCCATCGACGATCTCGTCCTCGTCCAGGATGTGGATGCGTGGCTGCCGATTGCCGGCCTGACCGAACAGCTCGTGCAGCGACAACACCGCGTCATTGCATGGATGGTACGCATAGTGACAAGTTGGGCGGTAGATCGTCTTGCGGCCGTCTCGCAGCGTGAAATAGTCCGCGATCGAGATCGATTTGTTATGCGTGACCAGAAAACCATATTGTGCCTTCGCAGTCGGCGTCCACGAACGCACCCGCGTGTTGGCGCCGGGCTGGGTCAGGTAGATTGCCGCTTGGCAGCCGGTCTTATGCTTGAAGCCGGTCTTCGGCATCGACTTCTCGTGCGTGCCCCAGCCGAGTTCAGCCGGCTGCATGCCTTCTGAAAGAAATCCTTCGACCGACCAGGTATTGACGAAGATCTCGATCGGCTTCGGTTGCTTGGCGCGCTGGGTGTCACGTTCGGCAATGTGAATCCCCTTGATACCGGCCTTCCTGGCCAGTCTGCCCCATTGCTCGCGCGTCTTCGGCTCCTTGAACTTGAGCCCGAGATCCGCTGCGACATTCAAGAGCGCCTGCTTGACGAACCACGACACCATGCCGGGATTGGCGCCGCAGCAAGATACGGCCGTGGAGCCACCGGGATTCTTGCGGCGGGCCGCCAGTACCGTCTCGCGCAAGACGTAGTTCGAACGCGCTTCTGGGCCGAGCTTGCAATCGAAATAGAAACCCGGCCAGGGCTCGATGACAGTGTCGATGTAAAGAGCGCCGATCTCACGGCAGAATTCGATCATATCGACCGACGACGTGTCGACCGAGAGGTTGACGCAAAAGCCCTGGCCACCACCCTCTAAGGAACGGCCGGAGGAACTTGCGATAATTGTCACGGGTGACCGCCTGATGGACGAAGCGAATGCCACGCTCATCCAAATCTTGCGGTCCTCGTCCTCGGGGTCGATGACGACGAGCCGGGATTCGTCATAGTCGAAATGCCGCTCGATCAAAGGCAGCGCGCCTTTGCCGATCGAGCCGAAACCGATCATGACAACGGGACCGGTGATACGGGCGTGAATGGGCCATTCGCTCATCGTTCAAGCCTCCGACGACAATGTGGGGATATCCGCGGCAATGCGGAAACGGAAGGGACGCCCCGGATTTTGTCGGCGGCGTCCCCGATTTTC
>CAVTFP010000020.1:0-21039 GCA_963733645.1 uncultured Alphaproteobacteria bacterium
TTCGTCATGTCGGGCGGCACCGAGGGGTGCTTAGCCCGCACCTCACCGTGTTCGCGCGCAACACGACCGCCAACGCGGGCGGGAATGGCAAAGGCAAACGGCTGAGCGTCGGCATCGCCCAGAGCCGCGACTTTCTACCCGAGGAGATTGGTCGCAAGGCGCAGATGGAAGAGACCATCAGCGCGGTGCACCTCGCCATGCGCCACGCCGGCCTCGAAGATCCGAGCGACGTGCATTTTGTGCAGGTCAAATGCCCACTGCTGACCAGCGAACGAGTTGAATTTGCTTTGCGCCGCGGCTGCAAGACTGTCACTACCAGCGGCTATACGTCGATGGGTTATTCGCGCGGCGCCTCCGCGCTCGGCGTAGCCATGGCGCTCGGCGAACTGGGAGCCGTTGACGAAGACTGCGTGTTGAAGAATTGGGACTTATTTTCCTCGGTCGCGTCGTCGTCGGCCGGTATCGAGTTGATGCACAATGTAGTCATCGTAATGGGAAATTCCTCTCTGTCGTGCAGTCCGTTTGTGATCGGACACGCGGTAATGCGCGACTCGATCGACCTTTCCGCGGTGCTAGCGGCGCTCAAGAGTGTCGGTCTCGGGCTTGCCGATGCGCAGATTCAGGACCGGCTGGTCAATATCTTTGCCAAAGCCGAGGCTTCGCCGGACGGCGCGGTACGTGGCTTCCGCCACACCATGCTCGACGATTCCGACGTCGGTTCGACGCGCCATGCCCGCGCCGCGGTCGGTGGCTTGATCGGTGGCCTGTCGGGCACTGGCGCTGTATACGTCTCCGGGGGTGCCGAGCACCAGGGCCCGCCCGGTGGCGGCCCAGTCGCAGTGATTGCGCGGGCTTGAAAACTCTCCCTCCCGAACGGGGAGGAAGAACAACGTCAGTCCACTCGTCTGGGTTAGTCCCGCGGCTCGACCCTCACCAGCCGATGGTCGTGATCGCTGCCGACCCAGAACGTCACTGGTGTCGTGGCATAGCCCCTTGCTGAGAGTTTTTCATGGCAAGTTTGGCGTGAAATTTAATGATCCGAGCATTAAACCCGTTAGACCCACGCCGACGCATTTCTTTCATTTGGGCGAAAAGGATCCAACTAAGGTCAAGTACTGTACCGGCTCGGTAGGTCCGACCGGTTTTTTGGTCTAAGCGCCGGCGAGCCGACCTCGTCGGCAAACCGCCGCGAAATCAGAGCCGGCGCAGCTGCAATTCCTCCAAAACGAGAATTCGAATGCGGACGGTCGGCGCGTCTGAAAGAGGCTACCTGAAGCTGCCGCCATATGTATTCTTGGTGCACACATCCTCGCTTGCTGCGAAGTCGGCTCGCCGAGATTTTCTGCCACCGACACAACGGCTTAATCTCCGCCAAAAGCCGGCGCAAAATCTCGCCAACTTGCAAATTGTTTGCGCAATTACGTGTATAGGCGAGAAGCGCGACGATAAAGGCTCTTACCTAGCGGGCATTGGCGGCACAATTTTTGCTTCTTGAGATGCTAGGCTAGGCATCTGCAGGACGTGCAACCATGGCACATAGTCAGGCGTTCGAGGCGATCGCACCACGGCATACGACAGACGCCGCAAGCGCGCGCTGGATGCAGCTCTTCCTAGGGTTCATTGTCATGATGACGATCTCAAGCCCGCAGTACGTCTGGACTCTGTTTGTGCCGTCATTTCAGAAGACCACCGGCTCAATTTTGTCTGAAGTACAGTGGACCATCACCTTTTTGATCGTCTTGCAGACTTGGCTCTCGCCGATACAAGGATTCCTCGTCGAGCGAGTTGGGCCGAAAGCCCTGATAGGTCTCGGTGCGGTGATGAGCGGCGTCGGCTGGATTGCGTCTTCTTACGCCGCGACGATTTGGGGCCTCTACGCGACCTACGGCTTGCTGTGCGGTGTCGGCACCGGCATCGTTTACGTTGGTATCATCGGTTTGATGGTAAAATGGTTTCCGGAACGGCGAGGTCTCGCAACCGGCGTAGTGGCAGCCGGCTACGGCTTCGGTGCAATACTCACGACATTTCCCATCTCCATTATGCTCAAAGAGTCCGGTTATCAGCACACGCTGGTGGTATTCGGGACTATCTTCGCGGCGATCGGATTGATCGGTGCGTTGATGTTGACGTCCCCGCCCGAAAGCAAAATTGCCGGACAGGTAATGCCCGCCGCGGCCGCAAAGCCAAGCGGCTACACTCCGATCAAAATGCTGCAAACACCGGTCTTCTGGCTCATGTTCGTCATGATGTCGATGATGTCGACTGGCGGCCTGATGGTGATCACACAATTCACGAGCTTCGCCAAGTCGTTCGGTATCGACGGAAAAACCACCGTCGTGATTCTCGGCGTGACGCTCGCAGCAATTCCAACCGCTCTCACCTTCGATCGCGTCACTAATGGCCTGACGCGTCCATTCTTCGGTTGGCTGTCTGATCAGATCGGTCGCGAGAACACGATGGGGATCGCGTTTATCCTCGAAGGCATCGCGATCTTTCTCATGCTCCAGTACCGCAGCGACCCCTTTCTGCTTGTCGTGCTGTCCGGAGTGGTGTTCTTCGGCTGGGGTGAGATCTTCTCGCTGTTTCCCTCAACGTTGACCGACACTTTCGGGACCGGGCACGCCACTACCAATTACGGTTTTCTTTATATGGCGCAAGGAGTTGGCTCGATACTCGGCGCACCCGTCGCGGCGATGATCTATGAGGCGACTGGTAGCTGGATGCCGGTTTTCGGGCTGGTGATTGGCATGGATATCCTGACTGGGCTTTTGGCATTGTTCGTTCTCAAGCCGCTGCGCCGGACATGGATGGCGAGAGCGATCGCATCTCCAATTTGCTAAGAGCAGACGGGACTTAATGAGCAATCAGTTCGAACAGTTTGGCGGCAATCGGAAGGGGGCCACTCCAGTCGTCCTCAATCACGTTTCGGGTGGCCGTACAAAACACAGAATGATTTTAGTTCGTGGCGCAGTGCAAACGACGGCCTGGCCGGTGGGATTGTTAGTTTCCGGCAGCACGCGGTCGCCCGGCACGGCGACCCACGTATCGTCGATTAACACTTCGTAGCCATCAGGGGTGAGACGAGACATTGTCCGCCGACAGTCTGCTAAGGCGCAGCAAGCGGTGCCGTCAGGCGCCGAAAGGCTATTAAACCACGGCGCAAGTGATGGATCACCATTCTCGGGTGGTGCAGCAAAAGCACCAGTCAGCGATGTCATGTACCCTATCGCCAGGAGTATTATGCGTGCTTCGCGTTGAACGAGATTGCGCCAACCCTGAAGATACTTACAAGAAGGCATGCTGTGGAGAATACCGCTAAAATGGTTTTCATTACGGGTCGCTCCCGACGCATACGATGTGCGACCGCGATTCCCGCCCCAGCAAACACATTCTCGGTCGAAAATGTGACGCTAGCAAGTATTCCCACACCCAGAGTCGATCCAACAACTCATTTACGCGGCGCTAAAAGGTTCGAAGCTTCTTCGGGTGCGGCAGAACAGCTTCTCTTAGCGGGACACGAATGCGGACTGTCGGCGCGGCCGAGATGGTGGGCCAAGAGGAAACACGCGTCCCTGTCTTTCTGACAGCCGGAAGATCGCTACAATTCCTGCTGTTAAACGAATAGTCTGGGGGCAATTCAATAGGACAAGAATAATGAGCCGAACGTTCTCGTGCGCCGCCATAGGTCTTTTTGCGACCATTTGCGTGGTGGCACCTGCGCTTGCCGAAGAGAGCGGTGCAATTCAAGTTCATCTGATTGGCACCGGTGGTCCCGAATTGACGCCCACACGTCAGGGGATGTCCACGCTCGTTGAAGCAAACGGGCAAACGCTCACATTCGATGTCGGGCGCGGGGCCTTGCAGAACATCTATCTGTCCCGCATCGACCCGCGCGGCGTCACCAAGATATTTTTAACGCATCTGCATAGCGACCACATCGAGGGCCTTCCCGCGGTCTGGATGACGCCTTGGTTCATGTTTGGTCGAAAGCCGGGCTTGGAAATCTGGGGACCGCAAGGCACGCAGCAGATGGTCAATGGGATGCGCATGATGTATGGGCACGACGTCGAGCATCGCGCCAACCCCACGTTCAAACGCGAGTATCTCGACATCACCGTCCACGAGATTAGCGAGGGTGTCGTCTACAACGACGGCGGGGTGAAGGTCACGGCATTTCCGGTCGAGCATGATGACGGCAATCCGGCATTCGGTTACCGCATCGATGCGGTCGGCCGGTCAATCCTGCTGTCTGGCGATACCACTTACAGTGAGAACGTCGTCAAATACGGCATGAACGATGATCTCATTGTTAGCAATGTGGTTGCTTTCAGCGACGCCATGACCAAGGCGGGCGTTCTCAAACCGGTGCTCAATAAGCTGACGACGCCGGAACAAGCGGCGGCAATTTTTTCAAAAACGCGGCCGCGGCTTGCGGTATTCTCCCACATCGTCAAGAAAGAACTGCCCGGTGATGAGGGCGACAACGTCATCATCGAACGGACGAGAAAGGCTGGCTATAACGGTCCACTGGCAATGGGGCTGGACAGAATGACGATCGATGTCGGCGAACAAGTCAAAATCATACCGCCGCAATCGATTGACGGTATCGTCGATTTCGACAAGCCGGACTCCAAATTCTAGAGGTCGAAGGATACTCGGTCAGCCGTTCCCGGTCAGATCTGTGTGGGGGCCGCTTCTGCCGACCCTACAAATGGCGCGCCGCTAACCTTGATGACCTCGGTGGCAGCAAGAATCGTAGCTTCATTGCAATCGGGCAATGCCAGGTGACGATTTGCGGAATGGGAGGGTTCTTCCACACCGGCCCGACATCGAAGTTCCAAAACAAGCTGCCAAGCGTCAGCTTGACTGACGACTCTCGCTCCCTTATCGCGATTGCTGTCGATGCAAGGGCGTATCGAATACCGGTCGTCCGCCCGTTCGCTCCAAATAACGGCCGAAGCGAAACTTCACTTCTGGACCGTCGAGCGGCGGCGACCGGACGTGACGGCCGAGCGGCTCGACATGCAAAACCGCGAAGGCATGGCCGGGAACGCGCACCATATCGTCCAGCCCCTGCGCGAGACCCTCGACGGTCGAGAATTCGTAAACGCGGTCGATGCCGGCGGCCCGCGCCATACCAGCATAGTTCACCAAGTCGCCGAACGGATGGGCCAGATCATTGGTCGACCCGTAGCATCCGTTGGCGACCATAAAATGTTTGAGGTTGGGCAGCGCTAACTGGCGTTCGACCAGTAGCATGCCGGGGTTCATGCAGAACGCGCCATCGCCGCTGAACGCGGCCACGATGCGCTCCGGCGCACCGAGCGCAATTCCTGCCGCGAACACCGAAGCCAGGCTCATTGACGCTTCAAGGTAGAACACCCGCTCGGTTTCGCCGGTGATTTCCCACCACAATTCTGAACAGTTGCCGGCGGAGGTGACGACGACGTCGTCCTTGAGACGATCCGCCAGCAAGCGAAAGCATGCCTCGAAATTCATCACGCCTCTCCGCGCAACACTTCCCGCGTAAAACCGACCACCACTGGCCGCGACATGACGCGGCTGT
This sequence comes from uncultured Alphaproteobacteria bacterium, assembly GCA_963733645.1. GTDB lineage: Bacteria > Pseudomonadota > Alphaproteobacteria > Rhizobiales > Xanthobacteraceae > BOG-931. Next base: position 5,567 of record CAVTFP010000020.1, read on the forward strand.
GGCGATAGGCGGCGGCAACTCGCGGGATATCGTCGCCGCGCTCGATTGCAACGAACGGCATGCCAATCGCAGCAATGACTGGCTCGAGATAAAGACCATTAGACTGATGAAACTTGGCGCCATCGCCCGGCCGCCCGCGCAACGTGATGCCGATCAGCAACGGAATTTGATAGGTGTAGTTGATCTTGGTGATGGCATAGATGCAGGTGAGGAATCCGGATGCGCCCATCAACGCCAACGAACCCACGCCACTGAGAAACGCGCCAGAGCACAGTCCGATCGCGGATTCCTCGCGATTGACCGCCACATGTCGAAACCGCGCATCACCAGCAATGCGCGCGATCAGCGGAGTGATCCAGCCATCGGGCAGGCTGGCGACCAATGTGATGCCGCACGCTGCGGCAACATCGGCAACACGCTCGGCGACCGCCTCGGCGCCATTCGTCGAATCCGTCATTTGGGCAGGAGTGGTTGGCCGACGCACTTGTACAGCATGGCGCAATTATGCGCGACATGGCGTCCGATTTCCAGAGGCGGAGGGTTGCCTTCAGCGGATGCAACCAGCCGCATTTTCGATCACTTGTTTGCTCCACGCGATTGCGCGACAGTCCCCTCTCCGAAATAAACGCGATGCCGGCTCACAGGGAAACCCGGGTAATTAAATGGATCAGCTTTTGTACCGAGGATTCGGCAATAAAGCCTGCGCGATCCTGGCAACCGCCCTCCTCCTCATGCTCACGCGCGGCGCACCGGCCGATGACGTCGAGAATTTCTACCAAGGACGAACGCTTACGGTGGTGATCGGATACAGCGTCGGCGGCGGATACGATCTTTATGCCCGAGTACTGGCCCGGTATTTGGGCAAATATATTCCCGGCCATCCTGCCGTCGTGCCGGAGAACATGCCTGGTGCGGGAGGCTTGCGCGCCAGCAACTATATCTATGAAGCGGCCCCAAAGGATGGTTCCGTTATAGGCACCTTCTCCCGCAGCATTCCCACCATGCCGCTGGTCACACCAACTGCCGTCAGCTTCGACGGCAGAAAGTTCTCCTGGATCGGAAGTATGTCGAGCGATACCAGCCTCTGTCTCACAGGCAGCAAATCACCCGTTAAGACCTTCCATGACATGCTTACGATGCCCGTGGTCATGGGCGGCCAGTATGCGGCCGCCGATTCGGACATTTACGCCCGTCTATACCAGAATGTATTTGGAGCGAAGATCAAGCTTGTCTCGGGCTATCCTGGAACAAACGATATCACGCTCGCCATGGAACGCGGCGAGGTCGACGGCATTTGCGGACTTTCATGGGGAACGATCAAGGTCGCACACCCAGATTGGCTCAAGAGCAAGAGCGTAAATTTGCTGGTGCAGGCGGCTTTGCAGAAGGATCCCGAATTATCCGAGGTTCCACTGGCGCTGGATCTAGTCGACGATCCGGAAAAAAAGCAGATCCTTTACCTGCATTTCGCGCCGCAGGCGATGGGTCGTCCGTTCGCTGCTCCGCCCAATATCCCGGACGATCGCAAGGCGGCGCTGATCGAGGCATTCGACAAGACAATGAAGGATCCCGATCTCCTCGCCGAAGCCGTCCAACGAAAAAATGGACATTGCGCCCATGACTGGCCACGGCATCGATGTGCTGCTTGGCCAGCTCTATGCGATTCCCCCGAATGTAATCGCGAAAGCCGCAAAGGCCATCGCCGAATAGAAGCGCAACCGAAAGCTCTTTTCGATCACACTTATGACGCAAATATCGCGAGGAGTGAGGCCATGTCGAATAGGATGATGTGGGAACGGCAACTGGCGCGCAATACCGGATTCGCGTTCGACGTAAAAGTTGGTCAGTCCGTGCGCATCACATCGCAAACAATCATCGATTTTGTCTGCTTCAATCGCCAGAATCTACGCGAGCGATTCGATCAGGCCAGAACCAAGGCTAATCAGCGAAAGGTATTCATATCAACTGGGGACTCATTGATCTCTAAACTCAACAACACGATGATGACGATCATCGAAGATACGTTCAAAGAAGGCCACCACGATCTGCAGGAAGGTATGTGTAGCCGCAAGCGGCATGAGCTCGCTGCGCAACGTGGAATTTGGGAAATAACCTATAAGCGGCCGCTGTCCGAAATGCCGCCGCGGGGATGCACGGAGAACCTCGGTAATGTATTGGCCTCCTACGGCATTGCAGTCGAAGACGTTCCGAGCCCGTTCAACATCTTTCAGCACATGATCATACACCAAGATACGGGCGAACTCGAGCATTCCCATATCCGGCCCATGCCGCCGGGCGCCCACGTGACTTTGCGCGCCGAGATGGATTTACTGGCTGCAATCAGCATCTGTCCAGACATGGCGGCCGGCGGCACCACAGGCGCGGCGTTGGAGCTTTTCGACGGCGACTAGACGCACCGCGGCCGCCCGACAAACAGCGGCCGGAGGCGTTCGCCGCACAGCAGAAAGCTGAGATCGAGAAATGGTGGCGATCATCTGGGCCACCGGAATCCAAGCGGAATAGCCAGAGTTATTGTGCAGCTTTACGGAGCTGCGCTGTGAAATTTGCCCGCAGGAAATTTCTGCATCTGGCAGCGGGCGATAACGGTCCGCATCGCAAGGCAGCAATTCAAATCTGCCCTTGCGGGCATGATGGCCGCATGTCCGCTCGCGGCGCGCTCACAGACGGTCGGCGGGATGCGGCACATCGGCGTGCTACGGGGAAGCTGTTACGAAAAATCCCGCCGCGACTTAACGGCGGGGACTCTGGAGATTCAATTCCGATAGGGGACCCGTTCTAAGTATCAGTCTAGGACAGATTAATGCCTTTGTTGTTAGCAGCTACGGTACTCAACAGCCAATGTTGCTGAGTGCATGGAGTCTAAGGTCCTTTGGAAGCTTCAGTGTCATTCGCCGTGTTCTGTCCCAGGCCAATCACCAGCTCGTTTAAAGCCTTGCTGCCTGCTTTCCTGGCGGTAGTCTGGGAGTTATAGCCGCCGCCTTTGAGTTTGATGCCCATCGGTTTAGACCGCCTGAGGATTCGCCATTCCCAAGTGATATCGCTGTTTCCGACGGATCTGACGCTAACGTAATAGTCGCTCATCGGCCTAAGGAATGCGGATGCCGCTAGTGTCACTGTACCGAGAGAAAAATTGAGTGCAAGGGCGCCCGCTGCATGATGGTTTGCTGACGCGAGCCAGCAATGTGTGGCCGACCGGTCCGCCGCACGGAATTGCCCCGGAAGCCTAGCCCGTTCCGTATGTCGCCACGAGCCGTTGCGTCAAATAATCCGCTGCGAGAATGGGTGAGTACTTAGGCGCGTGTCCCGGCGCGCTGCACCCCGGCAGACATTCGATCAGGGCATCGGGATTAGGATCGAGAAAGAACGCGATCGAATAACGGTCACGTCCGGGCGGACTGCTGACACGATGCGGCGTAGACACGTAAGTATCGTTGCTCCATCGCATCAGACAATCGCCGATATTGAAAACGAATGTCCCCGGCACATGCGGAGCCTTGATCCAGCTGCCGTCGCGCCGCCGCACTTCGAGGCCGGCGACAGCGTCGGTTAACAGAATGGTGAGGCTGCCGTAATCGGTGTGTTCACCGGCTCCAGGCGAGTCGCCTTGATCGGCAGCTCGCGGCGGATAGTGCAACAACCGCAGCGTCGCCATCGGACGATCGAACTTGTCGGCAAAGAAACGGGGCGGAAGCCCAAGATCGGAGGCGATGGCCAAGTGCAGGTCGATCCCAAGCCGCCACATGGCATCAAAATAGGCCAACGCCGTTTCACGAAAACCTGGGGTCCGCGGCCATAAATTGACGCCGCGAAACGGTTTGCCGGCGACGACTTCAGGATCGGAAGCCGGCAGATCGAGGCCGATGTTGAAGGCCTCCTTGAGATCGGCATGGACGAGATTGAGGCTTTCGGTGGCGATGCCGACATAGCCGCGATTGTGCCTCGACCGCTTGATCGAAAGTCCTCCTTTTCGGCGCCCGGTGCACCAAAGAACGCCCGCGAACAGTCGAATATGCCGGATAGCAGGTCTTCCGGCACCCCATGATTGCGAATGTAGAAGAATCCGACATCGCGGCAGGCGCGCCCAATTTCTGCGGCGACCCTCCGCACCGCGCTCTGCTCGCCCGATGCAAGGCCTGTTAGATCTATAATATCCAGCATTATTCAAAAGTCCTCATACGTTTCTTGATGCTTGAGCAATGCAAAGACCACGCCGTCCGCGCTGGCATGATGTTTGCTAATCATCTGGGCTTGGCCAAACTGCAAGAATAGAGGCGGAGGCGATAAGATGTCCCAGTTCACATTCGACCGGCGCACGTTTCTCAAGGCGACCGCGGCTTCTTTGGTGACAACGGGTTCGACAGCGCGGATGGCGCAGGCCGCCGGCGCCACCATCGGCATCGTCTATGTCGGCCCACGGGATGATTTCGGCTGGAATCAAGCACATGCCGTGGCCGCCAAGGCGCTCAAGACCATCCCCGGCGTAACTGTGGTCGAGGAAGAAAACGTTCCTGAAACCGATGCATGCTCCAAAGCTATGGAATTTATGGTCAACCTGGACGGCGCCAATATCATCCTCGGGACGTCCTTCGGTTACTTTGCCCCGTTTATGATCGACCTGTCCAAGAAGTATGCAAAAGTCCAATTCCGCCACGCCGCGCCGCTATGGACGCCTGCTCTGCCGATGAATCTCGGCAGCTATTTCGGCTATCTCAATCAGGCACACTATGTCGATGGCGTCGCGGCTGGCCTCTCTACAAAGTCCAACAAGCTCGGCTTCGTGGCGGCAAAGCCCATCGCCTCGGTGCTAAGCAACATCAATTCGTTCATGCTTGGCGCCAAATCGACCAACCCGAATGCGACCGTCCAGGTTATCTTTACCGGTGACTGGTCGCTTCCGGTGCGCGAGGCCGAAGCCACCAATGCGCTGGTAGACGCCGGCAATGACGTTATCACCTGCCACGTGGATAGTCCCAAGGTCGTGATCTCAACCGCCGAAAAGCGAGGCGTCAAAACCTGCGGCCATAATGCCTCACAGGCGCCGCTTGCGCCGAAGGGCTTCATCACCGGGGCCGAATACAAGTGGATCACGATCTACAAGGGCTACGCGACGGACCTCACCGCGGGTAAGTCGCTGCCGAATATGGTCAGCGGCGGCTACGAAGCCGACATGGTGCAAAACACACCGTTCGGCGCAGGCGCCGGCGACGCGGCGCAAAAGGCCGCAACAGCGGCAATCGCCGACCTCAAAAACAAAAAGCCTATCTACGTAGGCCCACTAAAGGACAACAAGGGCAAAGTCGTCATCAGCAAGACCTACGACAACCTCGATCCGTTCCTGGACAAGATGGACTATCTCCTCGACGGCGTCCAAGGCTCGATCACCTGATCGCCATCTGCCTCACCCGCCTTGCCATTCCCCGCATGTGGGAAGGGCAAGGTGGCACCGGCGCGCAGAGTGTTCGCCGCATACGGCCGGATCGCATCTCCGCAACCTCAATCCAAAAGTTCGGGAGCTGGTAGCAGAGCATGGCTGACATCGCAGAGCCGCTGCCCCCGGCGGTGATCGCTTCGAGCCATTTGGGCGATCTCTCTATCCGCCTCCGTCGCGGAGCTGAATACGTTGTCATCCCGCTGTTAGCGCTCGGTATCACCGCGGTGTTGTTCTCGTTGCTTTTGCTCGCGCTCGGAAAGTCCCCTGTCGAGTTTTTCGAGCTCGTCGAACGTGGCGGTTTCGGCACATCGTTCTCGCTCCAGAACACCCTGCAACGCTCATCGCCTTTGATCCTGACTGCGCTCTGCGTGGCGCTGCCCGCGCGCATTGGCCTTGTGGTGATCGGTGGTGAGGGCGCGCTCGTGCTCGGCGGATTTGCGTCCGCTGTTATCGCCATCCCGCTCGTGCTTGGCCATGTGTATCCCCTGCTGACTCTCTGCATCATGGCTTCGACCGCCATGCTTGTCGGCGGCTTCTGGATCGGCATCGTTGGTTATCTTCGCTACGCCCGCGGCGTCAACGAGACCATTTCATCGCTGCTGATGACCTACATCGGTATCGCCATCATGAATTTTTTTGTGGAGGGATCGCTGCGCGATCTTTCCAACCCCAACAAGCCTTCGACGATGCCGATCGGAGACAACTATATGGTCGGCAATATTCCGGGCACCGATGTGCATTGGGGCCTGGTTGCCGGTATAGTTCTCTCGATCGCGCTGTACATCCTGCTGACGCGAACCACGTTCGGATTTGCCGTTCGGGTCGCGGGCGGCAATCCTCGCGCCGCGCTGGCACAGGGCCTTCCGGTCGGCAAGCTGATCGTCATCTGCTGCGCGATTGCCGGCGCTTGCGCCGGTCTCGCCGGTTTTTTCGAGGTCGCGGCAATTCAGGGCCGCGCCAACGCGTCGCTTGCCGCCGGCTATGGCTACACCGGCATCCTGGTGTCGTTTCTCGCCCGTCATAATCCGCTTGCGATCATTCCCGTCGCCATCCTGTTCGGCGGCATCGTCGCTTCGGGCGGCCTGATCGAGCGCCGCATGGGGCTTCCCGATGCAACCGTCCTCGTTTTGCAGGGCATGACATTTGTCGTTTTGCTGATGTCGGAAACACTCTACGGGCGATTCAAGATTTTCCAGGTGCGCGGAGCCGCAGACCGCACATGAGCCAGAGCGCATACCTGATCGTGCTAGTGGCGCTGATCGGCGGCGCTTTGCGCGTTTCGACGCCCTTCATGTTCGTCGCGCTCGGCGAGTGCCTCACCGAAAAATCTGGACGCGTCAATCTCGGCCTTGAAGGCACGCTGGTGCTTGGTGCAATGACAGGTTACGCGATCTCCTACCAAACCGGATCGCCGTGGCTCGGCGTTCTCGCCGCCGGTTGTTCCGGATCGGTGCTGGGCGCGATGCACGGCTTTATCTGCAAACTGCCGCGGGTGAACGACATTGCGGTCGGGATTGCCATGATGCTGTTTGGCACCGGCGTCGCGTTCTTTTTCGGCAAACCTTACATTCAGCCCTCGGCGCCCCAACTCAGCTCGTTCTCGCTCGGCGCGTGGACCGGTAACGCCGAAGTCACCTCCGCGCTGCAGGTCAATCCGCTGTTGCTCGTAGGGGTCGCCGTCGGCCTGTTCATGGCCTGGGGCTTTGCCAATACCAAATGGGGTCTGATCATACGGATGACCGGCGACAGCGCACCGTCCGCGAAGGCGATGGGCGTCTCTGTGGACCTGGTGCGATTTTTGTGCACCACCGTCGGCGGTTTCCTGGCGGGCGTAGGCGGTGCGTTCCTGTCACTATTCTATCCGGGCTCCTGGAATCAGGGATTGTCGTCGGGCCAAGGCCTCATGGCCGTGGCGCTGGTGATCTTCGCCCGCTGGAGCCCGATCCGCTGCATTATTGCCGCATTGCTTTTTGGCGCCGCTGGCGCGATTGGCCCTGCCCTGCAATCCGTCGGCATCACGCAAGGCTATTACTTCTTCAACGCTGCGCCTTACATCCTCACGCTGTTCATCATGATCGCGTCGGCCGGCTCTAAGCGTGCAGCACGTGACGTGCCGGGCGAGCTCAGCATCACCAAGTGACATCGCCAGTGCGTGGACTCACATGAGTGCATATCAATGAATGGACTTGGCGGACTGAACAAGACTCCGAACAGTGTGGTGCTGGGGCTGGTTCAGCTGCAGCTTCCGGTCGTTAAAACGCCTGACCATCTTGCGGCTCAAACCCGGGCAGCGGAGTAGGCCATGCCGACTATTCCCGGCGATCCCTATGCGTGGCCGTTCGACGGCAACATTACGCCGCAGAACACCACGCTGATCATCATCGACATGCAGACCGATTTCTGCGGCAAGGGCGGCTACGTCGATGCCATGGGCTACGACTTGTCGCTGACGCAGGCGCCGATCAAACCCATTCGCTCCGTGCTCAACGCGATGCGCGAAAAAGGTTACGGCGTCATCCATACCCGCGAAGGTCACCGCCCCGATCTTGCGGACCTGCCCGAAAATAAACGATGGCGGTCGCGCCAGATCGGCGCCGGCATCGGCGATCCCGGTCCTTGCGGCCGCATCCTCGTGCGCGGCGAACCGGGCTGGGACATCATCCCTGAACTCAAGCCAGAGCCCGGCGAGCCGATCATCGACAAGCCCGGCAAGGGCTCGTTTTGTGCAACCGACCTTGAATTGCTGCTGCGGACCAAGGGCTGGCGCAATATCGTCCTGAGCGGGATCACCACCGACGTCTGCGTGCACACTACCATGCGCGAAGCCAACGATCGCGGTTTCGAGTGTCTGTTGCTTGAAGACTGCTGCGCCGCGACTGATCCCGGCAATCACCTCGCGGCGATCAAGATGGTCAAGATGCAGGGCGGCGTATTCGGATCTGTATCCAATTCCAAGGTCTTCATGGAGAATCTGCCATGAGCGTTGCTCCTGTCCCGGGCACTAACGGTCCGATGCGCGCACCCTCGCTCGAGACAATTGGCATGACCAAGGTGTTCGGTCCGCTGGTCGCGCTCGGGGATGTGTCGATCAAGGTCGAGCCCGGAACGGTCCACGCGTTACTCGGTGAAAATGGCGCCGGAAAATCGACGCTCGTCAAATGCATCATGGGCTTTTATTCGCCGGACAAAGGCCAGGTTCTGCTTGACGGTGCGGAAGTGCCTATCCGCAATCCGCGCGACGCTCGCGCGCTAGGCATCGGTATGGTCTATCAGCACTTCACGCTGGTGCCTTCGTTGACCGGTGCTGAAAATCTCGTCATCAGCCGGGCGGATGCCCCTGCCGTTATCGACTGGAAAAAGGAGATGCGCTCGCTCGAAGCGTTTCTCGACCGGATGCCGTTTCGCGTTCCGCTCGACGTCCCGGTCTCGGCCATGGCGGCGGGCGAAAAACAGAAGCTGGAAATCCTGAAGCTGCTCTATCTCGATCAGCGGCTGCTTATACTTGACGAGCCGACGTCCGTCCTCACGCCGGACGAGGCCGATGAAATGCTCGGCCTGCTGCGCGGCATGACGCAGCGAAAAGAGATCACCGTCATCATGATCACGCACAAGTTTCGCGAAGTCTTGAGCTTCTGCGACAGCGTGACGGTGCTGCGCCGCGGCCAAAAGGTCGGCGGCGGCGATGTCAAGGATCTCACCACCGACGCCATGGCGCGCATGATGATCGGCGACACGCAAATCCGTGACCGCGCCGTGCGTAACAATAAAGCGCCCGGCGATACGGTACTCGAACTTGCCGCGCTGTATGCGGACGATGACGAGGGACTCCGCGCGCTCGATCAGGTCAATTTGAAAGTCCACGCCGGAGAGATCGTCGGCATTGCCGGGGTTTCCGGAAACGGCCAATCGGAACTTGTCGAAGTGCTTGCCGGGCAGCGTCCGCTGGCCGATGGCCGGATCATCATCAAGCAGCATCCGTTCGAGCCCAATCGCGACAGCTTTTACCGCCTGAAGATTTTCGGGTTGCCCGAAGAGCCGCTCAAGAACGCGACCGTGCCCAAGATGACGGTGGCCGAGAACATGGCCTTCCGCACCTTCGATCGCCCGCCGGCAGCCAAGCTCGGCTGGTGGCTATCGCCCGGCCCGATGCGCGAAAAGGCTCGTGAGTTGATAGCGCGCTATCGGGTAAAAACGCCGTCGCCAGAAACCGCGATATCGGATTTGTCCGGCGGCAACGTGCAGCGCGCAGTGCTGGCGCGCGAACTCTCAAGCGACGTCGACGTGTTAATCGTCGCAAATCCCTGCTTCGGCCTCGATTTCGCGTCGGTTGCGGAAATCCGCTCGCAGATCATGGAGCAGCGCAATCACGGCGCGGCCGTACTGCTGGTGTCGGAAGACCTCGACGAGGTATTGGAACTTGCCGACCGGGTTGCCGTAATGTCCGGCGGAACCATCAATTATGTGGCGCCGGTCGGTGAGACCGACCGATCCACCATCGGCAAGCACATGGCGGGGCACTGACGGCGATACGCCGTCGCTGAATGAGCACTTTCAAGGCCATTGTCTTCGATTACGACGGCACGCTGTTCGATACACGTCCGGCAATCGTTTATTGCATCCAGCGCGCCTTCGAGCAGCAACGCCGGCCAGTCCCGGCGCGCGAGCCGGTGCTCGAAACCGTGAAGACCGGCCTCACATTGCAGGACACGTTTCTCATCCTGGATGACGAGTTGCGTACCAATCGTGCTGCGCTCAACGAGATTGTGCGAACCTACAGGACACTTTACCTCAATGAAGCCGCGCCGCTCTTGAAGCCCTTTGCCGGCGCGAGCGAAGCCTTGCAGCAACTTCATTCCAGCGGCGCAAAATGTCTCGTCGTCAGCAACAAGGGCATTGCCGCGATTCGCCAGTCACTCGATGACAGCGGACTGAGCGGGTTCATGGACCTGATATTCGGCGATGAGCCGGGGCTTCCGAAGAAGCCGGATCCCGCCATTGTGATGGATCACATCTCTGCCCAGATATGCCGATCTGCAAAGAGCGCAGATACTGATCGTCGGCGACACCGAAGTCGATATTCGATTTGCCAAAGGCGCCGGCTTGGCGTCGTGCTGGGTGTCTTATGGTTATGGCGCTGCGGAGCGCTGCCGGGCGCTCGGACCGGAACACGAGATCGCCGAGCATCAGCGAATTGCCGTCACTCGTTCATCGCCACTGAAATTGGAACGGCCGCGCCGGCCCCTTTATGACGTACCGAATGCGTGAGTTGCCGCGCCGGCAACGTCGCGCGTGGTGTCGCGTGCCGACGCTGGCATCAGGCTGACGTGGGCTGCCGCGATGCGCCAGCCATCGTCGGTTCGGACCCAAACGTGACTTTGCCGCCCAATGACGCTTGATCCCACGCGCTGAAACTCGGTATTGGCGGTCGCAAAATTCCGCCCGTAGGTCACGATCACCGTGTTCTTCAACTGCCGCGTCAGATCGATCGGCGCGCGGCTGCTGCGGAACGAAGCGATCGCCTCGTAAGCCATAGAGATTCTCGGCGATGCCGAAGCGCAGCGTGTTTGGATTGTTCCAGAACAGCGCATCGAGCGCCTCGACATCATTGGCGACCAGAGCGCGTTCGTAGCTCTGGAAGGTTGCGGTCACCTCGGCAACCACCTCGGGAATGTTGATCTCCAGCATCGGCATCTCCTCAGCGATATTTTCATGACGCGCCGGCACTCGCGACCTGCGAGCGCCGGAGTTGCTCCGCGGTTCGTGGCTAACGAACTCGTGATGTCGGCGAAGCTATTTGGCCTTGCCGATCACGCCCTCGACGTACCAGTCGAAATTGCCCATCTTGTCCCCGCCCCAGGACTCGCCCGCGGCAATGCTGACCGCGCCGGTGTTGTCGGTGACGGGACCGGTGAACGGATTGAAGCCCTTTTCGACCTGATCGGCCGAGGCCATAACGAGCTTTTGCACGTCGCCCGGCACCGACGGTCCGAACGGCGCGATTGCCATCATCTGGCCGAGACCCTCACGGACCATCGCGGGCTTGAATGTTCCCGCGATCACGCTCTTGGCGGTGTCGGTCATGAACGGACCCCAGGTGAAGCCGAGTCCGGTGAGCCAGCCTTTCGGTGCGAGCTGCCGGGCCTCGATCGACTGGAATCCGATCGAATACTTGCCGTGGCTCTCCGCGGCCTGGATGATGGTTGCAGGCGAATCGACGTGCATCGTCACGACGTCGGCGCCCTGATCGATCAACGCATTCGCCGCCGCAGCTTCCTTGGCCTTGTCAGACCAACCGCCGGTCACGACGACGCGCGTCTCCGCTTTTGGATTGACCGAACGCGCACCCATCTCGAAGGCGTTGACGTTGCCGATCGCGTAGCCGATCGGCACGCCGACGACAAAGCCGAGCGTATTCGTCTTCGTCATCTTGCCAGCCGCCACGCCCATCGGATACCAGGCGGACTGCGTCGCGCCGAAGAAGTTGCCGAAATTCGGCGCCTGCATCCAGCCGCCGGCATGCTCGAAGTAGACGTCCGGATGCGCCTTGGCGAGATTGAAGGCGAACTGCTGGTGACCAAAGCTGGTGGCGAAAATCAGCTTCGCTCCCTGCTGGATCATCCCTTCCATGACGCGCTCGGACTCCGCGGTCTCCGGCACGTTCTCGGCCTCGATGAGCTTGAGGCCGGGAATGTTTTTCTTCATCTCCTCGAGCCCGTCCTTCATGGACCGGTTGTAGCCGTAGTCGTTGACGCTGCCGACATAGATGGCCCCGACGATGAGCGGGGGCTTGTCTTGCGCGGCGACCGGGCCCGCTGCACAGCAGCGCCAGGAGTATCGCTCCCGCAACTGCCGCAATCATGCTTCGTATCATCGTTCTCTCCTCTGATTGTGCGGCGGCCCGGCACCGCCGCGAATACATCGATGCGCTGCTACTCCACCCCGACAAAGTTGCGACCTAGCGACGCCGGGGCCGCCGACTGGCGGCTCCATCCCCACACGATGAGCACCGACAAGCGTGAGCAGATACGGCGTCATGTTCATGATGAACGGCGAGACGTCGGCGCCCGCGGCTTGCAGTTGCAACTGCAAGCCTTCAGCGCCGCCGAACAAAAGCGCGCCGGCAATGGCCCAAAGCGGATTCCATTTGGCGAAGATCACCAGCGCGATGGCGATGAAGCCGCGGCCGGCCGTCATTCCTTCGGCCCAGGTCAGCGTGAGCGCGACCGACATATGCGCTCCGGCAATGCCGCCGAGCGCGCCGGCGAACGTCAGGGCCTGGTATTGCAGCCGTTGCGGCTGCAGCCCGGCCGCGAAGGCCGCTGCCGGACTTTCGCCGACGGTGCGCAGGCCAAGCCCCCATCGGGTGCGAAAGATCAAGCCACCAGGTCAGACAGCGCAGCCGGCAGCGCCGAGATAGACCAGAACGTCGTAGCTCAAGAGCCGCGCACCAATTCCGTCCGGATCGAGCCCGGGAACGGACAAGCCGCGGCAGGCCGGTGATCAGCGTGCCGACGAACGGCCGGCCGATCAGCGCGCTCAAGCCAATGCCGAAGAACATCAGACTGAGACCGGCCGCGAGTTGATTGGCGCGACGCCCGACGACCACATAGGCGAAGATCAGGTTGGCGGCGGCGCCGGCGAACGCAGCGGCCGCGATACCGAGATAGGGCGAGCCCGTCAGCGCGGTCGCGGCAAATCCGCTTGCCGCGCCGATCAGCATGATGCCTTCGAGGCCCAGATTGACGATGCCGGCGCGCTCGCCGACGATTTCGCCAAGCGTAGCATAAAGCAGCGAAGTCCCCGACATGATCGAGCTTGCGATGACGCCGACGATCAGGGCGGAATTCATCGCGCAGCCGCTCCCGACGGGTTGGCGGCCTAGAACGATGAACAGGATGACGGCCATCAGGATATTGACGACCGCGTAAGGCACGCCCTGGGTGATCTGAAGAATGTCACCGACCGAGCTGATCAGCGCGAACAGGAACGACATCATCACAATGCCGCTGGCGCTAGTCCCGGCAAGCCAGGCGACGAGGAAGCCGATGAAGCCGTATCCGGGCGAAATCTCGGAAACCAGGCGGCCCTGTATTGCCGTGACTTCTGCCATTCCGGCTAGTCCGGCAACGCCGCCGGCGGCAAACATCACGATCAAAATATAACGGATGATCGGAATGCCCAGCCGCCGCGCCGCTTCCGGATTGCCGCCGATCGCCCGCATCTCGAGACCGAAGCGGGTCCGGGTCAGGACCAGCCAATAGAGAATGAGGCAGGCCAACGCATAGACGAGGCCGAGATGCACCCGCGAATGAAAGAAGGTCGGCAGCCGCGCGGCTTCGACGAAAGGCCGGCGACTGCGGATAGGACGAGCTCTCCGGGCTGCGCCACGGCCCGAAGATGAAATAGCTGACGATCAGCGGAGCGACATAGTTGAGCAGCAGCGTCGAGATCGTCTCGTTGACGAGCCGCAGCGCCCGCAACACGCCCGCGATGAGCGCCCACAAACCGCCGCCGACGAAACCAAGCACCGTCAATAGCGGCAGAAGAACAAAAGCCGGCTGATCGGAGAGCGCGAGCGCGCCCGCGGTGGCGAGCCAAGCCCCCATATAGAGCTGACCCTCGGCGCCGACATTGATCAGCCCGATGCGGGCCGGCACGCCGCCGCGACAGCAGTGAGCATCAGCGGAATCATCCGCACGAGAAGCTCGGAGAACCCGTAAGCGTTGCCGAACACATAGGTCAGCGTATCGACATAGGCTTTGAGCGGATCCTTGCCGGCGGCGATGAGCAGTGTCGCGAAGACGCCGAGCGCAATCGCCGCGACCAAAGCAAAGGCCCTGGCACGCGCCGAAGCGCAGTCCCAAAATGGGCGCCGTCACGCCGCATCGGATTGCTCCGTCACGCCGACCATCAGCGGCCCGACCATATCGGCGCGAAAATCTTCCGGATCGAACTCCGCTGCGATGGCGCCGTGAAACAGCACCACAAGGCGATCGCTCGCTTCAAAGAGTTCGTCGAGATCCTCGGAAATCATCAGCACCGCGGCGCCGCGGTCGCGCAGGTCGCGCAACAGCGTCCGCACAGCGATCGTGCTGCGAGCATCCAGACCGCGAGTCGGATAAAGCGCGACGATCATTTTCGGCTCGTGCGCCAATTCGCGGGCCAGAACGACGCGCTGCAGATTGCCGCCCGACAACGTCGCCGCACGCGCCTCGAAGTTCGGCCGCGGGAAAGCCCAGCCGGGCAAAACTCCGTTGCATGTCGGCGTCAAGCCGCTGCCAATCGACGCCGAACCCGCCGATCGTACGTTCGCCGCTGCCGAGCGCGAGATTTTCGCGCACCGTCAATCCCGGCACGCAGGCGAGAGCAAGCGGATCGTCCGGAATGGCCGCGACGCCCTTTTCCCGACGTCTCGGCGACGGACCATCGCGACGCGTCCTCGCCCCACAGCAGCTTCATTCCGACGTGCGGCCGTTGCAGGCCGAGAATGAGGTCGCCGAGTTCTCTTTGGCCATTACCTGAAACGCCAGCCACGCCGACGATTTCGCCAGAACGAAGCTTCATGGAGATGTTGCGGAGCGGCGTTTCTCCACTGCCGCCGGAGGTCGATACATCGGCCAATTCAAGGGCGCTTATGCCCCTGTCGTGGCGGCCCGCCGCATCCAAGAGCGGCGGCCGGCTGGGCGGTGCATCGCCGAACATGAGGGAAAGCAGGTTTTCCTCTTGGCCTCGCGCCGGCCGACAACTCCCGCGACCCGGCCATGACGCATCACGGCAATGCGATCCGCGCAGGCAAGAACCTCGCGCAGCTTATGGGTGATCAAGACGATGCCCAGCCCCTCGCTCGCAATTCCTGAGCGTCTTGAACAAGCCCTCGCTTTCCTGCGGCGCCAAAACCTTGGTGGGCTCATCGAGGATCAGGACGCGTGCGCCGGCGAGAAGCTGTTTGAGGATTTCGACCTTCTGCTGATCCCCAACCGCAAGCTGGCGCGCCGGCATCCAGGGATCGACCGCAAGCCGG
>CAVTFP010000021.1:0-207756 GCA_963733645.1 uncultured Alphaproteobacteria bacterium
AGGGATTCGAACCCTCGACCCCAACCTTGGCAAGGTTGTGCTCTACCCCTGAGCTACACCCGCATCCGAGATGGGTAGGACGGCCATCCCCCTCCTTATCCTCCCCCGTTCGCGGGGGAGGGAAGGGAGGGGGCCCGCGGCACTGCTATGCCAAAGAGCGCCCGGCTTTGCAACCGCAGGCCGGGACGCTTATTAACCCGCCGATGTCCGCCTCTCCTGACGAGCTTTTCGCCTATCTGGATAGCCTTGGCATTGCCCACAAGACTATCACGCACCCGGCGGTTTTTACGGTCGCGGAAGCGACTGAGCTGCGGGGTAATGTCCCGGGCGCCCATACCAAGAACCTGTTCCTGCGCGACAAAAAGGGAACTCCGCTCCTGGTCGTCGCACTGGAAGGCACCGTGATCGAGCTGAAATCGCTGCACCGGCGCCTCGGCGCTACGGGGCGCTTTTCGTTCGGCTCGCCGGAACTGATGCGCGAATTGCTCGGCGTCGAACCGGGCTCCGTGACGCCATTTTCCGTCATCAACGACCACGGCCACCGCGTCACGGTCGTGCTCGACGTCGCCATGATGGCGCACGAGGTGCTGAACTTTCATCCCCTGGTGAATACAGCAACGACGACGATTTCGCGGAGCGGTTTGCTCAAGTTCCTCAACAGTACCGGTCACCAGCCGCGGATCGAGGTGATCGCTGGGCCCATGGAGGACGAAAAACCGTGATTGCAATCGTGGCATATATCCCCATTTAATCGGTCGAATAGAACGGATTCCGGCCCAGCCGGGTCATAGTTCGGGGTCTTTGGGCAAGGAAACATGTTGGATCAGGCAGGAACCGCCACGGCGGAAGCGGTCGTCAAGGACACGACAACTCAAACCTTCGTCAAAGACGTCATCGAGGAGTCCAAGCGCCAGCCGGTGCTGGTCGATTTCTGGGCGCCGTGGTGCGGTCCGTGCAAGCAGCTCGGGCCGGTGCTCGAAAAGGCCGTTAAGGCGGCCAAGGGCAAGGTCAAGCTCGTCAAAATGAACATCGACGACCATCCGGCCATCCCGGGCCAGATGGGCATCCAGTCGATCCCGGCCGTGATCGCGTTCGTCAACGGTCAGCCGGCCGACGGTTTCATGGGCGCGCTGCCGGAGGGCCAGGTGGTGGCGTTCCTGGAGCGGCTGACCAAGGAGCGCATCGGTGGCGAGAGCAAGGATCTGCTGGCAGCGGCCGACGCCGCGCTCGCCGAAGGTGATGCGGCCGGGGCTGCGGACATGTACGGGCAGGTGCTGGCCGAAGATAATGCCAACGTGCAGGCGCTCGCCGGGCTGGCGCGCTCTTACGTTGCGACCGGCGCGCTCGATCAGGCCAAGCAGACGCTGGCGCTGGTGCCGGAGGCCAAGCACAACGATGCCGCGGTTGCGGCGGCGCGCGCCGCGCTCGAGCTTGCCGAGCAGGCCAAAACGCTCGGCCCCATCAACGAACTCGAGCAGAAGGTCGCCGCCAATCCACTCGATCATCAAGCACAATTCGATCTGGCGCTCGCCCTCAATGGCAAGGGCCGCCGCGCCGAGGCGCTCGATCATCTGATTGCCATCGTCAAACGCGATCGTAAGTGGAACGACGACGGCGCCCGCAAGCAACTCGTCCAGTTCTTCGATGCCTGGGGTCCGGCCGATGAGGCCACGATCGACGGCCGCAAGCGGCTGTCGTCGATTTTGTTTGCCTAGAGCATGATCCCGAAAAGTGGATCCCGGTTTTCGGAACAGATCATGCTCAAATCAAAATCGTCGGCTCGCTGAGCCGGTGCGAACCCGCGGGTGGAGTGACGCCCAATGCCGATGAACGCGGCTTACAAGGGTCCCGACGCGCTTCCCACGGTCATTCCCGTATTCCCGTTGCCGGGAGCGTTGCTGTTGCCGCGCGGGCAAATGCCGCTCAACATTTTCGAGCCGCGTTATCTGGCGATGATTGACGACGCGCTACGCTCCGGGCAGCGGCTGATCGGCATGATCCAGCCCGATCCTGCGCATCCCGGCGCGGATGAACAAAAGCCGCATCTGTTTCGGGTCGGCTGCGTCGGCCGGTTGACGCAATTTGCCGAAAGCGGAGACGGCCGTTATCTCATTCAGCTCACCGGTGTCGCGCGCTTTCGCATCGAAAACGAGCTTTCGGTCGCCACGCAATACCGCCAATGCCAGGTCACCTATCAGCAGTTCATCGACGACTTCACGGCGCGCAAGGGTGAAGATGAGGTCGACCGGAAATCATTGTTGCGAGCGCTATCATCGTTTCTCAAGGCAAACGATCTCAAGGCCGATTGGGAAGGCATCGAGAATGCCCCAAACGAGGCCTTGGTGAATGCGCTGGCGATGATGTCGCCATACGACGCTGCGGAAAAGCAGGCGATGCTGGAAGCGCCCGACCTGAAAACCCGCGCCGAAATCCTGGTCGCCGTCACCGAGATCGAACTTGCCAAGAGCAACACCTCCGGCGAGACGTCGCTGCAATGACGAGAATGGTATAGTTTTGCCACTCAAAGCGGAGTTCATTAGATGTCCACGCCCCCCGCCGACAGCGTCGACCCAAAGCTGCTCGAAATCCTGGTCTGCCCGGTGACCAAAACGCCGCTCGAATACGATGCGGAAAAGCAGGAGCTGATCTCGCGCGCCGCCAAGCTTGCCTATCCGATCCGCGACGGCATCCCGATCATGCTGGCGGAAGAAGCGCGCCGGCTGGATTGAGCGCGCTGTCATCGGGCCGGCCACTTCGGGTCGGACCCGTTGGCGGGGCATGACAATGCGTTCGGAATTGCGGGAGGGCTATCGTGATAAAAATCTGGGGCCGGAATACCTCGTCGAATGTGCAGAAGGTGATGTGGGCGGTCGGCGAGATGGGTCTGCCCCACGAACGCATCGATATCGGCGGACCGTTCGGCAAGAACCGCGAGGCAGCCTATCTGGCGATGAATCCGAACGGCTTGGTGCCGACGCTGGAAGAGGAAGACGGCTACCTGTTGTGGGAGTCGAACTCCATTGTCCGCTATCTCGCCGCCAAGCATAAATCTTCCATCCTCGAGCCGGCGGATCTGCGCGTCCGGGCGAACGCCAGCAAATGGATGGATTGGCAATTGTCCGTTTGCGGGCCCGCGATTACGCCGGTGTTTTGGGGCCTGATCCGCACGGCTCCGGAAAAGCGCGATCACGCGGCGATCGAAGCCGGCAAGACGAATACGACGACGGCCATGGCCATGGTGGACGAGCAACTCGGCAAAACCGCCTATCTCGCCGGCGATGCGTTTTCCTACGGCGATATTCCGGTCGGCATCATGGCTTATCGCTATCGCCAGCTCGTGCCGGACCGGCCGCCGCTCAAGGCTTTCGAGCGCTGGTACGCCGCGATCTCGGCGCGGCAGGCGTTCAAGGATCAGATCGCGTCGGTGCCGCTGACGTAGTTCCTGTCATCATCCGCTAACGGGTCCGGCCTGAAATGGCCGGCCCGATGACAGGCTCCGGCGGATGATCCAGTAATCACCGACAGAGATTTTTATGAAAGCGCCGTAATTACTGGATGCCCGCCTTCGCGGGCATGACAGAGCTACTCCGCCGCCGCCCTTGCGCCGCTGGAATGCGCGGAGACGATATAGTCCATCGCCGCTTGCGTGCCGCCCTTCTTGTGCGGAATGCCGGCGAGCGACAGCGCCATCTCGGTAATTCCCAGAGCGCCGATCAGCGCGCCGTCATTGATGTCGCCGAGGTGGCCGATGCGGAAGTATTTCTTGGCGTAGGGACCGAAGCTGGCGCCGTAGGAGATGTTGAATGTCTCCAGCGCGAGGTTGCGGAAGACGTCGGCGTCGTGACCTTCCGGCAGCAGCACCGCCGTGATGGTCGGCGAGTAGTATTTCGGCTCGCGGCACAGGATATCGAGTCCCCAGGCGCGCACCGCGCGACGCGTCGCCTCGCCAAAGCGCGAGTGGCGCGCGAACACGTTGTCGAGGCCTTCCTCGTGTAGCATGTCGATCGAGACGGCGAGGCCTTGCAGCATCTGCGTCGCCGGCGTGTAGGGGAAGAATCCGACCTTGTTCATGGTCATCATGTCGTCCCACGACCAGAACGACTTCGTCAGCTTCGAAGTCTTGGCCGCCGCAAGCGCCTTGTCGCTGACGGCGTTGAAGGACATGCCGGGCGGCAACATCAGGCCTTTCTGCGCGCCCCCGATAGTGACATCGACGCCCCACTCGTCGTGCCGATAGTCGGTCGAGGCCAGCGAGGAGATGGTGTCGACCATCAAGAGGGCCGGATGGCCGGCGGCATTGATTGCTTTGCGGATTGGATCGATCGGCGACAGGCAGCCGGTCGCGGTCTCGTTGTGCAGCACGCACACTGCCTTGATCTCATGCGCCTTGTCGTTGCGCAGATGCTCCTCGATCTTTGCGGGGTCGGCGCCGGTGCGCCAGTCGCCCTTGATGAACTCAGACTTCAGCCCGAGCTTATCCGCCATGGTTTTCCATTGGGTAGCGAACTGGCCGGTCTCGACCATCAGCACGCGATCGCCGGGAGACAGCGTGTTGACCAGCGCGGCTTCCCAAGCACCGGTGCCGGTCGCGGTGTAGATGATGACCGGATTGGTGGTCTTGAAAATGGTCTTGATGCCGTCGAGACAGCGCTTGGCGAGCTTGGCAAACTCCGGCCCGCGATGATCGATGATCGGAGTATCCATGGCGCGCAGCACGCGGTCGGGCAGCGGCGTCGGCCCCGGGATTTGCAGGAAATGACGCCCGGCGGCGCGCGAAGTATTCTGCGGCATAATCAGCACTCCTTCGGACAATTCATTTTCCCGGCGGCGCATGTCCAAGGCGCTCGCTGCTTGTGGGGTTGAATAGCGAATGCGACATTCGGGTCAAGTCCTCAACGTCTGTCACGCCCGCGAAGGCGGGGCATCCAGTACATACCGATCGCAATGCAAATGGACGAAAAGCCAGTGAATACTGGATCATCCACCCGCGCGGATGATGACAGAGCAGGGGAATCGCGGAGGACTATGTGCCTGCTCTCCTGATGCCAGCGCTGGAACGGCGGCTCAAGGCGGAGCAGGTTGGGCAGGTGCGCTTCGACGCCTTCACGCGTGGGCGCTATGCCACCGACGCGTCCCACTACCAGATCATGCCGCTCGGTGTCGTGACGCCGTGCACCTCGGACGACGCCGAGCGAGCGCTCGCGATCTGCCGCGCCGAAGGCGTGCCGGTGACGCCGCGCGGCGGCGGCACCTCGCAAGCCGGACAGACCGTCAACGAAACCCTGGTGATCGATTGCTCGCAGCATCTCAACAGTGTGCTCGACGTCGATGCCGCCGGCCGCCGCTGCGTGGTTGAACCCGGCATCGTGCTCGACGAGCTTAATCGTAAATTGAAGCCGACCGGCCTGTGGTTCCCGGTCGATATTTCGACCGCGTCTCGCGCCACCATCGGCGGTATGGTTGGCAACAATTCCTGCGGCGCGCGCTCGCTGCGCTACGGCAATACGCGCGAGAACGTGTTGTCGATCGACGCCGCGCTACCCGACGGCACCCGCGCACATTTCGGCCGGATGGGCGACAGCGCTGTCGATGTGCCGCCGGATCTGGTGCGCGATCTGCTCGCCATCGCAGCGCGCGAGGCCGGTGAGATCGAGCGGCGGTTGCCGAAAGTGCAACGGCGGGTCGGCGGCTATAACCTCGATGCGCTCGTGCCCAGCCGCAACGATATCAATCTTGCCCATCTCCTGGTCGGCTCGGAAGGCACGCTCGCCTTCTCGACCAGGATCGAGCTGAAACTCTCGCCGCTGCTGGGCCGCCGCGCGGTCGGCGCCGTTCACTTCGGCAGCTTCCACGAAGCGATGCTGGCGGCACAACATATCGTTACGCTAGGGCCGATCGCGGTTGAGTTGATCGACCGTACCATGCTCGGGCTCGCCGCCGACATCGCGATGTTCAAATCCACTGTCGACGCGTTCCTGCGCGGCGACCCCGAGGCGATTCTGTTCGTCGAGTTTGCCGAAGCGGATTGGGACGAGAATGTGCAGCGGCTGAAGCGGCTCGTCGCGCTGATCGGCGATCTCGGCATTGCCTGGGACAAGCCTGGCGGCAAGTGGGGAGGCGTCGTCGAGGTGCTCGATCCGAAACTGCAAGCCGGCATCACCGAAGTACGCACCGCAGGCCTCAACATCATGATGTCGATGAAGGAGGCTGGAAAGCCGGTTTCCTTTGTCGAAGATTGTGCAGTACCGCTCGATCACCTCGCCGATTACACGGCGCGACTAAGCGAGGTCTTCGAGCGGAACGGCACCCGCGGCACCTGGTACGCACACGCCGCAGTCGGCTGCTTGCATGTGCGGCCCGTGCTCAATCTGCGGCTCGACAAGGACGTCCGCGCGATGCGTGCCATTGCCGAGGAAGCCTTCGCTATGGTGCGTGAATACAAAGGTTCGCATTCGGGCGAGCATGGCGATGGCGTCGTTCGCTCGGAATTCCATGAGAAGATGTTCGGCGCGGAACTGGTCCATGCCTTCGAGGATGTGAAGGACCGCTTCGATCCGCAAAACCTGTTCAACCCGGGAAAGATCGTCCGCGCGCCGAAATTCGACGACCGCACTTTGTTTCGCTACGGCCCGAACTACCGCGCTAATGCGATGACGGCGGCGCTCGACTGGTCGGCCTATAGCGGCGCTGGCGGCGGTTTCCAGGGCGCCGTCGAGATGTGCAACAACAACGGCGCCTGCCGTGCGCTCGCCGGCGGCGTGATGTGTCCGAGCTATCGCGTCACGGGCGACGAACGCGACGTGACGCGCGGCCGCGCCAATACCTTGCGGCTCGCCATCACCGGCCAACTCGGGCCGGATGCCCTCACATCGGATGAGATGGCAGAGACGTTGAAACTGTGCGTTTCCTGCAAGGCCTGCCGGCGCGAATGTCCGACCGGCGTCGACATGGCGCGCATGAAGATCGAAGTTTTGGCAGCGCGCGCAGGCAAGCGCGGGCTTTCGCTGCACGACAAGCTGGTCGGATATCTGCCGCATTATGCTCCTTACGCGGCGCGCTTTTCGTGGCTGATGAACTTGCGCGACCGCTTGCCCGGAGCGGCGAAAATGTCCGAAGCGGTGGCCGGGTTCAGCGCGCAGCGAACGCTGCCAAAGTGGCGCGCGGATATTTTCGACGAAACCGGCTCGTCTGGCCATGACGGCGAAGGCAACGGCGAAGTCGTGTTGTTCGCCGATACTTTCAATCGCTATTTCGAGCGCGAGACCATCGACGCTGCGCAGGCAGTGCTTGCCGCCGGCGGCTATCGCGTCCGCTTCGCGAAGCCGCAGATGGAAAGTGGCAGGCCGATCTGTTGCGGCCGCACGTTTCTCGCCGTCGGCAAGGTTGATGAGGCACGGCGCGAAGCCGACGCCGCTCTCGCCGCACTGGCGCCGTTCGTGGAACGCGGCCTGCCGGTGGTAGGGCTCGAACCAAGCTGCATATTGACGTTCCGCGACGAGATTCCGGCGCTGGTCAAAACCGATTTGGCGCGGCTTGTTGCCGACCGCGCGATGCTGTTCGAGGAATTTGTGGTCCGCGAGGCGAAGGCGGGCCGGCTCAAGCTGCCGCTTGCGCCGGCCGGAAAGCGAGCTTTGCTGCACGGGCACTGCCATCAAAAATCCTTCGACGTCATGCCGGCCGTCGAGGCAGCATTGCATCTCATTCCTGATCTCGAAGTCGAGGCCGTGGAATCGAGTTGCTGCGGCATGGCCGGCGCGTTCGGCTACCACGCCGATACGATCCAAGTCTCCCGCGCGATGGGCGAGCTGTCGCTGCTGCCGGCCGTGCGCAAGGCGCCGAAAGACGCCATCATCGTTGCCGACGGCACATCATGCCGGCATCAGATCAGGGACGGTACCGGGCGCGACGCATTACACGTCGCGCGCGTGCTGGCTGATTGCCTTGAATAATCTGATTGACGCTATGGAGTGGCGTGTTGAACGTCGTTCGGTTCCGCCGGTTTGCCGGAAAATTGATCCAACGCGCTGCTCATCTCGCAAGCGAGGCGGAGATCGTGCGGGCTCTCCCGCATCATCGTCTCGTGACCGCCGGTCACCTGCACAATTTCCAACCCTTTGCCGAACAGACTGGACCAGCCAAGGCTGTGATCAGGCATCGGTGATGGACAATCCTCCACGCGGTCGGCGCGAAAAACGACGCCGCGCGCATCAAGACTGCGCAACCGGTATTCGCGAAGCGAATTTGCGTACAGCCGCTCGATCGTGTGCCATTGCATCGGTCGGCCGAGCGTATCGAGTTTTGTGGTCAGTTTGCCGGGCACGCGCGCCATCATCTCGAGCAAGCTGCGCTTGACGATTTTTCCCGCTTCAAAAAACGACCACTGGGCGATCGCGAAGGTCATTCGGAGCCGCTCAGTGGACGACTGCGTCCAGACCAGTCGAAGATTCTGCGAAGCGGATTTGTACCAAACCGGATACTCGGCCGGCGCATCGAGTAACAGCACTTTTTCGACCGTACCGCCCAACTCCCGCATTTGATGCGCGGCCTCGAACGCCATCGAGCCGTGGAACGAGTAACCGACTAGCACGCAGGGTTTGGTGCCGACGTGGGCGATCAATCCCGCGACATAGCGTGCGACCATCTGTTCCAATGTCGGACAAGCATTCAGGTCGTTGTTGGCGGCCGCGTCGTGCCATTCGGACGGCCACGAAATCTCGACTGCGAAGATCGCGTGCTCGCAAGGGATCAATTGCGCAAGATGAACCTCGAATAATCCGACGCCGATGAAATACACCGGCGTGTCGGAGGTACCCTCCCTAAGCTGGACCACCGTCGGACGCGGCGCCCCCGGCAACGGCCGGCGCTTGCCGAGATGTTTCGCGGTTCCGAGAATGCCTGCCCAGAGCGCGGCGCGCGCTTCGTTGCTTGATGGGTGCTTCGATGCCGTCATGGCGGCGCGCGCAGACCCGCTCTTCTGCGCGACCGGCTTGCTCTCACCGGCGCCGGCGGCAATGTCGCGGCGAGTTGGCGCATTCAATTCGGTTTTCGGAAACTTGTCCGGATCGTAGGCGTCCATTGCCGGCATTCGTCTTTACTTCTTAACCTTAAAGGATATTGACGCGAGTCCCTCTTCCCTTTGCATGCTCGAATAAGACGGGCAGGCAAGACAGGCAAGAAAGTCTCGCCGTCATGGTCAATGCGATTGGAAGATTGCGGCATCTCGCCGCCGCGGCGGCGAAAAAGCGGCGTCAGCGCTCGCCGTCGAGCACGCTTTCGTGCCAGCGCCGCAGCGCGAGATGGTTAACGAGAGTGAGCAGGTAAAAGATCACGATGCCCGCGACCGACAGCAGCAGCAGCGCCGCGAACATGCGCGGAATATTGAGGCGGTAGCCGGATTCGGCGATGCGATAGGCAAGTCCCGAACCGGCGCCGGCCGATCCCGCGGCGATCTCGGCAACCACGGCGCCGATCAGCGACAGGCCGCCGGCAATGCGCAGCCCGCCGAGGATATAGGGCAGCGCCGAAGGCAGTTTCAGGTTCCACAGCACTTGCCCGCGCGAGGCGCCGTAAAGCGCATACAGATCGGCTAGGTTGCGGTCGACCGAATTCAATCCGAGCGTGGTGTTGGCCAGTACCGGGAAGAACGCCACGATCCAGGCGCAGGCCAGTACTGCCAGCGGTTGCGGCAGATAGACCAGAAGCAGCGGCGCAATGGCGACGACCGGCGTCACCTGCAGGATGACGGCAAACGGGTAGAGCGAATATTCGATGAGCCGCGACTGGTTGAACAGCACCGCGAGCCCGACGCCGCCGACAGCGGCCAGAACAAAGCCCTCGATCGTCGTGGTCAGCGTGACCAGGAGTGATTGAAACAGCAACGCCCAATCCTCGACCAGCGTCCGCATTATGCGCCCGGGGGAGGGCAGCACGTATATCGGAATATTTTCGATTTTTACCAAAGCTTCCCAAAGCACGGCGACCAGCACCAAAACCGTGATTGGCAGCACGATTCGCACGATGCGGTCACGGCTCATGTCTTGCTCTCATGGCTCGTCTCCGCCGCCATCGCTTGCGCGAGCGCTTCCGAGACTGTGCGGCAAGACGCGGCATAGTCGGCCGAGGTGCGGAACTGCTGATCGCGCGGATAAGGTGCGGCGATCGGGACCTCGGTGAAAATGCGCCCCGGACGCGCCGCCATGACCGCGATGCGGCTCGACAAGTAGACCAACTCGAACACTGAATGCGTCACGAACACCACCGTGGTGCGTAGCGCCTGCCACATCTGCAGCAGATCGTTATTGAGCCTGAATCGCGTGATTTCGTCGAGCGCGGCGAACGGCTCATCCATCAGCAGCAACGCCGGGTCGGTGACGAGCGCACGCGCGATCGATACCCGCATGCGCATGCCGCCCGACAGTTCGCGCGGATAGGCGGTGGCGAAGTCCTGCAGGCCGACGCGATCGAGCGCTGCTGCGACGCGTTCGCTCGCTTCGCTAGCAGGAACTTTCTTGAGCTTGAGCGGTAGCAGCACGTTATTGAACACGTTGGTCCAGGGCATCAATGTCGGCTCCTGAAACACAAAGCCGATGCGGCTTTCGCTCTCGGCCGCGGCGTGGGGCCATTCGACAACGCCGGCAGTCGGCACACTCAGGCCGGCGATGATCCGTAGTGCGGTGGATTTGCCACAGCCCGATGGGCCGAGCAGCGACAGAAACTCGCCGGCGCGCACGTCAAGTTCGAGGCCGGCGAGCGCCGTCGTGCCGCTGGGGAAGGTCTTGCCGACGCCTCGAAGGGAGACAAGCGTATGGGAGGAAGCAACCGCTACCGGCATCGTTATGGCTTTGACCGGAGCTCAATGCCGACCTTTTTATCGACGAATTGCGTCGTATAAGATTTCCGGTAGTCGAGGCCCGCCTTGATGACGCCCGAGCGCACCATCTCGTCGAAGAAACCCTTCATGCGCGCATCGGTCAATGCGCCGACGCCGAGTGTCACCGAGTCGCCGGAATCGACAATGCCGGATTCTTTCATTTTGGCGACCGCAAAAGCCAAGAGGTCGTCGGTCATCTCCGGATTTTGCTTTTTGATAAGGGCATTGGCCGCGGAATTGTCATTGTAGATATAATTGTACCAGCCGACGATCGAGGCATTGATGAATCGCTGCACCATGTCGGGCTTCTTGTCGACCAGATCACGCCGCGTCTGAATAAGCGTCGAGTAGCCGTTGAAGCCCTGATCGGCGAGCAGGAAGACCTTGGGCGTATATTTCGCCATTTTCTCGATCGTGAACGGCTCCGACGTCACGTAGCCCTGCATGGCGCTGTTCTTGTCGGCGAGGAACGGCTGCGGATTGAATGTGTAGGGTTTGACTTGCGTATCCTTGAAGCCGTGATCGGCCTTGAGCCACTGATAGAAAGTCGCCACGCCCTCGCTCGAAATGTAGAGCGTCAGCTTCTTTAAGTCCTCGAACTTTTCGATGCCCTGATCGGGATGCGCGATCAGCACCTGCGGGTCTTTCTGGAACAATGCGGCAATGTCGAGCGTCGGGATGTTTTGACTGACGGCATCGAAGCCCTCGAGTGGATTGGCGGACAGGAAGAAGTCGAGTTTGCCGACCGGCAGCAGGATGGCGTTGTTCACGCTCGGGCCACCCGGCACGATGGTCACGTCGAGGCCGTACTTTTTATAGGTGCCGTCGGCGAGCGCCTGGTAGAAGCCGCCGTGCTCAGCCTCGGCGACCCAGTTGGTGCCGAACCTGACCTTGTCGAGCGCCTGGGCGGAGGCTGACCCTGCGGCGGCTATTGCGCAAACGGCAAATCCGGCAAGGAAAGCCCGGCAGGTCTTTGCGAGCAGCATTCATTGCTCCTTTCGGTCGGCGACGGGACAATAGAGCATGATCCCGAAAAGTGGCTACCGGTTTTCGGATAAGATCATGCTCAGACAACAGAGCATGATTCCGAAAAGTCGCTGCCGGGTTCGGATAAGATCATGCTCGGACGCCAATATGCGAACCCGATTTGCGAGTAATCCATGGCACTGCCGCGACGCAACTGGATGGACATGACCTGGCAGGAGGTTGCCGGCGCAGAAACCGGGCGCTGGATCGCTGTGCTGCCGCTCGCGGCGGTGGAGCAGCACGGGCCGCACCTGCCGCTCGGTGTCGATGCCTATATCGCCGAGGCCTACCTGGCGAGGGTCGAGCAAATCCTGCCCCCGGGGCTGCCGGTCACTGTCCTGCCGGTGCAGCGCATCGGCGTTTCGGCCGAACACCTGTCCTATCCCGGCACACTGACATTCTCGGCGGCGGCGGCGATCGCGGCCTGGACCGAACTCGGCGACAGCCTGGCGCGTGCGGGTGTGCGCAAGCTCGTGCTGGTCACCAGTCACGGCGGCAATGTCGCGGCCATGGAAATCGTGGCGCGCGATCTGCGCGCGCGCCTTGGCATGCTCGCCGTCACCGTGGGTTGGCATCGCTTCGGTTATCCCGATGGCGCGTTCACGCCCGAGGAAAAGAAACATGGCATTCACGGCGGCGACATCGAGACTTCGCTGATGCTGGCGGCAAAGCCCGACACCGTGCAGATGGACAAAGCACCGAACGCGACGCCGGCGACGATTGCGATGGCGCAGGAATTCAGATGGCTCGGGGCTTACCGGCCGGCCGGATTTGCCTGGATGACGCAGGACCTCAATGCCACCGGCGCCATCGGCAACGCCACGCTGGCGAAGCCGGAAAAAGGCGATGCGGCGCTCACGCGTGGCGCGCAGGCTTTCGTGGAATTGTTGCAAGAGGTCGATAGCTTCGATCTGGCGCGGCTGCGCGACGGGCCGCTGGCGGGGCCGCAAGGCCGTCGTCCGCCGGGAAAAACGGAGTAAACTTAGGACCAATGCGGATCGCCCTTCTCATCGGTATTTAAGGAGTTGCGTCATGATCTTCGGCATTCCCACAGCAACGTTTATCTTGATCCACGTGATCATAAGCCTGATCGGAATTGCCACTGGTTTTGTCGTTCTCTACGGACTTCTTACAAACAGGCTGTTCGCCGGCTGGACAGCGTTGTTCCTTGCATTCAACGTACTGACCGACCTCACGGGCTACCCGATACCGCCGTTCGGCTTCGATCCGCCGCGTGCGGTTGGCACGCTCTCGCTGATACTGCTCGCGGGGGCAATTGCTGCGCTCTATGTCTTCCACGCCAGGCACGCATGGCGCTGGATTTTCGTCGGCTCGGCGATGGCGGCGCTTTACCTGAATGTTTTTGTTGCCGTCATTCAGTCTTTTCAAAAAATCTCATTCCTGAACGCACTGGCGCCGACCCAATCCGAACCGCCGTTTCTGGTGGCCCAGGTTGTCGTACTGGTCATTATCGTCGGTCTCGCCATTGCAGCGGTGAGGCGATTCCACCCATTTCATGTGTGAGGAGTGGGGGTGCCGAGAAACTCAATGAACACTAATGAGGTCTTCTGCCGATCGCCGATCTGAAATCATTCTGGGGCTCGCTCGGCTGCGCCTGCTGGGCTGTGTGACAAGAGGTGGCTTCGCGCACGTGAAGGACGATTACGCCGCGATCTTCACGTATTCGAAATCGCCAGGCTTGTTATCGATGCCGACACGCGGCGGCGCGATCCAGCTTGCGAATTTGCCGGGCTCGACCACGTGCTGCATCAGACTGCCGATGAAATCGCCGTCGTCTTTCGACGGCAGCCATTGGCCCTTGTCGCGATTCCACGCCGCCTCGTCGAGGAGCTTACCGGCGGGTGAAACCTTCACATCCTTGAATTCGCCAATCTGGCGATTAAAGCCGACATGCGGCAGTTCGAGCCTGAAGCCGACGCCGGTCTTGTCGATGATCTTGTTCCAGCGATCGAGACCGCGCTGGCAGTCGGTGGTGTAATCGTCGCGCAGCCGCATGTTGATTGCGGTCAGGGCCGGCTCGTCGACCCGCTTGATCTCGCCATCGACGAACTTGAGCACCGGATAGGTGGCGCTTTCGAGCCGGTGATCGTCGTCGATCTTGGTTTCGGCGAAGCGTCCCTTGAGCCCCGCGGTGAATGTATTGGCGGCGTTGGTCGAGACCTCCGAGCCGAACAGGTCGAGCGACAGCGTGTAATGCAAATTGAGTTTTTTCTGCATCGTTGGCAGATCGATGACGCCGAGATCGCGTACTTTGCTGATATCCGACGGGTCATCGATGCTGGCTTCCTTCATCGCCTCGCAGGTGCGCTGAATGGTGCGGCCGACTCCGGTCTCGCCGACGAACATGTGGTGTGCTTCTTCGGTGAGCATGAAGCGGCAGGTGCGCGAGAGCGGATCGAATCCGGACTGAGCCAGGCTTTCAAGCTGCATCTTGCCGTCGCGATCGGTGAAGAACGTGAACATGTGGAATGACAGCCAGTCCGGTGTCGCCTCGTTGAACGCGCCGAGCATGCGCGGCTTGTCGGCGTCGCCGGAGCGGCGCTGCAGGAGTTCGGCCGCCTCCTCGCGGCCGTCGCGGCCGAAATATTTTTGCAGCAGGTAGACCATGGCCCACAGGTGCCGGCCTTCCTCGACGTTGACCTGGAACACGTTGCGCATGTCGTAGAGCGACGGCGCGGTCTTGCCGAGATGACGCTGCTGCTCGACTGAAGCCGGTTCGGTGTCGCCCTGGATGACGACAAGACGCCGCAGCATAGCCCGATACTCGCCCGGAATATCCTGCCAGACCGGCTCGCCGTAGTGGCGGCCGAACGGGATCTTGCGATCCTCCTCCTTCGGCGCCAGCAGAATGCCCCACCGGTATTCGGGCATTTTCACGTAGTCGAACTTCGCCCAGCCCTTGGGATCGACTGAAACGGCGGTGCGCAAATAAACCAGCGCATCCTGGAAACCTTCCGGCCCCATGTCCTTCCACCAGTCGATGTAGCCCGGGTGCCAGCTCTCCAGCGCGCGCAGCACCTGGCGATCCTCGGCGAGATTGACGTTGTTCGGGATCTTGGTTGTGTAGTCGACGGCTTCGATGGTCATGGCTGGCTCCTATATCCGTCCGCCGTCTGTTGTCATGCCCGCGAAGGCGGGCATCCAGTAATCACCGCGGCCGCCGTGACTACTGGATCATCCGCCTACGCGGATGATGACAATCGAGCGTGTTGGCGCGACGTGCGCCCGCATCAAACCCTTCTCGTGTCGAACACCGGCTTCTGACCGGTGCCGTAGCGTTTCAGTGCGCCCTCTTCGCCGATCGCGTTGGGGCGCTGGAAAATCCAGTTCTGCCATGCGGTCAGCCGGGCGAAGATTTTTGATTCCATGGTCTCCGGACCGGCGAAGCGCAGATTGGCTTCGAGGCCGGTGAGACTGTCGGGCGAGAAACTCGCGCGCTCTTCGAGAAACACGCGCACCTCGTCGTCCCAGTCGATGTCGTCGAGCGCAAAGGTGATGAGCCCGAGCTTTTGCGCAGCCTCGGCATCGAGCATTTTTTCGCGTTCGGCTTTTGCGGTGTCGATGTCGGCGGGATTGCCAAGAAAGCGGCAGCCCAGCCGGGTGAGCCCGTTCGACATCGGATATGGGCCGAAATTGACATCGTCGAGCGCGATTGCGGCGGACGGCTGATTATTTCCTTCGCGGGTGCCGATCAGCATGTAGGAACGGTCGCTGGCAAAGCTCAACTCGGCGAGCGTGCCGGCAAAGCACGAGCCGGGCTCGATCAGCGTCACCAGCGAACGCGACGTGAGATCGACGCGCTTGAGCACGCGCTTCCACAACAGTCGGATTTCGCGCACCAGCCAATAGTCTTTGTTGGCATCAAGAAAGCGATCATAAGCTAGGACCGACGCCGGATCGCCGGAGGATTTGAAGACGATCGCCGCAACGTCGAGCTCATTGATGCGGATATGCAGGATCGCATCGTCTAGTTCGCGCGCGAGCTGGAGCGGCCAGAAGTTTGCGCCCTGCGCCAGCATCGCGTCGGCCGAAGCTGGCGGCGGCTCGGTCGGTCCGCGCAGCGTGATGGTAGCAAGGCGTTCCGCGCGCTGGAATTCGACCGAGAGCATGCCGTATTCGACGCTGTCCGCGGCGAATGTGCGCGCGAGCGGCGAAAGCGCGATACCCTTGCCGGCGCCGTTACGCGGCGATTTTGCCGCAAATTCTTTGGCGCGCGCGGCGACCGCATCATCGAATTTCGAGCCCGTCACGACGTCGTCAACGAGCCGCCATTCGACCGCGCGCTTGCCTTTGACGCCTTCCTCGGTGGTGCAAAACACGTCGGCATGATCACGGCGCACTTTGCGCTTGTCGGACACGCGCGTCAGCCCGCCAGTACCAGGCAGTACCGCCAGCAGCGGCAATTCCGGCAGTGACACCGTGGCCGAGCCATCATCGACCAGCATGATGTAGTCGGAGGCGAGCGCGAGCTCGTAACCGCCGCCCGCCGCGGTGCCGTTGATGGCGCAAATCGTCTTGAGTCCGGAATTCTCGCTCAAGTCCTCGATGCCGTTGCGGGTTTCGTTGGTGAATTTGCAGAAGTTGACCTTGTGGGCGTGGGTCGCGCCGGCCAGCATCCGGATATTGGCGCCGGCCGAAAACACCCGCGGTTTGCCGGAGCGCAGCACCACGGCGCGCACCTGCGGATGCTCGAAGCGCAGCCGCTCGAGCGCATCGGCGAGCTCGATATCGACGCCGAGATCGTAGGAGTTGAGCTTCAGCTCATAGCCTTCGAACAGCGCACCTTTCTCGTCAACATCCATAACCAGCGTGGCGACATCGCCATCGACGTTGAGCTTCCAATGCCGGTAGCGCGCCGGCTCCGTCTGGAAATCGATCCGGGTCTTGCCGTTCGCCAGCGGCCGTCCGCCTGAATGATCCGCTTCCGCCATGTCAGCGCCTCGACATAAACTCGACATGAATTATAGTGCATTAATCCCGCGAATATGCACTATAGCTCATACCGATGCAACCCCTGAATCCGCCCGCCGATCACCCTCGTGATGGTCGTGCAGCAGCCGATTGATGAAGTCGGTGACGATCTTGAGCGTGAGTTCCGGGGCCTCGCGTTGCGGCACATGGCGAACGCCCGGCAGCACTGCGGTCTCGACCGGGCAGTAGCATGCCTCCTGCGCGGTCTCGAGTTGCTTGAGCGTGCCGTACTGATCCTGTTCGCCCTGCACGATCAGGATCGGAACGCGGATGTAGCCGAGCGATTCCGTGATGTCCCATTTGCGGAACTGCGGATCGAGCCAGGGCTCGCTCCATGAACGGAATGCGCAATCGACGTCGGCGTGCCAGCGGCTGAGCTTCTCCCGGAAATTTCCGTTGGTAAAAGCCTCGCGGGCGCGGACGATCTCGGCAAGTCCCATGTCTTCGGTGAAAAAGTGCGGCGCGATCAGCACCAGGCCGCGTACGCGGTGATCCTGCACGCCGCCCGCATAGATCGCCGCGATCGAGCCGCCGTCGCTGTGTCCGAGCAGAAGGCCGCGCTGAAAACCAATCGCGCCGAGCACGCGCGGCAGCACATCGCAGGCTTCCTCGTGCATGAAGCGCGTCGAGCGCGGCAGCTTGCCGGGGCTCGACTTGCCGTAGCCGGCGCGCGAATAGACAAAGACGCCGGCGCCGGTCGCCGCCGCAATTTTATCCGGAAAATCGCCCCACAGCCCGACCGAGCCGAGGCCTTCGTGCAGCATGACGATGGTCGGGGCCGCGTCGGGCCGCGGGCCGATCATGCGGTATTCGAGCCGCATCGGATCGAGATCGAGAAAGCCGGTATCGGCGAGAGTCATGGCTTGCCCGCCACGTCCAGCCAGGGCGTAACAAGCCTTAAAAGCTTGGCAAAACTTTGCTCGATGGCATCGCCGGAGGTGTCGAGCTCGGCTTCGGCGCGGGCATAGTCGGCGCGGCGCGCTTCGAGGATCGCGACCAGATCGTCCATCGCTTGGCGGTTTTGCGCCATCGGGCGGAAATCGCCCTGCGCCATGACGCGGCTCATGTGATCTTCGGGCCGCGCCTTGATCCAGATGGTGTGGCTGCGGCGAAGGAGCAGGGTGTAGGTTTCCGGGTTGGAGACGATGCCGCCCGCGGTGGTGATGATCGCCGACTCGTTCGCCGCGATGATGCGGTCGAGCGCGCTGCGCTCGTGGCGGCGGAACGTGGCGGTGCCGGCCATTTCGATCAGGTCGGGAATGCTGGCGCCGTAGTCTTCTTCGACGACACGATCGAGCTCGATGAAGGGACAGTCGAGGTGCCGCGCCAGCATGCGGCCGAGCGTCGACTTGCCGGCGCCGCGCAGCCCAATGAGCGCGATGCGCCGCGCGCGGTCGGCACGGCCCGGCAGCGCCACCCGCGCCGCGATGTCTTTGGCCAGCGCCGGCAATTCGCCTTCGGGCACCTGCGCCAATAGATCGAGAATTTCGCCGAGCGCCGCCGTGCGCGTGCCGGCTTCCGGCAACAGCGCCGCACAGGGCAGGTCAAGGGCCTGCGCGATGGCGCGCAACACGCTGACCGAGGGGTTGCCCGTGCCGCTTTCGATTTGCGCCAGATAGCGCTCGGAGGTTTCCGAGGCTTGCGCCAATTGGCGGCGTGTCATGCCCCGTTTGGCGCGGCTGCGCCGCACTTCACGCCCTATGGCGGCGAGGAATGCGGCATCCGATGCGCCAGCGGTCGACACGCTTGCCGATTTCTCGCGTGATTTGCGGTTTCCTGGCGGGGGCATGGCCATTGCCTGTTATGCATTATAATGGCGATTATCGCCGAGCGAGAGAAGGAGGAAATGCCATCTATTTTCTGCAATATAGTGCAGCCAATCTACAAGGCCAGCTTCGCGTTCTAGCATTACAGTTGTGATTTTTGTTTGAGATGAGATTTCTGTGCTGCGGCCTGATGAGCGCGCCGCCAGAGCGACCATGCGATTACATCGGCGGGTTGGATGCGCTTTCGCGCGAGACGTTGGGCTATGCGGCGGATTTCCTGGATCGACCAACGGATGAGATCGGATGTTTTGGCGTTGCGCTCGACTTGGTTTTTTTGGGCGTCGGCTTGTTGGCCTGATGTTGGATGGCAGCCATCATGGCGAAGGCGAGCATGACGAGCGAGACGTGACGATGCCAGCCGTGCCAGGATCTGGATTCGTTGTGGTCGAGCCCGAACTCGTTTTTGGCAGTCTCGAAGCTATCCTCGATCGCCCAGCGATGGCCCTCGACGCTGACAAGGGTCTTGATCGAAGTCCCGGTCGGGCACCAGGTGGTGAAGTAGGCGAGATCGCCGTTGGCGATATTACGCCGGATCAGCAGGCCACGTGTCCAAAGGACTTGGCTGTGATGGTTAAACTCTTCGCCTTCGAGATCGGCCAATTCGAGGTAGCACCAGTCGTGCAATCGTGGTCCTTTGGTTCCGGCACCGGCCGACAGACGCCGCCAGTCAGATCGTCGCTGCGTCTTTGCGATCTCCTCGGCGGTGCCGAACACCCGTTGCGGCTTGCCCCAGGATGCAAACCAATGATTGGAATTGACGCCGAGTACATAGCCTTTACCGGCTTGGCGTAGGTCCCGCTCGATATCGCCGACCCCATAGACGCTATCGGCCGCAACCCAGCGGAACGGCACGCCAGCTGCAAGGGCGCGCTCGATCATCTCGGCTGCAAGCTGAGGCTTGGTCGAAAAGCTGACGTCGCCCGGCACGTATGTGGTCTTCAGGCGAGCCGGATCGTCGGTCCAGCCCTTCGGCAAATAGAGCGCCCGATCGATGAAGGCATGGCCGTGACGCGACACGTAGGCAGCAAAAACACCGATCTGACAGTTCGTAATTTTGCCCGCCGAACCAGTGTATTGCCGCGCTACCCCGCACGAAGCCTTGCCTTGCTTGAGAAAGCCGGTTTCATCGATCACCAGCACCGCGTTCTCGTCCGCAAGATGCTCGGTGGCATAGTCGCGCACCAGGTCGCGCAGCGCATCGGCATCCCACCGGTCACGGCCCAAAACCGCCTGCTGCCGCCAAGGCCCAGGATCGCCCGCTGCCTCCGCGCGCATCCATCCGGTTTTGCGACGCTCGTCGCCAAGCAGCCCGTCCACGAACAGGCCCGCGTTCAAAGCTGCGCGCTCCTGCGCGAACAATGGACGTATCCGCTTCTTCACCTCTCGCAGCGACGATGCCCACAACTCGAGCGTCGTCTCAATCGATGCCCCTATCATCCATGATCTCCGAATCATGGTGACCCATGGATTCAGAAATCAAACAAATGTGCCAGCAAAAAATCACAACTGTAATGCTAGTCCCAAGGATATGCTCTCAGGGAAAGGGTTTTGCCATGCCTAGTTTGGCGTCCTGGTTTTCTGGCTCGGCTATTTCTAGCGGGATCACGTGTGGACGGCGCCTTGGCAAGTGCTTTCTGACGTTGGTGCAGCATTGGTCGGGTGCGGTCACGTGTCCGGCCTGTTGATGCGGCTGGTATGGCCGCTGGCCCTGACGCTCTGCGCGGATTGGGTCCCAATCGTTCGCACGCACTTATAGAAGTGCGATGACCCATACGGGTTCTACCAATCCTGGAACGACCCTGTCTGCATTACGTCGTCATGCCCTCGCCAATTGTAGAATGCTTCTTGCCAGCTACGCTGCGGCTGGCAGCATCGCCGGCTCCTTGAAGTGCTCGCCGTGCACCATCATGGCCCAGGCCATGCGTGCGATCTTATTCGAAAGCGCCACGGCCGCGACGCTGACGGCCGCGTTCCAGCATACGCGCCAGCCAAAGCCGCTTGGTGCCGTGCTGGCGCGCATACCGATGATAGCAAAAGCTCGGTGAGAGAAGCCACGCACAATCGATTCCCTGCTTGGAGATCCCGCCGAGGCGTTCCTTGCCGCCCGTCGAATGCTGCCTGGGCACCAGACCGATCCAGCCGCCAGGTTGCGTCCGGACGAGAACGCTTTCCAATCGCCTACCTCTGCGACCAGGGCGGTGGCGACAATCGGGCCAACGCCGGGGATCTCCTCGAGGCGCCGGCTCTCCTCGCAGGAGCGGTGCCAAGCATGGATGCGCTTCCGACCGCTCCGATCTTTGCCGTCATGGCTACGTATTGGCGAGCAAGAACTTCGAGGCTGAACCGCGCAGCCACTGGAATGCGATCACCTCTCCGTTAGCAAGCGCCTTGAGCAACAGCTGTGCCATCGCGGCCCTTGGCCGAGATGATGCCAAGCTCAGCCATTCGCGCACGTATCGAATTCGACAGCATCTTCCCTGCCGACAGGGGCTGCCCTTTAATGCAGCATCAAGCCGACTGCTACTTTTCAGATTTGGTGGGTACAAACCGCATCGAAGGCCGCGTCACCGCCTCGCAGATGGCGGCAGCGTCGTTGGCGTCGTTCTTGCTACGCTTAAGATAAGCCTTCACGTAACTCGGCGGCATAAGCCGCACAGTGTAGCCAAGCGCCTGAAGCTCTCGGCTCCAATGATGTGCACTCGGGCACGCTTCAATACCGATCAGGCAGGGTGGCAGAGCTGCAAAGAACTCCAACATTTTTGCGCGGGCCACACGCTTGCGGATCACAACCACGCCATCAGCATCGACGCCGTGCGCATGGCAGACCGACTTCGCAATATCAAGACCGATTGTGCTAACTTCGCCCATGGACGGCTCCCCTCATAGTGGTTCGCTTTAACGCAACCACCCTTTGGCACATCGATGCCTCAGAGTGGCGCCGTCCACAGCATCATTCGCGTTCACAGT
This sequence comes from uncultured Alphaproteobacteria bacterium, assembly GCA_963733645.1. Classification (GTDB taxonomy): domain Bacteria; phylum Pseudomonadota; class Alphaproteobacteria; order Rhizobiales; family Xanthobacteraceae; genus BOG-931. The sequence continues at coordinate 21,682 of CAVTFP010000021.1, forward strand.
TGCCGTTGGCCTTATCGGGATCAGAGAAATGATCTCTGACAGGTCTGGCGTTCTAGGTTGTTTGTATTTTTGAGAGCCGTTAATCTTGGCCTGCTTGCTTGTACGTCGCCGCCAAACAGGATCAGGAAAACTCTGAATTGCGACGGACACTTACGTCATTAGCGAGAATGGAGCTGGTTGTTAATCTTTCCAGAATGGCCAAGTATATGCGCAGGCATTAGGCGGCCGAAGCTATCTATCGGAGAATTGTCAGCCAATACTCCAACTGCTTTCAGGCATTTGCGCATAGAGCGCTATTCTGGAAATCAGGATGACAAAGATAGGCGCGCTGCCGCCGAACACATTATTAATGAAAAAATACGTCAATCTGCAGGCAACATTGCTTGTTTCAGACTAGAGAGGGCCAAGCGCTCATTTGCGGACGGCGCCCAAAGCCTTTCGCTTAATTCTTATTCCGATCGCCATAGATTCCGTTTTTTGTTTTTGCGTTTTTACCGCAGGAGTAACGGCGACAATAACAGAAGCCTCAAATATCGGATTTACTTGTGGTTTTTGTCCCATCATCTATTCCCATCGATCGATTTCCACCGATGCAAGCAAGCGAGGCGTTACGAAGATGCAGAAATTAACAACCCTTATCGCTGCGCCGAAGATATCAGCATTGAACCGATTGTTATATCGGAATTGAAATTCCGCGACGTAGAGCGGCATATATTTGGCGCTCATTTCGCGGAATGTGCCGTATTCGCCGCTTGCGCTCGACAGCTCGTCTTCCCAGACAGCCGCTAGCCGAAAATTTTGCCCCAGCCGCCAGCGTGCGGTTGCTCAGCTTTCTCACTTTCCTCGACGGCGTCGGGTCCAGGATCGTCAGGGGCGTGCACCAGCGGAATGATCGGCGCCGGTTTCGGCACCGTCTCGGCCGCAGGCGATGTCGCGCTCGGAGTTTCGGCACGCACCGGCGGGGTGTAATCGCCTCCGCGCGGATCGTCCTCGGCAACTTCAAGGATTGGCTTGATCGGCACCACGACTGGCGGCGGTTCGGGCTCGATGAGCGGCGGCGTGCTGAAATCTCCCGTCAACGGCACGCGCCACTCGAAAGCATCGAGCCGGCCGCTTGGCGATGCCGGCAGCCAGTGCTTGGAGACGTGCCCGTCGGTGGTCCATTGCGGATCGGGCGCGGCATTGACGGCGCGCGCCGTCCATTCGCGGGCGCGGCCTTCGTCGTTGCGCTCGGCACGTTCAAGTTCCGCCATCAGTAGAGCGACGCGCTTGGTCGGCGCCGCAAGATAGTTTGCCAGCGCGGCGCGGGCTTTGGCGAATTCCTGCGCATCGATGGCGGCGCGCGCGACGGCCAGATCGCTCTCGATGTGCCCCACGGCTTTCTTCGCCAGATATTCGATGCGCTTGAGCCGCTCGCGGGCGCTTTCGCCGGAGCGAAGTCCGGCAAAGGCGCGGGCGAGATCGGGATGCGGATTGACGCGCCAGGCGCGGTCGATGATGCGCGTTGCCTTGCGGGTCTCGCCGCTCTCGGCATGCAGCCGACCGGCCAATGCCGCCGCCGGAACCAGATCCGGCGCCAGCTTGGCGGCTTCGATCGCATGCGCCTTGGCGCTGTCGCGATCGGTGTCCTCGATGGCCGTGGCGAGGCCGGTCAGCAGCACGGCGCGCTGGCGGCGATAAGTGGCCTTGTCCATCACGGCTTTGTTCTGCTCGAGCAGCGTCAGCGCTCCGGCCCAATCGCCGGCCTGGCAGCGCGCTTCGAGCACGGCCCGTCCGGCCCAGCCGAGCGAGGGCGCAGTGCGTACCGCCTCTTCGGCGTGGGCGCGGGCGCTGTCATGATCGCCACGCCGCCGCGCCTCGATGAACAATCCATGCAGGCCCAGCGCCTTGGTGTCGTCGCGGCTTGCCATGGTGCGGAACGTGTGTCCGGCGGCTTCGCGGTCGCCGGCAAGCTGGGCCGATTGGGCGTTGAGAAGCAGCGCCAGCGGCTCGCCGGGAGCAAGCTTGTTGACGGTCGCCGCATGCCTGCGCGCGGCGTCGATGTCGCCGGAGCCGACGGCGATCAGTCCATGCGAGATCGCCTCATAAGCCCGCGCGCCGCGCCGCTCGCGCCGCATCCGGGCGAAGGTGGCCGGCGAGCGTAGGATGGCGCGTACGATGCTCCAAAGGATCGCGAGCACAACCATCGCTGCCAGCACGGCCGCGGCCGTGACCATCAGCGACGTCTCGATGCGCATCCCCTGCCAGGTGACGACCACATCGCCCGGCCTGTCGGCGAACCAGGCCACGCCGAGCGACAGCGCGCCGACGACGACAAGAAAAAGGATGATCCGGATCATTGCGGCTTCGGCGTGCCGAGCGCGGCGAGCGCAGTGGCGGAAATCTGGCCGGCCGCTGCGATGGCTGCATCGCGCGCTTTCGCCTTTTGCACCCACGCTGCCGCCGCGGATTGTCCGGCGGCGGGTAATTTGGCGATGTCGGAGAGGGCCGCTGCGATGTTGGCATGGGCGGCCTCGACGCCGATCCGCTCGACTACCGTTGCCGGATCGTCGCCCTGCGGCGCTTCGACCGGCGTGATGTGCACGAGCTGGTGTGCGTTGGCTTCGAGGCGGCCGAGGAACGATGCGTTGTTTTCTGCAGGGACCGCGGCATGCTGCAAGGTGGGCAATAGCGCAGTGAGTTCGTGACCAAGCGCGGCGGCGCTCGGTACGCCGGCGGCTGTAAATTGCTCGAGCGGCGCGGTGGCGTTCTGGTCCACGCCGAGCGATTTCACTGCCGCGAGTTCGGCGGGATAGGGCGCGCCGCGTTCGACCGTGGCGCGCAGCGCTTCAGCGGCGACCATCAAGCGCGCCACACTGTCGTCTGCGCTCGCTGCCTGATGCACGGCGTCCGACAGCGATGTCACCGCGCTCTCAAGCGCTGTGAGCCGAGCTGACAGTGCATCGAGATCGCCGCGTGACACTGTACCCTGCGCGGCGTTCTGGGCCGCATTTGCCGTATCCGCGGCGGTCTTGGCCTGCGCCTGCGCATTCTGCGCCGCGGCTGCGACGTCATTGACGCGACCGGTGAGCGCGGCAAGCGCGGCATTTTGCGATTTCTCCGCGGTCTCCGCCGCTGTCAGGCGTGCCGCAAGCGCTGCGTCCGGCTGCTGCGCGTGCAAAGTGCTTTCGACCTTGTCGAGCCGGGCCGCGAGGTCGCTGCTTGAGGCCGTTGTCGCCGGAGTGCTCGCAGGCAAAGTCGCCCCGCGCGGCGGCACATAACCGCCGAACCAGAGCCCGGCAATGATCGCGGCCACCAAAAACGCGCCGACGATCGCGCCAAGGAATGCACCAAGGCTTTGGTGCTTGAGGCGGTCGAAGGAAGACTCATCCGGCGGCGCTGCGGCCGCTGCCCCTTCCGCCGCCGTCGCCGTCTTTTCGGCGTCGACTTCGGTCGCCGTCAGATCGATCGTTGGCGGCCGGCGCGTTGTGCTGTCAGGCTCGCTTGTCATCTGGTCTCCAAAGCGAGGTTGTCGAACTCCATGAAACCGGCCCGGCCCGTCAGGGCATAATACGGCAGAAGGATGCCGGCAACACACGTCATGCCGCGTCGATAAGCGCGATTAATGCTGTCTCGGACGGCTCGGCTGCGGCCCGGGTGTCGGCGGCGCCGGCGCGCGACAGCGGCTCGGCCACCTGGGCTGAAATGCAATACTGGACGGGCTTTAGCGCGGCCGTGAGCATGTTGGTGCCGCGCGCTGCTGCGACATAGGCCTCGGCACTGCGGCGTGAGAAATGCAGAACGCCGTCGATGCCGCTCGCCAGGGCTTCGGCCGCGACGCGCGGCAGGCTTGCGGCAGCCACGGCGCGATAAATGACCGCGGTCTGTACGTCAAAGCCGCGAGCGCCGAGATCGCCGGCAAGATCGCCGGACCGATCTTCGCCGGCGAGGTAGAGCAGCGATGCGCCGGGGTTGACGCGCGCGGCGGCCAGATGCGCGAGTTCGGCCACACCTCCGTCGGCGGAACTCACATCGGCAAAGCCGGCGGCAGCCATCGCCTGCGCACTGCGTTGGCCGACGGTAAAGACCGGGAGCGCTTGGAATTGCGTCACGGCAGTATGCGTGGCGATCGCGTTCGCCGCATTGGCGCTGGTGATCAGGATTGCCGCCCAGGGCCCTGAACCGATCTCGGCATTGGCCGTGACGGCGATGCGCAACAACGGTGCGATAATCGCCTCGTGACCCAGAACCCGCAGCGCTTTCGCGGTGCGCTCCGCGTCGGCCTCGGGCCGCGTGAGGAGAAGGCGCACCGGTCAGCTCGGAGTAAAAAAGCCGCTGCCGGCACGCGATTTGAGTTCGCGGCCGGCGTCGGCGCCAAGCTCCGCTGCCATGCGCGCGGCTGCCTTCGCGCCGGACTTCGAATGCCTCGCTGCCGTCAGGCTTTACGATAATGCCATGGAAATGAATGGTGCCGCCGTTCATCCGCGCATGGCCGCCGATCGGCGTGCGGCAGGAGCCGTCGAGTATGGCAAGGTATGCGCGCTCGGCGGCTAACGCAGTTGCGGTATCGGCGTCGTCGATCCTGCCGACGAGCGCCAGCGTCGTGGTGTCGCCGGCGCGGGTTTCGATGCCGATGGCGCCCTGGCCGACAGCGGGGAGAAATTCATCGATGTCAAGCAATGCCGCTGCCGCCGAGAGTAGCCCGAGCCGCTTTAGACCGGCGACGGCGAGCAGCGTCGCGTCGGCATCGCCGGCCTCGATCTTGCGCAATCGGGTTTCGACATTGCCGCGCAGCGGCACCACGGCAAGTTCCGGCCTCATGCGCTTGACCAATGCCTGACGGCGCAGCGACGCGGTGCCGACGACCGCCCCTGCCGGCAGTTCGCGCAACGATTTGGCCTTACCGCTGATGAAAGCGTCGCGCGCGTCCTCGCGCGGCAGGAATGCCGACAAAGCCAGTCCCTCCGGCAACACCGTCGTCATATCTTTCGAGGAATGCACCGCAAGGTCGATGGCGCCTGAGAGCAGCGCCTCCTCGATTTCCTTGGTGAACAGGCCCTTGCCACCGGCGTCGCTCAGCGGCCGGTCCTGAATCGCGTCGCCGGTGGTGCGAATAACCTTGATCCCGATTGATGCCGGATCGAGGCCGCAGGCCGCGGCGATCCGGCTTTGCACTTCGCGCGCCTGGACCAGCGCCAGCGGCGAGCCGCGCGAGCCGATACGCAGGAGGGTTTTTCCGGTGGAGGACATAGCCGTATATAATACATCAATGGTCATCCTCGGCATCGAAACGACCTGCGACGAGACCGCCGCGGCGGTGGTCGAGCGGACCGATAACGGACGTGGCCGGATCCTGTCCAACATCGTTCTTTCGCAGGTCAGCGAGCATGCTGAATTCGGCGGCGTGGTGCCGGAAATCGCCGCGCGCGCTCATGTCGAGGCGCTCGATCACATCATCGCCAGGGCGATGGCAGAGGCGCAAAAGTCGTTTCTCGACCTCGACGGCATCGCCGCGGCGGCCGGTCCGGGCCTGATCGGCGGCGTCATTGTCGGCCTGACCATGGCCAAGGCGATTGCGCTTACGCACCGCAAGCCGCTGATCGCTGTCAATCATCTGGAGGCGCACGCGCTCACCGCGCGGCTCACCGATGCCGTGGACTTTCCGTACTGCCTGTTCCTTGCCTCAGGCGGCCATACCCAAATCCTCGGCGTGTGCGGGGTCGGTGACTACCTTCGCTTCGGCGGTACGGTCGATGACGCGATCGGCGAAGCTTTCGACAAGACGGCGAAGCTATTGGGGCTTGGCTATCCGGGCGGCCCTCTGGTCGAGAAGGAAGCAATGCATGGCGACGCCAAGCGCTTCGCGCTGCCGCGGCCGATGCTGGGCCGCCACGGTGCCGACTTTTCGCTGTCGGGCTTGAAGACGGCGCTGCGCATCGAAGCCGGCAAGATCGCGCCACTGAGCGATCAAGATGTCGCCGACCTGTGCGCGTCATTCCAGCAGGCCGTGGTCGACGTGGTCGGTGACCGGCTGCGTGCCGGGATACGCATGTTCCGCGACCGCTTCGGCACGCCGAACGCGCTGGTTTGCGCCGGCGGCGTCGCCGCCAACCAGGCGATCCGCAAAATCCTGCACCGGGTCGCGTTTGAGACCGGCACTTCGCTGGTTGCGCCGCCGCCGGCGCTGTGCACCGACAACGGTGCCATGATCGCCTGGGCCGGCGCCGAGCGGCTGGCATTAGGCCTCACCGACACGCTCGACTTCGCGCCGCGCGCGCGCTGGCCGCTCGATCAGGTGACGAAGGCGGCTACTGTTCAAACCGGTCGGTGAACCACTTCAACAACCGGCGCCAGATTTCGTCTTTGCCGGCAAAATCCTCGATGCCGTGTTCGAGGTTCGGGTTGTCGTTGACCTCCATCACCACGATGCCATCGTTGGTCTGCTTGAGGTCGACGCCGTAGAAGCCGTCGCCGATCGGCTTTGCGGCGCGCACCGCGATATCGATCACCTCGCTCGGCGCCTGCGGCAGGTCGAAGGCGCGGAAGCCGCCCTCGCTCGAGGACCCATCGGGGCGGTATTTGACCACCTGCCAATGACCGCGCGCCATGCGGTACTGGCAGACGAACAGCGGCTCGCCGGCCAGCACGCCGACCCGCCAGTCGAAATCGGTCGGCAGGAATTTCTGCGCCAGTAGCAGGTCGGTCTCCTCGAACAGTTCGTCGCAGATGCGCTTGAGCGTGGCGGGCGACTCGATCTTGTGCACGCCGCGGGAGAACGAGCCGTCCGGAATTTTCACTACCAGCGGCAGACCGAGTTCGTCGATCACCCTGGTGAGGTCGGTATCTTCGCCGATGATGACAGTCGGCGGCGTCGGAACCTGATTCTGCTGGAGCAGTTCCATCAGGTAAACCTTATTGGTGCAACGGATCATCGATATCGGATCGTCGATGACTGGCATGCCCTCCTGCCAGGCGCGTCGAGCGAAGCGGTAGGTGTGATTGTCGATCGAGGTGGTCTCGCGGATGAACAAGCCGTCGAACTCGGCAAGTTCCGCGAGTTGGCGCTTGGTGATCAGTTCGACATCGACCGACATTTTTTCGGCGATACGTCCGAAATACTTGAGCGAGTCCGAGGAGCAGGGCGCGGTTTTCTCGTTTTCGTTCGGATCATATAAAACGGCGAGATCGTATTTTGCGATCGAGCGGGCCTTGGGATCGCGCCATTCCCGCTTGGTGTGGTTGTTCAGCGACTCGCGGAAGAAATCGCCTTCGCCATTGGCGAGCCGGGTGATGGTGCGGGGCCGGATGCGGTCGATCGACAGTCGCGCGCCCGGCTCGATGCTGACTTCAAGCGCCGGGCAGCGGAACCAGTCGAACAGCAGGCGTCCGAACGGTTCGAAACGCTGGTCGCGCGCGATGCCGAAACAGACAAGGAGCTTGAACTCGCCTTCCGGCTGGAAGTCGGCGCGCCGGGCGCAACGGTTGAGCTCTTCTTCGAGATCGGGCAGGGCGTGCTCGTAAAGCTTCTGCTCGCGCAGTTCCAGCATGGTTTCGACTGTCGGCACCACGCGGTGACCACGCGCCTCGGCGAGCAGCGAGGCGTAATAGCCCTTCGATTGATAGGCGTAGGACCGGGCGAGGTTGACCAGCTTGGGCCGCGCCATGTCGAACAGGCGGGGCCGCGCCAGATACTCGCTCGTGGTGATGACCTTGTGCGGGGTCTCGGCGTTGGGCAGGTCGCGCGGCTGATCGACAAGGATGACCCAGCCAGTCATGGGTGGGTCCCTCTGCGGTCGAGACTCGCTATGCAAATTCGGGCCGATCATGCGTTCAAAGTCAGGCACGGCACGGGACGTACATAACCGCAAACGATTCGGATAGCGACTGTGCCGGGCACGATATGCACCATGAAAACCGATTCGCGGGCGGGAGTCAGGTCTGTCTGTGGGAGACTCTTGGTCGCGCCCGAGGTTCCCGGGGGAGCGGCTTGTCGAAGCGCAACGCATCAATTCGGTTGTCATAATAGCGGTGTCGCCGACCGAAGCGGCGATAGCCCGATGTTTCGTAGAGCGTGATGGCCCCGGCATCGTCGGCGCGAACTTCGAGCCGCATGATCCGGCGGCCCCGGCGCGTTGCGTTTTTTTCCGCCGCCGCCAAAAGTCGGCGCGCGAGTCCACGGCCCTGAAATCGGCGATCGACCGCAATGGTGTAAAGGCGGGCGAGCTTCGAACCTCGGCGATAGAGCACCAGCACGCAGCCCGCCATCTGACCTCCGATCTCGGCGACGATCAAGGTTGATTTCGATGAGGCGATAAAATGGCGGAAGCCGCGCCGCGAGATTTGATGGTCCCAGGTGAAGAACTCGCGCTCGAGTGCGAGCAGCACGTCAAGATCGCGCAGGCGGCCGCGGCGCAATCTCGCGCGTGGCAGATGCCGGGCGCGCTTTGCGTTCACGGCGCGCGCCCCTGTCCCTGCTCGATCCGTTCGATCATGCTCTCGAGCCGCTCCAGACGGTCGGCTTCGCTAGGCGGCTTGTCCCAACGTAGCCGGCTGATACGCGGGAACCGCATCGCCAGTCCCGACTTGTGCCGCGTCGAGCGCTGCAAACCTTCGAATGCCACTTCGAGAACCAGACCATGGTTGGGCTCATGGACGACTTCACGTACCGGACCGAACTTGTCGGTGGTGTTGCGGCGGACGAAACGATCGATCTGCAATAATTCTTCATCGGTAAAACCGAAATAGGCTTTGCCCACCGGGACCAGTTCGTCGCCGCTCTCGCCGCGCGTCCAGACGCCGAACGTGTAGTCGGAATAATACGATGAACGCTTGCCGTGGCCGCGTTGGGCGTACATCAGCACGGTATCGACGATGAAGGGATCGCGCTTCCATTTCCACCACGGTCCCTTGGGCCGGCCGGGCAGGTAGGGCGCGTCGCGCCGCTTGAGCATGACGCCTTCGACCGCGGCGGCGTCCGCGCCGGCGCCGGCGGCAGCCGGATCTTTCCGCGCCGCAATCAGCTCCTCCCAGGTCGCGAACGGAACCAGCGGCGAGAGGTCGACGCGGGGATCGTTCAGCCGGGCGATGAATGTCTCCAGGCGGGCGCGCCGTTCGGCGAACGGCAACTCGCGTAAATCCTCGCCGCCGTCGGCGAGAAGATCGTAGGCGCGCAGATGCGCGGGGAATTCCGTAATCAGCTTTGGCGTGACGGTTTTGCGATTGAGCCGTTGTTGCAGCACGTTAAAAGTCTGCACCCGGCGGTCGCGCATGATCAGAAGCTCGCCGTCGATCGCGCCGGGCGAATGCAACGCATCGAGAAGGTCCGGAAAGCTTTTGGAAATGTCCTCGCCGGTGCGCGAATAAAGCCGTGCAACACCCACTTTGCCGTCGCCCGGTTGCGCTGGAGCTTGGGGCGCTGCGACGGCCTGAACGCGAATGCCGTCCCATTTCCATTCCGCCATGAAGTCGGCAGCTTCGAGTGTGCCAAGGTCCGGTTCATCGAGTGCGTGCGCCAGCATCGCCGGCCGGAACGGAGCTGGGTCGCTGCTCGCGGGTTTATCCGCGCGTCCTTCCAGCCATGCGAACAGCGCGGTGTAGGGTGGTGCGAGGCTGGGCCAAATGAGTTCAACATCCTGCGCATCCTTGCCGCCGAGCGCCGCGGCCGCGGTCTTCGCCAGCCGCGCCGAGATGCCGACGCGCAAGCCGCCGGTCACGAGTTTGAGCAGCGCCCAACGCCCGGTCTCATCGAGCGCATCGAGCCAGCGCGCGAGTTGTCGCGGCAGTTGAGCTTTGCCGAGGGTGGAGAGCGTTTCGATGACGGTGGTGAGTATTAGTTCCCCTCCCCCTTGTGGGGAGGGGTTAGGGGTGGGGGTCGTGAGGTCGCCCGCATTCGTCGACGCTTGCGCGTCACCTCCCGACCCCCCACCCTCCCCCACAAGGGGAGAGGGAGCGCGTTGTGCAAGCGGTGCAGGCCACATCAACGCGACGGTCTCGGACAGGTCGCCGACGTAATCATAAGACAGCTCGAACAGCACGGGATCGGTGCGCTCGGCAATGAGGCTGCGGATCAGACCCGATTTCGCATGCGGAAAACTCAAAGACCCTGTGAGCGCCGCGAGCGCCCAGCCGCGCTCGGGATCGGGCGTCGTGCGGAAATAATCCGCGATCAAGCGCAGCTTGTTGTTGCGTGATGGTTCGTAAGCGAGGCGGTCGAGCAGTTCGGCGAAGCGGTTCATGCCTCCGCCTCGCCGGCCGTGGCATCGCCGGCCTCGTCCTCGTCCCCATAGCCGACAATATCGAGCGGCCGGGCTTTAAGTCCGCGCGTGCCGCACCAATGCACCAGCGCGTCCTCCTGGCCGTGGGTGACCCAGATTTCGCCTGCGCCGGTCGCCGCAATCGCCGCCGTCAGCCCGTCCCAATCGGCGTGGTCCGAAATCACCAGCGGCAGCGCGACGCCCTGCTGCCGGGCGCGGGCGCGTACCCGCATCCAGCCCGAAGCGAATGCGGCGAGCGGATCGGGAAAGCGTCGCGTCCACAAATCGTTCAGGGCCGACGGTGGACAGATGGTGATGGTACCGGCGAGACTTTGTTTGGTCACGCCCCGCACTTCGCGGAGCTCGCCGAGCGCGATTCCGCGGCTAGCGTAGTACTGCGTGATTTTCTCCATCGCGCCATGCAGATAAATCGGCGCCGCGTATCCGGCCTTGCGCAGAAGCGCGATGACGCGCTGCGCCTTGCCGAGCGAATAAGCGCCGACGAGATGTGCGCGCTCGGGAAACAGCGCCACGGAGCGGAGCAGCTTTTCGATCTCGCCGTCCGGATTGCCATGGCGGAACACCGGTAACGCGAAAGTCGCTTCGGTGATGAACACATCGCACGGCACCAGCTCGAACGGCGCGCAGGTCGGATCGGGCACGTTCTTGTAGTCGCCGGAAGCAACGATGCGCAGGCCGTTCGCCTGCACAGCGATCTGCGCCGAGCCAAGCACGTGGCCGGCTGGATGGAACGTCGCGTTCACGCCGCCGAGATCGATACGCTCGCCATACCGAGCCGCTTGCGTCGATCCGGCGAAATTCTCGCCGTAGCGTAGCCGCATCAGATCAAGCGTTTCTTGCGTCGCCAGCACCGCGCCATGCCCGGCGCGGGCATGGTCGGAATGGGCGTGCGTGATCAATGCCCGTTCCACCGGCCGGGTCGGGTCGATATGGAAGCCGCCGATTTTGCAGCAAACGCCGGATGGTGTCGGCAGCAGGATGTCTTCAGGTCGCATGTCGAGGCATAAGTAATCATTCCCGCACGGGACGCGAGCTTCGATGACCGATACCGGCCCGCTGTTTGTCTCTTCCGGCGACCTGATCGCCGACCGGCGCTACAAATGGGCGCTCGACCAAGCCGCGCGCGGCGACCTGCCGGGCGCGGCTGATATTCTGGCGCAGACGGTGGAACTTGCGCCGCGCTTCGCCACCGCCTGGTTCGCGCTCGGTGCCATCCGCGACCGGCTCGGCGACCATGACGGCGCCGTCGTTGCATTTCGGCAGGCGCGCGACGCCGACCCGGAGGATTATCACGGTGCGCGGCTGCAACTGGCCCGCCTCCGGGCCGGCGATGCCGCACCCGCGATGACTGAAACCTATGTCCGCCGGCTGTTCGACCAATACGCCGGCCGCTATGACGCGGCGCTTACCGAACGCCTCGATTATCGTGGCCCGGCGCTGCTGCGCACCGCCGTCGAAGCCGTTAGCGGCGTGGCCGGACGCACGAAGCGCTTCGGTATGGTGCTCGATCTCGGCTGCGGCACCGGGCTCAGTGGCGCGGCGTTCCGCCCGCTCGCCGATTGGCTGGTCGGCGTCGATCTTTCACCGGCAATGACCGCGCAAGCGGCTGCCAAAGGCCTCTACGACCGGCTGACCACAGCGAGCATCGCGACTTTTCTGAACAATGAAATCGCCAGTGGCGGCAAATATCACCTCGTCCTCGCCGCAGACGTCTTTGTCTATATCAATGATATCGCGCCGCTCATCGCGGCTGCGGTGCGCGTTCTGGCGCCGGACGGCCTATTGGCTTTCACGGTCGAAACGCATGACGGCAGAGGCGTGAGACTGTTGCCGACGCTGCGCTATGCCCATAGTGAGGACTATGTGCGCGGGGCGCTCGGTGCTGCCGGCCTGATGCCGGCGCATATCGCCATGGCCGCGGTGCGCAGTGAGAAGGGTGTGCCGGTCGACAGCCTCGTGGTAGTGGCAGGGAGGATGAAAATATTCCAATGCTAAGTCAAAAACGATACCAGATATTTGTCAGTTCGACCTATGAAGACCTCACGGTTGAGCGACAACAAGTCGCCCAAGCAATCTTAGAACTTGAACATTTTCCCGCTGGGATGGAGATTTTTCCTGCCTCTAATGAGACGCAGTGGGAGCTTATAAAAAAGTTCATCGCTGAAAGCGATTATTTTGTTGTAGTGCTCGCAGGGCGACACGGCTCCACCGATGCTTCTGGTGTAAGTTACACAGAAAGAGAATCCGACTACGCGCAGGAACTAGACATTCCCATCTTAGGCTTTCTGCGAAAGAACGTTGATACACTCCCTGCCAATAAAGTTGACAGAGATAAAAAAGCGATCGCTCGGTTGGAAAGTTTCAGAAAGAAGATTCAAACTAAGCATTGTCGAATGTGGGATTCGCCTGAAGAGTTAGGTTTGGTCGTTTCAAAGAGCATACTGTACGTGACAAAGATGCAGGCTCGCACCGGCTGGGTACGCGCTGATTTAGCTAAGAGCGTCGAGGACTATGAGAAAATAAATGAGATAAGGAATCGTCTAGGGAGTATTGAAAAAGACAACGAGATGCTTCGCTCTGAGAAAGCTGATCTAGAAGAAATCATTCGTAATTCTGTGCTGCCGGAGACGGAGCTTGCGCCAGAGTTGCTGGCTCAGGGCGAAGATGAATTTGAGATAACGTGTTTTTTTACCGGCAAAGATAAAAAGCGCAAAAACCGAAAGCTTAAATTTTCATGGGATAAAATATTCCAGGCCATTGGTCCGTCAATGTTTGGATATTTGAAGGCGAAGAATCAATATAACAATACGTATGATTTCGAGGCAAACTTAGAAGAGCTAATTAGAACTGATATTGTTGACGATGCAGAAAGTCGAAAGATCGAAATACCGAGCGCGGAGATTGAGACAATAATCCTGCAGTTCAAGCAATTAGGTTACATCATGCTGCAGACTAACGACAAAGATTTTACTGGGTGGACCCTGACCCCGAAGGGGGAATCGCAACTTACGCGGTTAAAGACCATTCGAAAAAAGAAATTGAAGTAGCGCGTACAAACGTGCCTGGCACTCTTCCAGATGAGTTTGCGCGCTGGTTTGCCAGCCGCGGCTGGGCACCGCGCGCGCATCAATTGGAACTTTTGGCGAAAGCGCGCGCAGGGCATTCGGTTCTGCTCATCGCGCCCACCGGTGGCGGCAAGACGCTGGCCGGATTCCTGCCGAGCCTGGTGGAGTTGAGCGAAGCAACGGGTGCCGCACGCTCCGCGAGCGGGATAGGAAAGAAGTTGATCTCGCTCGGCCGTGGCGTGCGCCGGGAGGGTGGCCTGCATACGCTCTACATATCGCCGCTGAAGGCGCTCGCCGTCGATATTGCGCGCAATCTCGAACAGCCGCTCGCCGAAATGAATTTGCCGATCCGTATCGAGACGCGGACCGGAGACACGCCGGCCTCGAAGCGGCAGCGCCAGCGCCGCGATCCGCCGGAGATCTTGCTGACCACACCGGAGCAGGTCGCGCTGCTGCTCGCCTCTCCGGACGGCCCGTATCTATTCGGCTCGCTCAAGCGCGTCATCCTCGACGAGCTGCACGCCCTCGTCACCTCGAAGCGCGGCGATCTGTTGTCGTTGGGGCTGGCGCGGCTGTTTCGTCTGGCGCCCGGCCTCACCAGCATCGGGCTTTCGGCGACGGTTGCCGAGCCGGACGATCTTTGCCGTTTCATGGTGCCGCAGCGCGGGCGGTGAGGTGCTGGCCGATCTGATTGTCGCCGAAGGCGGCGCGGCGCCCGATGTCGGGATGCTGACGTCGACCGAACGGGTGCCGTGGGCAGGCCATTCGGCGCGCTATGCGCTCGGCGAGATCTATCAGTTGATCAAGGCGCACCGCACCACGCTCGTCTTCGTCAACACCCGCAGCCAAGCCGAAGGCATCTTCCAGGACCTCTGGCAGATCAATGATGACAATCTGGCGATAGCGCTGCATCACGGCTCGCTCGACGTGGCACAGCGGCGCAAAGTCGAAACTGCGATGGCTGGCGGCCGCCTGCGCGCCGTCGTGTGCACGTCCTCGCTCGATCTCGGCGTCGACTGGGGCGACGTTGATCTGGTTATCAATGTCGGCGCGCCGAAGGGCGCCTCGCGCATGCTCCAGCGCATCGGCCGCGCCAATCACCGCATGGACGAGCCGTCGAAGGGTGTGCTCATTCCGGCGAACCGCTTCGAAGTTCTTGAATGTCGCGCCGCACTCGACGCCATCGCCGAGAATGCGCAGGACACCCCGGCAAGCCGCACCGGTGGCCTCGACGTGCTGGCGCAGCACGTGCTCGGCTGCGCCTGCGGCGAGCCGTTCCGCAGCGACGACCTTTACGAGGAAGTGAAATCGGCGGCGCCCTACGCGGCGCTGACCCGCACCGATTTCGACGCCGTCGTCGATTTCGTCGCCACCGGCGGCTATGCGCTCAAGGCCTACGAGCGCTTTGCCCGCATCCGGCTTGGCAAAGACGGGCTGTGGCGGATCACGCATCCGCTTGTTGCGCAGCGTTACCGGCTCAATGTCGGGACGATCGTCGAAGCCGACATGCTCAAAGTCCGCCTGGTGCGCTCGCGCGCGTCGAAAATGATTCCGCGCGGCGGCCGGCTCCTCGGCGAGGTCGAAGAATATTTCGTCGAGACCATGGTGCCGGGGGACACCTTCGTGTTTGCCGGCGAAATCCTGCAATACGAGGCGATCGTCGAAGACGAAGTCTATGTCTCGCGTTCGACGTCCGAAGACCCGAAAGTGCCGGCCTACGAGGGCGGCAAATTTCCGTTGTCCACTTATCTCGCGGCGCGCGTGCGCGGCATCATTTCCCATCCGCAGGAATGGCGCGCACTGCCGGCGCAGGTCCGCGAATGGCTGGAAATCCAGCAATGGCGCTCGCAATTGCCGGGACAGCGCGAACTCCTCGTCGAAACATTTCCGCGCGCCAACAAGTATTATCTCGCCTGCTATCCGTTCGAGGGGCGGCTGGCGCACCAGACGCTCGGCATGCTGCTGACGCGGCGGCTGGAACGGGCGCGATTGAAGCCGATGGGCTTTGTCGCCAATGAATATGCGCTGGCGGTGTGGGGCGTCGGCGATATCGCGGCGCGCATCGAACGCGGCGAGCTTTCGCTTGCGGCGCTGTTCGACGAGGACATGCTCGGCGACGATCTCGAAGCCTGGCTCGCCAAATCGGCGTTGATGAAACGCACTTTCCGCAATTGCGCGATCATCGCGGGTCTGATCGAGCGGCGTTTTCCCGGCCAGGAGAAATCGCGCCGGCAGCTCACGATCTCGACCGATCTTGTTTACGACGTGCTCCGCAGCCACCAGCCCGACCATGTGCTATTGCGCGCCACCAGGGCGGATGCCGCCACCGGGCTCCTCGACGTGCGCCGCCTCGGCGATATGCTCTCGCGCATCAAGGGCCGAATCGTCCATAAGGCGCTCGATCATGTCTCGCCGCTTGCGGTTCCGGTGATGCTGGAAATCGGCCGCGAGACGGTTTACGGCGAGGCGGCGGAAGAACTTCTCGCCGAAGCCGAGGACGAATTGGTCAAGGAGGCGATGCAGTGAAGGGTGGCGCTTCTCCCGCTCATTCCCGCGACAGCGGGAATCCAGACGCCGGGTCTCCGCTTTCGCGGGGACGAGTGGATCACGTCCTTAACCTCGCCAGCGCGGAGCTGGTTGCCGATTGCGCTGGCGCTCTTTATTGGCCCGACGAGAGACTGCTCGTCGTCGCCGATCTTCATCTCGAGAAAGGCTCAGCCTTCGCCGCGCGCGGCGTGCTGCTGCCGCCTTACGATACCGTGGCGACGCTTGCCCGGCTTGCCACGCTGATCGAACGCTACGCGCCGCGCCTGGTGATCGCGCTCGGCGACAGTTTCCACGACGGAGGCGGCCCGGAGCGACTGCCCGACATCAGCCGCGCCGCGCTCAAGGCGCTGCAATGTGGCCGCGATTGGCTTTGGATCGCCGGCAACCACGATCCCGATCCAGGGAAAGACATCGGCGGTCGCTTTGCCGAAGTCTTGGCGATCGGTCCGCTGACATTTCGACATGAGCCTTCCGCCGCACCTTGCGATGGCGAGATTGCCGGTCACCTGCACCCGCTGGCACGGGTGGCGCGGCGCGGCCGCGCCGTGAGCCGCCGCTGTTTCGCCAGCGACGGATGCCGGCTCGTCATGCCCGCCTTCAGCGCTTATGCCGGCGGCCTCAATGTGCGCGACCGAGCAATCGTTTCACTGTTTGGCGCGCTTTCTTTCGCCGCGCATATGATGGGCCAACGGCGCATCTACACCTTCGCCGCGGCGAAGTGCCTGGCAGACTGACAGTCCGTTAGTTGACTTTGGCGTCCGCGACTGGCGTCTTCGCGCCCACGGTTCGCGGCTTTGCCTTCGACGGCGGCAGACCGGTTTGCGTCACATCCCAGCCGCCGGGCGGCGTTTTGATGCTGACGGCTTCATTTGGCTGCGGCTCCGGCGTAAATGTCTTCACCGCAAGCTGCGCCGCGCTCAACGATTGCGCGTCGAGATGGGCGCCCACTTCGTCACGCTTTTTGCCGGCGTCTTCATCGCCCTGGTTCGCCGCCAGCGCAAACCACTTGTAGGATTCGGCGAAATTCTGCGCCACGCCGATACCGCGGGCGTAGAGGATGCCGAGATTGTATTGGCTGTCGGTGATGCCGTGATTGGCGGCCTCGCGGAACCAGTGCGCGGCATTGGTGTAATCCGGCGAACCGTCGATGCCCTCGGCATAGAGCACGGCAAGGTTATGCATCGACTTGCCGTTACCCTTGTTGGCCGCCGCGAGATAAAGGTCGCGCGCTTTGGCCAGATCCTTCTTAACGCCAAGGCCTTTTTCGTACAGGCCACCGAGGCGGAATTGTGCCAACGGCAGTCCTTGCTTGGCGGCGCGTTCGAGCCACAACGCCGCCTCGACGTTATTGGCGGGAACGCCATGACCGTCGCTAAATCGCATCGCCACTTCGTAGGCGGCGGCCGGATCTCCCGAGAGCGCCGCGGCGCGCAAGGTCGGGCCGCCGATGGTGGACGGCAGCTTGTCGCCCATGGGCGCGTTTGCCGCGGCCGATGCGGCCGGCTGCGGCAGCGAGCCGGTGATGTCCGGGTTCGGCACCAGTGCGAGTGGCGCGGAATTCAATGCGCCGGATTTCGGATTCGGTGATGGGCTTGGCACGGCGCTCGGCGCAGCGCCGGGCGGGGCATCCGGAGCCGGAACAGGAAGTGACGCAGGCGGCAGTTGTGCGGGCGCTTGCTCTTTCGCTTCGGGAAGTACGGCGGCGGGAGGCGGCGCTTTGTCTTGCTGCGTGTCCGGCGCCGGAGGCGGTGGCGCCGAAGCGCCGCTGTCGAAGTAACGGGACGCTATCTGGATGCAGCCTAGGAGGATTAGCGCGGCAGCGCCGGCGACGATCAGTTTACGTGTGCGCGGTTTCGTTTTGTCGGCGATGTCGGCGGCTTTGTCTGCTTTTCTTGGCTTCTGTTGCGGCGCGGCGGCAGCGGCCTGCGCCGCACGGCGTGCGGCGGCGATGAAATTCGGCTTTTCTCCCGGATCGGCGATCACGGGCGGCTTGGCCACACCTGCTGCTGCCTCCGACGCGGCGATGCGATCGGCGGCAGACGCCGGAGACCGCGAGCCGGCCGGATGCCGAGCCTGGCTCCAGCGGATGATCCGGCGGCAGATTGGGATCGATCGGGGTGTGCGCGACCGCAGGACGCGGCGGCGCGATGTCCGCGGCTACCGGCGTCGGCCAGGCAATCGGCGAAGGTATCGACGCGGTTGAGTAAGTGGCTTCGTCCGGGCTGAGTGCCGGCATTGCCAATGGGACCTGGGAGGCTGGTGGGATCGGGGAGGCCGGTGGGACCGGAGAGGCCGGTGGGACCGAGGCCCACGGGGCGGGCGGGGTACGCACCGTGGTTTCGCGAATGCCGCTTTCGATCATCGCCAGCCGATCGACGACCTGTTCGACGGTGCCTTGCACGGCTTCGAGCGAATCCTGCGTGCGCTGCTCGCTCTGCTTGATTTCGGCGACGTCACGCTCGATTCCGCTCGGGGCTATTGCCATGCCCGCCGCCGTGCTCTTGCCGGCCAGACCGCGGATCTCCTCGATATGGACCAGGAGATCGGCGATGCCGCGTTCGACGGCCTCGAGATGGCCAAGATGGGCATCGGAAGCATCGAAGCGCTGCACCAGCGTTGCAATGCGATCCTCAAGATGCGCCAGCGCCGCGTGGTCGGTGTGGGTGAGCTGTACCCATTCGAGCTTTTCGATCAGCCCGGAGAGCAGCTTTTCGAGTTCACGCGGCACCGCGTGGCCGGCCTCGGCCGAAGCTGTCAGCGCATTGGCAAGAGATTCGATGCGGTTCTCGATCGCCGACAGGTTTTCGTGGCTGGCGGCGGTGCTTGCCAGCGTATCCACCTTGGCAGCGAGCGCGCGTACGTCTTCGGCGACCTTGGTCAGCGTCTCGTTGGAAGCGACATGCGAAACGATTCCGCGCAGCGCGCCGATTGCAGTTTCAAGCTGCTGCAGCGCGGCCGGATCGTCCTTGGCGGCAATCATGTCGAGCTTCTGCGACAGTGCCTGCACGGCATCGTCGAAACCGACCAGCCGCTCGGCCGGCGTGAGATGGCTCAAAGCCTCGTGCACCTCGCTTAGGCCACGCTCGAGGCCGGCGATTGCCGCCGAGTCGACGCCGCATTGGCGGCTGTGTTCGATGCGCTCGCCCAGCGCCTTGACCTCGATCCCGAGTGAGTCCACCGCGCGCTGCGGCAAGGCTCCGGTGATCAGGCCCGCGATCTCGGTGAGGTCGGCGCGAATGCCGGCAACCGAAGATTCAAGGTCGCTTGATGGCCGCAGCGATTCGATCCGCTCCGTGATGTGGCGGAGTTGCTTATCGAGGTCGCCAAGATCGAGAACCTGCTCATATTCAGGTGCTGCTGCGGGTTCCGGTGCAGGAGCCGGTACTGGCGTCGGTGCAGGAGCCGGTACTGGCGCCGGAGTTGGTACCGATGTCTGCGCTGGTGCCGGCACGAGTGTAATGTCCGGCTCGCTTTCGTCGCCGTCGAGTACGCGCTGCCGCGCCGCGATCTCGGCGACGGCGTCATCGATCGAGGATGGTGGCGGCGACGGGGGACGATTGCGCGCCGGCGCTCCGGTCAGCCGCGGATTGCGGTCGGCTTCGGCTGGCGGCGGCGGGCGGCGCGGCTGCGGCGCCGGGCGCGCCGGAGCCTCACTGCGGGCGCGGACTTCGCGGTGCGCTATCCGCTCGATCTGCTGGGACAGCCGGTCGAGGCGGCTGTTGACCTCGTTCAGATCGTTACGGGCTTTGGCGGTGTCGCGATCGAAATCGCGGTCGCGTGGTTCGCGGCGGGGCTCGACGCGGTCTAAATCGCGGTCGCGTAGTTCGTGGCGGGGCTCGGCGCGGTCTAAATCCCGGTCGCGTGGTTCGCGGCGAGGCTCGGCGCGGTCTAAATCGCGGTCGCGTGGTTCGTGGCGGGGTTCGGCACGTTCGAAATCGCGGTCGCTTTGGGTGCGGCGTGGTTCGGCGCGGTTGCGCCGGCGCTCGCGCTCGACGGGGGGTTGATTGCGCGGCGCCTCGTCTTCGGGCTCGGCGTAGAAATCGGTGAACAGCGCCGGCGCGTCGTCGTCCTCGTGCTCGTCGTCCGGTTCGATGATGTTATTGAGCCATTCGCCGACCGACATGCGGGATTGGCGTGCAGCCGTGCGCGCTGCCTCGCGTGCCTCGGGACGGAGGCCTCTTAAGTTCCACGGACCGCCAGATTTCATTCTCACGCCCAAACCTGCGGACAGACCAGGATGTGCCTTCGCGAGCCGGCTCGCACTAGGAGGGCGCACTCCTGTATCCCCGGCTGCCGACATTTAAGGATTAGGGTAAATAAGGCGTTAAAATTCGGCCTTTTCGGTCCATGGCGGGATTCCGGGCGGGAGTTCGTGCTCTACCTCCGATTGAGCAAGCGAATACTTGCACCAATTTTAGCTGTTAGAGTGCGCTCATCGATCCGTCCCTGCCGGATGGTCGCGGCGCAGCGTGTGATTCCATGCCGATTTACAAAGCTCCCGTCGATGAGACGCTATTCGTGCTCAACGACGTTCTGCATGTCGAGCGTCACAATAATCTTCCCGGATTTGCCGAGGCGACGCCCGATCTCGCCTCTGCTGTGCTCGGCGAAGCGGCAAAATTTTGCGAGGACGTACTCGTCCCGCTCAACCGCGTCGGCGACAAAGAGGGTTGCCGCCGTCACTCCGATGGCTCGGTCTCGACGCCGCGGGGATTCAAGGCCGCGTACGACAAGCTCGTCGCTGGCGGCTGGGTCGCAGCCTCGGCGCCGATCGAGTTCGGCGGTCAGGGATTGCCGATGGTGCTCACGGTCGCAGTGCGCGAGTATCTGTATTCGTCGAACATTGCTTTCGCCATGTATTCGAGCCTTGCGCTCGGCGCAGTCTCGGCAATTTACAGCCACGGCTCGGTCGAGCAGAAAGCGCTTTACCTGCCCAAGCTCATCAGCGGCGAATGGGCCGGCACCATGAACCTCACGGAGCCGCATTGCGGCACCGACCTCGGTCAATTGCGCTGCCGCGCGGTGCCGCAGTCCGACGGCAGCTACCGGATCACCGGCACGAAAATCTTCATCTCCGCCGGCGAACACGATTTGACCGACAACATCATTCACCTGGTGCTGGCCCGTATCGAAGGCGCGCCGCCGGGCACCAAGGGCATTTCGCTATTCATCGTGCCGAAAATCCTGCCGGCGGCCGATGGCGCTTTGGGCCCGCGCAATGCGGTGTCGTGCGGATCGATCGAAGACAAGATGGGCATTCACGGCAACGCGACGTGCGTGATGAACTACGACGGCGCCACCGGCTGGCTCGTCGGCGAAGTCAATCGCGGCCTCTACGCCATGTTCACGATGATGAACGCAGCGCGGCTGAGCGTCGGGCTGCAAGGTCTAGCGCTCTCTGAAGTCGCGTATCAAAACGCAGCGGCTTACGCCAAGGAACGCCTTTCCGGGCGTGCGATGAGCGGTGCAAAATTTCCGGAAAAGCCCGCCGATCCGATCATCGTGCATCCGGATGTACGCCGTATGCTGATGACTGTGCGTGCCTTCAACGAAGCGGCGCGGACGCTGGTGCTTTGGACTGCGCTGCGCGGCGACATCGCTCGCCGCTCCGGCGATGCCAGGGAGCGCGAGGCGGCCGAAGACCATATGGGATTGCTGACGCCGGTGATCAAAGGCGTGCTCACCGATATGGGCTTCGGCAACACGGTGCTGGCGCAGCAAATATTCGGCGGTCACGGCTATATCGCCGAGCACGGCATGGAGCAGTTCGTGCGCGACGCGCGCATCGCGATGATCTACGAAGGTGCGAATGGCATCCAGGCGCTCGATCTGGTGGGCCGCAAATTGCCGAAAGACGCTGGGCGCGCCTTGCGGGCGTTCTTTGCCGAGGTGTCCGGTTACATCAGCGAGCGCGCCGCCCATGGCGCGATGGCGGCTTTCGTCAAACCGCTCGACCACGCGCTCGGAGAGTTGCGCGACGCAACGGCGTGGTTCATGCAGAATGCGCCAGGTAATCCCGATAACGCCGGCGCCGGTGCCACCGATTACATGCAGCACTTTGGTCTGGTTGCACTCGGCTACATGTGGTGCTTGATCGCGGAGGCCGCGATGAGCAAAGCCGGAACGAACGGAGCCGGCGAACGCATGGACGAAAAACTTATCGTGGGCCGCTTCTTTATGGAACGCATGCTGCCGGCCTCAACGACCCATTTGATGCGCATCAAGGCCGGTGCGGTGAGCACAATGGCATTGCCGGCCGAGGCTTTTTGACGTGTCGGCCATAATGCAGAGCGCCAAGCGACGTGCGGTTTGGTGGGTCGCTGGCGTTCTGCTGCTTGCATGCGGCGCGACCGCCGCCCGCTGCCAGACGCCCGAGCAGTTCTACAAGGGACGGCAGTTGACGATGCTCGCGTTTACCGGCGCGGGTTCCACCTACGACATCTATGCGCGTTTGCTGGTGCGTCACTTGGGCAAACACATTCCCGGCAATCCGACATTTATTGTGCAGAACATGGTGGGAGCCGGTGGCTTCAAGCTCGTCGACTATCTCTACCGGATGGCGCCGGCGGATGGCTCGGTCATGGGGATCATCGGTCGCGGTCTGCCGTTCGAACCGATGCTTGGCGAGAACCCGGTCAATTTCGATCCGCTCCGCTTTACCTGGCTCGGCAGCATGAACCGCGACGTGTCACTGGCCATGGCGTGGAACACGGCGAAAGTGAAGACTTTCGAGGATCTCCAGAAGTATGACCTCTTAGTTCCTGGTACTGGTGTTGGCGCGGATTCCGAGATCATTCCGCTCGCCATCAACAAATTTGCCGGGACACGGTTCAAGATCATCGAGGGCTATCGTGACACCAGCGTCGCTGCGCTCGCCATGGAGCGCGGCGAGCTCGATGGGTTGGCCTACTGGTCATGGAGCTCGGTCATGGCGGCGCATCCAGACTGGATCCGAGACAAGAAAGTGAATTTGTTATTCCACACCGGCGCGAAGCCAATATCCTCAGTCCCCGATTTGCCCTCGATCCGCAATCTGGTCGAGAATCCGACGGACAAAAAAGCGCTCGAACTTCTGCTGGCGCGGGAAACGCTTGGCCGGCCGTTCCTGGCGCCGCCGCTGGTGCCGGCCGACCGCGCCGAAGTGCTGCGATCGGCCTTCGCGGCGACGCTGCGCGATCCCGAGTTCCAAAAGGACGCCGATCAGGCCAGACTGGACACCGATCTGGTAACGGGTGCGGAATTGGATACTGTTCTCAAGGAGTCTGCCGCCGTGCCGCCGCAAGTCATCGGTCGGCTCAAGCAGGCGCTCGGTCGCAACTAACGTCGCGTTGGGAAAAGGTCCCAGGCATGCAGTTTGGACTTTATGCGCCGATCCCGATGGCGACAGTCGGTTCGCCCGAGGTCGCCCAAGCAGTCACGGAGGCATTATCGCCGCTGCCGGACGGGCGGCTCGATGCCCAGTTCGATCTTGGTGTCGATCTGCTCGTCGCTGCGGACGGCATCGGCTTCGACCTTGTGCTGTTCGCCGAGCGCCACCTTGGCAACGACCTCGCCGCCTGGGTGTTGGCGAGCGCAATCGGGTCGCGGCTCAATCGGATACGCTCGCTGGTCGCCGTGCATCCCGGATTGTGGGACCCGGTTATGGTGGCGAAGCTTGCGGTTTCGCTCGATCGCGTTTGCAAGGGGCGCATGGCGCTCAACATCGTCAACGGCTGGTTCGATGAAGAATTCCGCATGTTCGGCGGAACAGTGCTGCAAGGCGAGGAGCGCTATCGGCGGACGCTTGAATTCATCGATATTTTGCGCGGCCTGTGGACGAACGAAACGTTCTCCTATGCGGGGCAATTTTATAAAGTCGAGAAAGGCCAGCTCCTGCTGAAACCGGCCTCGTCGACAGCGCCGGAAATCTACTCGGTCAGCGGCAGCGATCGCGGCCGCGACTTCATCGCCGAGCACTGTGACTGGTGGTTCATCGATTTTCCGAAAACCGCGGCGACCACGGACGAGATGATGCACGCCATTGAGGAAGCCATCGCCGATATGAACCAGCGAACCGATCGTCTCGGCCGAAAAGTGCGCTACGCGCTCAACCCTTTTGTCGCGCTCGGCAAGACCGAGGAGGACGCTCTCAAGACGACCATTGAGCGCATTTTCGCGTTCGATCCTAATCCCGACACGCGCAAGATCGAGAAACGCATGCTGCCGGCGACCAAGATCGGTTGCATGGGTCCGCCGGACAAGGTGCTTCGTCAAATCCGGAGATTTGAGAAGTCTCGGTATCGAACTCGTCCTGTGCAAGATGATTCCGACAGTCGAAAATGTGCAACGGATCGGCGAGGAGATCGTCGCGCCGATGCGCAGCGGTGCGGCCTCGTTATCGCTCGCGAGTTGAAAGACCAGAGGAAGCCTCACGCCGCGGTCAGTCCGCCGTCCACCACCAGCTCGGCGCCGGTCGTAAACGCGGATTCGTCGCTCGCGAGGAACAAAATCGTGCGCGCAATTTCAATCGGCTGCGCCAGACGCCCGAGCGGTGACGCCGCTGTGAAACCCGATGCCAGCTTCTCCGGATTGCGTGCCGAGGCGATCATACCGTGCAACATGGGCGTATCGGCGAAAGAAGGATGTACCGAGTTGCAGCGGATGTTGTAACCCTTGCGGGCGCAATGCAGCGCCACCGACTTGGTGAGCAAACGCACGCCGCCTTTGCTGGCGCTGTAGGCGGCGAGGTTGCCGGCGCCGATCAGTCCCGCGACCGACGACATATTGACGATCGAGCCGCCGCCGCGATCCTTCATGACGCGCACTGCGTGCTTGCAGCCGAGAAACGTGCCGTCGAGATTGACCGCCATCAGCGCGCGCCACTCATCGAGCGTCGTCGCTTCGATACCCTTGAGCAGCGAGACGCCGGCGCTGTTGAGCAGGATGTCGATTCTGCCGAAGTCGCGCACCACGTCGTCGGTCACCGCGATCCATTCGTCTTCGCGGGTGACATCGAGTTTGTGAAACTTGGTTCGGGGCGGAAGCGATTCAAGTGCCGATCTGGATGACGCTTCGTCGCGATCGGTCAGAACGATTTTGGCGCCTTCGCCGGCGAGCAATTGTGCCGCGGCCAGGCCGATCCCCGATGCGCCGCCCGTGATCAGTGCAACCTTGTCCTGCACGCGAGCCATGAGATGCCGTCGATGTTGGCGAAAACCCACCGCCGCCGAGGCTAGTACACGCCCCGGTGGGCTGCAATTCTCGGCCGATTATGACTATATGGGTGACCGTCCGTTTCCGATCGGGAGGTTTCATGCCGGATGCCTTTATCTATGATCACGTGCGGACGCCGCGCGGACGCGGCAAAGCCGACGGCGCGCTGCACGAAGTGACTGCGCTCAATCTGGCGAGCCAGGCGCTCGGCGCCATCAAGAGCCGTAACGAACTCGACACATCGGACGTCGATGACGTGGTGCTGGGCGTGGTCGATCCGGTCGGCGAGGCCGCCGCCGATATCGCGCGCACCGCAGCGCTGGTCGCGGGCTATGGCGACGGCGTGCCGGGTGTTCAGATCAATCGTTTTTGCGCTTCGGGGCTCGACGCGGTCAATTTTGCCGCGGCGCAGATCATGGCCGGCCAGCAGGACATGGCGGTCGCCGGCGGCGTCGAATCCATGAGCCGGGTCGGCATCGGTGCCGCGGGCGGAGCCTGGTCAATCGATCCCTCGATCGCGGTTGCGCATTATTTCTTGCCGCAGGGCATTTCCGCCGACCTGATCGCCACCAAATACGGATTTTCCCGCGACGACGTCGATGCCTATGCGGTGGAGAGCCAGAAGCGCGCGGCGGTGGCATGGGACGAGGGGCGCTTCAACCGCTCGGTGATGCCAGTCAAGGACGTCAACGGGCTGACGATCCTGGCGAAAGACGAGCACATGCGTCCGGGCACCACCATGCAGTCGCTCGCCGCGCTGAAGCCGTCATTCGTGCAGATGGGCGAACTCGGCGGCTTCGATGCCGTCGCGATCCAGGCCCACCCCGACGTTGAATATGTCAATCACGTCCATCATGCCGGTAATTCTTCGGGCATCGTCGATGGCGCCGCCGCTGTCCTGGTCGGCAATGCCGATGCCGGAAAGCGGGCTGGCATGAAGCCGCGCGCCAGGATCAGGGCGTTTGCCAATATCGGCTCGGAGCCGGCGCTGATGCTGACCGGCCCGGTCGACGTTACCGAGAAGTTGCTGAAAAAATCCGGCATGAAGTTGTCCGATATCGATCTCATCGAGATCAACGAAGCGTTCGCTTCCGTGGTGCTGCGTTATCAGCAAGCCTTCGATCTCGATCCGGCGAAGGTCAACGTCAACGGCGGCGCCATTGCGCTCGGTCATCCGCTCGGCGCAACGGGTGCGATGATCCTCGGCACCGCGCTCGACGAGCTTGAACGCCGCGGTCTCTCGACGGCGTTGATCACGCTCTGCATCGGCGTCGGCATGGGCACCGCTACAATCATTGAGCGGGTCTAGGTCCATGCCGAAGATCGATATTGCCAGTCTTCCCGTCGATACGCGTACGGGATATCCGCCGCCGCTCGATCGCGTGGTGCAGGGCCGCGAGCGCAAGCGCCTCGGCAACGCCGTCGGTCTCGACCAGTTCGGCGTCAACCTCACCACGCTGAAGCCCGGCGCGGCGTCGGCGCTGCGGCACTGGCACGAGAAGGAAGACGAACTTGTCTATGTCCTGCACGGCGAAGTCGTTTTGATCGAGGACAGCGGCGAGACCGTGCTCAAGCCGGGCGATGCTGCGGGCTTCAAAGCCAATAGCCCGAACGGCCATCATCTCATCAACCGGACGGACCACGACGCGATCTATCTCGAGATCGGCACGCGGTCGAAACACGAAACGGCGAGTTACCCGGACGTCGACCTCGTGGCGGTACGCGACGACAACGGCATGCGTTACACGCGCAAGAACGGCGAGCCGTACAAATGAGCTTCGTCCATTTCAATCTCGAGGTCGATTCCGACGGCCTCGCGCTGGTGACGTGGAATTCGCCGGCGCGTTCAATGAACCTCCTCGATGCTGCGGTGATCGAAGAATTGTCGGCGATCGTCGAACAGGTTGCGGCCGATGCCGCGATCAAAGGCGTCGTCATCACTTCCGGCAAGGAATCGTTCTGCGCCGGCGCCGATCTCAACATGCTGGAAATCATGAGCCGCGCCTATGCCGCGCTGGTGAAGTCGCAGGGCGAATTGGCGGCGAATGCGCGTCTCTTCGAAGACAGCCGCAAAACTTCCCTGCTGTATCGCCGCATCGAGACCTGCGGCAAACCGTGGGTCGCGGCGATCAACGGCACCGCGGTCGGCGGCGGTTTTGAATTGGCGCTCGCCTGCCATCATCGCGTTGCCGCCGACAGCGACAAGACGCGGCTCGGTCTTCCCGAAATCAAAGTTGGTCTGTTCCCGGGCGCGGGCGGTACGCAGCGCGTCGCGCGTATCATGCCGCCGGCCGACGCCCTGCAATTCCTGCTCAAGGGCGATCAAGTTACAGCCAGCCGCGCCAAGGCGATGAAACTCGTCGATGAAGTGGTGCCGCCAGGCGATGTCGTGAAGACGGCCAAGGCCTGGATCAAGGCAAATGGCACCGCGAAGGCGCCGTGGGACGTTGAAAACTTCAAACTGCCCGGCGGCCCGGTGCAGTCGAAGGCCGGCATGATGGTGTTCACGCCCGCGAATGCGATTTACCGGCGCGAGACCTACGACAATTATCCTGCCGCGCGCGCCATCATGCAGGTGGTTTACGAGGGTCTGCAACTGCCTTTTGACCAGGCGCTACGCGTCGAATCGCGCTGGTTCGCGAAAATCCTGCGCTCGCCCGAAGCGTCGGCGATGATTCGCTCGCTGTTCGTCTCGATGCAGGAGATCAACAAGGGCGCGAGGCGTCCGGCTGGGGTGCCGGCGAAGAAACTCAAGACGATCGGCGTCCTCGGTGCCGGGTTCATGGGCGCCGGCATCGCCTACGTCAGCGCGCTCGCCGGGCTCGACGTCGTGCTGCTCGATCGCGATCCGGAAACCGCCGAAAAGGGCAAGGCCCATTCGGAAAAGCTCCTGACCGATCAGATCAGCCGTGGCCGCGCTACCGACGCCGAGCGCGACGCCGTGCTGGCGCGGATAAAGCCGACCGCCGATTTTGTCGAACTGAAAGGCTGCGATCTCGTCATCGAGGCGGTGTTTGAGGATCGCAAGGTCAAGGACGAAGCCATCGCACGGGCGCAAAACGTGATCGGTGAAAAGACGATCTTCGGTTCCAACACGTCGACCCTGCCGATTACGTCGCTCGCCGATGCGCTCAAGGACCGCTCGCGTTTCATCGGCATACATTTCTTCTCGCCGGTCGATCGCATGAATCTGGTCGAGATCATTCTGGGCAAGGAAACCGGCGACGCGGCGCTTGCAGCGGCGTTCGACTACGTGCGCGCGATCCGTAAAACACCGATTGTCGTCAACGATTCGCGTGGCTTCTATACGTCGCGTGTGGTCGGCACCTATCTGCGCGAAGGCCACCTCATGCTTGAGGACGGCGTGCCGCCGGCGATGATCGAGAATGTGGCTCGCATGGTCGGCATGCCGGTCGGCCCGCTTGCGCTCAACGACGAAGTCGCCATCGATCTCGCCTGGAAAATTCTCAAAGCCACCGAGGCCGATCTTGGCGCTCAGGCGATCGATCCGCGGCAGAAGACGCTGCTTGAAGACTTGGTGGAAAAGCGTGGACGCCACGGCCGCAAGAACGGCAAGGGCTTTTACGACTATCCGCCGAGCGGGCCGAAGCGGCTGTGGCCGGGCCTCGTGGATTTGCAGAGCAAAAAGCTCGATCCTGACTTGATCGACATTGCCGAGCTCAAGGCACGGCTGCTGGTTATCCAGGCGCTGGAATCCGCGCGCTGCATCGAGGAGGGCGTCGTCGTCGACATGCGCGAGGCCGACGTTGGCTCGATCCTCGGCTTCGGCTTTGCGCCATTTACCGGTGGCACCATCTCCTACATCGACGGCATGGGAGCCAAGGTGTTCGTCGATTTGTGCAACCAGCTCGCGAACAAATACGGCGACCGCTTTAAGCCGTCCAAGCTATTGCTCGATATGGCGAAAATGGGCGAGACCTTTTACCGCCGGTTTCCGCCACAGACACCCACGGCGGTTGCATGAGCCGGGTCAAGGTCGCATTGCGCTCCGCCGCGCGCCGCGTATATGGTCGCGGCCCATTCGTTCCGGGATGATGCATGGCGCGTGACCAAGTCGACCTGACGCCGATCGAGCGGCGCGACGAACTCGTTGCGTGGATTGCCGAGGGCGTCAAACCGAGGTCGCGTTTTCGCATCGGCACCGAGCACGAAAAATTCGCCTTTACGCTCGAGGGACATCGGCCGGTGCCTTACGACGGCCGCCGCGGCATCCGCACGCTGCTCGAAGGCATGCAGCACCTGCTCGGCTGGCAGCCGATCATGGAGGGACCGAACGTCATTGGTTTATTCGACGTCACCGGCGGCGGCGCGATTTCGCTCGAGCCGGGCGGTCAATTCGAACTGTCCGGCGCTCAGGTCGAGACGGTGCACCAGTGCTCCAGCGAGCTGATGGCGCACCTGGCGCAGGTGCGCGAGGTCGCACAACCGCTCCACATCGGTTTCCTCGGCATCGGCATGACACCGAGCTGGAGCCGCGCCGACATGCCGAAAATGCCCAAGGGGCGTTACAAGATCATGACGGCTTACATGCCGAAGGTCGGCACGCTCGGTCTCGACATGATGTATCGCACCTGTACGGTGCAGACGAATCTCGACTTCTCCTCGGAAGCCGACATGGTCAAGAAGCTGCGTGTGTCGCTGGCCTTGCAGCCGGTATCCACAGCGCTGTTCGCGAATTCGCCGTTCACCGACGGCAAGCCCAACGGCTTTCTGTCATTCCGTTCGGAGATCTGGCGCGATACCGACAATGCACGCGCCGGCATGCTGCCGTGGGCCTTCGAGCCGGGCATGGGCTTTGAGCGCTGGGTCGATTACGCGCTCGACGTGCCGATGTATTTCGTCAAGCACGGCGACGACTATGTCGACGCGTCGGGCCAATCGTTTCGCGATCTGCTCGTCGGCAAGCTGCCGGCCATGCCGGGCGCCCGCGCCACTATATCCGACTGGGCGAACCATATCAGCACGATTTTTCCCGAGGTGAGACTCAAGCGCTATCTCGAAATGCGCGGCGCCGATTCCGGGCCGCTGCCGAACTTGTTGGCGCTGCCGGCATTCTGGGCCGGCATTCTTTATGACGACAGCAGCCTCGATGCGGCGTGGGACCTGGTCAAGGACTGGACCGCCGAAGAGCGCCAGCAACTGCGCGACGACGTGCCGAAGCAGGGTCTCGCAGCAAAAGTCCATGGCCGAACTGTATTCGCGCTCGCGACCGACACTCTCAAGCTCGCCCGTTCCGGGTTGGCGCGCCGCCAGCGCTTCGATGCCGGCGGCCAGGACGAGACGCGCTATCTCGATGTCCTGGAAGATCGCGTGGCGCGCGGCACGACGCCGGCGCAGGACCTGTTGGAGAAATTTCACGGTCCGTGGGCCGGCTCGGTCGATCCGATCTATACCGAAGAGGCGTATTGAACGGCGCGTCGCGTCATTTCACGTCGAGCCCATAAAGCTCGCGCGTCTGGCGCAGCGCCTCGAGGCAGCCGCTGGCGTCGCCTTGCGCATCCGCCTTGCGGGCGCGTTCGAGCGCGGCCTCGCCATCGGCGTTCGCTTTGGCTTCGCCGTGTTCAACCGCGCCGGGTGTCGGTTGGCGGTGCAGTTGTGCGTTGACTGTTTGCGGCGCGGTTGGCCCGGCCGCAGGGTTCGACGCCGCAAGGTGAATTTGCGATTCGAGCTGGTCGATTTGCGCCGTGCAGGGTCCGGCTTGAGCCGTACCAGCGAAAAGGACGCAGAATGCCGCGGCGAGCAACGCGCTGCCCGACGCCGAATTTCCTGAACCTACTGTCTGCAAGGATTGCGCATGTCGGGCTCCAAGTGGGAACTCACTACCTAAAAACCCGCAACAGACAGTTCATCGCATGAAGCGGCGGAAACAAGGGCCTCCACGCCGTGGCCCAAACGGCGCGGTGAGGCGCCGCCGCGGCAGTACTGCTCCCCGCGCAGCACAAATCACAGATTTTTCAGGGATTTATGTAATTTTTACCACTTTTGATGACACTCGGTGTGACAACGTGGCGACGCTTGAACCGATGACCAAAACCCTCACGCTTGACGTCCAGCACAAGAATGCCGAGCGGCAACTGTTCGCCGCGCGCCGCGGGTTAAGTCATCTCATCGAGCTGTACGAGAGCGGTCAGTGGAAGACCCTCTACAAAGAAGACGCCTTCACCGAAGCGGTTCGGCAAGCCAGGCAGGCCGTCGAGCATTGGAGCGACGTGGTCGCCAACCCCGCCGCCTGACAACTGAAGACTCGTCGTCTCGACTTCCGATATGAAGCGGACCATGATCGTCCCGGCGCAATTGCGTTCGGGAGGATTAGGTGCTCGAGCTCTATCACAACGTCAATTCAGTCTGCGCGCAGAAGGTCCGCATTGCGCTTCTGGAAAAAGGCCAAGCCGCCACGGAACATCTGCTCACGTTGCGCGGTGACCAGAACGAATCTGGCTACCTGAAGATCAATCCGAACGGCGTCGTGCCGACGCTTGTTCACGACGGGCGCGTCATTATCGAATCCTCGCTGATCCTCTATTACATCGACGACACCTTCGCCGATCCGCCGCTGATGCCGAAAGCGCCGGAGTTGCGCCATCGCGTACGGCTCTACAACAAGCTGATCGACGAATATGTGCACAATGCCTGCACGATACTGACTTTCGCGACCGCATTCCGGCCGAACTTTCTGAAAATGTCGCGCGAGGCGTGGCTCGCCGAGATCAACAAGGCACCGCTCAAGCGCCGCGCCGAATATAAGCGCAGCGTGATCGAGCACGGGCTTGATTCCGAGTTCGTCGGCAACTCGCTGGCGCAACACCAAAAGATGCTGTCGTGGATGAACGAGGGATTGCAGTCCGGGCCGTATGTGGTCGGTGACAGCTTCTCGCTGGCGGATTGCGCGGTGATCCCGTACATATTGCGGCTCGAGCTTCTCAAGTTGCGCGGAATTGTGGATCGTTATCCGGCCGTCGGCGACTGGTGGGCGCGGGTGCGCGAGCGTCCGTCGGTCAAGGCCGCGATTTTCGATCGCATGGCGGAGGCCGATTGGGCGCCGTTCCGCAATCTCGCGCCCGATCCGTGGCCGAAGGTGGCGGACTTGCTGAAAGCGGCGTGACCTGCCGCTTGGCGGGCGGGTTGCAAATCCAGCTCTGGCGCGGTCTGACCTAAGGCTTACTCATGGCATCGCCGCTGAACGCCGCGCTGGCCGCACTGGTTGCGACCGCGCTGTGGACGCTCTTGGGATATGCACTGGCGCGACATCTGTTGCCGCGTGCGCTTGCGGCCGGAGCAGCGCCGGTCCTCGGCTGGGCGGCGCATGGTGCCGCCACGCTGCCGCTCTTTACTCTGATCGGTTTCACGTCGTCGACCGTCGTTATCGTCGCCGCACTTTGCGTCATCGCCGCCGTTCTATCGTTGAGGTTTGCGGCGTCTGGCGATGACGAATCGGCGGCGATGATCCCAACGTGGGCCTTCGCTGCCGCCGCGCTGCTTGCGCTGGCGCCGGCCATTGCGATCGTGCCGAAGTTTTCCGACGGCGCGGTTTATCTCGCTAATCCGATCTTCGATCATTCCAAGATCGCGATCATCGACGCGATTGCACGGCAGGGATTGCCTCCAGTCGATCCGGTTTATGGTGCGGCTGGCGGCCACGGCCAGTTTTTCTATTACTATCTTTGGCACTACAGCGCGGCAGAGCTGACACAGACGCTGCGCGTCAGCGGCTGGGAAGCCGATATCGCGCTGACCTGGTTTACCGCATTTGCGTCACTGTGCCTGCTGATGGGAGCTGCGGTGTGGTTGGGCAAAAAGCCGGGCGCCGCGATCTGGGTTGTCCTGCTCGCCGCCGCAACGTCGCTGCGCGTCACCCTGAGTTGGATTTTCGGGCCCTGGAGCCTCAAACCTTTTCTGGACGACCCGAGCGGATTCGCCGGCTGGCTGTTCCAGGCCGCATGGGCGCCGCAGCATGTCATGTCGGCGGCGTGTGTCGTGCTGGCGATGCTGCTCATCGCCCGCTACGCGATACTGCGAAGCATGGCGTTGCTCGTGACGCTGGTTCTGGTTGTCGCCGCGGGCTTCGAGAGCTCGACCTATGTGGGAGGCATTACATTTGCGGTTGCGGCGCTGGCCGCGGCGCCGCTGCTGATTGCCATGATAGACCGGCCGAGCCGCCTGCGGTTTTTGGGCGGCATGGCCATTGCGGCGGCGCTTGCAGTCATTCTCGCGTTGCCATTTCTCTACAATCAGTTTCACGCCGTGGCGCTGCGTAGCGCCGGCAGTACCGTCGTGTTCAGACACTTTGCGGTGCTTGGTTCGATGTTTCCGCAAGGGCTGCGGCGCGCCCTGGATTGGCCGGCCTACTGGCTCGTTCTACTGCCGATCGAATTCCCAGCCACATACGTGGCCGGTACAATTGCGCTCGCCGTGATGCTGCGAAGCGGCGTGGCGCGGCCGGAAAAGCTCGCGATCGTGGCTTTGGCCTGCCTCGCTGGCGCGGGTCTCTTGGTGTCGTGGCTTTTGGTCAGCACGATCGGCGACAACGACGATCTCGGCCTGCGGGCTGTGTTGCCGGCAGCGTCGATCTTGATCGCAATGGCGGCTGCGAGTTTGGTGCTTTGGCCACGCCGTGCCGTCATCGGCGCGACAGCTATCGCCGGCCTTGTTCTCAGCCTGCCGGACACCGTCCGGATGATACAGTCCAATGTCGGGGGCGCGCCCGCAACCGATGGCGCAGTGTTTGCCCAAACGCCGGAATTATGGGCGGCGGTGCGCCAATACGCGGCACCGGCCGCCCGCGTCGTCAACAATCCGCTGTTCCTGGCGGATCTAACGCCGTGGCCGGCGAATATATCGTGGGCGCTGCTGGCGAACCGCGGCTCGTGCTTTGCCGGCCGCGAATTGACGCTGGCGCTGGCGCCGCTACCCGACCAAATGCGCGAAGCCATCAATGACCAGTTCGTCCGCGTTTTTGCCGGCGAGGGTACTGCCCAGGACACTGCCGATATCGCAAAGAAATATGGCTGTGACGTCGTCGTGGTCGTGCCGCAAGATAAAGCCTGGGTACACGACCCGTTCGCTGCGAGCCCCGACTACCGCCTGGCGGACAATCGCGACGGCAAATGGCGAATTTATCTGGCGATCAAGACCGATCAAACCGTTCGCTAGAAACAACTCAAATCCCAGCGAACCAGTTGAAGCCCTGCTTGCTCCAGAACGTCTCGCGAAAATCGTTTGAGACCTCGATCGCCTTGACCCATTTGGCGTTTTTGTAGCCAAGCTTGGTCGAGGTGCGCAGCCGCATCGGAAATCCGAACGGATCGGCAAGCGGGCTTCCGGCGTATTTGGTGGCGAGGATGGTCTGCGGATGCAGCGCAGTCGCCATGTCGATGCTCTCGGTATAGTCGTCGTTGCAGATGAAATAGATATACTTCGCCGTGAGATCGGCGCCGACGCGCTGCAAAAAACCGCGCAGATTCGGTCCTGACCATTGGCCGATATAGTCCCAACCTTCGACGCAGATGTGCTTAATGATTTCTTCCTGCTCGGGCAGCGCGTAGATCTGCTGCGCAGTCCACGGCTGCTTGTTGTCGATGCGGCCGGTGAGTTCGAGCGTCCAGGTTGCACCGTCGATCGGTTTAACCTCTTCGATGTCGTAATAGGCGTTGAAACGCGGCGGCTTGACCACCTGCGCGGCGCTGTAGGTCGGCGCCAGGTGGTTCGGCCGGAAGATCGTCGCCTGCACACGATCGTTCCAGGCCGAAACCGTGCGCAGCATTTTCTGCACGGTATCGTCCTCGCTGACGTCGCAACCGGTCAACAGCGACAGCGCGCCGAGACTGATCGCGCCGCGCAGCACGTTGCGCCGGTTGATGTCCCCGACCAGCGCGCGGTTACGTGTCAGCGCGCTCTGATCGATGCCGCCGCGCGGCCGAAAGATCGACGGCGTTCGTGCTCCTATCGACATCTGTCACCGCCTCAATGCGTGGGTTTGATTCCGGGCGCCGCGCCGTCATCGACGATTGGGCCGCCTGTGACCATCGCGGCTAGGCTTTGCGGCACCAAGAGCGCGAGCGAGATGTGGATCGCCAGAAATCCGACGATCGCCGCCATGCACAGGAAGTGCACCACGCGGATGATTTGAAAACTGCCGAATAGCGAAGCGATCTCGGAGAATTGCACCGGCTTCCACAGGCAGAGTCCGGTGATCACGATGAGAATGCCGGCTGCGATCACGCCGACATAAAGCATCTTCTGAACAGCGTTGTAGTGCGTGAGATCGTCGTGGGCGAGACGAAACCGCAATGCATCGCTGACGGCTGCCAGTACTTCGCGGGGTGGGATCGGAAACAACTTGCGCCGAAACCGTCCGGTCGCGATACCATAGGACAGATAAGCGATGCCGTTGAGGACGAATATCCACATGCCGAAGAAGTGCCATTGCAAGCCGTATTGCGCCCATTTGCCGATCACGATGCTGTCGGGAAAATGCAGCCAGCCGAGGATCACGTCGTCGTTGTAGATCTTCCAGCCGCTGCCGATCATGATGAAAATGGCGACGGCGTTGATCCAGTGCATGATGCGCAGCGGCATCGGATGCAGGCGCCGCTCATGGATTGTTGATTTGACGGCTGGCGTGGTCATCGAGGACAGTCCGCAATCGTTGATCGTACATGAACGAGGTCACAGCCCGGTCGTGACGGCAAGCTAACGACGCTGGATTGGATATGACGAAGGGACACGCCCCGCTGCTCATCTGCTTAGTCTGGACAGTACGGGCGGGTATCACGGTTCGCAAGAAAACCTGCTTCACAAATTCGCGCGGCGCTCTTGATCGGGAGACTTGCGGAATGAAATTGCTGATCGGGGCGCTGCTCCTTGCCTTCGGCTTGTTGATTCCGGCATTTGCGATGGCGCAAGCCACGGTACCGCCGACCGGCATGGACGACGCCGATAAGCCGATGCCCCTGGTCGAACGCATGCAGCGACGTTTTCCGCAGCCGGTGCGCGTCGGCGACCTGATCGGACTGCCCATGCTCAACAGTAACGCCTCGACGCTCGGCTACGTGCGGCAGGTCGTCCGAACCGCGGCCGGAAAGATCGAACTGGTCGTCGCCTACAACAAATGGTTCGGCTGGTTCGGTTGGTTTACCCGGCCGGTCGCGGTGCCGATCGAAGTTGTCGGCATTGAGGGCCGGCAATTGGCGTCGCTCGACATGCCAGACAGCGAATACGCAACGGCGCCGACATGGCAGAACCGGGACGCAACGGCGCTCTCGGTCGACGCGACGATCCGAGTCGCATTGGCCCGCAATTGACGATCACGTGTTTGTGAAGCCGATAACTTTTCGGTGTTTCCCGACTTGTACCGGGTGAGACGGAAGTGATTGGCGGCTTTGCCGCGAGTTGGGCAATCGTCAGTGATTAATTGTGTTTATCGGGGGCACGTCGGATGGATCGCACGAACCGACAGAACGGCGAGTCCGCGCCCGCGAATAGTGTGACAAATCCGGCTCTTGAAGCGGCAAATCCAGCGAGTTGCGGCATCGCTTTCATGGCGAAAGCCTCCGCGCCGGGCCGGACCAAAACCCGGCTGGTGCCACCGCTGACATTCGACGAGGCCGCCGCTCTCAATACCGCGTTTTTGCAGGACGTCGCCGACAACCTGCTGCTTGCCATGGGTGGCGCTGCGCCGGATGCCGGCATTGCCGGCTATGCCGCCTTCGGTCCGCCGGGCAGCGAGGATTTTTTCCGGCGCACTTTGCCGCCAGCGATCGGCCTGATTGAGGCTTGGCTGCCGAACTTCGGCGATTGCCTGCTGCACACCATTCGGGAAATTTTCGCACGCGGCCATCGCTCCGCCGTGGTGCTCAATTCCGACAGTCCGACGCTGCCGACCGCGCTGTTGCGCGAAACCGCGGAGGCGCTGGCCCGGCCGGGCGACCGCGCCGTGCTCGGTCCGTCGAGCGACGGTGGCTATTATCTGCTCGGCATCAAAACCGCTCAGCGGCGCCTGTTCGAAGATATCGCATGGAGCACGGAGCGCGTCGCCGAGCAGACGCTTGAGCGCGCCCGCGAGATCGGGCTTGAGGTTTACCGGCTGCCGACGTGGTACGATGTCGACGACGCCGACAGCCTGCGCCGACTGCGGGACGAACTGAACCGATCCGAAACGCTGCGGCACCGCCTCGACGGGCAGCAGCTTCACTACGCCAAACACACGGCGGCATTGCTGAGCGACCTTCGGCAACAACGCGATTTCAGCTGCCGCATCGAAGGATCGATGCAGGTCGAGCAATTGCGCGCTTGACCGGCGCGGCGCGATATAAACCAGCGGGCGAAAACATAATGGCAACGGCGGTAACACAGCGGACTGTCGACCCCACGCGCTACTTCGATAGCGTCGATACCGGCAGCGACGTGCCCGAGCATGAGCCGGTCTGCCTCTATCTGGAGACGACCAACCGCTGCAATCTTCTGTGCACGACCTGCCCGCGCACCTACGCCGAGCTCGAGCCGCCGGCCGACATGAGCTGGAAGCTGTTCACATCGATCGTCGATCAGATTCCGCGGCTGCATCGGGCGGTACTGCACGGCGTCGGCGAACCCATGCTGGTGAAAAATCTGCCGCGCATGGTGCGTTACCTCAAGGATCGCGGCACCTATGTGCTGTTCAATACCAACGGCACCGTGCTCAACGAGCGTAACGGCCGCGCGCTGATCGAGGCCGACCTCGATGAGCTGCGCGTGTCGTTCGACGCCGCAACCCCTGAGTTTTATCGCGCCATTCGCGGCAAGAATTACTTCAACCGCATCCTCAAGAACGTACGCGCGTTTCGCGAATTGCAAGAGCGCGAGGGTCATGCCAAGCCGCGTGTGTCGGCTTGGCTGACCGGGCTGCGCGAAACCATCGAGGAATTGCCGGACTTCGTGCGCGTCGCGGCGGAAACCGGCGTCAAGGAAGTCCATTTGCAGCGGCTGGTCTTTTTCAACGAAAACGCCATCGGCAAGGCGCGCCCGGACCAGGCGTTGTACGAGCAGCTCTCCGGGGACGAGACGGTCCATATCGATCGGGCGACAGCGGCCGCTAAAACTCTCGGCGTCACCTTCAGCGCTTCCGGTGCCGCGTCTGAGCCCGGCATGAGTTTCAAGCGCAGCGGCGACGGCTCGCCGTGGTCGCTATGTCGCCGGCCGTGGACCGTCATGTATTTTACCGCCAATGGCCGGGCGCTGCCGTGCTGCATCGCGCCGTTCTCACAGCGCGGCTACGAGAATTACACGCTAGGTGATGCCACCCAGCAAACCTTGCGCGAAATCTGGACAGGCCCGGCCTACAGCGATTTCCGCAAAGCGCTGATGTCGAATAAGCCGCCGGACGCTTGCGCAAGCTGCGGACTGCGATGGAGCCTCTAGCGATGCCGCCGCAAGGCGGCAACGTCGCCGTCATCATTCCGACATTCAACGAAGCCGAGTCGATTGCTTCGGTCATCGCCGAAATGCCGCGTGACATCGTCGATCGCGTGATCGTGGCCGATGGCGGCAGTACCGACGGCACGCCGGACAAAGCGCGGCGCGCCGGCGCCGAGGCGATCGCCGCCGGCCGTGGTTACGGGCTCGCCTGCCTCAAGGGCGCGCAGGCGGCGGACACTGCCGAGATCGTCGTCTTCATGGATGGTGATGGCGCCGATGATCCGGCCGCTATGGCGGCACTACTGGCGCCGATCCGCTCCGGTGCTTACGACTTTGTTATCGCTTCGCGCGCACGTGGCGAACGCGAACCGGGCAGCATGGCCTGGCATCAACTCCTTGCCGGACGCGTTGCCGGCTTTCTGACGCGGCTGCTCTACGGCGTCCGCTACACCGATATGTGCGCCTATCGGGCGATCCGACGCGACACCTTGCTCGCGCTCGGCATGCGCGAACTTACCTATGGCTGGAATCTCGAAATGCAGATGCGCGTGGCACGCGCGGGTCTGCGCGTGCTCGAAGTGCCGGTCGCTTATCGCCGCCGCATCGGCGGCCAATCAAAGGTCGCCGGCACATTGCGTGGCTCGATCAATGCCGGACTGAAGATCATGTCCACGTTCGCGCGCGTGGCGATGGAGCCGAAACGCGGGCTGTGACGTTTTGATTGAGCATGACCTTTTCTGAAAACCGGCGACCACCTTTGGATCAAGTCCAAGGCAGGCTTTTTCGGCATCAGGTTCTAGATCGCGACCTTGCGCAGGAAACCGTCAACGCTGCCGCGAAGGCTGTCGGCGGCCTTCTCAACCGCCTGCGATGCCGCGAGCACCGTATCCGCGGATGACTGCATGTCCGCGATGGCAGTGGCGACGCGTTGCAGCACGGCGACGACCGATTTCGTGCCGGAAGCTGCCGCCGCCACGTTGAAGGAAATCTGGCTGGTGGACGCGTGCTGCTGTTCGACCGCGGACGCAATCGCCGAGGTGAACTGCTGAATTTCCTGCACGCGGCCGCTGATGCTGCCGATGGCGCGCACCGCGCTTTGCGTCGAGCCTTGCACCTCCGCAATCTGAGCGGCGATGATGTCGGTGGCTTTCGCAGTCTCTACCGCGAGCGACTTAACCTCGGAAGCGACCACAGCAAAGCCCCGGCCGGCCGCGCCGGCTCGCGCCGCTTCGATGGTGGCGTTGAGCGCCAGCAAATTGGTCTGGCCGGCGACACTGTGAATGAGTTTGATGACATCGTTGATTTTTTTCGCGGCCTGAACCAGGCCGGCGATATCCCGGTTGGTCGATTGCGCTTCCGATGTCGTCGCGCGCACCACCTCGGTGGCGCGGGCAATCTGGTGGTTGATCTCGGCGATCGAGGTGGCCATCTCGTCCGCGGCACTGGACGCCACCTCGACGCTGTCGAATGCGCAACTTGATGTTTGCACCGCGCCGGCCGTATGAGCGGTGGTTTCGTTTGAAGACGCCGAGAGCGCGGTCGCGGTCGATTTCATCGCGGCGACGTTTTCCGCCACGGTATTCAATACGCCTTCGACGCTTCCGCGGAACCACACGATAGCTTCTTCGACTGCGGTGCGGCGGGTGTCCTGTTCGGTTAGCTGCGCTGATTTCCGTTCCGCCACACGCCGTGCGGTGATGTCGTGATGCGTGCCGATCCAATACTTGCCGCCAGGAATTGCGCGGTTGACGACGGCGATGGAGCGGCCGTCCGGTAGTTCGGAGACGAAGCTTAATTCCTTACCCGCGATCATGTCGCGGAGGAGATCTGCGCAGTAGCTCTGCGGATCGCTTGGCAGAGAACCAGTTCTGGCGCGAAGCCGGACGACGTCGATCAATTTGGCACCGCGCTTCACGATGTCGGGGGGCAATCCGTAAAGTTGGATGTAGCGATCGTTGCAAACGATGAGACGGCCGGTGGCGTCGAACATGACGACGCCCTGGGTCATGTTATTGAGCGCCAGTTCGACAAGGCGGCGTTTGCCGCGCAACCTGCCGAAAAGGCCGATGAAGCCCCGGAACATCACGTCGCCCGCCTATCGGATAGCCAGCCTGCATAGGTGGTATCCAACATCCATTTACGGGTCCTTAATCAAAGGCTTAACCCCCGATTGGCGGGGCGTTGCCGGCGCGTCGGGCCTAGCTCGGCAGGATGTGTTTGTCGGGGTCGAGCCAAAAGGCCCACACGGCGGCGCCGGCGACCAGTAGGCCGGCGGCAACGATGAAGGGCGCCTGCCAGTTGCCGCCCTGCGCTAACGCGCCGAACACGATCGGCGAAATGGCGCCGCCGAAATTACCCGCCATGTTCATCATTCCGGAGACGGTTCCGGAATATTTGCCGCCGGTATCCATCGGCACCGCCCACGATGGCCCGATGGTGAATTCCAGAAAGAACATCGACGCGGTCAGGCCGTACACCGCCACATAGGCGTTCTCGGTCAGTGCCGCCGGCACGATGCAGACGGCACAACCGAGCAGGCCGACAATCGCCACGACACGGCGGCCGATTCTCGCGCTTCCCGTCCTTTTCAACAGCCAATCCGTCGCGACGCCGCCCACGGTGTCGCCGATCACGCCGGCAAATAGCGGCAGCGACGCGTACAAGCCGACCTTGATCAGCGTGAAGTGACGCGCCTCGATCAGATAAGACGGCAGCCAGCTCAGGAAAATCCACAGGCAATAAACGTAAGTGAAATAGGCGCACATGATCGCCCACATGTTCGGCGAGCGAATGAGCGTGAGCCACGGCACCTGGGTCTGCATTTCCATCGGCGCCGGCTTGATGGTGCCATTGGCGTCGAAGCCGCGAATGCTCGCGAGCTCGGCCTTGTTTACCAAGGGGTGCTCTTCCGGGAGATTGCGGTAGGTGAAGCCCCACCATATCGACCAGAGCAAGCCTACCGAACCGCAGATGTAGAACACCGGGCGCCAGCCGAACTGGCTCATGATCAGCACCACGACCGGCGGCGCAATTGCCGCGCCGAACCGGCTGGCGCTGTGGGTCACGCCTTGGACCAGGCCGCGCTCGCGCTGCGGATACCACAGTTGCATGGCGCGGGTTGCGCCCGGAAACGCGCCGGCTTCGCCGACGCCGAACATGAAACGGACAAAAATGAACGACGTCGCGCTGAAGGCCGCGGCCGTGGCTGCCGTCATGATCGACCAATAGGCGACGACGCCGGTCAGCACGCCGCGCGCGCCGAAACGATCGCTCAACCACCCGCCGGGAACCTGGAACAGCGCATAGGCCCAGACAAAGGCGCTGAAGATGACGCCCATGGTGACCTTGTCGAACCCGAATTCCTTGCTGATCTCGGGCGCCGCTGTCGAGATATTGACGCGGTCGAGATAGGTGATGAGGTACATCACGCTGATCAGCAAAAGGACATACCACCGGCCGCGGCTCGGCTGCGCGGATGCTGGTTCCGCCATGTTTTCGCTCCCCGTCGACGTCGCGCTTCTGCAATGCGCCTGAATCAAGAGCGCAGCCTGCCCCTTTATCGCTTTACCGGCAAGGGAACGGGACGCCGCGGACGAATTTGCACCGCGGTGCGTTATAGTGCGGCACGACAACTTTTTGGGCAGCCCGATGATCAAGCGTTACAGCGACCACGCCGCGAACGAGCGGACCTTTCTCGCCTGGGTCCGCACCGCCGTTGCGATTATGGCCTTTGGCTTTGTGATCGAGCGGTTCGACTTATTCCTGCAAATGTTGGCGCCGCAGATGGCGCAACAACATTTCACGCCGCACGGCCAATGGTTCGCCAATATGGCCGGCCTAGCCTTCATCGTTCTTGGCGTCGGCATGATCGCCATCGCGGGCGTCAGGTTTTACAAAACCGCAAAGGACATCGAGATCGAGGCCGTCGTGCCGAGCCCCGGCGAACGTTTTGACCTTGCGCTTGCAGTGCTGATCGGGCTTTTGGGCGCGGCGCTGTTTCTTTACATGTCGCGCGCCGTGTTGCCGGCGATCTAATCCGTTTATCTGAATTGCTGCCGGCACAGATTGTTGCTTCTGCGCGGCCGTCTGCGCGCTCTTGTGATCGATGCCATGCTGCGGTAGAAGCGCCTCGCGCACACTCTTTGCGCCGTAAGCGTTTACGTCAAGCAACGCGCTCGTGCGACGGCCACACGCAAACTGCAAGGCCGCGCTATAGCGTTGGGAGCATGACGTGACTCGCTTTTTCCAGATTTTTACTTCGGCAATTACTACATTCTTGCACGCGCCTGGTGCCGCCCAGGTCGGGATGTTTCTGTTTTTCGCAGCGGCCGTGGCGGATGGCATCCTGATGCCGTTCTTTGCGCTGTGGGCGCACAAGGTCGCCGGCATCCCGATCGAATTCATCGGCCTGCTGCTCGGCTGTTATGCCGGCGGCGAGTTGTTGGCGACGCCATTTGTCGGCGGCATCGCCGATCGCGTCGGGCGGCGTCCGGTGCTGCTGATATCGACCTGCGGTGTCGGCTGCGGCTTCATTCTCCTGTACATGGTGCAAGGTGCATTCGCGGTGGCGGCAGCGCTGATCGCGATCGGCGTGTTCGAAAGCGTGCTGCATCCGACCGCCTCGACGGTGATCGCCGATGTGGTGCCGGCGGAAACGCGGCGCGAACATTTCGCGGCTCGGCGCGTGATGTCGAATGCCGGCAGCATGGCGGGTCCGGCTTTGGGTGCTGTTCTCGCTCTTCATTCGATCGGTCTGGTTTTCCTCGGCGCCGGCCTTACGATTCTGGTCGGTGCGCTGGTCGTGGCGATCTTTCTCGCCGAGACCCGGCCGCAAGACGCGAGCGCCGGCGAAGACGATGACGAGTCGCTCCTGGTGCTAACGGCGGTATTTCGCGACCCGCACCTTGCCGGGCTGATCGCTCCGATCGCGCTCCTTGAAATCGCTGCGAGCTGGATCGCGTCGATCACACCGCTGTATGCCGATGCCGGCGGTACGCTGACCGCATCGGGTATCGGCCTTCTCTTCACCTATGCGGGAGCGCTCGGCGTGCTGTTGCAAATGCCGATCACGCAGGCGACCGAACGCATGAGCGGCTTTTCCATCGTGCTGTGGAGCGGCGCGGTGCAGGCGGCCGCATTTGCCTGCCTGTTCATATCTTCCGCGCTGCCCATGCTGGTCGCCGCGGTGACGCTGCTGGCGTTGGCGGGGATGCTGTCGGGACCGCTGGTGCAGACCATCATTGCCGAACTCGCGCCGCGTACCGGGCAGGCGACCTACCAGGCGGCATTCGGCGTGGTCAATGATCTG
Source organism: uncultured Alphaproteobacteria bacterium (assembly GCA_963733645.1). Classification (GTDB taxonomy): domain Bacteria; phylum Pseudomonadota; class Alphaproteobacteria; order Rhizobiales; family Xanthobacteraceae; genus BOG-931. The sequence goes on from CAVTFP010000021.1 coordinate 65,460, forward strand.
AAAGATGCCGCCGGCCCGGCAATCGGAACGTGGTTGTTTGCACTCTCGGCCGCATTGCCGTGGGGAAGCGGCGTCATCGTGACGATCGCCGCATCGCTCGGCCTCGCCGCCGCCGCGCGCCGGCATGAGAAAAGATAGATCGCCTACCTCGAAAATGCCGCGGCGAGATCCTTGGCGCCCTGTTTCTGGATTTGCACATCCATCTCGGCGTTGGTCGCGGTAATGAGCTTTGCCACCACGTTATTGCGCTGGGCGACCGGATTTTCGTTGTAGCCGCTCTCCTGGAAGAAGTTCGACGTCGGGACCTTGTCACGCCACTCCTGCGGCATCGTCACCATGTCGAACCCGCTGCCGTCGCCGGTCAGGTTCATCATTTCGAGCTCGGCGGCGGTCAGTAGCCGGTTGTAGCCCTTGGCGCGCGCAAACAGCACCGACATCATCAGCTTCTGCGTCTGCAACAGCGGGCCGACATCGACATCGAGATTCATCGCGTGCGTTGCGAGGCCCTTCTGGGTGCCGGCAAGGACGCCATGCTGGCCCCAGTCGTCCGGAACGCTTTTCGCGAAGGCAACCATCCGCTCGACGACGGCGAGCTTGCCTTCAAGTCCCCTCTTTGCGTCGCCCGACGATTGGGCGGCTTTGGACTGCAAAGCCTGGACAAAAGTACCGCCGGCTTCCGCCATCAGCTCAACGGTATTGGTCGTGAGCAACTGATTGTAGCCAAGCGCCGTCGATATGGCGCGCGCATTGGGGTTGATTTCAAGGCCGGCCTGGACATCGTAAGTGCCGTTGCCCGAAGCCTCAAATCCGTAGATGCGCACGGCCTGGTCTTTGCTCAAGCCGGCCGCCGCGGCCACTTTCGCATAGGCCCTCTTGAATTCGAGTTCATTCGCCGGCCGCTGCGGCACGAAGTTGAATTGTTGCTTGGCGGCGGCGAGAAAATCGGCGACGACCGGCACATAGGCTCGCGGCGGCTTTTCTTGCGGCGCTTCGGGATTTACCGGTCTCGGCGGACCGGCATATTTCGGCGGTTGTGTCAGGACATAATCGTCGAGGGCGATCGTCTCGCCGTGCGCGCGCTTTGAAGTTCGCCCGCCGCGCTTTTGCGCAATTGAATGCCAATAAGCGCGATCGATGACCGAGAACGCCTCGCGGGCCTGCAAATATTCCGCCAGCGCACGCCGGTAGGCGGCAATTGCCGTGGCCGACGGCGCGGGTGCGACAGTGGTCTGCGCGAAAACTGCCGCCGCGAACGGAGCCAATGGCACGAGGCAGTACAAACACCAGAAGGCCGCCGATGCAGCCAATAGGACCTTGTGGCGCCGTCGTGCCATTGCTCTGAACCGGAAGGTGACGTAGTGCCCAGGGGCGACGTTAAACAATTTCTGGTTTTCAACGCTTGAGCGTGTTCCACCTTTGCCAAACGTCACATTGAATTCCAAGATTTATTTTCGAGATTGTCCTACCGGGCTTGCGACCGCGCACCAACTCATGGCGATCTTCGGCTGGGATACGATCTAAGAAGCCGAGAAGTACACATCCAAGGCCGATCGATGGCGATCGACCGAGAGTGCGATGCACATGTTGGTAAGTCGGGCACCAATTGCGAAGTGACGACGCAAGGATCGCGAGAAAAATTTAGGCTATCAACTGAGGCACGCTATGCAATCTTCCCGACTATAGCTTCAACGTGCTTGTAGCTCGGACATTCGAAAGAATGCAGTTCGTAGCCGGGACGCTCTGGCTCTATGCCGAAGAGCCGCATCTTTGTCTGGCACTTGGGGCAGTCCGGTCGTGCAATCGAATCAGAATGTGCTGTGCGCGGTTGATAAGTCGTCATAGGAGATCCTTTTTCCGGCAAGCCGGAGCGCGACGCTCTCAGCCACCGACGCCTGACGCAGAGCACCTCCGATGATGAAAGACTGTGCACTCCACGAAGGGCCGCTGCGAGCAGCAAGATACCCGTGCACGGAAACGGCGCTGTGTCTTAGGACATAGGAAGAACATGAGAGGCGTAAAATGACTATATGCCTAAATACACGGCTGTTGACATAAATGAGTAAGTTAGTTATTTACCGCGTTAGGCTAAGTCCCCTCATCGGAGTGGATGTCATGAAGAATGGGAAGAGCGGTCAAACGGAAAGCGTCCTGAGAGAGGAGCGCCTTCAAATCATGTTGGATGCCGACGAATTGCGCGCGGTGGACACATTTCGCTTCGAGCACAGGATGCCCAGCCGCGCCGCTGCAGTCCGGGAGTTGTTTCGACTTGGTCTTTCGGTGGCCGGGACGGGACGAGGGGCCGTAACGACCGAGGGCGTTAAGTCGAGCGATTACGGCGTGCTCAGTGAGCGCAAAATACGCGAGTAGCTGTGCTTACTCATGCTCAGGAGACTTAGCATTTGTCGGATTGGCGAATGCAATTTTCTGAAGGACAGTGCTTCATCGCTTAGTCACGCGGTGACAGCGATTGAGTAGCTGGCCGACTTATGGGACGGCGGCCATGACTGATGTTTTCAGCGACCTAATTCCCAAGGCTGGTGCCGAGATTTTCTTTGCAGCGCCGGTCGGGACGGATTCGCGTGAAGGCTACTTCCGCAATATTCTCGACGAACTACCAGCGGCGATTTATGTGACCGACGCCGTTGGCCGCATCACGTACTTCAATGAAGCGGCGGCGACGCTTTGGGGCCATCGTCCTACCATAGGCACCAGCGAATGGTGCGGTTCTTGGAAACTATTTTGGCCTGACGGGCGTGCACTGCCTCATGGGGAATGCCCCATGGCGATAGCTATCAAGGAAAAACGCACTGTTCGGGGCATGGAAGCGATTGCCGAACGGCCGGACGGCACGCGCGTGCCATTCGAGCCTTACCCGACGCCTCTTTTCGACGCTTCCGGTGCTCTCATCGGCGCGGTGAATATGCTGATTGACATTACGGATCGCAAACGCGCCGAAGAAGTCAAACAGCATCTCTCGTCGATTGTGCAATTCTCCGACGACGCAATCATCAGCAAAAATCTCAAAGGCCAAATCGAAAGCTGGAATGCCGGTGCCGAGCGGATTTTCGGCTACACGGCGAGTGAGGCGATTGGTCAGCCCGTGGAGATGCTGATCCCCCCTGATAGGCTCAGTGAGGAACCTGAAATCATCAATCGCATTCGGCGTGGCGAGCGTATCGACCATTATGAAACCGTCCGGCGTCGCAAGGATGGAAGCCTGATCGACATTTCTCTGACTGTATCGCCAATCAAGGATGCGGAAGGCAGGGTCCTGGGCGCCTCAAAAATTGCGCGCGACATTACGGAACGCCGCAAAGCGCAGGAACAGCATGAACTGCTCTTCAGGGAGATGGACCACCGTATCAGAAATTTGTTCGCCTTGGCCGGGAGCGTTGTAACGCTAAGCGAACGCTCGTCAGCTTCCCCAAAGGAGTTAGTCTCAATTATAAGAGACCGGCTAGACGCGCTCGCGCGCGCGCATGCGCTCACGCTTCCAAAAAGTATCGATCAGTCGGTTCAGACCGAACAAGCGACAACGTTGCAAAGCTTGTTGCGAACCATCGTGTCGCCTTACCAGGGCGAAAACGGTACAGCAGGCCGCATTGTCATAAGGGGGCCTGACGTTCCTATTTCAGCGGCTCTGGCAACCGGCTTCGCACTGCTCCTGCATGAATTTGCAACCAATGCGGCCAAGTACGGCGCGCTATCGATGGCCGCCGGGAAAGTCGAAATTGAGTGCGCCGATACGAATGACATCTTCTCGTTAACGTGGACAGAGCGCGGCGGCCCGCGCATTGAGCGAGAGCCTACAAGTAAGGGATTTGGCAGTCAGCTTGCGCAAGCCACCGTAACCGGCCGCCTTGGCGGTGAAATATCCCGAGAATGGAATTCAGATGGATTGACAATACGATTGTCATTTTCTCGGTCCCGCCTTGCGGGCTGAGAACAGGACGCCGAGGTCTTTTTTATTGTTCATTGTCATGTCCCACTTTTTGAGTGAGTGGGACAAAATTCGATTTAAGGACCCAAATTCAATCGCTTAGAAAAGTGGTGGTGCCCAGGGGCGGAATTGAACCACCGACACCTGCATTTTCAGTGCAGTGCTCTACCAACTGAGCTACCTGGGCCCAAGCCGGTTTTGATAAAATCAAAACCGGCATTAGCTTTGATTGAGCATGATCTTTCCGAAAACCGGAAGTCCACTTTTCGGGATCATGCTCGCCGCGCTTATAAAGGCTCGATTTCGCGCTGTCCAGAATAGGACCGCCGATCAGTTCAGCGTGCCGCCATCATCGTCACGACGTTCGTCCTCTTCTTCATCCTCGGTCACCGGGATCGCATAGCTGCCGGACAGCCAGCGGTGCAGATCGACATCCGCGCAGCGTTTCGAGCAGAACGGCTTGACCTTCACATCAGTCGGCTTGCCGCAGATCGGGCATAGCTTGCGTTTTTGCACGTTGGCCATGACCGGAATATGGGGCGCGCGCCGCTGCCCGCTACACGCTGACTGCGGTGAGCCAGCCGAAGTGGATCGGAAAGCCTTCGCCGCCCAACAGCGTCATGGTTTCGTAAAGCGGCAGGCCGACGATGTTGGAATAGGAGCCGACAATCTTGACCAGGAAAGTTCCGGCGATGCCCTGTGCGGCGTAACCGCCGGCCTTGCCGCGCCATTCCCCGGAGGCGAGGTATGACTGGATATCCTGCTCCGACAGCCGCTTGAAGCGCACGCGGGTTTCGACATGGCGCTGCCGGAAAGTTTCCTTCGGCGTCACCAGGCAGACGCTGGTATGGACGCGATGATTGCGGCCGGAGAGCAGTCGCAGGCACTGCGCCGCCTCGTCGAGCAGTTCCGCCTTCGGCAGGATGCGCCGGCCGACGGCGACAACCGTGTCGGCGGCGACGATGTAGGCCCCTCGCAGCTCCTCGTCGATGCGCACCATGTCGAGCGCCGCATCGGCTTTGGCGCGCGCAAGCCGGGTCGCGCAGGCGCGCGGCAGCTCACCGCGCTTGGGTGTCTCGTCGATGTCAGCCGGGCGCAACGCGTCGGGCTCGATACCAGCCTGATTGATGAGCGACAGCCGGCGTGGCGAGCCGGAGGCGAGCACGATTTTGGGACGGCCGATCACAGCGGTATGCTCTTGTCGTGAGAGAATTTCAGCGAAGCAGTGACTTGAAGCGGTAAGCGGTAACTTGAAGCGGCAGCCACTTACTTGAACCTATAAGTGATGCGGCCCTTGGACAGATCGTAGGGCGTCATCTCGATCAGAACTTTGTCGCCGGCGAGCACGCGGATGCGGTTCTTGCGCATGCGCCCCGCCGTGTGGGCGATGATCTCATGCTCGTTCTCAAGCTTGACGCGGAAGGTGGCGTTCGGCAGCAGTTCCGTTACGACACCGGGAAATTGAAATTCCAGCAGTTCTTCCTTCGCCATTCGTTACTCGGATCGGCTAAAATCCGCGCGGAAACCTAGCGGATGATGCGCCATTCCACAACTGCTGGGGACATGTTCGCGTACTTCACCGCCAAGCTGGAGACGGCCGCGCCGGATCACGACATTTTATTTTCACTCGTTTCCCGTGCGTTGGCCGGCGAACCGATCTCGGATATCGCGCAAGGAGCTGATCGCGCACTTGCCGGTAGGCGTCGAGCCGTTGCTCGCGATTGCCTTCGATCGCCGTTGCGTCGGGGGTCGGCCAATATTCCACTTCGACGCCCGAGGTGCGGGTCAGTTCCAGCGCCCGGTGATGTGCCTCCGGCGCCAGCGTGATGATGAGATCAAAATTGAGGCCCTCCCATTCGTCCAATTCCTCGAAGGTGACCGGCTTGTGCTTGGAAATGTCGATGCCAATCTCCGCCATGGCGGCGACCGCGAACGGGTCGAGCTCGGCTTTGCGCACGCCGACGGACCCGACATAGATCGAGCGGCCGAACATCTGCGACAGCAGGCCGGCCGCGATCGGTGAGCGAACGGAATTCAGCCCGCAGGAGAACAGCACCGCCAGTGGCCGCTTGGCATCCGCGGACATTGGGCGTTCAGCCCTTCCAGTGCAGCACCGTGATCAGGGTAAACAGCCGCCGCGCCGTATCGAAATCGACTTCGACCTTGCGCTTGAGCCGCTCCATCACGATGCGTGAGCCTTCGTCGTGCAGGCCCCGGCGGCCCATGTCGAGCGCTTCGATGCGATCCGGCGTCGCGGTGCGGATCGCCGAATAATAACTGTCGCAGACGGTGAAATAGTCCTTCACGATGCGGCGGAATGGCGCCAGCGACAGCAAATGCGCGATCACCGGTGTGCCGTCGGTCAGGCGGATATCGAACACCAGACGGCCGCCGCGCGTGCCGAGATGCAGCGCATAGGGACCGCCGTCGTGGCCAGCCGGCCTGAAGCTGTTGTTCTCGATGAGATCGTAGATCGCAACCCGGCGCTCGTGCTCGATGTCGTCACTGGAACTGCCGAGCGATTCTTCATCGAGCGTAATCGCGGCAAGGTGGCCGGCCTGAACCTTGCGCGGCGCGCGTGGCATCAGAGCTTGATCCCGGAAAAGCATGCCCCGGACGTGATCGATGGAAGCCGGCTTCCCGATAAGACCATGCTCTTCTCTATCTGTTGAGCCGAATGGAAATGGAGCGGGCGTGGGCATCGAGCCCTTCCGCCTCGGCGAGGGCGATCGCGGCGCCGCCGAGCGCGCGCAATTGTTCCGGCCCGCATTTGAGGATCGACGTGCGCTTCATGAAATCGAGCACGCCGAGCCCGGATGAAAAGCGCGCCGAGCGCGCCGTCGGCAGCACGTGGTTCGAGCCGGCGACGTAATCGCCGATCGCCTCCGGAGTGTAGGCGCCGAGGAAGATTGCGCCGGCATTGCGGATGCGTTGCGCCAGCCGCTCGGCGCCGGCGGCGGCGATTTCCAGATGCTCAGGCGCGATGGCATCGACCAGCGGCAACGCCTCATCGAGATTGCGCACCAGGATCGTTGCGCCGAAATCGCGCCATGACGCGCCGGCGATTTTGGCGCGCGGCAGTCGTGCGAGTTGCCCCTCAACCGCGCGTTCTACCGCGCCGGAAAGCTGTTCGTCATCGGTGATGAGGATCGCTTGCGCACTCCCGTCGTGCTCGGCTTGCGCCAATAGGTCGGCAGCGAGCCAATCCGGATTGCCGGTCTTATCGGCGATAATCAGCACCTCGGAGGGGCCCGCGATCATGTCGATGCCGACTTTGCCGAACACCATGCGTTTGGCTGCGGCGACGTAGGCATTGCCTGGCCCGACGATCTTGGCGACCGGCGCAATCGTCGCGGTGCCGTAGGCCAGCGCCGCGACCGCCTGCGCGCCGCCGATCCGATAAATCTCATCGACGCCGGCAAGTTTCGCCGCCGCCAGCACCAGGGGATTGATCTCGCCGTCCGGCGCCGGCACCACCATGACGATCCGCGATACGCCGGCGACCTTGGCAGGCACCGCGTTCATCAGCACCGAGGACGGATAGGCGGCGGTGCCGCCGGGCACATAAAGACCGACCGCATCGATGGCGGTCCAGCGTGAGGCGAGTTCGACGCCGAGCGCGTCGGTGAAGCGATCGTCTTGCGGTATTTGCCGCCGATGAAAAGTCTCAATGCGGTCGCGCGCGAGTGCGAGCGCTTCAAGCGCGCCTTTGCCGCAGGCGCCGTGCGCGGCGGCGATCTGTTCCGGCGTCACGCGGATTCCGGCCTTGTCGAGATCGAGCCGGTCGAATTTCAGGGTGTAGGCTTTCAGCGCAACGTCACCGCGGGCGGCAACGTCGGATACGATGCCGCGCACAGCCGTCTCCACGTCGGCGGATGCTTCGCGCTTGGTGTCGAGAAAGGCGCGGAATTTTTGCGCAAAATCCGCGGAGCGTGTGTCTAACCGCAGCGTCATTGTTCGGCCTGTTGCGCCAAGACGCGTATCAGCACTCCAACATTATAACAATTCTAATATTTGGCTTTCGCATTGACAAAAACTCCGTGGTTGCCCAACTGCTTGATTCAAGCATGGACTAATAATCGGACTGCCGCCGGCCATGAACGAACGGAAACGGCTCGCTCGCGGGCCAAGCCGAAAACTCGGTTCAGGCTGTGATTTTGCTGCGGCAATGCTGCTCGCCGCGGTCGCAATCGTGGCGCCGCGCGGCGCTGCTGCGGCCGACGCCGTCACCTTGTCGCTGACTTTGAAAGACCACAAGTTCGACCCTGCCGAGGTGCATGCGCCGCCCGGCACGCCAATCCAATTCAAGGTGAAGAACCTCAACGACATCGTTTCCGAATTCGAAAGCAGCGATCTGCACTTCGAAAAGATCGTGCCGGTCGGCAGCGAGGCCGTCGTTCATGTGCGGCCGCAACAGCCGGGCAAATACAACTTTTACGATGACTTCCACCATGAGACGCAGGGCTACCTGATCGTGCCATGAGGTCCTCGTGCTAGCAGCGCTGCTCATTGTCTTTCGCGAAGTGTTCGAGGCCGGCCTGATCGTCGGCATCGTGATGGCGGTAACGACCGGCGTGCCGGGGCGAGGGCTGTGGATCTCGGGCGGCGTCGCGGCCGGCGTGTTCGGCGCTTGCCTGGTCGCGGTCTTTACCGACGGCCTGTCGGAACTGTTCGGCGGTAGCGGCCAGGAAATCTTCAATGCCTCGATCCTCGGCTTCGCCGTGCTGATGCTCACCTGGCATAACGTCTGGATGGCGCGACACGGCCGCCAGATGGCGGCCGAGTTGCGCGCTGCCGGTGAGGCGGTGGCCGCGGGCTCGAAATCGCTGGCCGCGCTTGGCGCCGTCGTGGCTATCGCGGTGCTGCGCGAGGGCTCCGAAGTCGTGTTGTTCCTCTACGGCGTTGCCGCTGCGCAGGGCGGCGCCAGCTTCGCCATGGTGATCGGCGGCGTCATCGGGCTCGTCCTCGGCTCGCTGGTCTGCCTGATGACCTATCTCGGTCTGGTCACGATCCCGACGCGCTATCTGTTCGGCGTCACCAGCGCGCTCATCGCGCTCCTTGCCGCCGGCATGGCGGCGCAAGCGATCGCCTTCCTCGAACAGGCCGACATTCTCACCGCGCTCGACGAGACGGTGTGGGATACGTCTTGGATTCTCAACGATTCCAGCTATCTCGGCCGCGCGCTGCACACACTGATCGGCTATGTCGATCAGCCGACCGCGATGCAACTGATCGTTTACGCCGCGACGCTCGCAATCATTGTCGTGCTGATGAAACTATTCGCTTCGCCCACGCCGCAGCGGCCGCATATCGCAGCCGCCGAGTGACGGATCAGGCGACCGCCGTTTTGCCGGCGAAGTGATCGGGACAGATTTCGGCGGTGAAAATCTCGCCGAGGTCAGCGAGTTCCGCTTCAAGACATTCGACGTCGAGACGAATGACTCCGCCGCCGGAGAAAGTCAGATTGACAGCTTCCGGCAGGGGAATCGCGCTCGACAAATTCGACGGCGAGAAGATTGAGCTCGGCATTTTTGTTCGCGGGGTTGACTCCGCGGCATTGGCAGGAAAGCACGCGTTCGAACCGCAAGGCGGTCCGGCAACGCCGGTAATCGGCTTTGGCGTCCGGCTTGGCGTCGACCGCAGCCATCCAATCGAAGCGATTGAGCGCCATGACGAAACGATGATTGTCCGGATACCAGTAAATCTCGCCTACCCTGACGCGTGCATCCTGGACGTGGGCCGACACCACTTCGATGTCGTCCCTGTCGAGCGCGACGAGCTTCAATTCCTCCGGGCAAACAGTCATGCGTACCCGCTCCGGCGTTTCCATAGATGTGAAACTAGGAACGCGGCGGGCCAGACGCAAGCCCCCGAAACCAACAAGACCTCGATACTAGCAAGATCTGGACACTAGCAAGATCTGGACACTAGAACGAGACGCAGGCGGTATGCAGGATGACGCCGACCGACTGTTGGTGAAACGCGCGCTTATAAGCTTCAGCAGCGGCATCGAGGCGTGCTTCGTCGTCGGCGTTGCCCGGCAGCACGATCTCGACGCGCTTGCTCGGTTCGCGCACGATGCCGCCGTTGTCGCGATCACGCCATTGCCCGACAGTGTCGGTGACGTTGAGCCCGTCAGGAAAACGTGGCGTCAATTCGCGTACCACGAAACGCGCCCACGCGGCTTCACTGACGCCGACATGGTGACCGATATCGCGGCCGAACAATAATTCGGCGATCGTCCGGGGCTGTTGGCCGCCATGACAGGACGGCGCCGCCGTCTGAGTGCTACCGCGGGTCGCTGTTGCGGCCAGCCCGGCGATGCCGAGCACCACAACAACAACACAGCGCATGGCGCGCACTTGCTTGTTCAGATTTCCTCGGGCGGGAAAAGCTTGTCGCCGCGCCGCATCAGATAATCGCGCTTCGCGGCCGCCGAGCCGATAATCCAAAGGACCATCGTGCAAACGGCGCCGAATACGCAGCTGACGACAAGGGTCTGCATCTGCTCAATCCATCGCGATGATTGAAATTCAAGTTAGCGCCAGGACCTTTCCGATTCGTTAGGGCGCTGCTGCGCACGCGCCGGCAACGCAATTTGGCGTCGGTCGGCGCGCGACGTTCGTCACGCGTTGGGACTATTTGCAGCCTTCCGGTGTCGGTCTCTTGCCGGGAGGACAGGCCGCGGGATGCGGCGCCGCTGCAGCCGGGTGCGGAGGCGGAGGTGGTGGCGGCGGCGCCGGATGGGCCACAACGGGTGCGGGAGCCGGGGCCGGCGGATGAGGCGGTGGTGCTGCTGGAGGCGGCAGCGGAGCAGGTTTCAACGTCGTCGGCTGCCGCTGCCCGTTCGAAGACGGCGGTGATGGCGGTGATCCCGACGGCGGTAATGGCGCTGGCTTAAGCGTCGTCGGCAACCGCTGTCCGTTCGAAGATGGCGGTGGCGGCGGTGATCCCGACGGCGGCAATGGTGCCGGTTTCAACGTCGTTGGCTGCCGCTGCCCGTTCGAAGACGGCGGTGATGGCGGTGATCCCGGCTGCGGTAATGGCGCTGGCTTAAGCGTCGTCGGCAGCCGCTGTCCGTTCGAAGATGGCGGCGGCGATGCCGGCTGCGGTAATGGCGCCGGCGCGGCTGGCCGCACAAAGGCACCCGAGGGCGGTGGCGGTGGCGGTGGTGGCGGAGGCCCGCCTGGTCCGCCGCGCGGCGGCGGTGAAAGCGGCGGCAGCGGGCTGGCCAGTCCCGGCCGACCCCCGGGCGCGAGCGGCGCCCCATGTTGCTCGATGGCGGCCGGCAATGAGACACGCATTTCCGGCCGCCCCGCAGGGCCGGGGACGCCCACTGCGGGGCGCACGACCACCGATCGCGGCGGCCTCACGAATGCGGGAACCACGGACGCGGCCGGAAGCGGCAGACCAAAACGTTCATGCGGTGGCGGCGGCGCCGGCAGGACCGCGAATTCGCGTGGCCGCGGCGGCAGGAAAAACAACGGCGGCGGCGGTGGTGGCGCGAAGCGCGGCCCGACGAACATGAAAACCGGCTCGTGAAAATAGACCAGTTCGTCCGGCGGCGGAGGTGGCACGCCGAAATCGAAATACGCGAAGTCAGGCGGCGGCTCGGCTGCCGCGGCGAGCAGTTCCAGGCGCCGCCGCGCGTCCCAGACGTGCGGACCATCGGGATAGCGGCGCAGATACGACCAGTAGGCTGCCGGTGTATCGTTCAGCACGCAGTGGCGCCAGATGAGCGCCTCGCGCCGGATCGCCAGCATCGCGGCGACACGCGGGGCGTATGGCGAGGTTGGATAAATTGCAAGGAATTGCTGGTAGCCTCCCATCGAGTCGCGCTCGAGAGCCGCGGCGTAGGCGTCGTCGACGTTGGTAAAGTCGCTGATCTGCTTTTGGCGAATGTCGGCAACCGGCATGATGTTCGGCGGTGGGGGCGCGTCCGCGGCGCGCTCGGTCATGTAGAATTGACCGTCGATCCGATCGGCGTACCACGGTACCTCGGCGCCCTTAGTGATATCGCTGACGCGCAGCCGCAGCCATGTGAACAGATCGTGCAGGTCAAGTCCGCCGGCCCCGATCATTTCGGTGAGCGAAGTCGCGTACGCGCCGTAGGGACCCTGTTCTTCCGGGGTGACCGTTCCAGGCACGGCATTGAATGCGATCAACATGCTGGGGATTGGATCGACCAGTGCCAGTCCGCTCGCCAGCGGCTGGTCGCCGACCGCGAACGGATTCTGCCGCGCGGCGTCGAGGATGACGATCTTCACCCGGCCAGGCAGCCCGGCTAGCGGCTGAGTGAAATCCGAAACTCGTATGGCCTGGAGCGGAATGTCGCTGGCGCGCTGGATGTCGGCATCGACCGGGACGAAGTAATTCTCGCCGTCGAATTGCACCCCGAAGCCGGAGAGATAGACCAGCGCCACCGCGTCCGGTCCGGCGGCGGAGACCTGACCAAGGAACTCGCGGAACGATTCCCGCAGCGTGGCTTGATCGAGGTTCCTTGCGCCGGTGACCGTGAAACCGGCGCTTTGCAGCGCGTCGGCAATGAGGCCCGCGTCGTTTGCCGGCGTCGCCAGTTTTGCAGCCTTGTATTCGTCGTTGCCGATCACCAGCGCGAAGCGCATCTCTTGCGCAAGGCTGCCGCGCTGACCCAGCATCAGCGCCACGACGACGAACAGCCACAGAGCAGCCGTCCGCGCAATATGAAACATCCCGATCTCCCCGGCCGCTTTCATCTGATGAAACTTGGAACTAAAATATTCCTTTGTGGGTGTATCGTGCCGACTAATAGGTCCAAATAATGTCGATTGTAGCGATTTCTTTGCTGGCGGCTTCGCCGTTCACAACCGGTCCGGTTCTAACATTCAGATATAACGGGTCGCGGGGCGCGCTGTGCCGCCCCAAGCAGCGCTCGTGGCATCGACCCGGGCCAGAAACATTCGCGCAAGATGCAATTGCGTCGCGCGGCACGGCGCGCTAAGACACTCCAACAAACGGTTTGTTAACTCGCCTTGCTTTAGTAGCGGGCGTGTCGGTGGGCAATGGTTCGATTGCAGTATTCACAATCTCCATCTCACACTGTTGTCTTTTCATTCGCTCCCGTAAGGGATACAAGCTGCGTTTGTTGAAAGGGAGGTTTTATGGCCAAGAGAGCAAAGAAGCGGCGCGCATGGACTTCGAGCGAGGTTCGCGAACTGAAAGCGATGGCGCGCAAGAAAACAACTGCGGGCAAAATCGCGAAGAAGCTGAAACGCACCGAGGGCGCGACACGTCAAAAGGCGTTCAGCATCGGGCTCTCTCTGGACTCCCGTTCCTGATTATTGCAATCCGGCTTCACGCCCCCGGCAATTCGCTTGAATGAGCGCGCCGAGGTCCAGAGCATTTTGCTGAAGCGAGTCGCCTGCGGATCAGATACTGCCGCAGCGCCTTGATTGGGCTGCAATTAGGAATATAAACAAGGCCGCCCAACAAGTGGGCGGCGGGGTGTTCCTGCAAAGACGCAAATTTGCCCTCGCCCGGGCCGATTTGCGTCGTTAACTATTGGTTATGAACCTCCAGCGCCGGGAGGCTAACTAAGGGTATTATGATCCCGGCGCTCGGGCTCGGAGTATCGCATTTCGCTCCTTGCGGGTTGCGCGACGCAATCGCATCCAGGCGGCGAAGTGACATCGGACCTATTACGTCGGTACGCACCCAAGATGGCTCAACCCCCCGGTCCGCCACGATTGCCGCCCGTCAGTTCGGAATTGGCGGTCGCACTCGGCGCTTGCCGGCGCGCGTTCCTCGCCATCGCGCTGTTCAGCGGCATGAGCAACATTTTGATGCTCGCCGGCGCGCTGTTCATGCTCGAAGTTTATGACCGGGTGCTACCGAGCCGCAGCGTGCCGACGCTTGTCGCGCTTTTGATCCTGGTTATCGGCCTTTATAGCGCGCAAGGCGTCATCGATACGATCCGCAGCCGTATCCTGGTACGCGTCGGCAATAGTCTCGACGAAGCGATGAGCATGCGCGTCTACAATGCCGTCGTGCGGCTGCCGCTCAAAATCGGGAACAAGGCAGAGGGCTCGCAACCGATCCGCGACCTCGACACCGTGCGCGGCTTTCTGTCAGGCATTGGCCCGGTCGCACTGTTCGATCTGCCGTGGATGCCGGTTTATCTGATCATCTGCTTCGTCTTTCACACCTATATCGGACTGACCGCGCTGGTCGGGGCGATCATCTTGATCACGATCACCGTCCTCACGGAAATGACGACGCGACGGCCCACCCGAACCTCGACGCAATTCGCGGTGGCGCGCAGCGCCTTGCTGGAGGCCAGTCGGCGCAACGCCGAGGCAATCATCGCGATGGGCATGGTCGGCCGCATCGCGCACCGTTGGAACGATCTCAACGTTAAGTATATCGCCTCCAATCAGCGCGCCAGCGACATCGCCGGTGGCCTCGGCGCGATCTCCAAAGTGCTGCGCCTGATGCTGCAATCGGCGATCCTGGCAGTTGGCGCCTGGCTGGTGATCAATCAACAATCGACCGCGGGCATCATTATCGCCGGTTCAATCCTCGGCGCCCGCGCCCTGGCGCCCGTCGATCTTGCAATCGCCAATTGGCGTAGTTTCGTCGCCGCGCGACAAAGCTGGGAACGGCTGTCGCGTTTGCTGGCGCACTTGCCGCCGGAGGCGCCCCCGATGCCGTTGCAGCCGCCGCAGCGCACGCTCGCCGTGCAGACAGCGGCCGTAGCCGTGCCAGGTACGCAGAAGGTGGTCTGCCAAGACATCAATTTCTCGCTCGCCGGCGGCAGAGCGCTCGGCGTCATCGGCCCGACCGCATCGGGCAAGTCTTCGCTGGCGCGCATGCTTGTCGGCGTCTGGTCGCCGGTGCGCGGCACCGTGAGGCTGGACGGCGCCAGCATCGATCAGTGGGAGCCCGAGGCACTTGGGCGGCATATCGGTTACCTGCCACAGGACGTCGAATTATTTCCCGGCAACGTGGCGCAGAATATCGCCCGGTTTGAGGATCCGCCGCATCCGGAGGCGGTGCTGGCCGCGGCTCGCGCGGCCGGCGTCCATGACATGATCGTCAATCTGCCGGAAGGCTACGAGACCAGTGTCGGGGATCATGGCGCTGCGCTGTCCGCCGGCCAGGCCCAACGCATCGGGCTGGCGCGCGCACTTTATCGCGACCCGTTCCTGGTTGTGCTCGACGAACCTAACTCCAATCTCGACGCCGAGGGGGATGAGGCACTGACGCAAGCCATTCTCGGTATCCGCGCCCGCGGCGGAATCGCCATTGTGGTTGCGCATCGGCCTAGCGCAATCTCTGGCGTCGACTACATTCTGGTCATGGCTAAGGGCCGGCAACAGCAGTTTGGGCCGAAAGAGGAAATCCTCAATCGCGTGATCCAGCCGCCACCGCCGCCGCGGGCACTGAAAGTGGTGCCGGAACAGCAGGGTGGTGCGGGATGACGCTCAAACTGGCTCGCGGTCCGCAAGCGTCAATTCGCCGCCACGTCATCGCCGGCAGCGCAATTGTCGCCGTGCTTGCCCTCGGTTTCGGCGGTTGGGCGTCAACCGCCGAACTTTCCGGCGCGCTGATCGCCCAAGGATCCCTCGTCGTCGATTTCGAACATTAAGAAGGTGCAGCACCCGACCGGTGGCGTGGTCGGTGAGGTGCGGGTGCACGATGGCGACCGCGTCAAGGCGGGCGACATTCTCATTCGGCTCGATGAAACCGTGACCCGCGCCAACCTCGCGATCGTCACCAAGGGTCTTAATGAGTTCTACGCGCGCAAGGCGCGGCTCGGTGCCGAGCGTGACGGCGCGGACACCGTCGCGATGCCGCGCGAACTTGCGGATCAAGCCGCCGATCCGGACGTCAAGGCGGCATTGGACAGCGAGCGCAGGCTGTTTGAGTTGCGTCGCACCGCGCGCCTCGGCCAGAAGGATCAGCTCTCGCAACGCGTCAAGCAATTGCAGGAGCAGATCACCGGCCTCACCGCACAACAGGATGCTAAGGGCAGCGAATTAGCGCTCATCGACCAGGAGCTCACAGGCGTACGTGATCTGTTCAAGAAGAACCTCGTTCCGCTCACCCGGCTCACCTCGCTCGAACGCGAGGAGGCGCGGCTTCAAGGCGAGCGCGGCCAGCTCGTGGCGTCCGCCGCCGAGGCCAAAGGCAAGATCGCCGAAATCCAACTGCAAGTCCTCCAGGTCGATCAGGATTTTTCCAGCGACGTCGCCAAACAGATCAGCGAGACTGAAAGCAAGATCGGCGAATATGTCGAGCGCAAGGTGACGGCGCAGGATCAGCTCAAGCGCACCGACATCCGCGCGCCGCAGGACGGCGTGGTATTCCAGTCGACCGCAAACACGGTCGGAGGCGTCGTTACCGCCGGCGACCCGATCATGCTGATCGTGCCGGCGTCGGACGACCTGCAGGTCGAGGTCAAGGTGGAACCCAAGGACATCGACCTGGTCGCGCTCGGCCAGCCGGTCGTGTTGCGTCTCTCGGCATTCAACCAGCGTACGACACCGGAACTCAACGGCACCGTCGCGCGCGTTGGGGCAGATACCTCGACCGATCAGCGCACCGGCCAAACCTATTATCTGGTCCGCATCGCGATGACCGCGGACGAAATCAAACGCCTCGGTGACGTCAAACTGACGCCCGGCATGCCGGTCGAAGCATTCATCCAGACCGGGGAACGCACGTTCGTGTCCTATCTGGTCAAGCCGTTGCACGACCAGCTCATGCGCACCATGCGCGAGAAGTGAGCGGGGCGGAATTCTCCTGCTATAATGGCTGAGGCGCGGTTTGGCGCGGGATCGGCACATCATGAAAAGGCTAGCCCGCTGGGCGCGGCAATTCGGCGTGGCGCGAGCGGTGTGCATAGTGCTGCTGTTTGCGCTGGTGCCGCTGCGTCTCGCCGATCCCCGTCCGCTCGAGGAATTGCGGGTCCGTACCTTCGACCTTTTCCAGGTGCTGTGGCCGCGCGTGCAGACGTCGCGGCCGGTTGTGATTGTCGATTTGGACGAAGCCAGCCAGAAGGCGATTGGGCAATGGCCATGGCCGAGGACCGTCATGGCCGATCTGATAACGCGGATTGCCCAGCTTGGCGCGGTGGCCATCGGTTTCGATATCGTTTTCCCCGAGCCAGACCGTATGTCGCCGGCGGTCGCAGAGAAAAGCTTCGCCGGCATCGATCCGGAGACACGCGCGAAGCTCGATAGCCTGCCGAGCAACGACGATGTCTTTGCCGACGCCATCAAACATGCGCCGGTCGTTGTCGGTCAGGCCGGCGCGGGAACCGCAACGCCGATCCCCCCCGGCGAAACCGCATTGCAGACTGGATTCGCCGTTCGCGGCCCCGATCCGGCGCCTTATCTCGTGACCTTTCCCGGGCTGTTACGCAACGTCCCGCCGATCGAGGAAGCGGCCGCCGGTCGCGGACTGTTCTCGATCAATCCGGAGACCGACGGCATCATTCGCCGCGTGCCGGTGATCATGGAAGCGCAGGGCTCGCTGGAGCCGTCGCTGACCATGGAAATGCTGCGTGTCGTCACCCATTCCAGCGCAATCCTGGTGCGGGTGGACGAAGCCGGAGTGCAGGCGGTAGCGGTGCCCGGCCTTGAAGTGCCGACTGACCGTAACGGTCAATTCTGGGTCCATTTCAACAAACACGATCAGACGCGCTTCGTTTCGGCCAAGGACGTGCTGCAGGGCAACGTGCCGGCGGATCGGATGCAAGGGCGGCTCGTGCTGATCGGCACTTCGGCGATCGGCTTGCTCGATCTCAAGACGACGCCAGTCGAGGCGGCGATGCCCGGCGTCGAAGTGCACGCGCAGATCCTCGAAAGTGTGTTGACCAAATCGCTTCTACTGCAGCCGAATTATGCGATCGGGGCCGAGTTGTTGCTCGCCGTGCTGTTTGGGCTTGCCATCATCATCGCGGCGCCGCTGCTGTCGGCGACCGTGGTCGTGCTGGTCGGCGCCGCCATGGTCGCCGGCCTAATCGGGCTGTCGCTCTACCTTTTTGTCGAGCACAACCTGCTGATCGATTTCACCTATCCGCTGATCTCGACCTGGCTGATCTATCTGGTGCTGACCTTTGTGAACTATTTCCGCGAGCAAAAGCAGCGCCAGCAGATACGTTCGGCGTTCGGCTATTACCTGTCGCCACACATGGTCGAGCAGCTGGCGCGCTCGCCGGACAAGCTCGTGCTCGGCGGCGAAGAGCGGCGCATGACCATCCTGTTCAGCGACGTCCGCGGCTTCACCACCATCTCGGAGTACTACAAGGACGATCCGCAGGGCCTGACCCGGCTGATGAACCGCTTCCTCACCCCGCTGACCAACGCCATCATCGAGCGCAAGGGCACTATCGACAAATATATCGGCGATGCGATCATGGCGTTCTGGAACGCGCCGGTCGACGACGAAGAGCAGGAAGCTAATGCCTGCGACGCAGCGCTCGCCATGCAGGAGCGTGCTACCGCGCTCAATATCGAGCTCAAGCGCGAGGCCGAGAGCAACGGCGGCCAATACATGCCGTTGCGCATCGGCATCGGGCTCAATACCGGCCCCTGCGTCGTCGGCAATATGGGATCGGATTTCCGCTTCAACTATTCCGTCCTCGGCGACACCGTCAACGTCGCGTCAAGGCTCGAGGCGCGGACCAAGGATTATGGCCTGCGCTTGGTGATCGGCTCGCGCACCGCGGAAGTGGCCAAGCAAAGATTCGCAACCATGGAAATCGATCTCATCCAGGTCAAAGGCAAAAAGCAGCCGGAAGCGGTGTTTACCGTGCTCGGACGCTCCGACGTCGAACAGGATCCGCGCTGCCGTGATTTGCGCGAGCTGAACGCGCAGATGCTGGTGCTCTACCGCAGGCAGGAATGGGACGAGGCGCTCGGCCTGATCGATCGCTGCCGCAATATAGCCAACGGTTTCGACATTTCGGGCCTCTACGACATGTACGTGGAGCGCATCGCAGCCTACCGCGCCGATCCGCCGGGCGCAGATTGGGACGGCGTCTATGAAGCGGAAACGAAATAGGACCGTTGATCGTCCGGTCGCTGTACAGCCGGACGGCTGTGCGATTTAATGCGGTTAGTTCGGCATACAACGAATATCCGCGGGGAGAGCGTCATGCGTCAAACACACCGGACCTGGTATGGCGGCCTCGTTGCGCTTTCTTTCATACTAGGGCTCGTGAGCGGGATTGGCGCCGCTTCCGCACAAGACAAGACCTTCGAGCTGAAGCTGTCGCATTGGGTACCGCCGTCGCATCCATTGCAAAAGGCGCTTGAAGCATGGGGCGATTCGATCGAGCAGGATTCCGGCGGCACCATCAAATACAAGGTCTATCCATCGCAGCAGCTCGGCAAGGCGTTTGACCATTACGACATGGCGCGCGACGGTATCGCCGACGTGACCTATGTCAGCCCCGGCTATCAACCCGGCCGGTTCCCGATCTTCGACGCCGCCAACCTGCCGTTCATGATGGCGAACGCCAAAGGCGGCACTGAAGCGCTCGACGACTGGTACCGTTCCTACGCCGCAACTGAAATGAAGGACGTCAAGTATTGCTTCGCCTTCACTCACGATCCCGGCAGTTTCCATTCCCGCACCAAGAAAATCATGGTGCCCGCCGACATCAAGGACATGAAGATCCGCCCGGCGCACGCCCCCATTGCGTCGCTCGTCACATCGCTCGGCGGCACCAATGTGCAGGCCGCGGCGCCAGAAGTGCGCGACATTCTGGAGAAAGGCGTGGCCGATGCGGTCACCTTTCCGTGGGGGTCGGTCATTCTGTTCGGCATCGACAAGGTGACGAAGTACCACATGGAAGCTGCGCTCTACACTACTGGCTTTGTCTGGGTGATGAACAAGGACACCTACGCGGCAATGTCGCCGTCGCAGCAGAAGGTGATCGACAACCATTGCAATCGGGAATGGGCGGAGAAGACAGCGGCGCCGTGGGCCGATTTCGAGCATGACGGTATCGACAAGCTCAAGGCCGAACCGGGCCACGAAGTGTACCCGCTCACGGACGCGCAACTCGATCAGTGGAAAGCAGCGGCGGGACCGGTCGTGAAGACGTGGTCAGATGCGGTGAAGAAGACCGGCAAGGATCCGGATGCAATCCTCAAAGACTTCAAGGACAAGCTCGCCAAATACACTTCCGGCTACTGAACCTGGTTTTGCCTCTTCGTTGCGAGCCTGAGGCGACTTCAAAGCGATGTACAGCGAGTCTTTTCTTCGATTAAATGGAAAGGTTCGGTTGCAACTAAATCGTCAGGGGGAAATCCGATGGATGGGACGCGTCGCTTGAAGTCTTGCGGCCTCGCCGCACTTGCTCTTGCGCTCGGTCTTGGCGCTGCGGTCGCACAGGACAAGCCGATCGAACTCAAGTTGTCACACTGGGTGCCGCCGTCGCATCCGTTGCAGGCCGCGATTCAAGACTGGGCCGACGATATCCAGAAAGCCTCGAACGGAACCATAACCTCCAAGATTTTTCCGGCGCAGCAACTCGGTAAAGCGTTCGACCACTACGACATGGCGCGCGACGGCATTGCCGACTTCGTCTACGTCAATCCCGGCTATCAGCCCGGACGCTTCCCGATTATTTCGGCTGGCGAGCTGCCGTTTCTGGTCGGCCACGCCAAGGGCGGCAATCGCGCGATCGATGCCTGGTATCGCAAATACGCCGCAAACGAGATGAAGGACGTGCACTATTGCTTCTCTTTCGTGCTCGATCCGGTGGCGTGGCATTCCAGCACCAAGAAAATTATCGTACCGGAAGATATCAAAGGCATGAAGATCAGGCCGGCTCAGGGCACCATCGCCGCCTGGGTCACGTTGCTCGGCGGCACCAACGTACAGTCGAGCGCGCCGGAGGCCCGCGACATACTCGCCAAGGGCGTTGCCGATGCGATCACCTTCCCCTGGGGTTCGACAGTCCTGTTCGGCATCGACAAGGTGACCAAGTACGACATGGATGAGCCGCTGGGCTCCGTTACGTTTCAGTGGTTGATGAATCCTGCGACCTATGCGGCCATGTCGGCCTCGCAAAAGAAGGTCATCGACGATCACTGTACGAACGAATGGGCAGCCATGTTTGCCGATCCGTGGGTCGACTTCGAGCACGCGGGCATCGAGAAGATCAAAGCCGAGCCCGATCACGAGGTCTATACGATCAGCGACGCGCAGCTTGCAGCGTGGAAGAAGTCTGCCGAGCCGCTGCAGGCCAAGTGGGCGGCCGACGTCAAGAAGGCAGGTGGTGATCCCGATGTGATCTGGAAAGAACTGCAAGCGTCGCTCGCGCAATACAACGCGGGCTTCTGACGGCACGATCATGGTCACGGCGGCGGCGCATCCCGCCGCCGTCGCTATACGGGACAAGGCCGATGTCGGAAGCCGACCTTCACATTGCTGGGCTTGGAGCTTCTTACCCACCTCCGAATGCGGGAAAAGGCGGGGAGGGCGGCAAGCAGAACATTATGGATCGCTTCATCGACAGCATCGAGTTGATTGCGGCGTTTTTTGCCGGCGTCGTGGCGCTCGATATCTTCACGTCGGTGATGCTGCGGTATTTTTTCAGCTTGCAAATTCCCGACAGCTACGATTTCGGCCGGCTGCTGCTCGGCATCCTCATCTTCTGGGGCATCGCCGCCACCTCGTACCGCGGCAATCACATCACCGTCGATCTCGTCTATGCCAATGTCGGCAAACGGATGCAGCGCTTCATCGACGTGTTCGCCACGCTGGTATTGCTGTTCGTCGTAACGGTGCAGACCTACACGCTGTTCGACAAGGTGCGGGGCACTTATGCCGACAACGTGCTGACCTTCGATCTGCGGTTGCCGGTTTGGCCGTTTTTCCTGGTGGCGTGGCTCGGCGACGTATCGGCGGTATTCTTGATCGCGGTGCGCACCTATCGGTTGATTTTTCATCCCGAGCTGATGGGCGGCCAATATCAGATCAAGCCGGTCGAATGAGGCCGAATTCCATGAGGCTCATTTGAGCAGCAATGCGGTTGCCATCCTCGGCTTTGTCAGTCTGTTCGCATTGATGCTGCTGCGCGTGCCGGTCGGCATGGCGATGGGTCTCGTCGGCGTCAGCGGCTTCGCTTATCTCGTCAGCGGTACGGCAGCGCTCAAGAGCGTCGGCTTGACCTCGATGCGCACCGTCACCGATTACACATTCGGCGTCATCCCGATGTTCCTGCTGATGGGCGCCTTCGTGTCCAACTCGGGAATGAGCCGCGAACTATTTCGCGCCGCCAATTCCTTCGTTGGTCATTTCAAGGGCGGATTGGGCATTGCGACCATCGCCGCCTGCGCCGGCTTTGCCGCGATCTCGGGTTCGTCGGTCGCCACTGCCGCTACATTCGCCACTGTCGCCTACCCGGAAATGCGGCGTTACAATTACCCGAAATCGTTCGCCACCGGCGTGATCGCCGCCGGCGGTACGCTCGGCGCTATGCTGCCGCCTTCGACGGTGCTCGCGGTCTACGGCATCATCACCGAGCAGGATATCGGCAAGCTTTTCATTGCCGGCATCATTCCGGGCCTGATCGCCGCGGCCATGGACATGATGACGGTGGTGATCATCGGCAAAGTGCGGCCGAATTTCCTGCCGTCAGCGCCACGCCATACCTGGGCCGAGCGCCGCGCCGGCCTGCGCGACATCTGGGCGACGCTGCTGCTGTTCGTTTTTGTGATCGGCGGACTTTATGGCGGCTTATTCACCCCGACCGAAGCCGGCGGCATGGGCGCTTCTGGCGCGCTGCTGATCGGAGTCGCGCGCGGCAAACTGACCGGCCCCGAAATCCGCCGTTCGCTGTTGCAGGCGGTGCGCACCGCGGCGGCGGTACTGACCGTGCTGATCGGCGCGCTGTTGTTCGGCTACTTCCTGACGGTGACGCAGACACCGCAGAAGGTAACGGCATTCCTCACCGCGCTTGGACTTGGGCGCTACGGCGTGCTGGCGCTGATCATGGTGATGTACATCGTGCTCGGCTGCCTCATGGATTCGCTCGCCATGATCATCCTGACGATCCCGATCATCTTCCCCGTCATTACGCAGCTTGGTTTCGACCCGATCTGGTTCGGTGTCATCATCGTGATGACGGTGGAGCTCGGGCTCATTCATCCGCCCGTCGGGATGAACGTTTTTGTCATAAAAAGCGTGGTGCAGGACGTGAGCTTCTCGACGATTTTCGCCGGCGTGCTGCCGTTCATCGTCACCGATCTGATCCGGCTGGTAATTTTGATCGCTTTTCCGATCCTGGCGCTGTGGCTGCCGTCGCATATGATGCGGTGACAGCGTCCATGATCGGCGCCGATAAGAACACCGGGGGAAGGCAATGGATCTGAAACTTTCTGGCCGCACGGCGCTGATCACCGGCAGCTCCAAGGGCATCGGCCTGTCGGTCGCGCAGTGGTTCGCCCGGGAAGGGGTGGATGTCTGCATGGTTGCGCGCTCGGGCGATCAGCTGGAAAAAGAAGGCGCCGCGATCGGCAATGCGACCGGCGTGACCGTGCGCACGATGGCGGCCGATCTTTCCGACGCCGCGGCGCGCGAGCGCGTCTTCAAGGCGTTTCCAAACGTCGATATTCTCGTCAACAACGCCGGCGCCATACCTGGGGGATCGCTTCACGACGTCGATGAGACCTCTTGGCGCGCCGGTTGGGACCTCAAGGTTTACGGCTATGTCGGAATGACGCGGCACTATCTCGGCATGATGCAAGAGCGGCGACGCGGCGTGATCATCAATGTCATCGGGCTTGGCGGTGAACGGCTCGATGCCACCTATATCGCCGGTGCGGTCGGCAACGCTGGCCTGATGGCGTTCACGCGCGCCATCGGCGGCAAAAGCACCCAGTTCGGAGTGCGCGTGGTCGGGGTCAATCCGGGTCCGGTGCTGACCGACCGCGTCGAAGTGCTCGGCCGCAAGCGCGCCAAGACGCAGTACGGTGACGAGAACAGGTGGCAGGAGAGTTTTGCAAGAATGCCTTACGGCCGCCCGGCATCATGCGACGAAATTGCCGCGACCGTCGTCTTTCTTGCATCGGACCTGTCGTCCTACACCAGCGGCACCATCGTCACGATCGACGGCGGCATCGCGCACAGCGGCGGAATGCCGTAACTGGTCGGGGCTAGCTGCTCGGGGCTAGCTGCGTCCGCCACCGGCAAGCACCGCGCGGGTGGCGCGATCGGGGCCGAAATCGTCGACATTGTCGATCGCGAGCAGGTCGGCGAGCCGGGTCCGGGCGCGATTGACACGGCTCTTGATAGTGCCAACGGCGCAGCCGCAGATCGAGGCGGCGTCTTCGTAAGAGAAACCCGACGCGCCGACCAGAATAAGAGCCTCGCGCTGATCAGGCGGCAGCTTGGCAAGCGCGGTGCGGAATTCCTCGAATTCGACGCGGCCGGTCTGCTCGGGATGTGATTTCAGCGTATCGGCATAGCGGCCATCGGCGTCCTCGACCTCACGCCGGCGCTTGCGATATTCCGACCTGAACAGGTTGCGCAGGATCGTGAACAGCCACGCCGGCATGTTGGTGCCGGGCTCGAAGGAATCGATGTGAGACAGCGCCCGTAACAGCGTTTCCTGCACCAGATCGTCGGCGCGATCGATATTGCCGCATAGCGAAATGGCGAACGCCCGCAGGCTCGGTACGGTGGCCAGCACTTGGTCGCGTATCGCAGGATCAAGTTTCATGCGTGTGACGCCTTTATCCCTCAATCCTTGTCGCTGAGCCGGGCGAGAAGATCATTGATGTGCGGCGGCACACCCTGGCTCACGACATCGTCGTACAAGGCTCGCAATTGCTGTCCGATACGGGCCTGGACCTCTCGGCCAAGGCGCGCTTCAGGTTTATGCGGGGAGGTCACCGGCTTGGCCATGGGGTCACGATTCTGCGAGTTTTCTGGCTCTGGCTTGTCATGGTCCGGCGCTACTGCCTCGAAATTGGTCCTACGGTTCTTCATTTCGTCATTTTTCCCCCGCTCGCCCATGTGCCGGAAGCCCTTGTTACTCACGTTACTCAACAACCCATCGTGCAAAAACGCTTGGTATTGCCGATTGTTCCGCAATTCTGGAACCTTTTTGGGAACTTTCTTTGTCCGGCTTCGTTTTAGAGTGGTAGCGTCGGGTCCCGGAACGGGGAGGGATTAGTGTCAACGTCACAAGCCGTACTGCAGCATTTACCGTTTTTGCGCCGTTATGCCCGGGCTTTGACCGGGAATCAGGCCTCCGGGGACGCCTATGTGGCGGCCACCCTGGAATCGCTCATCGCCAGCCCGAGCGTGCTGGCGGAAGGCTCCAATTCGCGAGTCAGCCTGTACCGCCTTTTCACCAAAATCTGGAATTCTCTGCCGGTGAACGGCAAGGCCGATGCCGGCGCGATAGAATTTCCTCCCGAGCAGCACATTACCCAGATAACGCCGCGGCCACGCCAAGCCTTCCTGCTGGTCGCCCTGGAGGGCTTTTCCGAAGAGGACGCCGCGGAAATTCTCGATTGCGACCTCGCGACGCTGCGCGGCCTGGTCGAGGAATCCGGTCGTGAATTGGCCGCCGAGATCGCGACCGACGTCCTGATTATCGAAGACGAGACCTTCATCGCCATGGACATCGAGGCTCTGGTGGAAAGTCTTGGTCACAATGTCATCGGTATTGCGCGCACGCATAATGAGGCGATCGCGCTTGCCAAGCAGAAGCGGCCGGGTCTCATCCTCGCCGATATTCAACTCGCCGACGGCAGTTCGGGCCTCGACGCCGTCAATGAGCTTTTGGGCTCGCTGGAAGTGCCGGTGATTTTCATCACCGCCTACCCCGAGCGGTTCCTCACGGGGCAGCGGCCGGAGCCGGCATTCCTGGTCGCCAAGCCGTTCCAGCTCGCGGTGGTGTCGGCAGTGGTGAGCCAAGCACTCTTCTTCGGGCGCAAAGCGCATCAGCGCGCACGGCAGCCGATCGAAAGGCAGCCGACGGCGTAAGCTAAAGCTCCAGGTTTTTCCCAGAAATGCTGTGGCCGGGCATCGCCCGGCCATTTGCTTTTTGGCGGCCGCCGAACTCTGACAATAACGGGTTCCGACAAAAAATAAGGGCGCAGCCGATCGGCAATCGGCTGCGCCCGAGATGACCGGCCTGGCACGGGGGGAGGGGGAAAGGATGGCCGGTCGCCATGACAAATCGCGAGCTCTTTTTTTGTTCCTGTGCGCATGGGCGGCAATGGTTGCAGCCGCAACGTTGCAGTCATGCCGTACGAGCGTGGGCCGAGGTAATGTCAATCACGAGCGAGTGAACGGCGATGGCACGTGGAACTGCAACCGTGCATGTCGGTTGGTTGGTGTGTGGTGATGGCGGTTGGGGTCATTGGCGTGCCTGAAGCAGATCAAGTTGCTTCGGCAAGCTGGAGGCAGTCCGATGGCCAAGCAGTTGTTATTACGTACGATGAGCGCGACCGGTCTTCTCGTTTTGGCGTTATTTTTCGTGGGTGTCGATCCGTTTCTCAGTGCGGGCGCAGTCCTCAGCAGCACATTCACGGTGGATCGAACTTTCAAAGGGGATCGCCTGCCGGTTTCGATTGCGCGCAATTGGCAACCCGATTGGCAAAATGAATTCGGTAATCCTCCGTCGCAGCCCCGCGCCCAGATGCCCTTTGCCTGCGATGCCGCCTTCAGCATGATCTCGTCGAGGGCGGCGACAAATTATTATGGTCGCTGCATTGCCTGAGCGCAGGGCTCGGTGTCGCGCAAACTGAAAACAGTCCGTTAAAATTTCACGCGCCTGAAGCTGAGTTGCTTTTCGCGCGGCTTAAAGAAGTGTTTGCATTTCAGCCTAGAAACCTCCGCATTTTGTACGGCATTTGTTTGGAATACGCCGCGGAACATTCCCGCCACAACGCGGATTAGTGCATTGGACGGTCGGCATTCAGCACGGTGGAGCGTATCATGGCAGCAAGCCAGCGGCATCTTCGCAGCGCGGTCCTTTTCGCGAGTCTCCTGATAATTCCTGCTACACCGGCCTTCGCCCAGGTGCTGGCCCTCGGGCCTGCCGAAAACGACAGCATGAGCTTTCCGCAATATGCGCCGCGGGCGGGCGACGTAGCGCCGGATAGCGACGAACTGCCCGCGCCGCTTCGCCGCCATGTCGTGGCTTACGATAGCAACCAGCCGGCGGGCACGATCGTCATCGATACGGCACATACTTTTCTCTATCTGACGCTCGGTAACGGCAAGGCGATGCGCTACGGGATCGGCGTTGGCCGCGAGGGCTTTACCTGGTCGGGCGTCCAGACGATCTCGCGCAAGGCGGAATGGCCCGACTGGATTCCACCTGCTGAAATGGTCGCCAGGCAGCCGTATCTGCCGCGCTGGGTTGGCGGCGGACCCGGCAATCCGCTGGGTGCCCGTGCCATGTATCTTGGCAACACCGACTACCGCATTCACGGCACTAATGATCCGACGACTATCGGCAAGCACGTCTCGAGTGGTTGTATCCGCTTGCGAAACGCCGATGTCGAGGATCTCTACGGCCGTGTCGACGTGGGTGCCAAAGTCGTGGTGCTGCCGAACAATGAGCAAGCCGCGTCTATCAGCGGGAGTAACGGCGCGCGCTGAACCTGCGCAGATTTAAGTCGAGCCTGCTGCTGCCACTGCCTCCGCGGGTGGGCGGTGCGCGAATCCGTCCGGCATCTATCGAAACTGGCTTACAGCCCGCTTGAACTAAGAAAATTTCAGAAAGAGATAAATAGGCCGGAGCGCGATATTCGGAGCTCCGGTCTATCATCTTTGCCACAAACACACGATATTTACGGTGGGGTGGGAAGCTGAAAGTTTAGAGGCATGAGCGTGATCGATCGCATCTGCCCGGAAGCAGGGGAGGAAATTCTGCCGGACGATCGGCCGGCGGCGCCGAAAGCAAATGAATTTGCCGACGCCAACACCGAACGGGCAACTCTCGAAAGCGAATTGCGCAGCCGCGCCAAACAACAGGAAGCGCTGGCACAGCTCGGCGAGCGCGCACTCGCCGAGCCCGATCTCGAAAGGCTGCTGAATGATGCCGTCAGTACCGTCGCGCTGACGTTGTCGGCCGACTTCGTCAAGATCCTCGAATTGCTGCCGGGCGAAAGCGAACTTCTATTGCGCGCCGGCTTCGGCTGGAAAACGAATTTGGTCGGCGCGGTCGTGACCTCGACGGCGCCAAACAGCCATGCTCGCTACACGATGGAGTCCGGTGCGCCGGTTGTCACTGCCGATTACGCCAAGGAAACGAGATTCGAGGTCGCCCCGTATCTGAAGGCCCATAAATGCGTGAGCGGCATCACCACGAAGATCGCCGGCCGTGATGGTCGCGCCTATGGCGCCCTCGGCGTTTGCACGCTACACGCGCGCCACTTCGGTCCGCAGGACATCTCCTTTGTCGCCGCCGTCGCCAATCTGCTCGCCGGTGCCATTCAACGACGGCAACTCGAGCAGCGCCACGAGTTGATGATCCGCGACATGCGGCATCGCTCTGGCAACCTGTTTTCCCAATTGTTGGCACTGTTCTCGCAAACCGCCAAGAACGCGCGCAGCATCGCCGATCTATCCGGCAAATATCAGGCGCGTGTGCTCGCCCTCGCCAATGCGCATCGTCTCATCACCGAAGGCGGCTGGACGTCGACCCCGATCATGGACCTGCTCTACGCCGTGCTGGGGCCGTATCTCGATCGGGTGTCGTTTAGCGGCCCGAATGTGGAGCTTGAGCCGGATCCGATCTTCAATCTGAACGCTGCGCTGCATGAGCTAGCTGTCAATGCCGCCAAATACGGCAGTCTGTCGCGTTCCAGGGGGCAACTCGAATTGACTTGGTCGGTCGGCCGCACCAAACGCGGCATGACACTCACGCTCGACTGGGTGGAGAAGAACGGGCCGCCGGCGCGGCGGCCGCGCCGGCTCGGCTTCGGCTCGCGCCTGATCGGCCTCGTCATCGAACGGCAATTAAACGGCGAGGTGCATCGCACTTTCGCCCGCAGCGGCCTCTCGGTGCATATGATCGTGCCGTTGACCCACGAACGCTGGCCGAGCGCGGATTCAGCCGCGGGCTCCGACTCGTAACCCCCTCAGGGGTGCACATCCTCGGTGAACCAGTCGGTCGGCAAATCGTGGCCCGCCCCGCTCTCCTTTGCCTTGCGATAGAGCAGCGAGCCCGCCGCAGCGAATTGATAGCCGAGGCCGAGATTGTTGAGAAAGCAGGTGACCTCATCATCGGACTGGCGGCTCTTGGCGCGGCCAGCGATCAGCTCCGGCAAGGTCGGCACCTTGGAGAAGTCCATCGCATCCGCGTTCGACCAGCCGCGGCCTTCGGCGGTCTCTGGCATCACCAGGTCTTTGGTGGCGTTGATAATCGGCTTTGAATCGCGGACATGAATAGCGACGCGATCGGCGCGTTTGACCGCTTTCGGCTCGATCTCCGGTACTTTGATCGAACTCAAGTGCACACTCGGCTCGATCCAATGTTCGAAAAAAATGATATCGAGACTATTGCTTGCACACATGACGATATCGGCGCCCTTGATCGCCTCTTCGGGCTGCGCGACCGGTATGACCTCAATACCCAGCGTGTCGCTCATCTGCCGCGAAAACGTCACGCGATTTTCGGCATTGGGGCTGAAACAGCGGATGGCCGCAATGTCGCGCACCGCGCAAGCCGCCATGAGCTGCGCGCCGGCCTGCCAGCCGGAACCAAGAATTCCAACCGTCTTGGCATTCTTGCGTGCCAGATATTTGACTCCCAGGCCGTTGGCGGCGCCGACGCGTATGCGCTGCATCACACCGTCCGGGAAGATCGCCAGCGGTTCGCCGTTCTCGGTCGAGAACAGCAGCACGAGGCCGACATACCGGTTGCCGGGGGCCGCCGGCACCTTCTCGCGCCGGATATTGTTGCCCTTCTTCGGCCAAGTCACGATATCGGAATTGATACGCACTGCTCCGATACCGAGCTTCGGGATGACGCCATCCATCGATTTCAGGCTGTAAAGTGCATCGTCACGCGACGTCGGTGCGAGACTGTCGGAGCGGGTGCGCGACACGCCGCGGCCCTCGGCAAGCTCGACATAGGCTTCTTCCAGCACCGCGATGCAGTCCGGCATGGTCAGGAGCTTGGCGACATCGTCGTTGGACAGGATCAGGGTCATGGCACCTTGCAAGGCATGAGGGAATGAGCGTGCGGTGCAGCTCAGCCGGCCTGAGCTCTCACGCGCTCAGGCGTCGCGCTTGCTGCGCTCATCAACGCCAGCATCTTGGCCCAAGCTACCTCTGACGTCGCAATCTCGTCGGCATCGCGTCCCTTGTCGCGTGCGGGGTTCTGAAAGCCGTGTCCGGCCTTCGGGTAACGATGGAATACGTATGGGATGTTGTAGCGCTTGAGCTCAGCTTCGAAGCGGTCGACGTCCGCCGGCGACGGATTGGTGTCCAGGTCGCCGAAAAATCCATAGACCGGGCAACGGATATTCTTGATCAACTCGAATGGCGTCGGCGTGCCTTCACCCCAATGAGTCATCATGCCGCCGCCGTAATAGGCGACAGCGGCCGTGAACACCGGCTTGGTGCTGGCGCCGAGAAATGACAGCCGGCCGCCCATGCAATGTCCGGCGATGAAAAAGCGGTTGCGATCGAGGTCCGGCCGGGACAGGGCATAATCCGCCGCCGCGGCGATTTCGGCGATTACCTCGTCGTCCTTGAGGAATTTCTTGCAATCGTGCAGCGGCACATCCTTGGGGCAGTGATGATAGAAGTTCGGCACGACCGTTAGGTAGCCGGCCTTCGGAAATTCCTTGAAATAGTGCGCCGTGCAGGCATCGAGCCCGCCGCGGTGGAACATCAGCAGCACGGCGGGGTGCGGACCCGGGCCGGGCGGCACCGCGATGTGCACGTCCATCGATCGTCCCAAGGCGTTGAGATTGACTGTTTCACCTTCAAACCTGGCGTCTTTCATTGGTCCCGATCCGTGCTGTGTATCAATGCTTCGGCCTTCGCGACGATTGACGGCGAGTAGGCGAACGATTTTTCGATGATGGCTTGAAGCTCGTCGCCCGGCAATGGGTTTGGGCTGACCTGCATACGCCCGGCGTCGGCGAGGAAATCGGAATCCTTCACGGTCGCCGCAAATGCCGACCGCAGCTCCGCGACGCGCGCGGCCGGCAAATCGGGCGGCGCCGTCAGCGAACGGCCGACTTTTTCCGCTTGCGAGAACAGCTCGAGGATCTGGCGCTGCTCGTCGTTGTGCGCGAGGTCCATGAGCCGCGGAACGTCCGGCAGGTCCGGCGCCTTATCGAGCCCGGTCTGCAGCAGAACGTTGATCTTCTTGTCGCGCAGCCAGTCGGCGCGGATCACGCGCAAGATCGTCCATGGTATGCTCAGCGCCTCGACTTCGCCCCGCTCCATTGCGAGCAGGCCGTCGTTAGTGCCCTTATACCCGGTAATCAGTTTCAACCTGAGGCCGACGAGCCTCTTCAACATTGTCCAGCGAAGTTGCGACGAGCTTCCGGTCGAACAGACAATCAATTCTTTCGTATAAGCGTCGTCGATTTTTTTGACCGCGGCGGTTTGCCATGCGAACAGCACCGCGTTGTTGCTGATGACACGGCCTAGCCAATTGAACTTGGTGACGTCGGCTTTCAGCCCAGCCACTTTGAACAACTGCGTCTCATAGATTGATTGGTCGAGCATCGCGATGACGGTGCCATCCCGGGGAGCGATGTTGTAAAGTTCGTTGGCGGCGAGTACGCCGCCGGCGCCCGGCATGTTCCGGATGATGACGGTCGGGTTGCCCGGCAGGTAGCGGCCAATGTG
The DNA here is from genome assembly GCA_963733645.1 of uncultured Alphaproteobacteria bacterium. Lineage (GTDB taxonomy): Bacteria > Pseudomonadota > Alphaproteobacteria > Rhizobiales > Xanthobacteraceae > BOG-931. Next base: position 97,237 of record CAVTFP010000021.1, read on the forward strand.
GCGTCCGACCAGGCGGCTCAGCGTATCGTAGCTATCGGTGCCGACTCCCGTCGATACGATAATTTCAAGCGTCTTGCCCTGATAAAAGCCGTCGGCCCGCGCCGCGATGCCGGGCGTCAAAAGTGCGGCGCCGAGACCGAGCGCGGCGCCGAGGAAGCTGATGAGCCCGGCTCGCATCGCGTCGCCCGTCTGGCGGCGCTATTCCGCCGCCTGCTGGCCTTCCTCCTCGGCGATAGCGCGCGCTTCGATGGCGTCGATTTCCGCCTGATCCACTTTGACCAGGATGTTCGGCATGTGCTGGATCTTGCTCGCGTCGTCGTCCGGCCCGAGCAGCGGACAAGCGTCGCCGCCACGGTCGCGCAGTGGCGGCGAATGCGATTCGAAAACGATCGCCGTCTCTTTGCCGCGGTTCCACGCCCAATGGGTCTTGTTGCGCGGGATGCGCATGACGTCGCCGGCTTTACAACGGTAACCGCGGCCGTCGACGAAGAAATAGATTTCTCCGGACACGATATAATTCATCTGCTCGCAATCGTGCATGTGCGGACTGGTGTGATAGCCGGACGCGCGTTCGGCGAACATGATACTGGTGTCGGTGCCGTGGACCTTCTGCGAACGCAGGATCGACTGGCCAACCGCCGCCATGGCGACGCGCTCTGTCATCTTAACGTCACGCCTGTTGACCCGGTAGTTAGGTTTATCGGCCATTGCCATCTCCTCCGTATTTTTATTGGTGAGGCTAGACTATCGCCTCGCTTCTGCCGCCGCAATCCTGCGTTGTCCTCGCTATCGCCAATGGATAAAAGACAGGAAGCGCATCATGATGCGGTCGTCAGAATACAGCTCCGGAGAAAAACGTGCCGCAGGAAGCCGAGCCGTTCAAACTCTTTCCCTATCAGGCGATCGTCGATCGCCCGCACATCACATGGCCGAACGGAGCGCGAGTCGCGGTCTGGGTCATTCCCAATATCGAGCACTTCCACATCGAAATCGGCAGCAACGCGCCCGATATCCGCAATCACTCGCGGCGGGATTATGGCAATCGCGTTGGCGTCTGGCGGATCATGGAGACGCTTGCCAAGCACGGCGTGCGTGGCACGGTCGCGCTCAACGCCGAGGTCGGCCGGTTCTATCCGCGCATCATGGAAGAGGCAGCGAAGCTCAAGTGGGAATTGATGGGCCACGGTCTGACCAATTCCGTGGCGCTCACCGGCATGGCCAAAGAGCAGGAAGCCGCCGTCATCGCCGAGGCGCGCGAGGTGATCGAGCAGTGGGGCCAGAAAATGCGTGGCTGGCTCGGCCCGGGACTTGGCGAGACCTGGCACACGCTCGATCTGTTGCACGAACACGGCGTCGAATATGTCTGCGATTGGGTGAACGACGATCTGCCCTATCGCATGAACAACGGGCTCTATTCGATTCCCTATTCGATCGAACTCAACGACATGCCGTTGTTCAACGTGCCGAGCATCGATATCGCGGAATTCGAGCGCCGCATCTGCGATACGTTCGACGTGCTCTACGATGAAGGCGAAAAGAACGCGCGCGTGATGGCGATTGCGCTGCATCCATTCCTGATCGGCGTGCCGCACCGCATCCGCACCCTTGACCGGGCACTCGCCTACATCGCTTCGCACAGCAAGGTGTGGTTCGCCACCGGTTCGGAGATCATCGCCGCCTATCGCGGACAAGAGAAAACCGCATGAAGAACAGCCCGAAATGGAAAGCAAGTTTGTAAGATGAACGAGTCACGGTCCAACAAGCCGGTTCCAAAGCGCACGCCATTCGAACGGATCGCGCTGCTGCTGCAAGGCGGGGGTGCGCTCGGCGCCTATCAGGCCGGGGTCTATCAGGCGCTTGCGGAAGCGGACCTGCATCCGAACTGGGTGGCCGGTATTTCAATTGGCGCGATGAACTCCGCGATCATTGCCGGCAACCCGCCCGAGCAACGCGTGAGCCGGCTCCGCGAATTTTGGGAGACCATCAGTGCACCGCCGTTCGGCCTTCCTTATGTCAAATCATTCGATCCGCACGGCGAGATGAACCGTCAGATCGTCAATCAGGCCCAGGCGATGAACAGTCTGTTGTTCGGCGCTCACGACTTTTTCGTGCCGCGCATGCCGCCGCCGCTGCTCTGGCCGCCCGGCAGTCCCGACAAAGCGAGCTACTACGACAACAGCCCGGCCAAGGCGACGCTTGAACGATTGGTCGATTTCGACCGCATCAACGATGGCAGCATGCGCTTTAGCGTCGGCGCGGTCGACGTCCGCTCCGGCAATTTCACCTATTTTGATTCCACCACACACAAGATCCGTGTCGAGCATGTCATGGCCAGCGGTTCGCTGCCGCCTGGATTCGCGGTCACCGAGGTCGACGACCAGTATTACTGGGACGGCGGGCTTATTTCCAACACGCCCTTGCAGTGGGTGCTCGACAGCCAGCCGCGGCTTGACACACTGGCTTTTCAGATCGACCTGTGGAATGCGCGCGGCGAATTGCCAAAGGACATGATCGAGGTCGAGGTGCGTCAGAAGGAAATTCTATATTCAAGCAGAAATCGCGCGGCGACCGATGACTACCAACACGTGCAAAAGCTTCGGATCGCGCTGGCTCATTTGATCAGTCAGCTTCCGGCCGAACTCCGCGATGGCGACGATGTAAAGCTTCTGAAGCAGGTCGCGAACGACAAGGTCTGCAATATCGTGCACCTGATCTATCGCGCCAGAAAATACGAAGGTATCGCCAAGGATTTTGAGTTTTCCCGGGCCACCATGGAAGACCACTGGGCCGCCGGCTACCGCGACGCGCAGGACAGCCTGGCGAATCCGGAAGTGCTCGAGCTTCCAGACCGGGGAGAAGGCGTGCGCACCTTCGATATCGGCGAGGATCGTTCGGCGTAATCTATGACCGGCCGGCGATTATTGCCGCGCGTCGGGCACGGCGTGGATGCGCTTATTGTAGACGGCGCCGGTAATGCCGAACAAATCCCAGCGCGCCAGATAGGCGAGCAGGAACGGGTGACACCCCATCTCATAAAGGCGCGCGACGTCGCCGGTCAGCAGCGCGTTGCGCTCGTCGGCGGTGAGGTCGCGCGCGGCGATTGCGGCGGCGGGATCACGCTTGACCGCTTCGCGGAAGACGAGATCATGCAAAGCGTCGCGGCATAATTTGTTGACGGCATAGACAGTCATCGTCGAAAACTCCTAGTGGAGCATGATCTTTTCCGAAAACCGGTGACCACCCTCGGATCAAGTCCGAGGGCAGGCTTTTTCGGGATCATGCTCTAATTCCAGCGCCAGACCACAAACGCCTGGCCGTGGTCGTTCTGCGGCAAGATGGTCACCGGCTTGCGCGCGCCGACGACGCCGAGCATGGCGATCCAATCGAGCAATTCGCCACCGATATTGCCGGCTTGGAGCATGCGGGCTGTGGTGGCCTCGGCGATGAGGTCGTCGATTCGCACCTGTCGCAGCAGGTCTTGCACGTGCTCGGACCATTGCGGGTCGGGCGTGCCGGCGACGCGCTCGCCGGGCGGAATTTTGGGTCCGCCGATTTCAAGTGAAAAGCTGCCGCTGCCGATGACGGCGACGCGCAGCGGCTGTGGCCAGTCCTCGATCGCCGCCCGTACCGTTTCGCCGAGCGCATAACAGCGCTGCGCGGTCGGCAGTGGCGGCGCCAGACAGTTGATGAAGATCGGAAGCACCGGAATTTTCATCTGCGGGGTGATGAAATGCAGTGGCACCATGACGGCGTGATCGACCTCGAAATCTTGCACCAGCGCGATGTCGAAGCCGCGCGCGATCGCGCTTTCGCGGATATGCGCGGCCAGCGCGCCGGGCACCGCCACGTTGTAGCGCGGCATCGGGGTCTGATCGTTCGGTCCAGCCGTCGTCTCCGCTATGCCGATGGCGAAGGTCGGGAAATTATCCAGGAAGAACGTGTTGAAGTGATCGTCGGTGAAGATGACCAGCACGTCCGGCGCCACGGCCTCGATATGCCTCGCCATATCGGCATAGTAGCGCGCCGTTTCGCACTCCGGCCCGTCGCGGGCGACCAGGGCGGGCGCACCCGGGTTATGCGGCATGCCGAATCCGGCGACGATTTCGGCCATCTCTCCACCTCCTTCGGGCGCGGTTTCTTGAGCCGATCTTACACCGCCGCAAAGCCCGCGACAGCGTCCCCTTTTCTCGCGCCAGCTATCGGATAGAGTGCCGCCCGCAATAAGGGTCAGGGGAAGGAAGGCCTGCAATGAGCGACGAGGTTGTCAGTTTCCAATCGGCGGGCTTGCGCCTGCACGGCGTCGTGAGCGTACCGCCGAGTGTGAAGCCGGGCGAGCGTCGGGCCGCCTTCCTGGTGCTGCATGGCTTCGGCTCGAACAGCGACAGCCCGAACTGCATCACGCCTGCGCGCGTCCTCAATGAATACGGCTATGTCACGCTGCGCTTCGACATGCGCGGCTGCGGCAAGAGCGAAGGCGAGTTCGGCCGCGTCATCTGCCTCGAACAAGTCGAGGACACTGGCAATGCGCTGGAGTTTCTGGCGAAGCATCCGTCGGTCGATCCTGACCGTATTGGCGTCATCGGATCGAGTTTCGGCGGCGCGGTCGGCGTCTATGCCGGCGGCACCAATCGGCGCGTCGCCGCGGTGATCTCCAACGGCGGCTGGGGCGACGGCGAGCGGAAATTCCGCGGCCAGCACTCCACGCCCGAAGCGTGGGCGAAGTTCACCAAGATGCTGGAGGAGGGCAAGCGATCACCGCGCCCGTACCGGCAAATCGCTGATGGTGCCGCGCTACGACATCGTACCGATCCCGGGCCACGTCAAGGAAAACCTCGACAAGCAGAACGTCGGCATGCTGGCGCCGAATTCGGTCGAGATGTTTCCGGCGGAGACCGCGCAGAGCATGTTCGATTTCCGCGCCGATGACGTGGTCGGCAACATCGCGCCGCGTCCGCTGCTGTTGATCCATTCAGCCAAGGATTCGGTGACCCCGACCGAGCAGTCCATCGAGATGTTCAAGCGCGCGGGGCAGCCAACGGAGCTGCATCTGTTCTCAGGTCTCGACCACTTCCTGTTCTCGGAGAACTCGGAGCGGGTGTGGGGAATGATGAAGCCGTGGCTCGACAAGTATTTCCCGGCGGGCAAATGACCAGCAAAAGCATTGCGGTCAGCCACGAGGAACTCGGACGCTTCATTCGCGAAGTGCTGATGACGACCGGCGCACGCGAGAAGGACGCCGCGATTGTCGCGGAGGGCCTGGTGTGGGCCAATCTGCGCGGCGGCGACGGCCACGGCGTATCGCGGCTGCCGCGCTATCTGAAAATCATCGAGCATGGCGAGATCGATCGCAATGCCGAACCTAAGCTCTCGCATGACCGTGCCGCGACATTCGTGCTCGATTGCGGCCACGGCTTCGGGCCGGTGGCGGTGATGCAGGCCGCCGCACTCGCCGTCGAGCGGGCGAAAAAAACCGGCGTTTGCTTCGGCCTGGTCCGTGAGACGACGCATACCGGCGCGGTCGGGCGCTATGCGCAATGGATCGCGGAGCGCGATTGCGCCGCGATCATTATCGGCGCGGGACCGACGCTGATGGCCTATCACGGCGCCCGGGTCGCGAGCCTGTCGACCAGCCCAATCGCGATCGCAGTGCCGAGCGGCAACGGTCCGATCGTGCTCGATATGGCGACGAGCGCGGTTGCCAACGGCAAGATCCTGCAAGGCCGCGCCACCGGCAATCCGCTTCCGGAAAACACCGTGCTGACCGCCAGGGGTGAACCGACCACCGATCCCAACACGGCAGAAATCCTGTTGCCGCTCGGCGGCCCGAAGGGGTCCGGGCTCGGCTTGATGTTCGAGATGCTGGCGAGCGTACTTGCGGCGGCGCCGATCCAGGCGCGTGCGCTCGGTCCGGAAAGGCGCACGCGCCACACCGGCAACACCGCGATGCTCGTTATCGATATCGAAACATTCCGGCCGCTGGCCGGCTTCACCAAAGATGCCGATGCGTTGGCGGCCATCATCAAAGCCTTGCCGCGGCAGGCGGGCTTCGACGAAATCAATTTGCCGGGCGAGCGCTCGCAGCGCACCGAGGCTCGCCGGCGCAAGACCGGCATCCCGATCCCGGCCACGCTCTGGGACGAGCTTGAGAAGATCGGCAAAGCACACAAGGTCAAAATGCCGGCGCTGTTATCCGCGCCAGCATAGCGCGGGGCAGCCTGAGCCTGCTTACAGCTCGCCGTGGTGCACCGGCACAAAAACGTAGCCGTTTCCGGCTTTGCTGGCGTGACCCACTCCGGGAAACGGCAGGTGCCCGCCGGAGAACAACAGCCGGTCGGTCGCCACCATGTCGAATACCTTTTTGCGGTTCTTCAACGCCAGCGCCGCATCGGTATCGAACGCGACCGAGCGTTCGGGATCGGCGAATTGCAGCGCCGCATTGTGCACGATGTCGCCGAAGATCAGAAAATCGCCGTTTCCGGACGAAACTCGCACCATCGAGTGCCCTACGGTGTGACCGGGCAGGAACATCGAGGTCACGCCGGGCGCGAACGCGGTGCCGTCCTTGTAGAGTTGCAGTTTGCCGGCCTCTGCGTAGGGCTTGATCGCCTTTTTGGCGAGATCGAAGAACACTCTGAACTCCTCGGGCGCCTTGCTGCGAATTTCATCCGAGGTCCAGAATCCGTGATCGTCGCCATTGACGTGCACGACGGCGTTCGGAAACAGCATGCCGCCGTTGCTGTCGATCAGTCCCGGAATGTGGTCCGGATGCGGGTGGGTGATGACGACGGCATCGATGTCGCCGGGGGCGACGCCGGCTGCGGCGAGGTTCTGCGGTAGCCGACCCACGCTCGGGGCAAAGTGCGTGCCGCCGCCCGTATCGACCAAAACCAGCTTATTGCCGGTGTTGATGAGCCAGGTGTTGAGCGGGGTCGGGATGTTCACGGTCGGCAGGTGGGCATCTCGCAAGAGCTTCTCCGCGCCCGCCGTATCGCCGGCGAACAGAGCCGCGTCGAGGGTCAGCGTGCCGTCACTTACCACCGTCACTTCATGCGCCCCGACCTTGAGCCGGAAGTAACCCGGCGCCTGCGTGCCTGCAAAACTGGTAGCCATGTCAGTGCTCCTCGGATGATCGGTTGGGGCGTAGCGCTCACTCTGCGGCAAGATTCATAGCCCGGCCAGCGGCCGTCGCGATAGCGCCGCGAGGTCCCCAATCCGCCAATATGGCATTGAAATCGTGGGATCTTTTCACCCCCTTGAGGAATCAATTGTCATGCTGTAGTAGCAAAATAAGATGCTAAATAATTAATAACTGATGTTTTGCGCATGATTACTGCCGCCCAACTCCGCGCCGCCCGCGCATTGCTCGGAATCGACCAGCGCAAACTGGCCGAACGGTCTGGCCTGTCGCTGCCGACTATCCAACGTATGGAAGCAAGCGAGGGCGTGATCCGCGGCAATGTCGACTCGCTGATGAAGCTCGTTGCCGCGCTCGACGCGGGCGGCATCGAACTCATCTCCGACAACGTCACGAGCGTTGCCGGCGGTCGCGGCGTGCGACTCAAGAGGCCGGCGACATGATGCTGGCGGTCGCCTTGTTGTGCGCGGCGGCGTTGCTTGCGCTTGCGCCGATTGCGGTGCTGATAGCCCGCACGGCAAAAGCGGCTCGCATCGTCTACGGCCTGTGCGCCGCCGCGGCGGTCGTGTCGCTCTTCACCGCGTTGAAGCAATTGCTCGGCGCCGCGCCAGCGGAAAGCCTGGCGCTGCCACTCGGCATCCCATGGGTCGGTACGCATTTTCGGATCGACTCGCTGTCTGCTTTCTTCCTCGGGGTCGTCGATCTTGGCGCCGTTACCGCGAGCCTGTTCGCCATGGGCTACGGCAGCCATGAGGAGGCGCCGTCGCGCGTGCTGCCGTTCTATCCGGCGTTTCTTGCGGCGATGACCCTCGTCGTCCTGGCCGACGATGCCTTCACCTTTCTGGTGTCCTGGGAGTTCATGTCGCTGACATCGTGGGCGCTGGTCGTCTCGCACCATCGCGTGCGCGATAATGTGTACGCCGGCTATGTCTATATCGTCATGGCGAGCTTCGGCACGCTCTCGCTGCTGCTGGCGTTCGGTCTGCTTGCCGGCCCCGATGGCCTCTACACATTCGCGCAGATGCGCGCCACGCATCCGACGGCGGGGCTTGCGGCGCTCGTGCTGTTCCTCGCACTCGTCGGCGCCGGCTCCAAAGCCGGCCTCGTGCCACTGCACGTGTGGCTCCCGCTCGCACACCCTGCGGCGCCGAGCCATGTCTCCGCTCTGATGAGCGGCGTCATGACGAAGGTCGCCGTTTACGGGTTCGTGCGCATCGTCTTCGACCTCGTCGGCGAGCCGGCATGGTGGTGGAGCATGGTGGTGCTGGCGCTCGGCGGCGTCACCGCCGTGATGGGCGTGCTCTATGCGCTGATGCAGCACGATCTCAAGCGGCTGCTCGCTTATCATACGGTCGAGAACATCGGCATCATCTTCATCGGGCTCGGTCTGGCGCTGGCGTTCAAGGCGTACGGCATGGACTCCGCGGCGGCGCTCGCACTCACCGCCGGTCTGCTCCACGTCTTCAATCATTCGGTGTTCAAGAGCCTGCTGTTCTTCGGCTCCGGCGCCGTTCTTACCGCGACCGGCGAACGTGACATGGAGCGTCTCGGCGGCCTCATTCACCGTATGCCGCAGACCGCATTCGTGTTCCTGGTCGGTTGCGTCGCCATCTCGGCGCTGCCGCCGCTCAACGGCTTCGTCTCCGAGTGGCTGACGTTTCAGGCAATCCTGCTGAGCCCACAATTGCCGTCATGGGGGCTGAAATTCCTGGTGCCCGGGGTCGGTGCGCTGCTTGCGCTCTCGGCTGCTCTTGCTGCCGCCTGCTTCGTCAAGGCATTCGGCGTGACATTCCTTGGCCGTCCCCGTACCTCTGCCGCCGAGCGTGCCGTGGAGACCGACCGGTTCTCGCTCGCTGCGATGTATTTTCTCGCTGCGCTCTGCCTCGTCGCCGGCGTCTTGCCCGGCCTCTTCATCGACGCACTGGCGCCGCTCGCGGACAATCTCGTCGGCGGCCGCATGCCGGTGCAGACCGGCGTGCAGTGGCTCTCGATCGTGCCGATCGCCGCCGCCCGCAGCTCGTATAACGGCCTGCTGGTTTTCCTGTTCATGGTCATTTCCGGAACGCTCGCGGCCTTCGCCATTCACCGCCTTGCCTCGGATCGTCTGCGCCGCGGCCCGGCGTGGGACTGCGGCTATCCAGATCCAAGCCCGGCGACGCAATACACCGCCTCGAGCTTTGCCCAACCGATCCGCCGCGTCTTCGGCACGTCCGTGTTCAGTGCCCGCGAGTATGTCGAAATGCCGCCACCCGGCGACGTGCGGCCGGCGCGTCTCGTCGTCGTTTTGCGCGATCTGATCTGGGACGCGATCTATGCGCCGGTCGCCGCGGCCATCGGCTTTGCGGCGGATCGTCTCAACGCTCTGCAATTTCTGACCATCCGCCAGTTCCTGAGCCTGGTATTCGCGCTGCTTGTCATCCTGCTGCTGGTGCTTGCGGTGTGGCTATGATCCAAGACCTCGCCGTACAAGGCGCACAGATGGCGCTGGTGCTGGCGCTGGCGCCGCTGCTTACCGGCTTCGTGCGCAAGGCGAAGGCGCGCCTGCTGCGCCGGCAGGGACCGCCGTTGATCCAGCCATACCGCGATCTGATCCGGCTGATGCGCAAGGACGTCGTGCTGGCGTCGAACGCCTCGTGGCTGTTCCGCGTCATTCCTTACCTGATCTTCGCCGCCACCTGGGTCGCCGCTTCGCTGGTGCCGACGTTTCGCATCGGGCTGCTGTTCTCGTGGTCCGCCGATCTCATTGCCATCATTGCGCTCCTTGGCAGCGCACGCTTCTTTCTGGCGCTGGCCGGCCTCGATGTCGGCACCAGCTTCGGCGGCATCGGCTCGAGCCGCGAGGTGATGATCGCCTCGCTCGCCGAGCCCGCCATGCTGATGATCGTGTTCACTCTGGCGTTGATCGCCGGTTCGACACAGCTTTCTAATATTGCCGAGTTCATGGTCTCGCCGGCGGTCGGACTGCGCGTGTCGCTGGCGCTGGGGCTGCTCGGGCTTATCCTCGTTGCGATTGCCGAGAACGGACGCATCCCGGTCGACAATCCCGCGACGCATCTTGAGCTCACCATGGTGCACGAGGCCATGGTGCTGGAATATTCCGGACGGCATCTCGCTCTGATCGAGCTGACTGCATCGCTCAAGCTCATTCTCTATGTCTCGCTGATCGCCTGTGTGTTCGCACCCTGGGGCTTGCAGCCGGCTGGCGCCGGCATCGCCGATGTCACGATCGGAATTCCAGCCTATCTCGGCAAGCTCGCGGTCGGCGGCTTCCTGCTGGCGCTGTTCGAGACGTCGATCGCCAAGATGCGCGTGTTCCGAGTGCCGGAATTCCTCGGCGTCGCGCTGATGCTGGGACTGCTGGCGGTGCTGCTGCGCTTCGTGTCGGGGAGCCTGTGATGCACGGCATCCAATTCGATATCGCCCATCTGCTCGCCGGTTCGCTGGTGCTGATCAGCTTCATGGAACTCTACCAGGACCGGCTCTACGCACTGCTCAACGTCTATGCGATGCACGCCTTGGTGCTGGCGCTGTCGGTCGCCTGGCAGGCCTTCGTCCAGGACGCGCCGCACCTTTATGTCACCGCGGCGCTGGCGCTGGTGTTCAAGGTCATCGTCATTCCGGTTGCCCTGCATCGGATCATCGTGCGGCTCGGCATCCATCGCGAGATCGAGAAGGTGGTCGGCGTCGGCCCGGCGATGCTTGCCGGTATGGGCCTCGTCGCGCTGTCGATGGTGGTGATGCTGCGGGTGACGCACGATTCCGATCCGCTGGCGCGCGAGGACCTCGCCTTTGCCTTGTCGGTCGTGCTGCTCGGGCTTCTGATGATGGTGACGCGGCGCAACGCGGTGAGCCAGGTCGTTGGCTTCATGTCGCTGGAGAACGGCCTCGTGCTGGCGGCGACCGGCGCCAAGGGCATGCCGCTGGTGGTTGAGATCAGCGTGGCGTTCTCGGTCCTCATCGCCTTCATCGTCATCGGCATATTCCTGTTCCGCATCCGCGAGCGTTTCGACAGTGTCGATTTGCAGGCCCTTGACCGGTTTCGCGGAGAACGGCGATGAATTTCGACGCCTCAAACGCCGTGCTGTTTGTCCCGGCCATCGCCGCAGCAGTGCTAGCGCTGTTGCCGGGCTATCGGATCACGGCGCGGCTCAACGTGCTGGCGACGCTTGCCACCTTCATTGCCGCGCTGTCGATGCTGTGGGAGCGACCGCCGCCGGGTCTTTACCTTCGGGTTGACGACCTCAACGGCACATTCATCGTGCTCACGACGTTCGTCGGCTTCACCACCAGCGTCTTCAGCGCAAGCTATATCAGCCATGAACTCGAAACCGGCCGGCTGACGCCGACCTTCGTGCGCTTCTATCACGCGATGTATCAGGTGCTGATGTTCGCCATGAACCTCGCGCTCCTGGCTAACAATATCGGCGTGATGTGGGTGGCGATCGAGCTGGCGACGCTTACCACTGTGCTCATGGTCGGCATCTATCGCACCCATGAAGCGCTCGAGGCGGCGTGGAAATACTTCATTCTCGGGAGCGTCGGCATCGCGCTCGCTTTGTTCGGCACCATTCTGGTCTACATGGCGGCCCGGCCGGTGATCGGGGAAGGTCTCGACGCCATGGTCTGGACCAGTCTGATCGCGCATGCCGGCGCGTTTGATCCGGCGCTGCTCAACGTCGCCTTCGTGTTTCTGTTGCTCGGCTACGGCACCAAAGTGGGGCTCGCGCCGCTGCACGCCTGGTTGCCTGACGCCCATGCCGAAGGTCCGACACCGATCTCGGCGGTACTGTCGGGACTACTGCTGAACGTCGCGCTCTATGTGCTGCTGCGCTTTAAGATGCTGCTGGCAGTCAATCCGGCGGCGCTCGCGCCCGGGCCGCTGATGGTGACGCTTGGGCTCATTTCGCTCGTGTTCGCGGCGTTCATGCTGTACCGGCGGCGCGACATCAAGCGCATGTTCGCCTACTCGTCGATCGAGCATATGGGCATTATCGTGTTCGCCTTCGGCATTGGCGGTCCGATAGCCAATTTCGCCGGTTTGTTGCACATGACTATGCATTCGCTGACCAAGTCGGCGATCTTCTTTGCCGTCGGCCACATCGCCCAGGTCAAGGGCACGCAGCGCATAGCCGACATGGGCGGCCTCACCGAGACCAATCCGCTGCTCGGCTGGGGTCTCATCCTCGGCGTCATCGCAATCGCCGGCATGCCGCCGCTCGGCATTTTCATGAGCGAATTTCTGGTGGTGAGTTCGACCTTCGCCCGTTCGCCGGGGCTGGCGCTCATCCTTGTGTTCGGCATTTTGGTCGGCCTTGGCGGCTTGTTCCTGCGGCTCAATACCATCGTGTTCGGCGAACCGCGCGGACCGACCGCGGAGGCGAAGGCTTCTTACGTGCCGTTGTTCGCGCATCTTGCGCTGGTGCTCATGGCCGGAATCTATATGCCGGCGGCGCTGGTCGCCTGGTTCGAAAACGTCGCCAAGATGCTCGGATAAAGCCCATGACGGCGCTTACCGATATCGTCACGCAAGGCCGTCGGGTGGATGGGCACCGGCCGTGGCCGCGCGTCATTGTGTCGGGGCAAACGTGGAGCGCGGCGGCGAGTGAGCTGGCGGCCGGCAATGTCACATTGCTCGGCCTGTGGGGCGATTTCGGTTTCGTGCATATGGGGCTCCTCGATGAAGCCGCCTGCGCCATCGCCGTTGTCAGCGTCGAATGTCCCGACGGCCGTTTTCCGTCGGTCGGCGCGCTGCATCCGCCGGCGATCCGGCCCGAGCGCGCGATCCAAAGTCTTTATGGACTGGAGCCGGTCGGCGCGGTGGACGCGAGGCCCTGGCTCGATATCGGTTTCTGGGGCGTGCAGCACCCGCTCGGCGTTGCCGCGCCGACATCCGGCACCCAGCCGGCCTATACGTTCCTGCCGGTGGAAGGCGAGGGCCTGCACCGGATTCCCGTCGGTCCGGTGCACGCCGGCATCATCGAGCCGGGACATTTCCGCTTCACTGCCAACGGTGAAACCGTGGTGCGGCTCGAACAGCGCCTCGGTTATGTTCACAAAGGCATCGAGTCGCTGATGGCCGGCGCTACGATCGAGACGGCGGCGCGGCTCGCGGGCCGCACCTCGGGCGACAGCACCATCGCTTACGCGTTCGCTTTCGCGCAGGCCGTCGAGGCCGCGCTGAATGTCATCGTGCCGCCGCGTGCGCAGTATCTACGGGCTCTGATGGCGGAGCTCGAACGGCTCGCTAACCACCTCGGCGATATCGGGGCCATCTGCAACGACGCTTCGTTCACCATCATGCACGCGCATTGCGGCATCCTGCGCGAACACGTGTTGCGCGCCGCCGACCATTGTTTCGGCCATCGGCTGATGATGGACCGGATCGTTCCGGGCGGCGTCGCCGGCGATATCGCCGCCGATGGCATCACATCGTTGAACGAGACGCTTGCGGAATTGCGGCGGCGCTTTCCACGGCTCGTCGAACTCTACGACAACACTGCGTCGCTGCAAGACCGCACCGCGGAGACCGGCATCGTGCGTGCCGAGTTCGCGCGCCGGTTCGGCGCTGGCGGCTATGTCGGCCGCGCCAGCGGCCGCGCCTTCGATGCCCGCGCTGTGCTACGCTACGCGCCCTATGACCGGCTTCAACTTGAAGTGCCGGTCCTGACCTCCGGCGATGTCAACGCGCGCGTCTGGGTGCGTATCCGCGAGGTCGAGCAAAGCCTCGCCCTGATCGGCCAGATTCTCCAGAGCCTGCCGGACGGCCCGATCGCTTCGCCGGTCGCCAATGCGGCGGGAGTGTCGGAAGGGATCGGCCTCGTCGAAGGCTTCCGCGGCGATATTCTTGCGTGGGTGCGGCTTGACGGCGACCACGTCGCACGCTGCCACCTGCGCGACCCATCGTGGTTTCAGTGGCCGCTTCTTGAGACCGCGATTGAAGGCAACATCGTCGCTGACTTTCCGCTGTGCAACAAATCTTTCAATTGTTCCTATTCGGGGCACGACCTCTAGGGCAACTCATGCGCAGAACGCTGTTCGAAGGTTTGTCGCGCCGTCCGCTCACCGAGCCGCCTCCGGCCGCGGATGACGCCGCACTCGCCGAATTGAGCGCCAGCGTCGATCGCGCCGCGCGGCGGCGGCTCGGCCGCAGCCTGTCGATCCGGCAAGTCGACGCCGGCTCCTGCAACGGCTGCGAACTTGAGATTCATGCGCTCAATAACGCGTTCTACGATCTCGAACGCTTCGGCCTGCGCTTTGTCGCCTCGCCGCGCCACGCCGACGTACTGATGGTCACCGGCCCTGTCACCAAGAACATGCGCGAGGCGCTGGAACGCACCTACAACGCCACGCCGGATCCAAAATGGGTCGTGGCGATTGGCGATTGCGCCGTGGATGGCGGCATTTTCTCCGGTAGTTACGCGGTGGTCGGCGGCGTCAACGCCGTCGTGCCGGTCGATCTTCATATCCGCGGCTGTCCGCCACGGCCTGTGCAATTGCTCGCCGGGCTGCTCGCACTGCTCGAATAGCAGTGGGGCTCTTTTGCTACGCGTCCGCGAGTTTGAGCCCGATATAGCGGTCGAGCGTGGCGTGGTCGGCGAGCAGCGCGGCCGAGGGCCCGCTATGCACGACGCGGCCGCGTTCCAGCAGGATTGCATTTTGTGTCAGCGACAGCGCGATATCGGCGTGCTGCTCGACCAGTATGAAGGCATTGGAGCCTTCGCTGGTCATGCGGCTGATGGCGGCGGCGAGTTCCTCAACCACGATCGGCGCCAGGCCCTCGAGCGGCTCGTCGAGCAACAGCAGTGCCGGATTGGTCATCAGCGCCCGCGCGATCGCCAGCATCTGCTGCTCGCCGCCTGAAAGCTGATTGCCGAAATTCCGCCGGCGCTCAGCCAGACGCGGAAACAGGTCGTAGACGGCAGCGAGATTCCAGCGGCCGCCGCGCGCCGCTACCGTGAGATTTTCTTCGACCGTCAGCGTCGAAAAAATCTCGCGCTCCTGCGCCACCCAGCCGATGCCGGCCTGGGCGCGGCGGTGCGGTGCCCGCGCCGTGATGTCCTCGCCGCGCCATTCGACCTGGCCACGGGCGATTTGCGTGTAGCCCATGATGGTGAGCAGCAATGTCGACTTGCCGACGCCGTTCCGGCCTAGCACGGCCAGCCCGCCGCGTTCCGGCAGATCGAATGAAATGCCGTCGAGCACCACGGCCGAGCCGTAGCCGGCGCGTACATCGCGGAGCGAAAGCAAAGGCGCGCTCAAGACACCGCCTCCTGACGCGTTTTGCCGAGATAGACCGCGCGCACCCGCGGATCGGCGGCGATCTCGGTCGGCGTGCCTTCGAGCAGCACCCGGCCACCAACCATCACGATCACGCGCGAGGCGAAGCGGAACACCAGGTCCATGTCGTGCTCGATGAACAGCACTGTGATGTCTTGTGACAGGCCGGCGATCGCCGCGAACAGTTCGCGGCTTTCCTCTCGCGGCACGCCCGCTGCCGGCTCGTCGAGCAGCAGCACTTTCGGCCGGGTCGCAAGCGCCAGCGCGATTTCCAAGAGACGCTGCTGGCCGTAGGCAAGCTCGCGCGTGAGCCGGTGGCAGACCGGCGCCAGCGCCAAGGCGGAGAGAATGTCGTAGGCCTCGTCGATCTCGTCGCGATAGGCCGTGAGCTGCCGCCACCAGTTTTGCGCCACCCGCCGCCGTTCGCACACCGCCAAAGTTACCGATTCGAGCGCGGTGAGATGCGCGAACAGCGAATTGATCTGATAAGTGCGAACGAGGCCGCGCCGCACGCGCTGCTCCGGCGGCAGCGCGGTGATGTCGTCCTCGCCAAGTATGATGCGGCCCGCATCGGGCTCCAGCATGCCGGTGATGAGATTGATCAACGTGGTCTTGCCGGCGCCGTTGGGGCCGATCAGCGCGTAGCGCACGCCTGGCGGCAAAGTGAGTTCGATATCGGCGGCAACGACCAGCGAGCCAAAGCTCTTGTTCAGACCGTGGGTGGCCAGTGCCGTGCCGCTCACGGCGCCGTCCTTGCGCGCCGCGCCAACAGCGACAGGCCGCCGAGCAGGCCGTTCGGCAACAGCATCACGACGGCGATCAGCAACAGCCCGATCCAGAAATACCAGTATTGCGGATTGAGCCCGGAGAATTGGTCGCGCGCCACCATATAGACCGCGGCGCCAATCAGGCCGCCGTAGAGCCGGCCGGTGCCGCCGAGGATGAGCATCACCAGCACATCGGCCGAACGCTGGAAGCCCAGTGCTTCCAGCGAAACCGTCTCGGTCGTCTGCGCCAGCATTGCGCCGGCAATGCCGGCGATGACGGCCGCGATCGTATAGATTGTTTGAATGTGCGCATGGATCGGTGCGCCGATCGCAGGCATGCGCGTACTGTTCTCGCGGATGCCGCGCAGCGCCAGTCCGAACGGGGAATGGATGATCCGCCGGGCGACGAGAAAGATCAGAAACAGCCCGGCCAGCGAATAGCCGTAGGCGGTGTAACCATAAAGATCGAAGCGGAACTTGCCGAAGACCGGCAACGTGTGAATCCCTTGCAGGCCGTCGAAACCGCCGGTCAGCCAGCCGGCGCTGTTGGCCGCCTCTTGCACCACGAGGCCGATGCCGAGCGTGATCATGATCAAAGCAAGGTGGCGAAACCGCGCCACAACGAAGCTCGTGACATAGCCGAACAGCCCGGCGGTCAGCGCCGCCGCAACAAGACCGAAGAGCGGATCGCCCCAGCCGCGTGTCGAGAGCAACCCGGATGTGTAAGCGCCGATGCCGAAATAGGCGGCGTGGCCGAGCGATACGATTCCGCAAAAGCCGAGGATCAGGTCGAGCGACAGCGCGAACAGCGCCGTAATAGCGATCTGACTTGCCAGCACCAGATAGCTTGGCGTCAGGACGAACGGCAGCAGCGTCGCCAGCCAGAACGCGATCTCGCTCCAGCGCCAGCGGAATTGCGCCTGCAAATGCTGCACCGGGCCGGCGATCGCTTGTGTCGACACGCCTAACGTCTCCCGAAGATGCCGGTCGGCCGCCACATCAACAGCACGATCATCACCAGATAGATGAGAAAGGCGCCGATGGCAGGGACGTAATACTTGCCGGCGACGTCGCTGACACCGAGCAGCATCGCGGCGGCGAACGAGCCGGAAATCGAGCCGAGGCCGCCGACCGAAACGACGATCAGCACGTAAATGAGATAGGTCAGGGCGAAGGACGGATCGAGTCCGACCAGTTCGATGGCCAGCGCGCCGCCGAGGCCGGCAAGCCCGCTGCCGAGGGCGAAGGTGATTGCGAATAATCTGTCGACGTTGATGCCGAGCCCGCGCGCCATCCGCTGGTTGTTGACGGCGGCACGCACCTGCGCTCCGAAGCGTGTCTTCTCGATGGTGAAGACCAGCAGAATCGTAATCAGCAGCGCGACGCCAACAAGGAACAGCCGGTAAATTGTGAAGTTCAGGCCGGCGTAGGTGATGGAGCTGCGCAGATAGGCCGGCAGTTGCACCGGCTGATTGATCGTGCCGAAGATATAGGCCGCCGACGCGATCGAGATGAAGACGATGCCGATGGTCAGCAGGCACTGTTCGAGTTCGGTCGCATTGTAGAACCGCCGGAAGAACAGCCGCTCAAGCACGACGCTCGCCAAAGCGGCGGCGATGAACGCAGCCGGCAGCGTGGCGAAGAACGGCCAGCCGAATGCGTTCATCAGCGTGACGGTGACGTAGCCGCCGAGCATGGCGAAGCTGCAGTGCGCCAGGTTGACGAAATTCATCATCCCGAGCGTCACCGACAGCCCGACCGAAAGCAGAAACAGCAGCATGCCGTAGGCCAAGCCGTCGAACAGCACGCCGAAGACGGGAGGCATTGCCGGCGGCCTACGGTGTTGGCACGCGGCCTTAATGCTTCATGCGTTCCTTGGCCGGATCCTTGACGTTCTTGACGCTGTCGAATTCGATATTTTCCAGCTTATCGCCGACCTTCTCGACCTTGCGGATGTACACGGTCTGGATGATGTCGCGGGTTTCAGGATCGATGCTGATCGGTCCACGCGGACTTTCCCAGGACGCGCCCTTGGCGGCCGCGATCAGCAAATCGCCGTCGGTCTTGCCGCCGGTCTTGGTCAGCGCCTCGTAGATAAGATGCGCGCCGTCATAGCCACCGACCGAGAAGAAGTCCGGGTTGCGGTGATATTCGTCGTTGAAGGCTTTGACGTATTCCTGGTTCATCGCCGACTTATGCGAATAATCGTAGTCGGACACTGTAATGATGCCGAGCGATGCGTCGCCCATGCTCTTGAGCGCGGTCTCGTCGCCGAGCGCGTCCTGGCCCAGTACTTTTGTTTTCATGGGATCGACACCCCGCTCGGCCAGCGCCTTGCCGACCGCCGCCGGCTGCGTGCCGCCGGGGATCCAGATATAGATTGCGTCCGCGTGCGAATCTTTGGCGGCCTGGATGAAGGCCGAGAAGTCCGGGTTCGCCACCGGGAACCGCACCGAGCCAACAACCTGGCCGCCGCCTTCCTTGAAGCCGGTCTGGAACCATGTTTCGGCGTCGATGCCGGGCCCGTAATCGGAAACCATCGTATAGACGGTCTTGACGCCGTTCTTGGCCGCCCAGGTGCCGAGCACGAAGTTCAATTGCGGTGTTGTCGACGAGGTACGCGCGATATAGGGCGACTTGGTCGTGATGATCGCAGTCGCCGCGTTCATGACCACCATGAACTTCTTGGCTTCGGCGGAAACGTCGGCCGCCGCCAGCGCGTTCGGCGTCAGCGAGAAACCGCCGAAGATGTCGGCGTTGTCGCGGACGACCAGTTCCTGCGCCAGCCGCTTGGCGACGTCCGGCGCGATGCCGCCGGTATCCTTGCGGATCACTTCGAGCTTCTTGCCGGCGACGGTGTCGCCGTGCTGCTTCATGTAAAGCTTCAGGCCATTGTCGATCATGTTGCCGGTGTCGGCGAATTGTCCGGAATATTCGTTGATCATCCCGATTTTCACGGTGTCTTGGGCACTTGCCGAGCCCGCGCCAAGCAAGGCGACCGCCAAGCCAGCAACGCCAATCAATACTTTCTGCATCGTTTCCTCCCAGATCGTGCATCCGCACGCTCGTTTCAAAGCATATCCTCGTTCAGGTCGCACGTGAGTGCAATGCGCGTTTCGTCTCGTATCCGGCAGTGGGCACCGGCCCCGGTTGCCACTTGAATGAGACGGCCGGGCGTGGTCCAGAAGGGCCAAGGAACGCACCCGCAATGGACCCGCAGCCGACACCCACAGGCACCATCGACCAGGACGAAATTGCGCGCTTTTCACGGCTTGCCAGCCAATGGTG
The DNA here is from genome assembly GCA_963733645.1 of uncultured Alphaproteobacteria bacterium. Classification (GTDB taxonomy): domain Bacteria; phylum Pseudomonadota; class Alphaproteobacteria; order Rhizobiales; family Xanthobacteraceae; genus BOG-931. The sequence continues at coordinate 116,704 of CAVTFP010000021.1, forward strand.
GGACGCGCGCGGACCGATGGCGGCGCTGCACAAATTCAACCCGGTCCGGCTTTCCTATATCCGCGATCGTGCCGCCGATCATTTCGGCCGCGATCCAAAACGGCTCGACAGCCTCGCCGGCCTGCGCATCCTCGATATCGGTTGCGGCGGCGGCATCTTGTCGGAGCCGCTGGCGCGGCTTGGCGCCGCCGTGGTCGGCGCCGATCCGTCTGACAGCAATATAGCGGTTGCGCGCGATCATGCGGCCCAATCGGGCCTCGCGATCGATTATCGCCACACCACCGCCGAAGCGCTGGCGCAAGCCGGCGAAGCCTTCGACGTCGTGCTCGCCATGGAAGTCGTCGAGCACGTCGCGGATGTCGGCCTGTTCGTCGATCTCGCGGCCGCCATGGTCAAGCCGGGCGGCCTGATGTTCGTGGCGACGCTCAACCGCACCATGAAGAGCTTTGCGCTGGCGATCGTCGGTGCCGAATACATTCTACGCTGGTTGCCGCGCGGCACCCATCGATGGGACAAATTCGTCACCCCTAACGAGCTTGAGATTGCCGTCGAGCAGGGTGGCCTGCGGCTCATCGGCGAGACTGGCGTCATCTACAATCTGCTCGCCGACCGCTGGCAGCTCTCGTCCGATATGGACGTGAATTACATGGTCGTCGCGGACAAGGTTGAGTGATGGTCGCGCCCTGGCTCTGGATCGTCTTCACCGTCGCGGCAGCATTCTTCCAGACCTTGCGCAACGCCATGCAGCGCGAGCTGACCGGCAAGCTAGGCACGGTCGGCGCGACCCATGTGCGGTTTCTGTTCGGGTTTCCGTTCGCGCTATTGTCGCTGTTGAGCCTGATGGCCTGGACCGGCGTGCCGCTGCCGCGTCCTGGATTAAGCTTTTGGCCCTGGGTGATCGACGGTGCCGGCGCCCAGATCGCCGCCACCGCGACTATGCTTATGGCCATGAACGAACGTTCGTTCGTCGTCACCATCGCTTACATCAAGACCGAACCGATCCAGGTCGCAATCTTCGGCCTTATTTTTCTTGGCGATGCGGTGACGTGGCCGATGATGTCGGCAATTCTGGTGGCGACCGCTGGCGTCATTGTCATGTCGTTCCCCCCACCCTTCCCTCCCCCGCTTGCGGGGGAGGGAAGGGTGGGGGATGGTGGGCGGTATCCGGCCGACGGTCGTTGGTCTGATCTCGGGTGGCCTGTTCGCGCTGTCGGCGATCGGCTACCGCGGCGCAATCCTGAACCTCGGCCTGCCGAATTTCGTCATGGCCGCGACGTTCACGCTGGTGGTCGGCCTGGTGATGCAGGCAGTCACGCTTTCCATCTTCCTGTGTCTGCGCCGGCCCACCGTGATGATGGCAATACTACGGTCCTGGAAGCCGTCGCTGTTCGCCGGGTTGATGGGCGCGCTGGCTTCGCAGTTCTGGTTCCTGGCCTTCGCGATTGCCACGGCGGCAAGTGTGCGCACGCTGGCCTTGATCGAGGTGTTGTTCGCGCAAGGGGTGTCGCGCTTCATGTTCGGGCAGCGCACGACGGCGCGCGAAGCCGCCGGCATGGCGCTGGTCGTCGCCGGCGTGCTGTTGCTGATATTCGCCGAAGGCTAAAGCGTCGGACTCATAGACGGGCACCGGGTTCGGGTGGCACCAGCAGGAGATCGCGAATGACTGAGCCCACTCGCGCTGCATCGAAAATCTCGCTTGTCCTGGCCGACGTCGACGGCACCCTGGTTACTGCGGAGAAAGTGCTGACGGTACGCGCGAGGGCGGCCGTGGAGGCGCTCCACACCGCAGGTCTTTCCTTTGCGATTACCAGCGGCCGGCCACCGCGTGGCATGGCGATGTTGATCGAGCCGCTGGCTATGCGCACCCCGCTTGCCGGATTCAACGGCGGGATCTTCGTCAAGCCCGACATGACCATCATGGAAGAGCATGTGCTTGCCGCCGACGTCGCAAGACGCGCGATTGAAGTCATTCTCCGCAACGATATGGACGTGTGGGTCTACAGCGGCAATGACTGGCTTGTTCGCAACCGCAATGCGCCCCATGTCGCCCGGGAGCAATGGACCGTCAAGTTTGCCCCAACCATCGTCGAGAATTTCAAAGGTGCACTCGACAGCGCAGTCAAGATCGTTGGCGTGAGCGACGATACCGACCTGGTGGCTCGATGCGAAAAGCAAGTTCAGGACGCCCTCGGCGCAACAGCATCGGCGGCCCGTTCGCAACCCTATTATCTCGATGTCACCCATCCAGATGCAAATAAAGGGGCGGTCGTCGCGAGGCTGTCAAAACTCCTCTCGGTCCCGACCGGCGAGATCGCAACGATTGGCGATATGCCAAACGACGTACTGATGTTCCGCAACAGTGGCCTCAGCATCGCGATGGGCAATGCCAGCCCGGAGGTGCAGAAGCAGGCCAATTTTGTAACCGACTCCTATGATGATGAAGGTTTTGCCAAAGCGGTTGAGCGTTTCATCTTGCCCCGCACCGGCTCAGCCTTGCGGAGTAACGCTTCGCCGTAGATCGAACGGTGCTCGGTTTCGCCGAATGAATCTTGCGCGCTTCTTTCGAGGAACGCACACTCGCGGCTTGGATGCGGCTCATTTTTCCGATGAGCTGGAGCTCGCCACGATATCGCGCCACTTTTCCAGATCGGCGCCAATGCGGCCGGCGAGCGCGTCGGGCGAGCAGGAACTCGGCGACGAAGCTTTGCCGCAGCATTGCATCCTGCATGTCCGTGGTGTTCAGGAGAGCGACCAGTTCGCTGTTGAGCGTTGTGATGATTTTCGGTGGCGTGCCTGCCGGCGCGGCCATTCCGAGCCACAGTGCGACGTCGAATCCCGGGAATCCTGATTCCGCCAGCGTCGGTATCTCAGCAAGCGTCGCAAACCGTTGCGCTCCGGTTGTTGCAATCGCGCGCAGTTTTCCCGCCCGGATAAGGGGCACGGCTGGCGGCAGGGTACTGAATTGCATATCGACGCGACCGGCCACGACATCGGTCACTGCCTGGGCGGAGGATCGATACGGGATCTGGTTCAAGGTGATGCCGGCCTGCCGTTCGAACAGCTTGCTGCCCAGATAACCGAGGCTCATCGTGCCGAAGGCGGCATTGCTCAATGGTTGCGGTTTTGCCTTGGCCAAGGCCACCAGTTCGGCGACGGACTTGACCGGTATGCCGGGATAGGTCGCAATCACGTAAGGCGAGGTGCCGAGAAGGGAAATCAGCGCGAAATCTTTGATGCCGTCGTATGACAAATCCGGTGTGTACAGCTTGGCGATGACCTGGGTAGTCGCTGAAATCTGTCCAATCGTGTAGCCGTCCGGTGTCGCGCGCGCCAAATCCTGCATGGCGAGCGTGCCGACGGCAGCCGGCTGATTCACGATGGCAAATGGCTGGCCGAATCTCTCGCCGAGTTTTGCCGCGATCAAACGGCAGACATCATCGCCGGCGCTGCCGGCGGCCGCGGGAACGATGAAGCGGACTGGCCGCGCCGGCCATTCTGCGCTGTCCGCCGCGCCCGAAGACTCCGCCCGAGCCTTGGTCTCGGCCAAGAGCAACGGGATCGAACCGACAAAAACTCTGCGGCTGAACATCATGGTCAATGAGCCCCGCTGTTGGCGCGACACACTGTACCCGGCTTTGAGCCTGACGCGACTGCATGGCTGCCCATAGGATTCGATGGCTCCCGATCCGCGCCGTATTCTAACGCGGGGGTGCAACGGTGTATGGTGCACCGATAGGCCGTCGCGTGGACAGCGGCGTCATCGGGAGGGACTGCGTCAATGATCATCGATTTTCATACTCATGTTTTACCACCGGAAGATTTCGACACCTTTACGGGCACAGGTTTTCACAAGAACATCGGCGCCACCAAGGGCCGTCCGCCGGGGACCATCGAGAACGTACTGGAAGCCGCCAAAATCGGCGGGGTCGACATTTCGGTCATTTCCAACCCGCTCCACAACATGCGCGACATGGACCGCGCCCAGCAGCTCGAGCGCTGTCAGCGGCAGAACCGTTACAACGCAGCACAGCAAAACAAATATCCGGGAAAAATCTACGGCATGGCGTCGATTGTGCCGTATGGCGGCGATCCGTTCCTGCGCGAATTCGAACGCGCCGTGAAACAGGACGGTCTCAAAGGCGCTTGGATCCTATCGAGCCTGCAAGGCAGCTATCCCGACGACGATGATGCTTTTCCGTTCTTCCAACTGGCATGCGAACTTGACGTGCCCGTGGTCATCCACCCGCCGTCGGTCGGTTTTGGCGAGGAACGCATGCGCGATTACAGGCTCGCGTCATCTGTCGGCCGGCCGATGGATGGTGCGCTGGCGGTGGCGCGGCTCATCGTCCGCGGCATGTTCGAAAAACTGCCCAAGCTGAAAGTGGTTGCGACGCATCTTGGCGGCGGTATCTGCGAGATGATCGGCCGCATGGACTACGCCTATCGCCTCCAGGACGAGTGCTTTTTCCTCGGTACGTACGAGCCGATGCTCATCAAGCATCAACCCAGCCACTACCTGAAGATGCTGTATCTGGAATCCACGTCCTACTGGCTTCCTGGCGCCCGATGCGCGTTCGAATCCGTAGGCGCCGATCATTTTGTCTTCGGTACTGATTCGCCGCCGCTTTTCGTCCTCAAAAAGGAGGGCGTGGAGTTGATCAATCAGATGGGACTGTCGCCGGAAGACAAGAACAAAGTCTATTATGAGAACGCCCGCAAGCTGCTGAAGCTGTAAGAGACGAACCGCCGTCAGGTGCGGGTCTTCGGCGCGGGGGCGCACTTCTCCCCCGAACCGAAGTTTCCGTAGCTGGTTTGTCCTTTGCCGGATGCTTGCAATGTCTTATCGACATTGCGCGCGAGCCAATCTTCGTTGTCGGCAAGCGAATTAAAGCTGTCGCTTGAATCCTGATATTTGCGGATCTGGCCCGGCTCCGCAGCTTCCCTGCTGAGTTCGCCACATACGTTCGCCTTTACGCGATATTGCTTTGCCGTGACCATTTGAGGCTCCATTTCGCTACCGGGCGGCGATTTAGCGATAGGTGTAATGGCGGTGGCCATAGTTGTCGTAATAGTAATGCCGCCGTTGCAGACCCATCCCTTGAGCGATGTTCGGGCCCGCCGTGTATCCGATCACGCCGCCGACAGCCGCGCCGACCGGCCCGCCAACGACAAATCCGGAAGCAGCGCCCATCGCGGCGTCGGTCCCGCGGTCCTGAGCCAGGGCAGCGATCGGCGCGAGGGCGAGCATGGTCGTGAAAGTGAAAACGGTGGCCGCGAACAGAGTTTTCATGGTCAAGATCCTTTTGTCGGAAGCATCATTGCCTCCGAACTCAGCGCGCAATCGAAAGATCGAGTTCATCGACGGCGCGGTCGGCGCGGGAATTTTTAGGCGTGAGCGTGAATTATCGTGACGATGGCAAGGATTGCCGCTGCTTCGGCCATGTAAAGCCACAATGCCCGTTGCACGAACCTGGAAATGGTATTCGTTCTTGTCATGTTTTTGCGATGGATGTCATGTCAGAGGCGTCCAAGCAGCATAAGAATGACAACGATGATCAAGATTGTGCCGATGATACCGACACCACCGTGCCCGTAGCCGTAACCATAGCCGCCGAACCGGCCGCTGAAGCCACCAAACAGAAAAATAACGAGGACGATAACGAGAATGAGTTCAAGGGACATGGTCTTGTCTTTCTTTGCATTAGCAGTGCGTGGCTCTGGCACCACGCAACGTCGGCTGGCCGTGTGCTCGGCCAGGCTGTACCGCGACTGCGGCCTGTTAGAGTTTTGTCTTCAATACACTCGCCGTGCGCGCGCGCGTGAACACGCCGGCACAGGTGGGGCTGAGTTGCAGCTTGCTTCGGACAAGACAGGCGATGATGCGGCCTTGATCGGGAATATCCTGTTGGCAAAGCCGCATGACGTCAGGCGTACAGGCCGCCTGGTCTTCTTGTGATTGAGCGAATGTCGGACCTGCGCCGATGGCCGATATGGCCAGTGCGGCAACGATAACTGCGAGTTTTTTCACATATCCCCCTGATAAGCCAATGAATGAACGCTCAACTTCCGCGATAGTTCCACTCGCGATGCGTTGTTTTCAAAGAAAAGCCCTTCCTTGCTTTCCCCCCTTTGAATTGGTCACAACCGAGCTGAATGCCTTCGACGCCGTTTGCAGGCGTTTCGCTGCGAGGAAATTGATGTAAGGTGAGCAAGGGGCCTTGCATCCCCGGCGCTATGACCGCTCAAAGCAATAGAGAACGCGCTTACGAGGCCGAAATTGTCGGTCTCCGCGAACTGCTGACACAGGCCGGGCTGGATGCAGCGCGTCTGCTCGCGCAAGCCGGCATCGACGCCTCTGAAAGCGAAGCCGCAAAGCAACTACAGCGCCTGCTGCTGGAAGAATTGCATCATCGCGTAAAAAATACTCTTGCTACGGTTATTGCGATTACATCGCAGAGCTTGCGAAGCGCTGACACACTCGAGCAAGGCCGGCTTGCCGTCGAGAGCCGATTGTTTGCGCTAGGCCGCGCGCATGATCTGCTGCTTCAGGCGAACTGGGCCAGAGCGCAATTGGTCGATGTCATTCGCGCCGCCATCGAGCCGTTTGACGATCGTCAAAGTTCAAGGTTTTCAATTCAGGATATTGCCCTCGATGTCGATGCTGTCGCGGTGTTGCCGCTCACCATGTCGCTCAATGAATTTTGCACCAATGCGGTCAAATATGGCGCGCTGTCAGTCCCGACTGGCCGTATTGCCATTGCGCTCTCGGCGGATGAAAAAACAAATCGTTTCAAACTGTCATGGACTGAAGCGGGCGGCCCAATTGTCAAAGAACCCGGGCGGCAGGGTTTCGGCACGCGCTTGATCAACAGACTGGCGGATCAACTTCATGGCAAAGTCCAGCTCAGATATGAGCCGCAAGGCATCGTCTACGAACTCGACGCTCCGCTGGCCGCGTTGCGCAAAATCGCAAGCTGAAGCTCAGCCGAGATCCTGGTCCATTTCCCAACAGCAGATGGAGGCAGGCGGATCTCCGCTTTATCCCAAAAGCTTTCGCGACTGTTGCGGGTCGGTGTGTCTGTTAAATTACTTTTCTTCCGCTTTCTGGTTTTGCAAGTCGGCCTCAACCAGATTTAGCCTCGATCGATTGGCGTCGGCCAATCCAGCCCTACGAGAGGAAAAGGCCTGTTGCGATCGTAGGATGGGGAGGACATCCATGTTCCTATAGATTTGCCAGCAGTAACTCTCTTGCCGCGGTGTGCCGCTTCCTTTGATCTCGACACGGTAGGTAGAGTTCTCATCGTTCATGGCGGACTCCCGGCCCGGAAAACGAAAGAAATGTCTCTCTCTAGGCAAAAAAAGGCCCGGAGGAAATCCGGGCCTTCATGGTTTGGTCGGGCGATTTAATAGTCCATGCCGCCCATGCCCCCGCCAGGCATGGCCGGAACTCCACTGTCCTTCTTCGGCCTTTCAGCGATCATCGCTTCCGTTGTGATTAGCAACCCGGCGATTGACGCTGCGTTCTGGAGCGCCGCTCGAACGACCTTGGTCGGGTCGATGATCCCCTTGGAGACGAGATTTACATACTCGCCGTTTTGGGCATCGAAGCCGTAGGCGTACTGATCCTTCTCGAGGATCTTGCCGACGATCACTGAACCGTCTTCACCGGCATTGGTCGCGATCTGACGCGCCGGCGCAGAGAGCGCCTTGCGGACGATCTCGACACCGGTCTTCTGGTCGTCGTTCTGCGTCCGCACCTTTTTGAGCACCTCGCTAGCACGCAGAAGAGCAACGCCGCCGCCGGGAAGAATGCCTTCTTCGACCGCTGCACGGGTCGCGTGCATCGCGTCATCCACGCGGTCCTTGCGTTCCTTGACTTCGATCTCGGTCGCCCCGCCGACGCGGATCACCGCAACGCCGCCCGCCAGTTTGGCCAGACGCTCCTGCAGCTTCTCGCCGTCGTAGTCCGAGGTCGTCTCCTCGATCTGTGCCTTGATTTGGCCAATGCGAGCTTCGATGTCGGATTTTTTGCCCGCTCCACCGACAATCGTGGTGTTCTCCTTCTCGATCGTCACTTTTTTGGCGCGGCCGAGCATGCTCACGGTCACCTTATCAAGTTTGATGCCGAGGTCTTCGCTGATAGCCTGTGCGCCGGTGAGAACCGCGATGTCTTCGAGCATGGCCTTGCGGCGATCACCGAAGCCTGGTGCCTTCACCGCCGCCACCTTGAGGCCACCCCGGAGCTTGTTGACGACCAGCGTAGCTAATGCCTCGCCCTCAATATCCTCGGCGATGATGAGGAGTGGCTTGGAGGTCTGCACGACTGCTTCAAGCAGCGGCAACAATTCCTGCAGGCCTGAAAGCTTCTTTTCATAGATCAGGAGATAAGGGTCATCCATCTCCACGCGCATCTTCTCCGCGTTGGTGATGAAGTACGGCGAGATATACCCACGGTCGAATTGCATGCCTTCGACGACTTCGAGTTCGGTCTCTAGGGATTTTGCTTCTTCGACCGTAATCACGCCCTCGTTCCCGACTTTCTTCATTGCGTCCGCAAGAAACTTGCCAATTTCGGCATCGCCGTTGGCGGATATCGTGCCGACTTGGGCAATTTCTTCATTCGAGGTGACCTTCTTCGAATTTTTCTTCAGGTCCTCGACCACCGTTTCGACCGCGAGATCGATGCCACGCTTGAGATCCATCGGATTCATGCCGGCGGCTACGGATTTGGCGCCTTCCCGTACGATCGCGTGCGCAAGAACCGTCGCGGTCGTTGTACCGTCACCTGCGTAGTCGGATGACTTCGAGGCGACTTCGCGTACCATCTGCGCGCCCATATTCTCGAACTTGTCTTCGAGCTCGATCTCTTTGGCGACGGTAACACCGTCCTTGGTGATACGGGGCGCGCCGTACGACTTGTCGAGGACGACGTTGCGGCCCTTGGGGCCGAGCGTCACGCGCACCGCGTTGGCTAGAATGTCGACGCCGCGCAGCATTCGGTCGCGCGCATCTACAGAGAATCTAACGTCTTTGGCGGCCATTCGATAACTCCATTTCTTTGTTTGTTAGAGGCAAGCCGCGTAAGCGGCAATAAACGCTAGGCGGCTTTCTTCTTCGCCGGCAATTCGGCAGCGCCATCGAGCACGCCCATGATGTCGCTTTCCTTCATGATCAAGTAATCGACGCTGCCGAGTTTGACCTCGGTTCCCGACCACTTGCCGAACAGCACACGGTCGCCGACCTTCAGGTCGATCGGAATCAACTTGCCGCTCTCGTCGCGGCCACCCGGACCGACGGCGATGATCTCGCCCTGCGACGGCTTCTCCTGGGCGGTGTCGGGAATGATGATGCCGCCGGCAGACTTCGCGTCCGGATCAATCCGCTCGACAACAACGCGATCGTGTAGTGGGCGAAATTTCATGCGCTCCTCCTGAAACCTGCTAATTTTACGGATAGAGGCGAGGCTCACTTGCGTGAAAACCACCTCCGCCTTCTTTAGTTGGCGTGCATTTGGCACTCTACAAGTGCGACTGCCAATTTCTCAGCCATTATTGGCGTCCGAAATTGGATAATACGCTGAAATGATGATGGTATTTTTATTTGACAAGCTCAAAAGGAGATCAATGCCGCTCTCGCAATGGAGATGCTATTTTCCGACGAGGCGCTGATTGCAGATCGCTTTGATTCCATTGCACTTGTCGTATTCACCCAAGGAGATTGATTGGATGATGTCTGCTTCGGGGCGAAGTGGACATGAACCGGCTGCAAAAGCGGCTAGATCGGTCGGAAATGACCGAACGGACCTCTAGATGCTAGTCTCGCAAGCCATCGAATGGGACGACCGGTGACAGCAATGTTGGACACTGACAAGGTCTTTGCCGGCTCGATTCCGGAAAACTACGACCGCTATATGGTGCCATTGATTTTCGAGCCGTACGCCGCGGATATTGCACGACGCGCAGCTTCCTTCTCGCCAAGCGCCGTTTTGGAAATCGCCGCGGGTACCGGCGTTGTCACCCGCGCATTGGCGCCAAAATTGTCCCCCGGCACGAGCTATATCGTAACCGACCTCAACCAGCCGATGCTCGACTACGCCGCTTCGCGACAAGCTCCCGACAGTCGCATCAAATGGCGCCAAGCGGATGCTCTGGCGCTACCGTTTGAAAATGCGGCCTTCGATCTCGTTTGTTGTCAGTTCGGCGCGATGTTCTTTCCCGACCGCTCATCCGCGTACCGCGAAGCGAAGCGTGTCCTCAAGCCCGGAGGACATTTTTTATTCAGCGTATGGGATCGCATTGAGGAGAATGTATTTGCGAACGATGTGACGAATGCTCTCGCAACGATTTTTCCGAACGATCCGCCGCGCTTTCTGGCACGCACGCCGCACGGCTACCACGATACGGCCCTGATCGGTAGCGAGCTGGAGAACGCAGGTTTCTCCCGTGTGGTGATCGAGACGAGAGCTGAACAAAGCCGAGCATCCTCGCCGCGCCTTCCGGCCGTTGCCTATTGTCAGGGAACTCCTCTTCGCCAGGAAATCGAGGCCAGAGACGCGGGAACATTGGAAGCTGCAACCGACTACGCCGCATCCGCGATTGCGGACAGACATGGCCGCGGCGAGGTTGTTGCCAAAATTCAAGCGCACGTAATCATGGCTGTGGTCTAGAAATTAGGATATCGCCTTCTGACCCTTCGCGTCATCTCGCAGCGTGCAGCAATTCGGTTCCGAGCAGGCAGGGCCGTCGTTAATGGCAGTTTGGCTGACATCCGCTTCGGGTCTTCGCCACCGGGCGGCCTTGGACGGGCGTTGATGAGTTCAATGTTCTAGTTCTGCTCCTCAGGCAGGACCGGCAGCGGATGAAACTCGATGCCTTCCTCGTGCAGCGCCTTGGCCTCGTCGGGCGACGCTTCGCCGTAGATCGAGCGGTGCTCGGTCTCGCCGTAGTGGATTTTGCGCGCTTCTTCCGAAAAGCGCGGACCGACATAGCGGGCGTTTTTGGTGACGTGGTCGCGCAGCTCTTTCAATTTCTGGCGCAGCTCGCGTTCGTGCGGCGACATGATCGCGACCGGCGTCTTGGCCGGCGTTGCTTGCGGAGCCGCCGCCGGCGGCGGCGGCGATGGCGGCGTCGGATCGACGATGTCGCTGCGCGCCAGCCGCGGTGCCATGATGGTCTTTTCGACCTTCGCCGAGCCGCAGGCCGGGCAGGTCACCAGGCCGCGCTTTCTCTGCTTGTCGTAGCCGATGGAATTCGGGAACCAGCTTTCAAACTCGTGACCGCGCTCGCAACCGAGCGTGTAGCGGATCATGATGCGCCCCGCACGGCATGCAGATAGGTCGGCTCCGCCAAGGGCTCGACCAGTTCGAAGCGGCGGCCGTGGCGCAGCGAAGGCACTTTTCCGCGTGCGGCCGCCACCGCGGCCGGATCGATCTCGGCGATAATCACGCCCGGTTCGGTGCCGCCCTCGGCAACGATCTTGCCCCACGGATCGACCACGAGCGAATGGCCGAACGTGTCGCGGCCGTTCTCGTGCCTGCCGCCTTGTGCGGCGGCGAACACGTAGCAGCTATTTTCGATGGCGCGGGCGCGCATCAGCACGTGCCAATGCGCTTCGCCGGTCTGCTTGGTAAAGGCCGCCGGGATCGCGAGGAACGACGCGCCGGCCTCGGCGAGCGCGCGATAGAGCGCCGGAAAACGCAAATCGTAACAGATAGTCACGCCGAGCCGCCCCCAGGGCAGATCGGCGGCGACGGCGAGATCGCCGGCGCGGTAATTGTTCGATTCGCGATAGCTCTCGCCGCCGGCGAGGTCGACGTCGAACATATGGATCTTGTCATAGCGTGCGGCGATGTCGCCGTTGCGGTCGATGACGAAAGCGCGGTTCGCCGCCTTGTCCTGAGAGACTTTGATCGCCAGCGAACCGATATGAATATAGATCGACAGCTTTTGCGCCAGCTCGCGCAAGGTCGCGAGCGTCGGATCATGCTCCTCGACAACGATGCTGGCGAACAGATGCTCCCGCTTGAGCGCCAGGATGTTGGTCATCTCGGGCGTCTGCACATAGTCGGCGCCGCGGCGCTTGGCTTCGTCGATGGCCGCGAGCAGCGCGGTCAGATTGGCATGCGGATCGAGTCCGGAGCGCATCTGGACCAGGCCGACTTTGAAGGTCGAAGGAGTTGCGGCGCTCATTGCGATTGTCCCTTGGCTTCGGCCAGCAGCCGATCGAGCTTGCCCGCCGCTTCGAGTGCATACAGATCGTCGCAGCCGCCGACATGGGTCGCGCCGATGAAGATCTGCGGATAGGTGCTGTGTCCGTTGGCCCGCTCGAGCATCTGCTTGCGTATGTCCCGGTTTGCGGTGGCATCGATCTCATGGAAGCTGACACCCTTGCTGGACAGAAGCTCCTTGGCATCCGCGCAATAGGGGCAGTAGGGAATCGTATAGATATCGACCGCAGCCATGATGATCCGCAAGCTTTATCGAAACATTTATATGGACGTTCGACCCGGATCGGCAACCCTGGCGAAAATCAGCACATCGACATTGGCGGCCCCGGCGCGCAGCAGCGCTCGCGCGCAGCCTTCGACCGTGGCGCCGGACGTCAGCACGTCATCCACCAGGACGAGGCGTCGGCCTGCGACTTCGGCCTTGCCCTCTTCCGGTACGCGGAATGCACCCTGGATATTGGCGGCGCGTTCGGATTGCGTCAGCCCGACCTGCTGCGCCGTCGCTTTGATGCGCTTGAGCGCGCCAGTGGCAATCGGCACGCCGCTGTCGCGCGAAATGGCGGCGGCCAGCGCCGCGGACTGGTTGAAGCGCCGTGCCCACAGCCGCCGCCAGTGCAGCGGCACCGGAACCAGCGCATCGGCCTCCGCCAACAGTTCCCGGCCGGCGTGGCTGATCCAGCGCCCCATCATCGGCGCAAGATCAAGCCGGTCGCCATATTTAAGCGCATGGACCAGCGCGCGCGATATTTCGTCGAAGCGCACCGCCGCGCGGGCGCGCTGATAGGCCGGCGGATCGGCAATCGCTTGCATGGACAGGATGCCCGGACCCGGGTCATACACAAAAGGAATGCCGAGCCGCTCGCAATAGGGCCGCGTGATGAAGGAGAGTTTCGACCAGCACGCCGGGCACAGCCCCTTGCCTTCGACCGGTTCGCGACAGGCGGCGCACAGCGGTGGCAAGGCAAGATCGAGCGCCGCGCGGACCAAGTTTTGCGCAGCGCCTGCGGCACGCCTGAGCCGCGCGGGAATTGCGATGTTTGCCATTTCAGACATGGTGCGACGCTACCGCGCCGCGCCGCGCTTGTCATCGCCGCCGTGGGAAATCCAGGACTGATAGCCAGATGGCCGATAGCCCGGTGATCTTTGATCGCGCGCTGCTTCGGCTGCGGCGCAGCCGCGCCATTGCATTGGGCCCGGCGACGTTTTTGCTCGATCGCGTGGCGAGCGATATGGGCGACCGGCTTGCTGCGGTGCTGCGCCACTTCGACGTCGCGGTCGATCTCGGCACGCCCGGCGGAGCGGTGCGGACCGCGCTTGCCGGCCTCGGATCGGTAGGAACGATCATCACGGCCAATGTGGACAGCGGCTCCGCGGTGGTCGCCGACGAAGAGGCGCTGCCGTTCGGCGACGCGACGCTCGACCTCGTGGTATCGGGCCTGGCGCTGCAATTCGTCAACGATCTGCCGGGTGTCCTGATCCAGATCCGCCGCGCGCTGAAGCCGGACGGCCTGTTTCTCGCGGCTTTGTTGGGTGGCGATACGCTGACCGAGCTGCGCCAGAGCTTTGCCGAAGCTGAAAGCGACATCGAGGGTGGCGTCTCGCCACGGGTCGCGCCGTTCGCCGATCTGCGCGATCTCGGCGCACTGTTGCAGCGCGCCGGTTTCGCACTGCCGGTGACCGACACCGATCGCCTCACCGTGCGTTACGATTCAGCCTTCGACCTGATGCGCGATCTGCGGCGCATGGGCGCCACCAATGTGCTGCTCGCGCGCCGCCGCACGGCGCTTCGGCGCGCCACGCTCATTCGCATGGCCGAGATCTATGGTGGCCGCTTTGCCGACCCGGACGGCCGCATCCGCGCGACGTTCGAAGTCATCTGGCTCTCGGGGTGGGCGCCGCATCCGGATCAGCAAAAGCCGCTCAAGCCCGGATCGGCTAAAGCGCGGCTCGCCGACGCGCTCGGCACACGCGAGATTTCGGCCGGCGAGAAAGCGGAGAAGTAAAAGCGCTGACTATTTCAGAGAAGACGAAACGTTGACGAACATACCCTTGACGCCCGAGCCCAGGTTGACGACGGCAGCGGCGATCGCAACGCCGACGCCCGAAGCAATCATCGCGTATTCGATGGCCGTCGCGCCGCTCTCGTCGCGGGCGAAGCGCAGGATCGGCCGGCAAATTGTCATGCTCGAGATATTGAACATCGTCTTCAGCCCTTCTGGCTTTCGGATCATATGAGCGCCGTGAGGTGCGAGATCAGCGGTTCATCGGCGGGCGGCATCGGGTAGTTTCTCAAGTCATTCGGCCGCACCCATTTGAGTTGTTGCCGTTCTTGCGCCGCGAGCATCCCTTCCCACCGCCGGCAGACATAGAGCGGCATGAGAAGATGAAACTCGGGATAGACATGGCTCGCGAAGGTCAGCGGTGCGAGACACTCCTCCTTGACGGTGATGCCCAGTTCCTCCTTCAACTCTCGGATCAGGCTTTGCTCCGGCCGCTCGCCGCTTTCGACCTTGCCGCCGGGAAACTCCCACAAACCCGCCATCGACTTGCCTTGCGGCCGTTGTGCGATAAGCACGCGGCCATCGGCGTCGATGAGAGCGCAGGCGGCAACCAGGACAAGTTTGACGCTCACGACCGGCCTCGATTTAACCAGTGTAAGGTAAAGGCAATTGCAATCCGCTCATGCAGACAGCCGCATTCGGCCCGGTAGTTAATCAAAGGTCAACGCAGCAGTTCGAGAACCGCGTCCACGACGGCCTTGGGCGCCTCCTGCGGGATATTATGGCCGATCCCCGGTAAGACGCGCCGCTGATAGGGCCCGGTGAAGAATGTGCCGTGGCTTTCGGAGCCCGCGGCCGGCTGGATGCCGCTGTCGTCACCGTGCAGCACGACGGTCGGCACCGCGATCTTGGGCTGGGCGGCGAGCCGGTGCTCGATCGGCTCCAGGGCCGGATCGCCCGGGGCAAAGCCAAAGCGGTGGCGGTAGGACTGGATCGTCACCGCGACAAAATCGGGATTGTCGAATGAGGCGGCGCTGCGCGCGAAGGTCGCGTCGTCAAACGTCCAGCGCGGCGACCAGATTTCCCAGATATAGCGGCACAGCGCGCGGCGGTTTTGCTCCAGTCCGGCGCGGCCGCGTTCGCTATGGAAATAATACTGGTACCAGAAGCGATGTTCCTGGGCCGGCGCCACCGGCTTCATTGACGCCGCGATGTTCTGGATGTTGTAGCCGTTGCCGGTGACGAGGCCGCGCACGCGCTCCGGCCACAGCGCGGCGACCACGCAGGCGGCGCGGCCGCCCCAGTCGTAGCCGGCGAGCACGGCGCGCTCGATTTTCAGCGCATCCATCAATTCACGCAGATCGTTGCCCAGCGCCGCTTGCTGGCCCGAGCGGGGCGTCGTTTCGGACAAAAATCGCGTTTCGCCAAAGCCGCGCAGATAAGGCACGACGACGCGGCAGCCGGCAGCAGTGAGCGGTGGCACGACTTCGTCGTAGCAACGCGGGTCGTACGGCCAGCCGTGCATGAGAAAGACGGGTGAACCGTCCGCGGCGCCGCTCGCCTCATAGGCTATGTCGAGCGTCGCCGTGCGAGCGTGTTTGAGCGTAGCGTTCATGTGTTCAGCCGCAG
The DNA here is from genome assembly GCA_963733645.1 of uncultured Alphaproteobacteria bacterium. Classification (GTDB taxonomy): domain Bacteria; phylum Pseudomonadota; class Alphaproteobacteria; order Rhizobiales; family Xanthobacteraceae; genus BOG-931. Next base: position 132,559 of record CAVTFP010000021.1, read on the forward strand.
TCACTCGTCCGACGTTAGATTATGCAAGGCCACGCCGAGGTCACTCCGGCTTGATGTTCGCGAACTTGATGACTTTGGCCCACTTTTCAGTTTCGGCAGTGATGAAGCTTTGGCATTCGGCCGGCGTCATCGGCATTGGTGCGATACCAAGGTCGGCAAACCGCGCTTTGAGTGCAGGGTCGGCCAGAACGGCGTTTACTGCCGTGTTGAGCGTCGCGACGATCTCCGGAGGCGTAGCTTTCGGCGCACCTAATCCCTGCCAGGTGCGCGCCTCGAACCCCGGGACGAATTCGCCCAACGTCGGCAAATTTGGCAGCGCATCCGCACGCGACGTCGTCGTCACCGCCAAGGGCCGCAGCAATCCGCTCTTGATATATCCAATCGTGGATTGGATGGGCTCAAACACGACCTGGACTTGGCCCGCGATCAGATCGGTCAACTCCGGGGCTGAGCCATGATACGGGACGTGCACCATGTTGGTGCCGGTCTGCATCTTGAACAGTTCTCCGATGACATGTTGCGGCGTTCCAATGCCCGCCGACCCCATGTTGATCTTGCCCGGATTGGCCTTTGCGTAGGCGATGAACTCGGGAACCGTAGCGGCCGGTACCTTTGGGTTCACCTCCATGACGGCCGGCCCCTGGCCGAAGCCGGCGACGAGCGCAATGTCGCGGAGAAAATCATAATTGAGAATATTGTAGAGCGACGCATTGATGCCGTTGACTGTGGCAAGCTCCATGACCGTGTAGCCGTCAGGCTCGGCCCTCGCGACCAACTCGGTCGCGACATTGCCCGCCGCTCCGGGCCGGTTCTCCACGGCGAACTGCTGGTGCAATCGCTCTGACAGGAATTGCGCCATGATGCGCGCGGTGATGTCGTTTGGACCTCCAGGTGGGAAGCCGACGATCCAGCGCACCGGGCGCGACGGATAGGCTTGGGCTCTCACGCGGGATGATACGGCCGACAGGGCGGCAGCACTTCCGGCCAACTGCAAAAATTTGCGACGGGGAAGTTTCATGACGGTCCCACTCCCAAACAACCGGAAGGAGCCAGCATAAAGGTTGCGACCGGCCCGCGCGATACCTTAGTTAGTTTCCGCGCGTCGGCTAGGACCGATAGTCGCCGTTGATCGCGACGTATTCTTTGGTGAGATCGCAGGTCAGCACGCGGTCAGAGCCTTTGCCGAGACCGAGTGCCACCTTCAATGTGATTTCGGGCTTGCGCATCGCTGCGGCAACGATGGCTTCGTCGTAATCGGGATCGCGCGCGCCCTTATGCGCGACGCGGATGCCGCCGAACCAGATCGACAACCGGTCGCGGTCGGCGGGCTCGCCGGCCTTGCCGACCGCCATCACCACGCGGCCCCAATTGGCGTCCTCGCCGGCGATCGCAGTCTTGACCAGCGGCGAGTTCGCGATCGACATGGCGATACGGCGTGCCGATTGCTTCGACACCGCGCCCTCGACCAAGACTTCAAGAAGTTTTCGCGCGCCTTCACCGTCGCGCGCTACCTGCTCCGCAAGGTTCGCGAGCACGGCGTTGAAGGCTTTGCGGAACGGCAGGAGACGCGGGTCATTGGCGCGCGCAATGCGGGGAGCGTCTTTCGCCGCGCCGGTGGCGAAGGCCAGTAATGTGTCGGACGTCGAGGTATCGCCATCGATCGTGACGGCATTGAACGTATCGACCACGCCCTCCCGAAGCAGGCTTTGCAGGACCGGCGCGGTAATCGGCGCGTCCGTGAAAATAAACGACAGCATCGTGCCCATATCGGGCGCGATCATGCCGGCGCCCTTGGCAAAGCCGTTGATGGTGACGGTCGTGCCGCCGAGCCGGGCGCTCGCGGTGGCGAGCTTCGGAAACGTATCGGTGGTCATGATCGCCTTGGCGGCGTCGAAGTAACCTTCGTTTGTCGCCTCGGATTCCAGCGTTTCCATCACGCCAGCAAACGCGCTCGCCCGCAGCGGCTCGCCGATCACGCCGGTCGAGGCGAGAAAGACCTCCCCGATCTTGCAGCCGACGGCGGCGGCGGCGAGCTTTGCGGTAAAGCCGCAGGCATCGCGGCCGTTCTTACCCGTGAAAGCATTGGCGTTGCCGGAATTGACGACGAGTGCGCGCGCCCGGCCGTTTTTGACGCGGGCGCGGCACCATTCGACCGGCGCCGACGGACACTTCGAGCGCGTGAACACGCCGGCGACACTGGCGCCTTCGTCGAAAACCGCCAGCATGACGTCGGTGCGGCCTTGGTAGCGGATGCCGGCCGCTGCAGTGGCGAGCCGAACGCCGGCGACCGGCGGCATGACCGGTGCGGACTTTGGAGCAAGCGGAGAGATGGTGTCTGACATGATCCAGTTGCGCGGGCCAAACCCGCGCATCCCATGCGAAGCTGCAATGTTCCGTTAGGGGCGTCGGATTGCCGGGTCAAGTGTTTGGGGAGTGTACCGGCCGATGTCTGCCTCACCTCCATCCGGCGGCCGGCACTAGTAGCCACAGCGGTCGGCGAACAGCAATCGCCAACTGGCCTAGACGGATTTCGTCTGTCGGGGTAACCAACATGACATACAGACGTTCGCGGGTCACTCAGCTTCAGCACCACACGGCTACATTGAGACTGATGCGGCGGCGGCAAGGGGAAGGTGGACTTTCGGTAATGACGTCAAACCAAACTCGCTTAGCCTTGGCGTTTAATTTATTTCAGCAAAAGAAGTTTTCTGAAGCCGAGACGCTATTCCGATCAATACTTAGCGAAAATCCAAAAAACTATGATGCCGCTCATTATTTTGGTCTTCTAAGAGTTTGTCCGGGAACATTAAGCGGGATTACAAAGTTTTCGGAGCATGAGGCGGATTGAGGCGAGGCGCAAGAAAGCCAGCGCCTTTCGATTGAGGTTCTCCCAATCCTTGGCAAGCCTTCGGCACCGGTTGAGCCAAGCAATAGTGCGCTCGATGACCCATCGGCGCGGCAGTACCACAAATTCTTTGGCGTGATCGGAGCGCTTGACGATTTCAGTTTCGAGGTGGGGGAGGATTTTCGCCAAGGCGTTCTGGAATTGCAGCCCCTGATAGCCGCCGTCGGCAAACAGCTTTTGCAAGAACGGATACCTGCCGAACAGGGTTGCAAGCAGCAGGATGCCGCCGTCGCGGTCCTGGATATCGGCAGGGTGGACGATGGCGTGGAGCAACAACCCAACGTATCTACGAGAAGGTGGCGCTTCTTGCCCTTGATCTTCTTGCCCGCATCATAGCCATGCGGATCGATCCAAGACCCCCTTTTTCCGCGCTCTTGACGCTCTGGCTATCGATGATGGCGGCAGTGGGACTGGCTTCGCGTTCGCCTTGCTCGCGGCACTCCACATAAAGCGCGTGATGGATGCGATCGAGTGTGCCGTCGTAGCTCCACAAGTCGAGATAATCGTGCACCGTGCTACGCGGCGGCAAGTCTTTCGGAATCGCCCGCCACTGGCATCCCGTGCTCAAAATATACATGATCCCATTCATCACTTCACGAACGTCGACGTGGCGTTTGTTGCCGCCGGCCTTGGCCGGCTGGATCAACGGTTCAACCAGCACCCATTCTTCGTCGGTGAGATCGCTTGGATATCGCAATGCGCTACGGTCGTAGCGCCCACGGTTCTTCGCCGTCCACATCGGTGACCCTCCTCGAATCAGGCCACCACACTTAAATCACAAACGATTCATAGGATTCAATATGTTTCCGGACAGACACTAAAAGGCAACTAAAGGGGAGTTCAAAAAAGCATTACGACTTATCCGATCATCGTTAAATCAGAAGCATACATTCATAGCTTACTGTGAAAACTACGTCACGATTTTGTTCCAAGCGGGTGAATATCAAGACGCCATCGCAACGTGTACTAAAACAATAGCTACGAACGGCATTACTGAAACGCTTCAATATGTTTTAGGTTGCAGCCTTTCTAAGCTGGGAAGGTATACTGAGTCTAATAAAACGTTCGATGAGCTACTTGTTCGGTATCCACACAATGCTTTTGCTTGCAATGACAAGGCAGTTGCGCTTTCTGAAATCGGTCATCACGAAAAAGCCCTTGTGAGTCTATCTACGGTGTTACAACTATCACCAACTTTCGAGGATGCTTGGCTAAACAAAGGAAATATTCTTGGAAAACTTAATCGGTACAATGAAGCGATAAACTCTTACAAAAAGGCGACCCAATTAAATTCAAGTCTTTTCTTTGCTCATCTGGGTCTTGGGAATGTCTATCGCAATTGTAGGCGCTATGACGAAGCCTTGGCTGCTTATGACAAGGCGCTGTCGATCAAGCCTGATTTGGAAAATGCTTGGCTTGGCCGCGGCAATGTCTTCGCTGATCTTAAGCGGTACGACGAAGCCTTTGCTGCTTACGACAAAGCGCTGTCGATCAAGCCTGATTTGGAGAATGCTTGGCTTGGCCGCGGCAATGTCTTCGCTGATCTTAGGCGGTACGACGAAGCCTTTGCTGCTTACGACAAGGCGCTGTCGATCAGGCCTGATTTGGCAACAGTCTATACCAGCCGGGGCAATACTCTTCACATTCTTACGCGAAATAATGAAGCACTCAATTCTCTTGATAGGGCTATCGAATTAGATCCCACTGCGCCGCAAGCGCATTTCAATCGAGGTCAGGTTCTGCTTACCTTGGGTGACTACGCAGAGGCATGGGAAGAATACGAATGGCGGAAAAAGTTGCGGTCGCACGGAAATCGAACGTTCGCTCAACCGGCTTTGTCCAGCTTAGAAGACATCCAAGGTGCTACTGTCTTTCTTCACGGCGAGCAAGGATTAGGCGACCACATCCATTTTTGCCGGTACGCGAAGCTCGTTGCTGATAAAGGAGCCAAAGTTGTCCTCGAGGCACCAAAGCCCCTATTCCAATTGTTTAAATCATTAGATGGGATATCGCAACTTATCGAAGTCGGTCAGCCAGTTCCGCCATTTGATTATCATTATTCTCTCATGAGCTTGCCGCGCGCTTTCAGAACAACTCTGGAGAACGTGCCCAATAAAGTCCCATACCTCTTTGCCGAACCGAACAAAGCAAAGGCATGGGCGAATAAACTAGGTGCTAGATCAAAATTGAGAATTGGACTTGTTTGGTCTGGAGGATTTAGACCAGAAAAACCAGAAGCGTGGACTACAAATCAGAGACGCAATATGCCCCTCGTCCAATTTGGCCCATTGAGGGATCTCGATGCCGATTTTTACAGCCTTCAGAAAGGCGAGCCAGCCGTTTCAGAAATAAACGAATTGATGAACTATGGTTGGAATGGACCCGCTATCGTCGATTGGACAAACGAGCTTAATGACTTTTCAGACACGGCAGCACTTATAGAAAATCTCGACCTGATTATATCGGTCGATACTTCTACTGCTCATCTCGCGGGGGCAATGGCAAAGCCTGTTTGGCTTTTAAATCGTTTTGACATCGAATGGCGTTGGTTGCCCAACAGTCCATGGTATCCCACTATAAAACTGTATAGACAGAAAGAAGCGGACAAATGGCACGACGCGATCGAGAATGTAAAAACCGATCTAATTAGCACCTTACCTGGTACGAAATTTTCCCGGTAACGATGAGCGTCTAGCGTATCGATTTTCTCGTCGCCTTTTCATCGTGGTCGCCATTTGAGTTGCCAATGCGGAAGTCAGGCTAGCCGCCGCTGATTGAAATGACGTGCCTCTTTGCTGCAATGCGGTTGGAAGGTTTGAGCTCATTGAGCCAGTTGCGCCGCATACAGCTTACCATTCATGAGTATACTCACGAATTAACGGGTACATGCGCTCGAAGACGGATCGTCGAGGTCAGACGACGCAAAGGGAGGCGCGCGTGAAGCGAAGTGATCGGCGGATTCTCACCACCCATGTCGGCAGTCTGCCACGGCCGGACGACCTCATGGCGCTCTATGCGGCCAACGCACCTGACGAGACGCTACAGCCACGGCTTCGCGCGGCTGTGGGCGACATTGTCCGCCAGCAGGCCGAGTTCGGCATCGATGTCATCAACGACGGCGAGTACGGCAAGGCGATGCGGAGCGCGATGGATTTTGGCGCGTGGTGGTCCTACGTCTATCCTCGCCTCGAAGGCTTCGAATTGCGCGAAGAGCACGCCAAGAAGGGCCGCGCCGCCTGGACCTTCGGCAGCAAGGAGCGCAAGGAGTTCGCCGAATTCTACGCCGCCGAGGCGAGCGCCGCCGCGAGCGCGGCCCGGCAGAGCGGCTCCAGCAGCGCGCAGCTCTACGGTCTCACCTGCGCCGGACCCGTCAAATACGTCGGCCACGCCGCCATCAAGCGCGACATCGACAACATGGCCGCGGCGGCCCGCGCCAGCGGCGTCGAGGAGGTGTTCATGACGGCGGTCTCGCCTGCGACGCTGCAGATTCTTCCCAACGCCTATTACAAAAGTGCCGAGGATTACACCATCGCTTTGGCCGAGGCGATCCGCGAGGAATACAAGGCCATCGTCGATGCCGGCTTCATCCTTCAGATCGACGACCCGGCGCTGGTCGACATCTACGACTGGTGGTTCTCGATGAACGACGACACGGCTGGTTATCGCAAATGGGCGGCGTTCCAGGTCGAGGCTGTAAACCACGCGCTGCAAGGCATTCCCGAGGATCGCGTCCGTTTCCACATCTGCTGGGGCAGTTGGCACGGCCCACACAAAGGCGACGTCGGGCTCAAGGATGTGGTTGACCTGCTGCTCAAGGTAAAGGCGCAGGGCTACTCGGTCGAGGCCGGCAACGTGCGCCACGAGCACGAGTGGAAAGTCTGGCAAAGCACCAAACTTTCGGACGGCAAGGTCGTCATCCCTGGCGTGGTCAGTCACGCCACCAACGTGTTGGAGCATCCGGAACTGGTGGCCGACCGCATCGTGCGCTTCGCCAAAACGGTCGGCCGCGAGAATGTCATCGCCTCGACCGACTGCGGTCTCGGCGGCCGGGTGCATCCGCAGATCGCTTGGGCGAAGCTTGCGGCGCTTTCGGAGGGCGCGACGCTCGCAACAAAGGCGCTGTGGACCTAGACTATGATCAGATCAGGTTGAATCGGATTAAGGTCCAGGATTTTCGTTGGAGCATGAAACGCATTCGCCGATCATGAATCCGCAAATCAGATTGTTTGATCGAAACCAATGTTAAATTCAGCGCAAAAGGAGCCTTTCCGGTAGAGGACTCCGCAATCGTTGCCCGTCTTACTCAGGTGATGGCCCGCTCGGCTCGATCATGAAGGCATCAGACCGATCATGACATTTCAAATGCGCAAGGACGCGCGAAGGAATGTCGGCGCCGCGGCATGGGTCAACGCCCTCGATGGCTGCCGATTGTTCAAATGCACGCTAGTCGACATTTCCGATAGCGGAGCGAAAATCGCATTGAGCGCGACGGATCGAATTCCAGAAGCATTTGTTCTGGCGTTATCGCGATCCGGCAATCCATCCTATCGATGCCGCGTAGTCTGGCGGCGATCAGATGCCATCGGCGTCAAGTTCGCATCAGACTGAGGCGTGGACCCATTAACACGAAGCCATAGGCGTATTGATGCGAGTTGTACGAAGGCCAGATAGTTGGCGGGTGTTTGTCGTAGCGTGTCGCGATCCGCCGACACTGTTTGATCCTACGGTCCATTCATGGTCGGTGAGCGAGAAGCTATCACCGATTTGTATAGCCTTAGCCGCGGTACCGAAGTCCCTGTGACTTTAACGTGAGGCGATGAGGCCTCTCACATCTTTACACGAAATCCGCCTCCTTAGCCCTTAGAATATTTGGGCGCCAGTCGCAAAACGACTTTTGCAACGACTATCGGGTTGCACAGCCGACATGGCACGGTCTGCCGCTTGTCTCGACCCGGTCGAAAATGACCGAACTGCGACATCGGCGGGCGTTTCTTTGGATGCTCGGGTGGGCAGCCGCCGCATAACATGACAACACCCACAACCATGATTGGACAGGCCGCGATCGCCGCTCTATCCATTTGGCGAACCTGTCGAGCGACAAACGCGAGCCCAACATGACTGACACACCTGAATACGCGCCGCCGGAAGTCTGGGTCTGGGAGAAGGATGACAGTCCCAATTGGCGCTATAGCAATACCAATCGCCCTATCGCGGGCGCGACGCATGAGAAGGAGTTGCCGCGCGGAAAGCATCCGCTTCAGCTCTATTCATTGGCGACGCCCAACGGCGTCAAGGTCACAATCATGCTGGAGGAATTGCTGGCCGCCGGTCACAGCGGAGCGGAATATGACGCTTGGCTGATCCGGATCGGTGAGGGCGACCAGTTCGGTAGCGGATTTGTCGGGGTGAATCCGAATTCCAAAATCCCGGCGCTCATGGACTATAGCGGGCAGATGCCGCAACGCGTGTTCGAATCCGGCGCGATCCTGCTCCACCTGGCGGATAAATTCGGCGCCTTCCTGCCAAAGGATCGCGGCAAGCGCACCGAGGCGCTGAACTGGCTGTTCTGGCAGATGGGTTCAACGCCCTATGTGGGCGGCGGCTTCGGGCATTTCTATGCCTATGCTCCGGTGAAGATCAAATACGCCATCGACCGTTTTACAATGGAGGTGAAACGCCAGCTCGACGTGCTCGACCGGCAGCTTGCGGACAATCAATTCATCGCCGGCGACGAATATACGATCGCCGATATGGCGATCTGGCCGTGGTACGGCAACGGCATGTTGAACGGCGCCTCCTACAACGACCCGCGCAAGTTTCTGCAGACGCACGAATACAAGAACCTGACGCGCTGGACGAAAGAAATCGGCGCGCGCCCGGCCGTCAAGCGGGGGCGGATGGTCAACCGCGCCAGCGGACCGCCTGAAGAACAATTGCACGAGCGCCATGACGCCAGCGATTTCGAGACAAAGACGGGACAAGATCGACGCGCGCCGGTAACCTCATCGTAATCCCAACCTCACTTGAGTTGGTGGGTTGCCCGCCAAACCCGGCGCCGCCTACTCGGCCGCTGCAGCCGTCTCGCCGGTCGCGCCACCGAAGGCGGGCGCGATGTCGACCATGAAGCGGTGCATCTGCTCGCGCACATAGGCGTCGGGGCGATTGCCGAAGTTGAAGTAGAGGATGACCTCGTCGATGCCGACCGCTTCGACCCGCTTCAAGGTGTCAATGATCTGCCGGGGCGAACCATAAAGTAGCGAATTGTCGTCGAAGTCGGAAGCTTTGGCGTCATTGAGCCGCTCGCCCATCTTCTTGAAGTACTGCATTGTTGGCGGCAGCGCGCCCTTGCCGCCATGGCTCATCGTCTTGCGCAAGCCCGCCATGGTAATGTAGCTGACCATCCGCTCCAGTGCCCGTTGACGCTCGTCCTCACCCTCGCCGATGTTGATGAAGTAGCTGCACTTGACTTTCTGCGCCGGCTTTCCCGCCTTCTCGCAAATCTCGCGATAGGTGGTCACCGCATTGCCCAAGCTGCCGAACAGGACGGTTGTCGCGAACGGCGCCAGCAGCAGATTCCAGTCCCACTTCGCGGCCAACTCCATTGAGAAGCGCGAGAACGAGCCCATGTAGGGCCTGAAGTCCTTTTGCAAAGGCTTGGGGGAGACCTCGACGTCCTCGAAATTGTAAAACCGCCCCTTGAAGTTGAATGGCTGGGTTTCGGTCCAACAGCGCATCAACAGTTCGATGCCTTCGCTGAACTGCTCGGCGGAGAGCTGGAAATCGGTATTGAATGGCGTGAACTCATGACTGTCGTAGCCGCGCCCCGCCGCGAAATCGACGCGCCCGCCGGACAGTTGGTCAAGCGTCGCCCATTCCTCCGCGACGTGGATCGGGTGGTGGATCGGCAGCACGACGACGGCCGGTGCAAGCCGCAGGCGCGTCGTGGCAGCGGCGATATTGGCCAGCACGACCGCGGGCACTGACACGCAGCCGCGCCGGTTGAAGTGGTGCTCGCCGATCCAGGCCGAGTTGAATCCAAGCTTCTCGGCCAACACCGCCTGGTCGCGTATCTCTATCAGGAACTGCTCGGGCGAGCGCGGATTGTTGGGGTACCGGTTGTCGCTCAGTGTGAAATAGCCGAATTTCATGGCGGCGGTTGGCTCCTTTGGTCAAGGCATCATGTAGCCGGAGGGGAAGCGTCGGGACAGCTCTGGCCGTTGCGGCAATTGCCGATCGGCCAGAGCCGGCACACCCGTGCGGCACAATACGTCGCGGCGCTCTAGAGCCAGTTGACCGGGCCGAGGAAGTCGCGCTTTCCGAGCGGCACGCCGCGATGACGCAGGATGTTGTACGCCGTCGTGACAAAGAAGAAGAAATTCGGCAGGGCAAACTGTTGCAGATAGTCGTTGCCTTTCATTTTCCGGGCATTGCTGCCGCCAGTCCAAGCGATGACCTTGTCCTCCGTGCCGTCGACCTGTGCGCGAGTAAGGGACTTCACGAAGCCCAGGGCGGTTTCGACGCGGCTCTTGGCGGCGGCGAAACTGGTGTCGTCGACGGCCGGCAACGCCGGGGGAGTAATGCCAGCGAGGCGGCCGCCGGTGTTCATGGCGAAATCCGCAGACTGACGGATCTGACGGGCGAGGCAGAACATGTCGGGATACAACCGGTCCTGCAGCAAGGCCGATTCCTCAATCTTGTTGGCGGCACAATGCGCGGCGGCCTTGTCGATAATGCCGGCCAGCGCGCCAAGCTGCTGGGCGCAGGGAGTTACAGCCGCGTCATACAATGAATACGCCATTTCGGTTTCTCCTTGGGGTGGGGATTTTATGGGAGAGACCATAGGGGAAGTCCGGTCCTCCTGCCAACCGGTCCTGTTGTTCGCTATCGGGTGAAAGTGCGCTGGACCAAATAAACGGCCTCTTCGACCACCTGTCGGCGGCAGCAACCAAGGTTTGCGGAGCCATCACCTCGCCGCCGGGTCGCGACGACGCCATAGGCATCCTGAAACGTCTTACACGGCGAACCGAAGGTGCACGAATTGGCGTCGTTGCTGTGCCCCCATTAGCGGAAATTGGACCGACATCACACGGGAGACGCGCGCATCAGTCCCTGTTGGTGAACCAGATTTCCGGCGCACCTTGCACACCGGCCGCCTGCATTGCTTCCTTCAGCTTGGGATTTGCGGCAAAAGCCTTTGCGGCGTCCATATTCGAAAATTCGTGATAGATCGTTACGTCGTTAGGATTTCCGTCCAGCTTGTACACGCCGTGACTACTTACCCCCAATTCCCGCCGCAGGGTGTCGAAGTCGTCGTAAGCTTTCCGAAATCTGGCATAGTCCCCTACGCGGTGTCGCACGAAAAGTGTCGCCACAATAATCTTCTCCTTCCAATCTGTCAGGTGGCCTTGGCTCTGTAACTCAGCATTGGCGCCGATATCGAGCAATGACCGTCAACCGGAGCTTTTGCTAGAGTACGTCACATTTTGGGCGGCCGGACATGGGCGATACGGCGGGCAATACTGCGGAAATCACCGCATCGGTCAAGCAACGCGTCATGTTCGTCGTGGCCGCCGCGATCATGCTTGCCCTCTGGGGCTGGAGTCTTGTCCCGCCAATCGAGAACTGGGGCAATCCAAACGAAGACGGATTTTCTTATGCCCCGATCTTCTATGCGACGCCCACTTGTTTGCCGGCCGGACTTTTCCTGCTCGTCGGTGCGATTGCCGGCCACGGACGATATGTCAGCCGCGCCCGCATCGCGCTCTATGTCGCCGCCGGAATGACCATGCTTGTGCTGGCATTCTTGATCGTTCAGCACATAGCGAACGTCAATCATGGAAAGATCTTTGGAGTCCAAATCGGATTTCAATGTGATCGTCAGGGATTCTGTCATCGCCGGACTCGTTCCGGCGATCTCGATTCCGTTGGCAGGGCCTTGGCAGATTCGTCGGGATGACGGCAGTGGGCGCAATTTTGCGAATCTTTAGAGTGGAGTGAAACGCGTTCAGCGCATGCGAATCAAGAATACGCGCTGCGCAAGTCCGCGATTTGTTTGAACAAATTGAAAAGCTTTTGACATCGTGTGTTCGATTTGAGTAATGGCGACCAATCCCGTTCGCCGTGAAGGACGTCAGCCGGTGACCCTGGCTGATCGGAACGGGATGCGGTGCCCGCGGGCGGCGGTTCGTCACTCCCACTCCCGGGCGGCTTGGGCATCAGTCTCCCGGCATTATGACCGGGGCGCGAGGTGCTCGCTGGACTGGGACAGGCGAAGGCGGGTAACGCCCGTTCAGACCACGTCCCCGGAAGCCTGGCCTGAAGCTGAGCCTTAGGGACGATGACTCCCTTTGGCGAGAGCCGCGGTGGAACGCCGATGGGCGAGCGCGCCTTGCAAGGCGCGAGCCGCGCCCCCTCCTCTGTCCTCCCCCGCAAGCGGGGGAGGATGTAGGTGGGGGCACGGAGGATACGGATCAGCGTCTTCCGGCGTTCCGCTTTCCTTTTTCTTCTTACGCTTACATTCGTGGCTTGAAGCATTGATCGTGACGGCGCCGGCCCCACCGCCTGTGCCTTCTGACGAAGATCGGTGTGGAGAGCAGAAGTTTCGTGGCTTCTCATTGCTGGCGTGACCACCACTCGGATGCAGTCGCATCGCGAGAACGGGGACCTCTGCGTCATTGCGAGGAGCGCTAGCGACGAAGCAATCCAGGGGCCGCTTGCATTGAGCGCTGGATTGCTTTCGCTGCCGCTCGCAATGACGGCAAAAATTATCCGCCCTGCAATCGCGGGGTGGGATGAAGAGCACGTCACGAGAATGCACGGCAGCAAAGAAACAAAATTATTACTTCTTTGCCGGTGCGGCCGGATTGAGTGCCGACGGGTCGATCGGCGCCAGCGCCGGCGACTTGTCGAGGCGCTCGATAGTGGCGGTCTTGCGCAGGGTGTCGACCATCTCGGCCTGGGCGCGATGCTCGACGTAGTTCGTGAGCTGGGCCTTGACCTGATCGAAGGTCGGCGTCGGTTTGGTGCGCTTATCCTCGACCTTGATGACGTGCCAGCCGAATTGTGTGTGCACCGGATCGGAAATTTGTCCCTTGTCGAGCTTGAACGCGGCCTCGGAAAATTCCGGCACCATCTGATCCTTGGTGAAATAGCCGAGGTCGCCGCCATCGGCCGCGCCCGGGTCCTTCGATTTTTCCTTCGCCAGCGTGGCGAAATCGGTGCCCTTCTTCAGTTCAGCCTCGATCGCCTTGGCCTCGTCCTCGGTGGGGACGAGAATATGGCGCGCGTGCACCTCCTCCTCGTTGCCCATCTGCTTGACCGCCTCGTCGTAAACTTTGTGCAGGGCGTCGTCGGTGAGTGCCGCTTTGCCGGCGCCCTGCAACATCGCTTCCATCAGCACCCGGTTGTGATCGAAAGTGAGCCGGCTGCGGACGTCGTCGCGCTCGTTGAGCTTTTGCTTCTCGGCGGCCTGCGACACGATAATGACGTCAGTGAGATATGTGATCAGATAATCGCGCTTCTGGTCCGGCGGCATCTGCGGCATGTTGCTGCCGATCTCCTCCTCGGCGAAGGCAAGGTCGCTCAGGTGGATGTCGACGCCATTGGCGCGGGCGACGACCGGATTGTCATCCTGCGCGCGGGCGGCGGCGAGCGGAGCGCAGACGAGCGCCGCCACGGCAAACGCACCCAGCAAACGGCAGACGAGCGGACGATAGGAGGCCATGGAACTCGATCCTTCGGGCAAATGAAAAAAGGCGCCTGTAACTGGCGCGGTTTGACGCGGACACTCGCCGAATCGTCCGCGATTGGCAATGGCAGATTGCGGGCGCGGCCTAACGAACCCGTGAAGTTGCCGCTCGCATTGACAACAAATCCACCCCCTCCTATCTCTCGGCTAGAATCTGGGCTCCATGCCGCCTCGCCGAAGCCGCAATAACTCAGCACTTTCCGCTGGTTGGACCTGGTCCCAAGGGGGAGGGCTGAAGCTCGTGGCGCTCCGGCGGTTAAAAGGATGATGCGATGATCGGCGCGGTCGCCCGCAAGCTGTTCGGCTCCTCGAACGATCGCCGTATCCGTGCCTATCGGCCGCGCGTTGATGAGATCAACGCGCTGGAGCCCGAGCTTGCAAAGCTTTCCGACGAGGCGCTGCGGGCGCGGACAGACGAATTCAAGAAGCAGCTCGCCGAAGGCGCAACCCTCGACGATATTCTGGCGCCGGCATTCGCCACCGTGCGCGAGGCCGCCAAGCGCACGCTCGGCCAGCGCCATTTCGACGTCCAGCTCATCGGCGGCATGGTGCTGCATGAAGGCCGCATCGCCGAGATGAAAACCGGCGAAGGCAAGACGCTGGTCGCGACACTGCCGGTCTATCTCAACGCGCTCGCCGGCCGCGGCGTCCATGTCGTCACCGTCAACGACTATCTCGCCAAACGCGACGCTGAATGGATGGGGCAGGTCTATAAGTTCCTCGGCTTGACCGTCGGCATCATCGTGCACGGCCTCGACGACGAGCAGCGCAAGAAGGAATACGACAGCGACGTCACCTACGGCACCAACAACGAGCTCGGCTTCGATTATCTGCGCGACAACATGAAGTACCGGCTCGAGGACATGGCGCAGCGCGGGCATACCTACGCCATCGTCGACGAAGTCAACTCCATCCTGATCGACGAGGCGCGCACGCCGCTGATCATCTCGGGCCCGCTCGACGACCGCTCGGAATTCTACAACACGATCGACACCTATATTCCCAAGCTCGCCAAGGAAGATTTCGAGCTCGACGAAAAACAGCGCACCGTCAATCTCACCGAAGTCGGCATGGAGAAGATGGAAGTGGCGCTGCGCGATTCCGGTGTATTGAAGTCCAACTCGCTCTATGACGTCGAGAACGTCTCCGTCGTTCATCACGTCAATCAGGCGCTGCGCGCCCACAAGCTGTTCCAGCGCGACAAGGACTACATCGTGCGCAACGGCGAGGTCGTCATCATCGACGAATTTACCGGCCGCATGATGCCGGGCCGGCGCTATTCGGAGGGCCTGCACCAGGCGCTCGAGGCCAAGGAGCATCAGCCGATCCAGCCGGAGAACCAGACGCTGGCTTCGATCACCTTCCAGAACTATTTCCGCATGTACGAGAAACTCGGTGGCATGACCGGCACGGCGTCAACCGAAGCCGACGAATTCCAGGACATCTACGATCTCGAGGTCCTCGAAATCCCCACCAACATGCCGATGGTCCGCATCGACGACGATGACGAGGTCTACCGTACTGGCTTGGAGAAATACCGCGCGGTCATCGCGCTGATCGACGATTGCAAGAAGCGCGGCCAACCGGTCCTGGTCGGTACGACCTCGATCGAGAAATCCGAGCAGCTCGCCGAAATGCTGCGTCAGCAGGGCTGGGAACAGCACGACTTCTCAGACCCGAACGCGTTTGCGGCGCTTTATTCGGGCGACGAGGGCGCCACCAAGGCCAAGGTGTTTGCCATCCTCAACGCCCGCTATCACGAGCAGGAAGCCTACATCATCTCTCAGGCCGGCGTTCCGGGCGCGATCACGATCGCGACCAACATGGCGGGCCGCGGTACCGACATTCAGCTCGGCGGCAGCGCCGACATGCGCATCCGCCAGGAAGTGACCGATATCGAGGATCCGCGCGAGCGCGAGAAAAGCCCGCGCGCCGACGAGATTCGCGCCCAGGTCGCGCGGCTCAAGGAAAAGGCGCTCGCCGCCGGCGGGCTCTATGTGCTCGGCACCGAACGGCATGAGAGCCGGCGCATCGACAACCAGTTGCGCGGCCGTTCCGGACGCCAGGGCGACCCCGGTCACTCGAAGTTCTTCCTGTCGCTCGAAGACGACCTGATGCGCATCTTCGGCACCGACAAGCTCGACGGCATGTTGCAGAAGCTCGGGCTGAAGGAGAACGAGGCGATCATCCATCCGTGGATCAACAAGGCGCTGGAAAAGGCGCAGCAGAAGGTCGAGGCGCGCAACTTCGACATCCGCAAGAACATCCTGAAATTCGACAACGTGATGAACGATCAGCGCAAGGTGATCTTCGATCAGCGCGTCGAATGGATGGACGACAAGGTGGTGGTGGAAGTCGTCGCCGACATGCGTCACAACGTGCTCGACGATCTGGTCGCCAAGCACGTGCCGGAACACGCCTATCCGGAGCAGTGGGATACGCCGGGACTGAAGGAAGAGCTCAAGCGTGTCCTCAACCTCGACCTGCCGGTAGACGCATGGGCCAAGGAAGAAGGCATCGCCGACGAGGAAATTTTCAGCCGGGTCGAGCGGCGGGCCGACGAGCACATGGCGGCGAAGGTCGCGCAATGGGGCGCTGACGTGCTGCGCTATGTCGAGAAGTCCATCCTGCTGCAGACGCTCGACCACCTCTGGCGGGAGCATCTGGTCATGCTCGATCATCTGCGCCAGGTGATCGGGCTGCGCGGCTACGGTCAGCGCGATCCGCTCAACGAGTACAAGGCCGAAGCCTTCAATCTTTTCGAAGCGATGAGCCAGAGCTTGCGCGAAGCGGTCACCGCGCAACTGATGCGCGTCGAGATCCAGGCGACGCCACCGCCGCAACAGCCGGCGCCACTGCCCGCGATGCAGGCGCACAAAACCAATCCGACGACCGGCGAGGACGAGATGGCGCTGGCGATGGCGGGGGCCGATACCTTGGCGCGCCACGGGATCGGTCCGGCAACCGGTATGGCGGCGGCGCGGCCGCTGCAAGCGCCGGCGCGCAATCCGAACGACCCGACGAGTTGGGGCAAGGTCGGCCGCAACGAAGTGTGTCCGTGCGGCTCAGGCAAGAAATTCAAGCATTGCCACGGGCGATACGCGTAGCGGGGACCAGACGTCGGTCAGCAGGGGATCAAAGCGTTTCTGACGCCTGATCCCTGACGGACCGATTACTGAAATCCGCCCCAGCGGGTGTCGAACGAGCCGGCCGGCACGACGGGCTGGGCGCCTCTGAGCATACTGCTATTGCTGGACGGCGGTGCGGCGATGTTGGCCTGCTTTTGCAGTGCAAGCGCCGGTGCGGGTGCCGGCGCAGGCGTAGTTTTCGACGCGTCGGCTTCGTCACTTTCGCCTTTGTGGGAGTCGGCGTTCGGCTTCGCCCGCGCGGCGGCAGGCTCACTGCGGGCGATCGCCTTCGGCTTCGCCGGAGCAGCGACCGTGGCCGTCTGCTGAGCGTCGGATTGATTGTCGGGGGCAGTGGCGCCAGAATCGGTCGACGCCACCTGGCTCGACGCGGCACTGCCCTTCGAGCCGAACAGGCTGGCAAAGAAGCCGCGGCCCGAACTGCCGCCGCCGGACGGTGCGGTGGTCGCAACGGCGGTCGGCGGCTCCGAAATCTGCGGCGGCAAGCGGCCCGGCTGCAATGGCGGCACGTGCAGATGACCTGCGTCATCATATGTATAGGTCGGATTTTCCAGCTTAGAGGCGAACACGCGATTCATGCCGCCGTCGGTGTCGGTCGTCAACGGCGCGGTGGGCACGTCGCGGGCGACCAATTGCGCGAGCTGATAATCGTCATTGCGCTGCTTGTCGTTTGCCGCGTCGGCAATCTGGGCATTGGTCTGGTAAGCCGGGCAGCGCCCGGACGGCGTAAAGGTCAACGGCTGGGTGGAATTCTCAAGCGGTTTTGCGTCGAATACGTAGTGCTTTTCACAAACGTCGACCTTGGGCTCCATATGCGAGACCAGGAAATGATCGTCGCCGACCTTGAGCATTTTCCAGAACGCCATGTTCGGGCTGTTGCGATGACGCGCCAGGTTCGCCGGCGTCATGCGGAACGGGTAGGCCTGGATCTGGAATTCCTTCTGGCCGCCGAGAAACGATTCACGCGCCAACGAATAGATCTCGCCGATCTGCTCGTCGGTCATCGCGTAACAGCCGCGCGACGAACAATCGCCGTGGATCATCAGGAAATTGCCGGTGTAGCCGTTCGCCCTGTCGAAGGCGTTGGGGAAACCGATATTGATCGCGAGATAGTAGTTGGAATTCGGATTCATCAGGCCAGGCGTGATCGCGTAAAAGCCTTCCGGAGCCTGACGATCGCCTTCCTTGACCTTCGGCCCGAGACCGCCCGACCAGCGGCAGATCGGATAGACCCTGAGCAATTCGTAGCGTCCGCTGGTGTCCTGTTTCCAGACTTCGAGCTCGGACTCTTCCTTGAACACGCGCACCAGGATCGGGGAATCCTTCGGCATATTTTTTTGCTGGAGCAGCGTCGTCATCTCCGGCGACACTTCCTTCATCGCGCGAGTGGGGATTTGATAGCCGTCGTCGGCGTAGCACCCGGCGAGTGCCAACGCAGCGGCGAGAGCCGCCGGCGCCAAAAGCGCGCGGACGAGGCTGGCGCGGATCAATTCGATGCTCCCCGAACGATGGACGATCCCCTTGCCATCACGACGTAATCGATAGCCCGAAGAGGTGGTTTTCGCAAGGCAGCCGAACGCCAGCATAAGCATGACCATGACGGTGCTGAATGAATGGTAAATATTTCGACGAATTTGACGGGTGAATCCAAGGCTCTAGCCACCCTAAAGCGGCAGTTCATCCGACGGTGGGGAAATCGCGGCAGGATTGTGGCGGCGGTGGCGCACTCCGGTCAGCCCAACGTCCGCCCGATTGCCAAAAATTTCTCCTGCCGCAGCCGTGCGATGGTCGCGCGATCGAGCCCGCGCAACTCGCCGAGCGCGTTACTGATCGCCTGGCCGGTCGCTGCGATCGCCGCGGCCGGATCGCGATGGGCGCCGCCGCTCGGCTCGGGAACGATGGCGTCGACGATGCCGAACCGCTCCAGGTCCTGCGCGGTGATTTTCATGTTCGACGCAGCCTCCTGCGCCTTCGCGGTGTCGCGCCACAATATCGACGCGGCGCCTTCCGGCGAAATCACGCTGTAGATCGCGTGTTCCAGCATGATCACGCGGTTGGCGGTCGCGAGCGCGATGGCGCCGCCGGAACCGCCTTCGCCGATGATCACGGCGACATTGGCGACACCCATGGCGATGCACGCTTCGGTCGAGCGCGCGATAGCTTCGGCCTGCCCGCGCTCCTCGGCGCCGATGCCGGGATACGCGCCCGGCGTGTCGATCAACGCCAGCACCGGGACGCCGAAGTGATCGGCCATTCCCATCAGCCGGACCGCCTTGCGGTAGCCTTCGGGCCGCGCCATGCCGAAATTGTGCTTGAGCCGGCCTTCGGTATCGGAGCCTTTCTCCTGGCCGATGACGCAGATGCTTTCGCCGCGGAACCGGCCGAAACCACCGACGATGGCCTCGTCCTCACTGTGCTTGCGGTCGCCGGCAAGCGGCACGAAATCGGAAATCAAGGCGCCCACGTAATCGAGGCAATGCGGCCGCTGCGGATGCCGCGCCACTTGCGTCTTCTGCCATGGCGTTAAGCCACCGTAGAGTTCCTTGAGCGCCTGCGCCGCCTTAACCTCGATGCGGCCGATTTCCTCATTGATGGCGATGGCGTCACCGCCGCTTTGCAGCGCACGCAGCTCCTCGACCTTGGCCTCGAGTTCGGCCACTGGCTTCTCGAAATCGAGATAGGAGCGCATTACGCAACCAACCTATTATTCCTGCCCCAGCGGGTGCAAATCGCGAACCAGGCTTTTCAGCCGCTCTTCAAGCACGTGGGTATAAATTTGCGTCGTCGAGATGTCGGCGTGGCCCAACAGTGTCTGCACCACGCGCAAGTCGGCGCCATTGTGCAACAGATGGCTGGCGAAAGCATGGCGCAGCACATGCGGACTGACTTGCGCTGCGCGCAGTCCCGTCGCAACGGCCAATGTTTTCATTTCTCGCGCCAGGTGCTGGCGGGTCAGGTGCCCGGTTTCTCCGAATGACGGGAACAGCCATTTCGATTTGGCCTCGGTTCCGGATTTCGTCAGGAGCGCGAGGTAGTTTGCTGTCGCGCGCTTGGCCGCATCGTTGAGCGGCACAAGGCGTTCCTTGTTGCCTTTGCCGCGCACGACAATGACGCGGGCGTCCGCTCGCGCGGCCGATATCGGCAAGGCGACGAGTTCGGAGACGCGCAAGCCCGTGGCGTAGAGCATTTCGACCAGACAGGCGAGCCGCGCCGCCCGCAATTGCATCGGCGCCGTCGCCGCCGGATTGTAAGCCGTGGCCGTGCGCAACAGACGATCGACCTCGGCAAGCGTCAGTATTTTCGGCAACGCGCGCGCCCGCTTCGGTCCTTCGAGCACCGCGGCGGGATCGTCCTTACGTTGCCTCTCCGCATACAGGAAGCGGTAAAGCTGCCGGATCGCGGACAGCCGCCGCGCCACCGTTGCGGGCGTCATGCCACGCCGCGCCAGATCGGCGAGATAGGCGCGCAAGTCTTCGGTTGTGGCGTTCGCGACAGTGCGCCGCGCCGCCGACAGGTACGTGGAGAAATCGGCGAGGTCACGGCCGTAAGCGGCGAGCGTATTGGCTCCGGCGCCCCGCTCGGCCGCCAGCATGTCGAGATAGAGTGCGATCAACCGCTCGCCGGAGCGTTGCGCCGGGGACTTTGCTCGCGCTGTTCGGCGGATCATGCCCGGCACCCTCAGTGGTTCTTGAAGAACTTATCGGGCGGGATCGACACGCTGATCTCGCGCGGCTTGGGTTGCACGAAATGCGCCAGCGCATATAGACCGCCGTAAATGGTGGCGGCGACTATCGCGATAACTGTGAGCAAGCGGAGCAGGCTCGGCATTTTTGTTGCTCGCGCTCATCCCATTGGTGCCGGCGAACCGGACCGAGTACGATCATGTTCGCTGAAAGCTTGCAAGTCACCTGGTGACCGGTCGCGGACGTGAACGTAAATGACTGATATTACTTTACAAAATGGCCCGGCCGGGCAGGCCTCCGCCGCCGCGGTCCTGCCCCGGTTGGGGCCGCGTTCGATCGTGCTGGTCGGCATGATGGGAGCCGGCAAGTCGTCGATCGGCCGCCGCCTTGCCGCTCGCCTCGAAGTGCCGTTCGTCGATGCCGATACCGAAATCGAAAAGGCCGCCGGCATGAGCATCGCCGATATTTTCGGCCGTCACGGCGAGGCCGATTTCCGCAGCGGCGAAGCACGCGTCATCGCCCGATTGCTCGACGGCGGCCCGAAGGTGCTGGCGACCGGCGGCGGCGCGGTGATGAACGCGGAAACCCGCGCGGCGATCAAGGCCAAGGGCGTCTCCATTTGGCTTAGTGGTGAATTGGACGTGCTGATGCGGCGGATCAGCAAGCGCAAAAACGACCGGCCGATGCTGCAGACCGCGGATCCGGCGGCGCGGTTGCGCGAGCTTTTGGCCGAGCGCGAGCCGTTTTATGCGTTGTCCGATCTTACGGTGCAGTCGCGCGAGGTGCCGCACGAGGCGATCGTCACAGAAATTATGCTGGCGCTCGGGGAGTTTCTGCAGTCGTCCGCAGCGCCGCAAAGGAGCGGAGGATGACTGTGCCGGTCCGCACCGACCCGACGACCGTTCGCGTCGCACTCGATGCGCGCAGCTATGACATTGTCATCAGCCGTGGCCTGCTTACTTCGCTGGGCGCCCGCATCGCGGCGCTCCGTCCCGGCGCCAAGGCGTATGTGATCACCGACGAGCACGTGGCGCGTCATTATATCGGCGCCGTCAAAGCCTCGCTCGATCAAGCTAACGTGGCGATGAACGGCAGTATTGTGGCGCCCGGAGAAAGTTCGAAAAGCTATCGCGTCTTCGAGCAAGTCTGCGAAGCTGTCATCGCCGCACGCATCGAACGGGGCGATCTTATTGTCGCGCTCGGCGGCGGCGTGATCGGCGATCTCGCCGGTTTCGTGGCGTCGGTGCTGCGGCGCGGACTCGATTACGTTCAGGTGCCGACCACGCTGCTCGCCGACGTGGATTCCTCGGTCGGCGGCAAGACCGCGATCGATTCCGCGCATGGCAAGAATCTGATCGGCGCGTTTCATCAGCCGATCCTGGTCCTCGTCGATACCGCGCTGCTGGACACGCTGCCGGAGCGCGAATTCCGCTCGGGCTATGCCGAGGTCGCCAAATACGGCTTGCTCGGCGATGCCGGATTCTTCGCCTGGCTCGAGTCGAACTGGCGCGAAGTGTTCACTGGCGGTTCCGCGCGCGAACACGCCATCGCCGTGAGCTGCCGCGCCAAAGCGGCGATCGTCGCCCGCGACGAGCGTGAAACCGGCGATCGCGCGCTGCTCAACCTCGGCCACACGTTCGGCCACGCGCTGGAGGCAGCGTGCGGCTTTTCCGACCGGCTCCTTCACGGTGAAGCAATCGCCGCCGGCATGGCGCTGGCGTTCGAGTTTTCGGCGCGACGGCAAGGCCTGCTGCCGATGGCCGAAGCCAAGCGCGCCATCGCTCATTTGGCCGCAGTCGGCCTGCCGACCCGACTCAAGGACATTCCGGGCCCGCAACTCTCCGTTGACCAACTCATGAACTTGATCGGGCAGGACAAGAAAGTGAAGCGCGGGATGCTTACATTCATCCTGGTGCGCGGCATCGGCCAGGCCTTCATCGAGACCGGTGTCGATGCGCGCGAAGTGCGTGTGTTCCTTAGTGAGAAGCTTGCGGAGCGATGACCGAGATCGATTGGCTGACCGTCGCGGCAATCGCCATTTGCCTGCTGCTGTCGGCTTTCTATTCCGCCAGTGAAACGGCGCTGACGGCATCGTCGCGCGCCGCCATGCTGCGCCTGGAAAAGCAGGGCAACCGTGACGCCGGCATCGTCAACCGCCTGATGGCGACGCGTGAGCGGCTGCTCGGCGCGATCCTGTTCGGCAACAATGTCACCAATATCGCCGCCTCGTCCCTTGCTACGGGAGTGTTGCTGGAAGTCTTCGGCAAGACCGGCATCGTCTACGCCACGCTGGTGATGACGGTTCTCATCTTCGTGTTTGCCGAAGTGTTGCCGAAGACGGCGGCCTTCAATGCGCCGGACCGTATGGCGCTTTTGGTTGCGAAGCCGGTCGAGAGCACAGTGCGTTTATTCTCGCCGATCCTGCGCGCCGTCGAGTGGCTGGTGCGTCTGATGTTGCGCGCGCTCGGTATGCCGACCGGCAAGATTCAGTCGATCCTGTCGCCCCGCGAGGAATTGCGCGGCGCCGTCGATCTTATGCACCGCGCCGGCGTGGTGGAAAAGAGCGACCGCGACATGATGGGCGGCTTGCTCGATTTGGGCGAACTGACGATTTCCGACGTGATGATCCATCGCACCAAAATGGTGATGCTCGATGCCGATGAGCCGCCGGACGAGTTGATCGACGCCGTACTGGCCGCCGGCGTGACGCGGCTGCCGTTGTGGCGCGGCTCGCCCGACAACGTCATCGGCGTGCTCAATGCCAAGGAAGTTTGGCGTGCCCTGCACGCAGCCGAAGGCGACGCCGTCAAGCTCGACATCAACGCGCTGGCGAAGCCTCCGTGGTTTGTGCCGGACACCACGCCGCTTGCCGCACAGCTCAAGGCCTTCCGCCACCGCAAGACGCCGTTCGCGCTGGTGGTCGACGAGTACGGCGAGCTCGAGGGCCTGGTGACGCTGGAGGATATCGTCGAGGAAATCGTCGGCGACATCACCGACGAGCACGACATCGCCGTGCCGGGTGTGCGGCCGCTGCCGGACGGCTCGGTCAATGTCGACGGCGCGGTGCCGGTGCGCGACCTCAACCGGGCAATGGACTGGAACATCCCCGACGGCGAGGCGACGACGATTGCCGGCGTCGTCATCCACGAATCGCGCTCGATCCCGGAGCCGGGACAGAGCTTCACCTTTCACGGTTTCCGCTTTCACGTCTTGCGCAAGACGAGAAACCGCATCACTGCATTGCGCGTCGCGCCGCTGGTGCGCAAGATGGCGGCGAGGGCAAGCTAGCGTTTCAATCAAACACCACCGAACGGGGGAGCACAAATCATGGCGAATGGCACATACGAAACTGTCAAAATCGAGCGCGACACTGGCGCGAATGCGGGCTTGACCTGGGTCATCCTGAACCGGCCGGAAAAGCGCAATGCCATGAGTCCGCAACTGCACTTCGACATGGCCGATGTGCTCAACGAACTCGAAGCCGACGCGGCTACCAAGGTTTTGGTGCTCACCGGCGCCGGCGAGGCGTGGTGCGCCGGGCAGGATCTGAAGCTTTATTTCCGCGAGCTCGACAACAAGCCGGCCGAGCGTGCGCGCGCTTCGTGGGCTAGCCACTATTGGCGCTGGCAGAAGCTATTCACCTACCCGAAGCCGACCATCGCCATGGTCAACGGCTTCTGCTTCGGCGGCGGCTTCACCCAGCTCATTGCCTGCGATTTCGCCATCGCCGCCGAGGACGCAAAATTCGGCCTGTCCGAAGTCAACTGGGGCATCCTGCCCGGCGGCTTTGTCAGCAAAGCCCTGACCGATTGCCTCGGTATGCGCGACGCAGTCTGGCTGGCCATGACCGGCGAAACCTTCGATGGCAAGCACGCCGAGAAAATCCGGCTCATCAACAAGGCGGTGCCGCGCGACAAATTGCGCGAGGAGACGATCGCGCTGGCGCAGCGTCTGATGAAGCTCAACCCGGAAGTGCTCAGGGCGACCAAGATCGCGGTGAAGAACGTGCGCGCGGTGCCCCACGAGCAGGCCGGCGATTATCTCCAAGCCAAGAGCCAGGAGATGCGCTTCCAGGACAAGGAGGGCGGCCGCTCCAAGGGCATGAGCCAGTTCCTCGACGACAAGAGTTACCGCCCGGGCTACGGGCCGTACTCACGATCTTAGAGAGCGGAGCGGTCGGTGTTCAAGCGGATCGATCGTTCCTGGATGGCGTGAGGCGCAATCCGGGCTACTGGTTTTCCCCCGGCGCTTGCGCATGAATGGCGAGCGCATGCACGCGCTCTTTGAGTTCGCTCGAAAGCGCCGCGTTGATCATGCGATGGCGCTCGATCCGGGTCTTTCCGCGAAAGGCTTCCGATACGATATAGAGTCGGAAGTGGCTTTCGCCGCCGGGGCGGTGGCCGGCATGGCCTGCATGCAAATGGGACTCATCTTCCACATGCAGGCTTTCGGGTGCGAAAGCCGCAGTCAACTTTGTCGTGATAATATCTTGCATTGCCATATTCGGCTGAATTAGCGGGCGTAACGTGTTGACGTCAATGGCGCCGCGCGCATTTGCAGTCTGTCAAGACTTGAAGCTTTCATCGACCCAACCGCATAATCATGATCATGAAAACGAATTCGCCGCTGTTTGATCGGATCAGGGTCAAGCCCGATCAAGACCGCCGCTTGCGCGCGGAACTGCCGCCTTGCGAGTGGCCGCGCTGCAAATCGCCGGCGACCCATCGCGCGCCGAAGGGCCGGGAGCGCTCCACCGAATATTGGCAATTCTGTCTCAATCACGTTCGCGAATACAACAATTCGTACAATTTCTTCGCCGGCATGAGCGACGACGCGGTCGCGAAATATCAAAAGGACGACCTGACCGGCCATCGCCCGACCTGGAAACTGGGCTCGATCGGCGGCAAACCTGCAGCCAAGCGCAGTCGGAGGGGAATCCGCGGTACCGGATGGGAGGCCGAGGACCCGTTCTCGCTATTTGGCGAGGGCGGCGGCCCTGGTGCCGGTCATGCGCGCCCAGCGCCGGAGGCCCGCAAGATTCTCAATGCGCAGCGTCGCGCGCTCGAGACGCTCGGGCTTGAGGTCGACGCCAAGCGCGCCGATATTAAGGCTAAGTTCAAGGTCTTGGTGAAACGCCATCACCCCGACGCCAATGGCGGCGACCGCAGTTTCGAAGATCAGCTGCGGGAGATCATCCAGGCCTACAATTACCTGAAGTCGGCCGGATTCTGCTGACTTCCCTTCCCTTATCCTCCCCCGCATACGGGGGAGGATAAGGGAGGGGGTGTGCCTTTCGCGGCCTTGGGCGTTTCTGCTAAACCTGTCGATATATCCGACCGCCGGTGCCCGCCGAATCGCCTCGCGTTTCGGACATTTCCGGGGTCACGGAGGAGCAATGAGTACCGCAACTGCTACAGAATCCGGCTTGCCGGACATGAAAGTCTCGATCCGGCAATTGTTCGGAATCGACAGCGATTTGGAAGTGCCGGCCTATTCCGAGCCGGACGAGTACGTGCCGGAGGTCGATACCGACTATCGGTTCGACAAACCGACCACGCTCGCCATCCTGGCCGGATTCGCCCGGAACCGCCGTGTCATCGTGACCGGCTATCACGGCACCGGCAAATCGACCCACATCGAGCAAGTAGCGGCACGGCTTAATTGGCCCTGCGTGCGCGTCAATCTCGACAGCCACATCAGCCGCGTCGATCTGATCGGCAAGGATGCCATCGTGATCCGCGAGGGTATGCAGGTGACCGAGTTCCGCGACGGCATTCTGCCGTGGGCGCTACAAAACAACGTCGCGTTATGCTTCGACGAGTACGATGCCGGTCGTCCCGACGTGATGTTCGTGATTCAACGCGTCCTGGAATCGTCCGGTCGGCTGACGCTGCTCGACCAGAACAAGGTGATCAAGCCGCATCCGTGTTTCCGCCTGTTCGCCACCGCCAATACGGTCGGCTTGGGCGACACGTCCGGCCTCTATCACGGTACCCAGCAGATCAACCAGGGCCAGATGGACCGCTGGTCGATCGTCACCACGCTGAATTACCTACCGCACGACAACGAGGTCGAAATCGTGCTCGCCAAGGCGAAGCACTACCGCAACGCCGAGGGCCGTGACATCGTCGGCAAAATGGTCCGCGTCGCCGACCTGACGCGCAACGCGTTCATGAACGGCGACATCTCCACCGTCATGAGCCCGCGTACGGTGATCACCTGGGCGGAGAACGCCGAAATCTTCGGCGACATCGGCTTCGCGTTCCGGCTGACCTTCGTCAACAAATGCGACGAACTGGAGCGGCCGTTGGTCGCCGAGTTCTATCAGCGCTGCTTCGGACAGGAGCTGCCGGAATCGGCGGTCAATGTCGCGCTGAGCTGAAGGCTTAAGCCGCCGTGTCCTCGAACATCAAGCCGAAGAGCACCGCCAAGGAGGCGCCGACCGAGCCGTTCAAACGCGCGGTCGGCGTCTGCATGCGCGCGATCGCCGGCAAGGGCGACCTCGAAGTTTCGTTCGCCGCCGAACGGCCGGGCATCGCCGCCAACAAGGCGCGATTGCCGGAGCCGCCGCGACGGTTGAACGAACGCGAAGCGGCCATCGTGCGCGGTCACGCCAATTCCATCGCGCTGCGGCTCGCCTGTCACGACCCCGCGGTGCATCGCAAGCTGGTGCCCGGCGGCACCCAAGCCCGCGCCGTGTTCGAAGCGGTCGAACAGGCCCGCGTCGAGGCCATCGGTTCGCGCCGCATGGGCGGCGTCGCCAAGAATCTCGCCGCCATGCTCGATGATCGCTTCCACCGCGGCAAATTCGACGAGATCACCGACCGCGCCGACGCGCCGATCGAGGACGCACTCGCCATGCTGGTACGCGAGCGACTCACCGGCGAGGTGCCGCCGCCGACCGCACGCAAGCTGGTCGAGCTGTGGCGTCCGCTGATCGAGGAACGCGCCGGCAAGAGTCTCGACCGGCTCGAACGCGTGCTCAACGACCAGCGCCGCTTCGGCGACGTCGTGCACGATCTGCTCGACAGTCTCGACATGGGCGAGGATCGCTCCAGCGAGTCCGACGAGGAAGAAGGCGAAGACGGCGACGAGGAGAACCAGAAGGACGAGCAGGGCCAGGATGGCGATGCCTCCGACTCCGCCGACAGCGAACGCATGAGCGCGGAGGCCGAAGCCTCCGCCGACGAACTGCCGGATTCGTCTTCCGAAGCCGTCGACGCGCCTGCCGCCGAAATGGCCGACGACGCCGAGATGGGCGACAGCGAGACCGCGGCGGAGCCTTGGCGGCCGCGCAATCAGCGCAACGAACCGCGCGGGCCGGACTACAAGCCCTACACCAGCAAGTTCGACGAAGTGATTGGCGCTGAAGACTTGTGCGAACCGGAAGAGCTGGAACGGCTGCGCGGCTATCTCGACAAGCAGCTATCGCACCTGCAAGGCGTGGTCGCGCGCCTGGCCAACAAACTCCAGCGCCTGTTGCTGGCGCAGCAGAACCGCGCCTGGGAGTTCGATCTCGAAGAAGGCTTGCTCGATCCGGCTCGGCTGTCGCGCGTCATCGTCGATCCGATGCACTCGTTGTCGTTCAAGCGCGAAAAGGACACCAATTTCCGCGATACGGTGGTGACGCTGCTGTTGGACAATTCCGGTTCGATGCGTGGCCGTCCGATCACGGTGGCGGCGACCTGCGCCGACATTCTGGCGCGCACGCTGGAGCGCTGCGGCGTCAAGGTCGAGATTTTGGGCTTTACCACGCGGGCCTGGAAAGGCGGCCAATCGCGCGAGTCCTGGCTTGCCTCGGGCAAACCGGCTAATCCCGGGCGGCTCAACGACCTGCGTCACATCATTTACAAGTCGGCCGACGCCCCATGGCGGCGCGCGCGCAAGAATTTGGGCCTGATGATGCGCGAGGGCCTGCTCAAGGAGAATATCGACGGCGAGGCGCTCGATTGGGCGCACAAGCGCCTGCTCGCCCGCACCGAGACGCGGAAGATCCTGATGATGATTTCCGATGGCGCGCCGGTCGACAACTCGACGCTTTCGGTCAATCCCGGCAATTATCTCGAGCGCCACCTGCGCTGGATCATCGAGGATATCGAGACGCGCTCGCCGGTCGAGCTGATCGCAATCGGCATCGGCCACGACGTCACGCGCTACTACCGTCGCGCCGTGACCCTCGTCGACGCCGAGGAGCTTGGCGGCGTCATGACCGAAAAGCTCGCCGAATTATTCGAAGAGCACGCGCCAGAAGAGCGCGCGCCGCGTCCGGCGCGGCGGCGCCGTCGCTTGGACGCCTGACGTACAAGATCAGATAAGATAAGATTACAAGTGGGGGAGTTCGGCGCGATGAAGCATGTTCGGCATGGTTTGCGACTTGTCACATTCGGCCTCACGACGCTGGTGGCGGCTTCGGCCGCGCAGGCGCAGGCCGGGAATTATCCCGACAAGCCGGTGACGATCATTTCCGATGCGGGCGCCGGCTCCAGCCCCGATGTCGCCATGCGCGTCGTTGCCGACGGGCTGGGCAAAATCTGGGGCCAGAACGCAGTGGTGGTCAATCATCCGGGCGCCAACGGCAGCATTGCCGCGCGCGCGGCGAGCGACGCCGCCAACGACGGCTATACGCTGTATTCGCCGGCGCTCTCCACCTTTCTGGCATTGCCGACGGTGGCGCCCAACCTGCCGGTCAAGCTGCCGCGCGATTTTCTCGGCATCGGATTTATTGCCGACCAGCCAATGTTCATCTCTGTCGATCCGGCAAGCGGTATTGCGAGCCTGCCGCAACTGATCGATCGCGCCAAAAAAGCGCCGGGAACGATTTCGATCGCTGTTTCGGGTGTTGGCCGGATGACACACTTGACCGGGCTCTTGCTGCAACAGAAGGCGGACATCAAGCTTGTGCCGGTGCCGTACACCGGCGGTCCGTCCGCCGCGCTCAGCGACGTTGCGACTGGGCGCGTCACCATGATGATCGAGGGTTATCCGGGCATCATCGGGGCCGTGAACGCCGGACAGGTCAAGCTGATTGCGGTCGCGTCGCCGCAGCGCCTTCCTGAATTCCCCGATCTGCCGACCGTGGCAGAAACGATCCCAGGTTTCGCTGCGTCCGGCTGGCTCATTCTCGCGGCGCCATTAGGGACGCCCGCGCCGATCATCGCCAAGGCGAGCGCGGACACCGCCAAAGTCGTCAGCGGCCCGGACGTCAAGAAGAAGCTCGCCGCGACCGGCAGCTACACGCACCCTATGACGCCGGAAGAAACCCAAGCATTCGTTGCCAAGCAGCAGGATACCTGGCTGCCGGTGGTGCAAACGATATCGACGAAATAGGCAGCTCACTTTCCGGAAAACCGGCTTCCATCCCGGATCAAGTCCGGGAGAGACTTTTTCCGGATCATGCTCTACGGCGCCGCTACCTCAAAGCCGCGCAGCGCGCCGTGTTCGATTGCCGCTCGAACCAAACCAGATGCCTTGGCTTCCTGCGAAAACTCGCTGGCAAAGGAAAGCCAGCCGGCGCGGCCTTTGCGGACCGCCATCGCCACACGGTTGATGCCGTAGCGGTCCGTGAGCACGCGCGAACCGGGCAACTGCTCCGCAAAGATAATAAGATGGTCGCGCGGGAAGGCCAGCAGATCGGCTTTGTCGTGCTTGATCAAATCGACCGCTTCGTCCGGCAACTCGACGCCGACAAACTCCGCACACGTCACGAGGCGCCGCAGCGCGAGCGCGGAGGCGTGGCTTTCCACCAGCCCGATGCGAATTCCCGCCCGATCGGCGTCCGCAATACGTTGTATCGTCGAGCCAGCCGGCACCAGATAGGTGTAGTCGAACTCAAAAATCGGCGGCGCGAAATCCACTTCGACGGCGCGCGATGGCTCCATGCCCAGAAACACCGTATCGCAGGTGCCGCCTTGCAAGCCGGCGATGGCTGCCTTCGGCGACGGATATTCGATGGCACGGGCCGCGATGCCAAGGCGCGCCGCCAGGATGCGCGTAAGCTCCAGCGCGATAAATCCCGTCCCTAGCCCTGAATATCGCCGGATGCGAGATCGCGCGCGTATTGCGGCAGGAACAGACCGACGCGAATCTGGCCCGCCTGTACAAGCTCGGCAATCCGCTGGTCAGCTTGCCGCATTATGTGCGGTCTATCGCTCGCCGGCTTCGGTAAAGAATTTCTCGCCGTAGGCGAAGCGGTTCGGCTTGAGGAAAAAGCCAAGCAGTACGGCGCCATTCGGCGCTACCGCTTCGTGCTGATTGCCGGCCGGCCGCCACACGAACTGGCCGGGTCCGCACTTGCCCTCGTGGTCTTCGAGCGAACCTTCGATCACATAAGTCTGCTCGAGCGCGGTGTGCTCGTGCAGCGGCACGACCGCGCCCGGTTCGAGCTTGAACAGTGCCGTGGTAATGCCGTTGCCGTCGGTATAGAGCACCTTGATGCGGATGCCGGGAAACTTGGTCGCTTCCCACGGCATGTTCGGCACATCGAGATAATGCGCGGCGCGCTTCGCTGCATTTTCGGGCTTGATGTCGGAATGCACGACTTTGCGGGCTGGTGCGGACATGGGCTCTCCCTTCAGACGACAACGATCGCGTCAGCATATTGCGCGCAAGGTAGCGCCGCCAGTGCTCCAGACGGATCACCGGCAGGCGATATTCGAATTCAGGAATGCCGTGATCTATGCCGCGGCGGCGCGCTTCTTGACGACCTGGCGTTTGAGTTCGAGCACGCGCGGCGATAGCTCGGTATCCTTGGCCTTGAGCAGGAAGGCATCGAAGCCGCCGCGATGATCGACGGTTTTGAGTGCATTGGCGGATATCCGAAGTCGGAACGAGCGGCCAAGCGCGTCCGACAGCAGCGTGACGTTGAGCAGGTTGGGCAGAAACCGCCGCTTGGTCTTGCGGTTCGAGTGGCTCACCCGGTTGCCGATCTGGCGCGTTTTTCCGGTCAATTCGCAACGCCAAGCCATGGCTAAAAGTCCTCAAATAGTCCCGTGCTTCCAGCGCCGATTGACGACGATGTGGGGATTGGCGCCGGACCTATAGTAAGGGCCGTCCTGAGCGTCAAGCAGTCCTCGAACAGCAGCGCCAAACCACAGAAACGACGCATTCCCGCACAAGACAATACCCCGGGTCCAAGCTAGTGCTGGGCTTTGCGGGCGCTGCTCCGCTGTTTTGGGCCTTGACAGTTTCCGCCAATCCGGCGGCATTTGAGGGAAATCAGTCGCGGTGTCGCTGCTGTCGAATAGGTTTCCTTGCAATGCCGCCGCCTTCGCCGCGTCGGTTTTTGTCATAGCGGCGCTTGCGGCCGATGCGACGGTTCATAGCGCGGCGGCGCAGGTGCGTCTCGAGGCCGAATATACTGCCTCCATCGCCGGCATACCGATCGGACGCGGCGGCTGGGTGATCGATATTGCCGAAGACCAATACACGGCGGCGGCCAGCGGCGGCACCAGCGGCATCCTGAAGTTCTTTAGCGCGGCGCGGGGCACCAGTGCCGCGCGGGGCAGCTTTAGTGGCGGCCAACCGGTGGCGACAAGCTATGTCGCCAGCATCGATTACAACCGCAAGCCCGATGACGTTCGCATGGCGCTGTCCGGCGGCAACGTGACCGACTACTCAGCCGAGCCGCCGCTGCCGCCGCATCCGGACCGCATCCCGGTGAGCGATGCCGATCGCCGCGGCGTGGTCGATCCGATGTCATCCACGCTCAACCGTGTCGTCGGCAGCGGCGACCCGGTCTCGCCGGAAGCCTGCGGCCGCAAGGTCGCGGTGTTCGATGGCCGCGTGCGTTACGACTTGCGCAGCGAGTTCAAGCGCATCGAAATGGTCAGGGCGGAAAAAGGCTATCAGGGACCGGCGGTCGTCTGCGCCGTGTATTTCGCGCCGATCTCCGGCTTCGTGCCGGATCGGCCGGTGATCAAATATCTTATCGAGTTGCGCGATGCCGAGGTCTGGCTGGCGCCGATCGCGGGCACGCGCGTTCTAGTGCCGTTCCGTTTCACGATTCCGACCCCGATCGGCAAGGGCATCTTGCAGGCGACGGAATTTGTCTCGGCCCCTACGCCGCATGCCGCTATTACCGTGAAGACGCAGTGAGTGGAGGCAACGAGCGGGCGGCGGCCTCCCCGTTATCCACAGGTGCCCTGAGCTTAACTCCCTGGGGAATCGTGATCCATCGCTTTGTTAACCTTTGGGGCGCAAAGCGGCGCAAAAAAACCATCCGCCACACCCGATCTGGTGGTTAGCAACGGAAGCAGAACCATATATCGCAGTGAACGAAGTTGAACAGCGCCGGAGTCGCCAATTCGGCCGCGATTTGTTCCAAACTCGTTCCACATCTTAAGCACAGGCCTTTCCAGCGTCGCATTGTGATACAGAACACCGTGCTAGCTGTACCAAGACCGCGTGAATGCCGGGCCATTGATGCCGATTTCTTTTTCGCCGCCTGCCGACCGTAGCCTGCGTGCCCGTGGTGCCGGTGTCACGGCCGTGCTCGGGCCGACCAATACGGGCAAAACCCATCTCGCCATCGAACGGATGCTGGCGCATTCGTCGGGGGTGATCGGCCTACCGCTACGGCTCCTGGCGCGGGAGGTCTACAACCGCGCCGTCGAGCGGGTCGGCGCCGAGGCCGTGGCGCTCGTCACCGGCGAAGAGAAGATCAAGCCGCCAAATCCACGCTTTTGGGTGGCGACGGTCGAGGCGATGCCGCGCGATCTCGACGTGGCGTTTCTTGCCGTCGATGAAATCCAGCTGGCCGCTGATTTCGAACGCGGCCACGTCTTTACCGACCGCATGCTGCATCGGCGCGGCCGCGAGGAGACGCTGGTGCTGGGCGCGGCAACAATGAAGCCGATCGTCGAGCGGCTGCTGCCGGGTGCCAGCATTGTCAGCCGGCCGCGGCTGTCCATGCTCACCAATGCGGGCGAGAAGAAACTGACACGGCTGCCGCGCCGCACGGCCATCGTCGCGTTCTCGGCTGACGAGGTTTACGCCATCGCCGAATTGATCCGCCGCCAGCGCGGCGGCGCCGCCGTCGTGCTCGGCTCGCTGTCGCCGCGCACGCGCAATGCCCAAGTCGAACTCTACCAGTCGGGCGAGGTCGACTACCTGGTGGCGACCGACGCTATCGGCATGGGGCTCAATCTCGACGTCGATCACATTGCATTCGCCTCCGACCGCAAATTCGACGGCTACCAATTCCGCAAGCTCAACCCGTCGGAGCTGGCGCAAATTGCCGGCCGCGCCGGCCGCGCCACGCGCGATGGCACGTTCGGCACCACCGGGCGCTGCCCGCCGTTCGACAACGAGCTTATCCAGGCGCTGGAATCGCACACCTTCGAGCCGGTGAAGATGGTGCAATGGCGCAATAGCGACCTGGATTTCTCCTCGATCGGCGCATTGCAAGCGACGCTGGCCGCGGCGCCGACGGAGACTGCGCTGGCGCGCGCGCCGGTGGCCGAGGACATTTTGGTGCTCGACCATGCCTCGCGCGAGGATGAGGTGCGCCAGGCGATCCGCACGCCAGCCGACGTCGAGCGGCTATGGGACGTCTGCCAAATCCCCGACTATCGCAAGATCGCGCCGGCGAACCATGCCGAACTGGCGGTCACCGTATTCGGCTATCTGATGCGCGACGGCAAAATCGATACCGACTGGTTCTTACAGCAAATCGCGCAGGCCGACCGCACCGACGGCGACATCGATACGCTGTCGACGCGCATCGCACACATCCGGACCTGGACTTTCGCCGCCAACCGCCCCGATTGGCTGGCCGATCCGGAGCACTGGCAGGGTGTGACGCGCGCGGTGGAAGACAAGCTGTCGGACGCGCTGCATGAGCGGCTCCTCGAGCGTTTTGTCGATCGGCGCACCAGCGTGCTGATGCGGCGGCTGCGTGAAAATGCGACG
Source organism: uncultured Alphaproteobacteria bacterium (assembly GCA_963733645.1). Taxonomy (GTDB): domain Bacteria; phylum Pseudomonadota; class Alphaproteobacteria; order Rhizobiales; family Xanthobacteraceae; genus BOG-931. The sequence goes on from CAVTFP010000021.1 coordinate 166,948, forward strand.
CTGGATCCGCAGATCAACAAGACCGGCGACGTCGTCGTCGAAGGTCATGTCATCGGCCGCCTCGATGGATTCGTATTCGTCGCCGAAGCCTCGGCGGGCGGCTCGGAAGCCAAAGCCCTGCATAATGCTGCGCAGAAGGCGCTTGCCAGCGAGATCGGCGCGCGAGCTATGCGGCTTGCCGAAGCGCCGGATGCACAGTTCGCGCTGGCCTCCGACGGCACGATCCGCTGGGTAGGCGCCGCTGTCGGCAAGCTGGTCGCCGGTGAGCAGGTGTTGCGGCCGCGCCTGCGCGTGATTGCCGACGAGTATTTGACCGGTGCGCCGCGCGACGCCGTAGAGGCGCGACTCGGCACATTCGTCAAATCGCATCTGGAAAAATTGCTTGGTCCTTTGTTCGTGCTGTCGGCTGCGGAAGATATCACAGGCATGGCGCGCGGTGTCGCGTTCCAGCTTGTCGAAGCGCTCGGCGTCCTCGACAGGCACAAGGTAGCGGAAGAAGTGAAGGGGCTTGAACAGCCGGCGCGCGCATCGTTGCGCAAATACGGCGTGCGCTTCGGCGCCCATCACATCTACGCACCGGCGCTGCTCAAGCCGGGGCCGCGCGCGCTTGCCGCCCAGCTTTTCGCGCTCGCCCATGAAGGTCCGCAGAGCAAAGGCCTCGACGAACTGTTGCCGCTCGCCGGCAGCGGCCGCACCTCTATTCCCCTCAATCGCGAAATTGATCCGGCGCTTTACCGCACTGCCGGCTATCGGGTGTCCGGCGAGCGCGCCGTACGCGTCGACATCGTCGAGCGGCTGGCCGATCTGATCCGGCCGGCGATGGCCTGGCGTGAAGGCAGCACCGGAACCAAGCCGCCGGGTGCGTTCGCCGGCGGCGGCTTCACCGTGTTCAACGGCATGACGTCGCTAACCGGCGCATCCGGCGAAGATTTTGCCTCGATCCTGCGCTCGCTCGGCTATCGCATGGAGCGGCGGCCAAAGCCGCAAGAATCGCAACCGCAATCGCAACCACAGCCGCAAGCAGAGCCGGCGGCGACGGTAGCCGCCGCACTGGAAGCGATCACGGAGGCTGAGCCCTTGGCGATCGCCGGTGCAGACGCGGCGGTCGGCGACACCGATCACGAAGTCAGTCACGAGGCTACTCAGGCGCCGGTCGAAATGGCGCTCCAGCCCCATGCCGACATGGTGACGATGAGCGCCGCAGAGAGCGCGCCTAGCGTCACAGCGGAGCAGGTTTTCGAAACCACGCTTCCGCAGCCGGCCACGGAACCTGAGATGGTCGAAGTCTGGCGGCCAAGCCGGGCAGGTCGGCCAGAACGACAAGAGGGCCGCCGTCGCCCGCGCTTTAAGCGCCGCGATGGCAACAATGCCGTGGCGCCGGGTGCGCAGCAAAAGACTGGCGATAGCGTGGCGCCGGCAACGGCAGCGGTGGCCGACAGTTCACATCCGACCGCAGAACAGCCCGGAGCCGCACCGGAGCAAAAACCGGAGCGCCATCAGCACCATCGCCGTCGGCAGCGGCCGGATCAGCGGTTCGAACGACCGCAGCGCGAACGCCCATCCGGCAAGCCGCCGCGGTTCGAGCGGCGCGAGCGCGAAAAAGTAGCGGACCCAAATTCACCCTTTGCCAAGCTTGCCGCATTGAAGGCCCAGCTAGAGGCCGACGCTAAGGAGCGCAACTGAAGAATGACCGGGAAAAGTGGACGCCGGTTTTCCGAAAAGATCATGCTCCACGAAAATCGTGTTACCGCTGCCGACCGCCAGCGCATCGACCGTTGGCTCTGGCATGCCCGTATCGTGCGCACCCGCGACGACGCAGCGGCGTTGGCCGGTGCCGGCTACGTCCGTATCAATGGCGCGAAAATCGACGCGCCAGGCCGTTTCGTCCGTGCCGGAGACGTTATCACTGTGGCCCTGGACCGCAGCGTGCGCGTTCTGAGGGTGCGAGGATTTGTCGAGCGGCGGGGTCCCGCCAGCACCGGCCAGTCGCTATATGAGGAATTGAGCTGAGATCCGCCGAGAGCGCCTATGACGGCTGGCTCCGAGCCTTGCGCGGTTCTGACCCATGCGATAGGAGCAAGGCTTGCAAAAAGCCGCTTTAGAGTGTGCAGATGACCTATATCGTCAACGACAATTGCATCAAATGTAAATACATGGACTGCGTCGAAGTCTGCCCCGTGGATTGCTTTTACGAGGGCGAAAATATGCTGGTCATCCATCCTGACGAATGCATCGATTGCGGCGTGTGCGAGCCTGAATGCCCGGTCGATGCGATCAAGCCCGACACCGAGCCTGGCGCCGAGAAGTGGCTGAAAGTCAACGCCGATTTCGCCAAAACCTGGCCGAATATTACGACCAAAAAGGAGCCGCCTGCCGACGCCAAAAGTTGGGAAGGCGTGGTCAACAAATTCGAAGAGCATTTTTCGGCCAGTCCGGGCGAGGGCGACTAGAAACAACCGCCGGTTGGTAGCGTTAACCAGTGTTAAACAATTCGGATTGCGACGCTTCCGCGTCGCCATAAGGCTTTGATTTTGGCCGAAAATGTGCTATAAGGCCGATACATAATGAAAAACCGCCCCGATATCGTGCTCCCTTCGTCTTGGGGGCTTATTTTTTCGGGGTTTATCGAGGAACCGTCAAAAGGGGCGTGAGACCCACGCGAGAGCAGTGGCAGCTAGAACGCGTCATCAGAAGAAGAGTACGGCCGGCATGAGCCGGAAGGCCAGAAAACCCTCCTCCCGCGCGAGCGGCAGGACATCACAGGCTACGCGGCGAATGCCTCCAAGCAGGGTTCGCGTGGCGAAGCCCCCTCATCGGCCGAAGCCGGAGGCGGAAGGAGCAGCTTTGGGAATGAACGCGAAGAAGACGACGCAACGACAAGGATTCAAGACCAACGAGTTCATCGTTTATCCGGCTCACGGCGTTGGCCAGATTCTCGCTATCGAGGAGCAGGAAGTCGCGGGCGCGCGGCTCGAGCTCTTCGTCATCAATTTCGTCAAGGACAAAATGACGCTGCGGGTGCCGACCTCGAAGGTCGCCTCCGTCGGTATGCGCAAGCTTGCCGAAACGCCGATGGTCAAGCGCGCGCTTGAGACGCTCAAGGGCCGTGCGCGCATCAAGCGCACCATGTGGTCGCGCCGTGCGCAGGAATACGAGGCCAAGATCAACTCCGGCGACATCGTCGCCATCGCCGAGGTCGTGCGCGATCTCTTCCGTTCCGAGACGCAGCCGGAACAGTCGTATTCGGAGCGGCAACTTTATGAAGCCGCTCTCGATCGGCTGTCGCGCGAAGTCTCCGCGGTCCAGCGCATCACCGAGACCGAGGCGATCAAGGAAATTGAGGCGGCGCTCGCGAAGGGTCCGCGTCGCGGTCCCAAGCCCGAGGCGGAAGACGATTCCGTCGTCGAGGAAGAGGCGGCGTAACTTCGAAGTTCCGGTTTCGCGAGGCCCGGCGGGTAGCGCCGGGCCTTTTGCGTTTGCTTCGCTGACTGCGCTTTGGGCCGGCCCAGAACCACATTGCCGGCAAAATTCCTTGGGGACCATTGCCGCTTATTCGCTAGCCGCCGCATGATTTTCGCAGGTGTACGGTTGCCCGAAAACCGTCGCCGACTTTGCGGGATCGTGCCTAAGGTTAGCCATAAATTAAGCTTCATTTGAAAGGACATAGGAAGCGGTGACGGGTGTTGGGGGAGAGCGCCGGGCATGCGGCGAAAACGAGCGTTGTGGGCCGATCAGGCCGTTTCAATTGTTGTCGCTGGATTTGTCGGCTACGTGTTCGGTGGTTGGAATCCGCCGGCTTTGCGCACCACCGGTCTGTCCGCGGCGCAGATGGTGGCGTTGCGCTTTCCGCAAGATTTAGGGGATGCCGCAAGTGCGCCCTCGGTCACGTCGGTGGTGTATGCCGCCCGCACGGCGACGGCCGTCGCGCAGGCGTCGCTGCTGAATCCGGCGCCGATGGTGCCGCACACAACGTCCGCGCAGCCCATCATCAAGCAAGTGGCGGTCGCGCAGGTCGCAGTGCCGCGAACGACGGCTGCAGATAATTCAGCGCCAAAAGCGCCGGTGCAGGTTGCCGGCGTCGAGCCGGCCGCGCCGTCACGCATCGCCGCGTCCGCACCGCCGCCGGCAGCGGCGCGGACGAATGAAACAAAGCAGATCGTTGCAGCCATTCATCGCCACGTCGAGGAGCGGCCCGGCTTCATTCTCAACGATGCACAGATCGCCAGCATCAAAACACAGCTGCATCTGACGCCGGATCAGGAAGACATGTGGCCTGCAGTCGAAGCCGCATTACGCAATTTTGCCTATACGCGCGCTCGCGAAGTACGCCGGCATGGCGCGAGCACAGACGCGCAATTGGCTTCCGCCGATCCCAACAGTGCCGAAGTGCAGGGGCTGAAATCAGCCGCTATTCCGCTGCTCATGAGCTTTAACTCCGAGCAGAAGGACGAGGTGCGCAATCTCGCCCACGTCATGGGCCTGGATCAGCTCGCCTCGCAGTTTTAATTGCTTTTTCGCATCCGCGTGCAACCCTGCGGTTCCAAATGATCGCCGGAGATTACGTTCGCCCGTAACGCGCTTTTGAAACTGGCGCTTTTGCCGGCCGCAACAATTCGACGGTGCATTTCACCACCATCAAAGCCAAAACCGCAAAGCAAACCAGATCGCCGAATTCCATCGGATCGGCGACGCGCAAACTGAAAATCGGATCGCAAAGAAAGAACGCGCCGCAGATGAGCGCCGCCATGGCGAACAGCGTAGCCGGCCGACTGCCAAACAGGATCGCGACCAAGGCGATTGGCAATAAGTAGAAAAATACCGGATGGTGCGGGCCGATGCCCGCGAGCTTGAAATATAGCAAAATCGCTGTGACTGCGGCGCTGACCGCAAGTGTCACCGCGAAGGGAAAAGCACCCTTCACAATCCGCATCAGTTCCCCCCAGAAGGCCGTTCGGCGCATCGTTGGGCTGGAACATAGCAAAGCCGGTGACAATGGAACAGATCAATGGGGGTCTTCGTGCCCCTATTCGACGACGATCTTAACCTCGCTGCCTGGCTTCAGCTTGGCGCCGGGCTCGAGCCCGTTGAGAACGCGAAAACGCTCCGCGGCGCGGTCGGGCACCGCCATCCGGGTAGCCAGCTTCTCGACCGTATCGCCCGGTCCGGCCGTTACAACCAGAAGACGCAGCGGCTTTGCCTGCTCGATTTCAGCCAGCGTCATGCGGCGGAAGGTGCCAATCGAATCGCGGGCTTCGCGGTCGGTCTCCGGCGTGTGGTGCTTGGCGGCGAAGATGAAGCGGTAAACATCGCTGCCGAACCGGATGGCGTAGAGCCGGAAATCCCATTGGTCGCCCTTGGCGGCCGCGGTCGTGCCGGGGAAACCGTTGACGACGATGTCGTCCACGGTTGCAGGGTCGATATTCTCGATCCAGCCGGAGGTGAGATAGGCGGCCAGTGTCTGCTCGGCGGGTACGCGCACGACGTCGAGGCGAAGCGCCTGGCCGCCGCCGTGCTTGACCCCGAGCACCGCCTGCGCCGTGTTGTCGAGCGTAAATCCTTCCGGCGCGGTGAAGGTGAAGCCGAGCTTCGGATGCAGGAACCGCCTGCCGCGCACGAAGCCTTCGCCCGGATCCTCGCCGAATACAATACCGTTGATATCGGAAAAGTAGGTCGCCTTGGCGTCGGCGAGCTGCTGCGGCGTATCGGCGGCGGGGGCGCGATACTGGCGGGCATTGGCAAGTGCATTGGTGATGCGTTCAGGCGTCGCCGGATGCGACGACAGAAAGTCCGGCGCCGCCGGATTGATGGCGCCGGTCTGCTCCGCCTTGAGCTCGGAGTTGTGTTCCATCGAGGTCAGAAAGCGCACCGCGCCGTACGGATCGTAGCCGGCGCGAGCGGCGATGCCGATGCCGAGGGCGTCCGCTTCGAATTCCTGCGAACGCGAAAAGCTCGCCAGCTTGAGTTTCGATTTTGCCAATGCCAGTGCGCCGACTTCCGGATCGCTGACTAGGTCGGTGATGGTGCGGCTGGCGATGTCGGCATTGCGAGCCTCTTCCTCGCGTTGCTCGGCGTGGCGCGCAATGACGTGACCCATCTCGTGCGCCACCACCGATGCCAGCTCGAACTCATCGTTGGCCAGCGCGATCAGGCCTCGGGTTACGTAGATATGACCAGTCGGCAGCGCGAAGGCATTGATCGATTGCGAGTTGAGTATCGTGACTTTGTAATGCTGGTCGGGCTTTTCCGATGCCGCGACCAGCCGCTCGACGGTCTGTTCCAGTGCTGCTTGCAGCTTCGGATCGTTATAGACGCCGCCGTAGGCGGCCAGGATACGCTGATGCTCGCGCAACACCGCGGGCGCCATGTCGGCCTCGGCCGCTTTAGCGGCCGCAGGCGTTGCGGTGCCCCGCAGCTCGATCCGGGGTTGCGAAGCGGAGCACGCCGCCAGCACGAGCGACGCAATGACGGCGCCCGCATGCAGCAAACGACAGCTTCCAGTCGCCAAGCGTCCCCGTCTCACTGTCACGTCACCATGTCACTTCGCGCACGTCACCATGTCACTTCGCGTCGGCCATCTCGATCTGCTCGGGATGCTCCGCCACAATCCCCGGGCTGCCCGCCGCGCCGCGCGCCTCGATCCAGCCGCGGACCCGGACGCGCCGCCCCGCCAGTGCCTGCAGATCAAGGCCCGCCGCGGCAAAATTGCGCTGATTTCGTTTCAGGATCGTAACGGCAAAACCCTCGGACCAGCGCTGCCCGAAATTCACGTAGATCGTGGCTCCGCTTTCACGCACGGAAACTACCCGGCCCTCGACCAGCGCAAACCGGCCGCGTTGCGCCAGCACATCCGCGGGGGTTTCGGCGTCGAGTACCTGATAATACGAATTGCCCCAGAGGCCAAGTTTGTCGCGTCGCGCGGCGCTTTCACGTCCGAGCAGATAGGTTGCGCAGGCTCTGCTGCCGACCCGGTCACCGACCCTGGCAAAGCCCGACGCGAGCAATTCGCCTTGGGCGAAAATCTCCTCGCCGTCCCGCACCGCATAGACATAGGCCAACAGCCGCCCGTAGCGATCAGCGGCAAACTCGGCCTTGCGCAGTGCGACCGTGTCGCCGCCGATCAGTGCGTCGAGCGTGGCTCGGGCCTCGGCACCCCCCGGCGCTGACGTGCCGGGCGGCGGCACCTCGACGGCGGCAAGCCGGACCTCGCGATCGTCGTCGAGCGCAAAACTGTCGCCGTCGATGACGCGGCTCGCCGTGCCGCGGGTGATGTCCATACCGCCGCATGGCGGCGCGGCCGACTCCTGTGCGGCTGCCGGTGCGCAGCCGCCCGCCACGGCCAAGCCAGCCGTAAAAGCCACTGCAAATACCCCGTCCCGCCAACGCCTCATCGGCAGCAAGCCAAGGGCGGGAATACGGCGGTACTACGGCGTCGTACGGGTGCCGGGAACTCTGCCCTCCAAGCCGTTGCACCGTTTAGGATACTGGCAAGGCGTTGGATTGAGCGCGCATGAAATCTATGAAGGCGCGCAAGGCGCCGGGCATTTGGCGGCGGCTGGGGTAATAGAGGAACGGCCCCGTCGCATGGCCGCACCAATTCTCCAAAAGCTGAACCAAGCGCCCATCGGCGAGGTGTCGCGAAACCAGCACCTCGGGAAGATAGCCGATGCCAATGCCTTCGAGCACGGCGTTCAGCAAGAGCTGCCAGTCGTTCAGGACAAGCGAGCCGTCAACTACGACATCGAGTCGCCGGCCGGCGCTCTCAAAATGCCATGACTGGATCAGGCCATCCCAATCCGAGCGCAGCCGCACACAATTGTGTGCATGAAGATCCTCTGGCGTCGCCGGCCGCGGGTGCTGTGCCAGATAAGCCGGCGAGGCGACGGCCATGTTGCGCTGATCTTCAAGTAGACGCACGGCAATCATGTCCTTTGCGATCCGTTCGCCGACACGAACGCCGGCGTCGAACCGGCTGCTGACGATATCGCTGTGCGTGTCGTCGGCGGCGATTTCGAGTTTTATGTCCGGAAATTTCGCTAGAAACCCCGGCAGTCGGGGACCGACCAGCAATTTCGCTTCGGTTTTTTGCCGCAATGATTGCGGCGCGGAGGCCAAACTGAAGGAGATAGAGCAATGATTCTTTCATGGACCTTTCAGCGCGTGCTATTGAAGTCTCCAGCCGTCGCCGGCCCTCCAGCTCTCAATTCTTCTGCTCCAAGCGATAGGGCCACGACAGTGGCTTGCGCTACTGGCGGCGCCGATCATTGCGCGGGCGCGCGAAATCGCGTTCTCGGCTCGACCGGCTGCAACGGTCGCTCGGTGTATCGGCAGTAACGCCGGCGCCTGCGACTTCGGGCAGGTCGCAGAGGAAACGCTCAACTACGAAGTCTCCGACGAGGCACTGGAGGCCGCATCTGGCATGTGCTTGAGGATTCCAACTCTCGCGAATACCTACTGCTTCACGTGCCCGACGGACAGCGACAAATGACAAATGGTAGTGTCGCGCACGGGGGCCGCGCCAAGGCCTTCGCCCCGCCAACGCCCACCCACCCCAAGCCCCAAGCCTGGGCCGGAAAATTATGGTACTGCGGTCGCAGCCGCTCAGCGGCGGCACTTGTGCTATATCGGCGCTCGACTCGCCAAGCGCGTCGTCATGTGGTCCCGTAGCTCAGCCGGATAGAGCAGCGGTTTCCTAAACCGAAGGTCGGAGGTTCGAGTCCTCTCGGGACCGCCATTTTTTCCCATATAAATAGGCCTTATTCTCTCGACGATAAAGCGGGCCTTTGGCGCAATAGGCTGGGGAAGCACCAGGAAAGCACCGTGGCCTAATTCGCGGAGCAAACACGCTCTATCGTTTTGCGACCGATTATCCCCGACTTCGGGTGCGAATCGCGGCGCGCTTCGGCCAAGGCGACGGCACTCACAGCGAAGCGCAGAGGCGCAAGCACTTGTCATTTGGCTTTAGGCGGTGCGTCAAATGACATACGACCCTTTTTCACGGTCTGCGTGCTCCCCTAAAAGCCTTCGCGGGTTTCTCAACATAGGGGCTAAATCATGCGCACCGCGCCAACGCTTGCTCTACTCGCAACTGCAATCGCCTGTTCACTGTTCGCCGCGCCGGCGCAGGCACAACGCCAGCGCGTGTTCATTGCCTCCTACGGCAACGACAACAATCCCTGCACTTTCGGTTCGCCGTGCAAGACCTTTCAGAACGCTGTCAGTGTCGTGGCAGACGGAGGCGAAGTGACGGCGATCGACAGCGCCGGCTTCGGCCCGGTGACCATCACCAGCAAATCCGTCACCATCACTAGCCCGAATGGCGTCGAGGCAGGCATTGCCGTGCCCGCCGGCCAGAGCGCCATCACAATTAATGGCGGCCCGACTGACACCGTCGTGTTGCGCGGCTTGACGCTAGACGGCTCGGGCTCCGCACACAGTGGCGTAAATTTTACCGCTGCCTTGCGGCTGGAAATCTACGACTGCGTCGTCCACAACTTCCTCGGCGGCGGAATTTCCGTCGAGACAGCAGGTGCGACGTCGGTCGTGATTTCAAATAGTGTTGTCTCGGATAACACCAGTGTGGCAGAGGGCGCCGTCGGTATCTTTCTCGGAACGTCCGGAAGCGGAAGCATCGTCGCTGCGCTCGATGGTGTTACCGTCGTCAATAACTATGACGGCGTCGACGTCCTAGCTCTGGGCGGGCCAGTCTCGGCTTTGATCGCAAACAGCCACGTCGACAATGAGCTTCATAGTGGGATTTTCGCCTCCGGCTCCCTCTCCGGTTCGGCAGTGAGCAACGTGGTATTGAAAAATGTGACGCTGAACCAGACTGGACAAGTCGGTATCGACCCGGACCAGTTTGCGACGGCGTGGCTCTCCCAAGTCACGCAAATAACAGGAGTTGCTTCAGCATTCACTCCCAGCCTCGGCGTTGCATTCGGGCCGAGCACTACTGCGTACAGCGATGGCACCAATCTTCTGATGGGCGGGTTCGAGAATGGAACGCTTTCGACGACGTCGCAGTGGCAAGCGCAGTGACGTGAGGGCGCCCGCCCCGGCCGCTGGTCATATTCCCGAACTCATGACGCTGCGAACGCTCGGTGACCTGCGCAAGCTGCTCGGGCATCTGCCGCCGGCACACCGTGCAAAACCAAACTGGCGCTACGTTGCCGATCGGATCGGCGACGCCGCACGCGGTGCGGACGTGATCGCGATCTCGTCGTACCGCTGCGCATGGTGCTATCGATGGAAGGCATCACGTGCCGGTAGAAATAGCCGCCTGAGCCTCACTGAATTCGTGTCACGGTCCATGAAATCAAAATCAGCGGTGCGAATGAAAAGAATGGCGCGTCGCCTTAAACCGAAGGTCGGAGCTTCGAGTCCTCTCGGGAGCCCCATTTTTCCCAATGCTGCGAAGCTCTACGCGACGGCCCCGACACATTTGGGGCCCTCTTGTTCCGAAATTTGCCGGCCTCGATACCTATAACGGGCCTTCTTAAAGCGAATATCACCGGCTAAAGTCCCCCCTCATCGCCCCGCAACCAGCAACGCGTATCCCCAAAATGGCCAATGAGAAACTGGACGAAGCCGCACTTCTGCAAGCCGCCTATCAGCGCAATGAGTTCCTCAATCTGCACGAGGTCGTCGCCAAGGCGCGGCAGAATCTCGATCAGAATTCCTGGGATTACATCGTCGGCGGTGTCGAAACCGAGACGACACTGCGGCGAAACCGTATGGCGCTCGATACCATCGCGTTCCGGCCGCGCGTGCTGCGCGATGTCAGCAAGGTCGACGTTTCGACGGAAGTCCTCGGCCGCAAGCTGCGGCTGCCTGTGGTGCTCTGTCCGGTCGGCTCGCTGGAAAGCTTCCATCCCGAGGGCGCCGCGCCTGTGGTCAAGGCGGCCGGCGAATTCGGCATCGCCCACATGCTGAGTTCGGTCTGCGATCCCGGCCTCGAAGGGGTGGCCGAGGCAGCGCCGGACGCGCTGCGCATGTTCCAGCTTTATGTGCGCGGCGACGCGGCCTGGGTCGACGATCATGTCGCGCGCGCCATCGCCAGCAAGTACAGCCTGTTCTGTCTCACCGTCGATACCGCCCATTACAGCCGGCGCGAGCGCGACATCGCCAAGCGCCACGTCACCGGCGGCCGCCGCCGCGCCTCGGGGCGTGAATTCCAGGCGGCGCTCGACTGGAAAACGGTCGATCGCATCAAGAGCAAATACAAAATTCCACTCGCCATCAAAGGCATCGCTACGGCGGAGGACGCCAAGCTCTGCCTCGATCACGGCGTCGACTTCGTCTACGTGTCGAATCACGGCGGTCGGCAGCTCGATCATGGCCGTGGTTCGACCGACGTGCTGCCCGAAGTTGTCGAGGCGGTCGCCGGCCGCGCCAAGATCATCATCGACGGCGGCTTTTATCGCGGCGGCGATATCGTCAAGGCGATCGCGCTGGGCGCAAGCCTTGTCGGCCTCGGCCGCATGCAATGCTACGGGCTGGCCGCCGGCGGGCAGGCCGGCATCGTGCGCATGCTCGAGATTCTGGAGGATGAGGTCATCCGGTCGATGGGACTACTTGGCGCCACCAGTTTCGGCAAGCTTGATGCCTCCGCGCTGCATGCCGCGGCTCCAGTCGCCCAGCCCAACGTGTTCAGCGCGTTTCCGCACCTCGAGATCGCGCCGTACCGGTATTGAGGAGGCGTTTTCAGTTGCTAGACCATGATCCGATCAGGTCTAATCGGATCATGGCCCAGGATTTTCGTTGGGAGCATGGTCTTTTCGGAAAACCGGTTTCCACCCCCGGATCAAGTCCGAGGGCAGGCTTTTTCCGGATCATGCTCTAATGCGCAGCATCGATCGGATCGAGCCCGGCGTGAAGCCACGCCGGCCGTTCGGCCGGATCGGTGAGCGACTTGATGAAGCCGGCAGCAGGCTCCGGCGCCGGATTGCCTTTCGGGATCGCTGCATCGAACACGATGTAGTTTTGCAGTTCGGCAGGCAGCGGACCGGCCAGCGCCGCGCCCTTGACCGGCACGATTTCACTGATGTTGAAAATGCCGATCTCGACGGTGCCGTCGGCCACGAGGGCTACACCGCCGCCAATGGCCAACTCAACTTTGAGCTTTGGCCGCACGGTTTCGGTCAAGCCGAGTTTGTCGATCATACGCGCGACGGCCAATCCCGCGGAACCGCCCCCGGTCTCGGCCGGATCGGGATAGACGATCGAGTGCGCATTGCGCAGCAATTGGCGGAAAGCGGCGACATCGGAAATATCGGGCAATGCCGCGCCGACGCGCACAACAACCCCGAGGCCGACCCGCGCCACGTCAACCGAACTGCTGGCAGTCAGTACACCGGTGCCGGTGAGCATCGTCACGACCGGCGAAGGCAGAATGACGACGTCGGCTTTCTCGCCGGACGCGAGGTGGGCCTGGATGACGGCCGGCTGGGCGACCATGAAAGTCAGATGATGGCCGGTCCGGCCGGCAAAATCCGCGGCGATCGCCTTGGCCGCTCCGGCCGGCGCGCCGGACGAAAAGACGCGAATATCCGCCGCGTTGGCAAAGCCGGCGGCAATAACAAATACGAATGCGGATAGCGCGCGGATAGCCGAAGCTGCCGACATCAGTCCCCCAACCGTCATCGCGATGTTCGCACGTCCGCGGGTGCAATGGTACGTCCGGCGCGCGCAGCATGATAGGCATGCATTGCGCGCGCGGTCGCCGTGTTATTATCCGCCATCATCCAACCGGCGAGAACTCCATGAACCTGCAATTGAGTATCGGCATCACCAATAATCCGCGCACCTGGCCGATCCTCGACGGCACGGTGAAGCCGGAAGGCATCGACCTCATTCCGACCGTGCTGCATCCATCCGAGCTGTTCTGGCGCCAATTGCATTTTTCCGAATTCGCGGTTTCGGAAATGTCCTGTTCGTCGTTCATGATCGTGACGGGGCAGGGCGATCCGCGCTTCCTCGGCCTGCCGATCTTCACCACGCGGCGGTTTTTCCACACCACGATACTGGTCAGCCGCAAATCCGGCATTGAAAAGCCCGCCGACCTGAAGGGCAAGCGCGTCGGCGTTCCGGAATATCAGCAGACCGCCGCCTTGTGGACCCGCGGCGTGCTGGAGCACGAATTCGGCGTGAGCCCCAAAGACATGGAATTCTGGATGGAGCGCACGCCGGAAAAAAGCCACGGCGGCGCTACCGGCTTCAAGCCGCCGCCCGGCGTTGTGGTCCACCAGGTGCCCGCCGACAAAAGTCTTGGCGCGATGATGCTGGCCGGCGAGCTCGACGCTACGGTGCACTATCTTGCCGGCCGCAATCTGGTTGACCGCAGCCGGATCGATCTCGCCAGTCATCCCGATTTCAAATTCCTGTTTCCCGATCCGACCGCAGAAGGCATCCGCTTTTACCGCAAGACCGGATTATTCCCGATCAATCACCAGGCGGTGGTCCGGCGCGATATCTACGAGAAGGAGCCGTGGGTGACGCAGAACCTTCTCAAGGCATTCAACAAGGCGAACGATATCGCCAACGCGCAGCGTCTCGAACACGTCGAGTATCACCTCGCGGCGGGACTGCTTTCCGGCGATGCCAAGACGGCGCTTCTGCATCACGGCGTCAAAGCCAATCGCAAGGTGATAGAGACCATCGCGCAATATTCGCTGGAGCAAGGTCTGACCCCGCGTCTGATCAAGGTCGAAGAGCTTTACGCGCCGAATATGATGGAGTCGTGAGCGGCGTCGCCTGGTGTCATCATCCGCGAAGGGCGAAAGCGGATGATCCAGTGGTCGCTAAAGTGACCAGTGAATACTGGATGCCCCGCTTTCGCGGAGCGTGACAGGCCGTCACTCCGCCGCTTGCGCTTTCGTTCGCCCGTCCATGGTCGCGCCCGAGGCGGCGAGCGTTTCGATTTCGCGGTCCGACAAGCCGGCTTCGCGCAGCACCTCGAAGCTGTGCTCGCCGAGCCGAGGCTGCAGCCGCGTCGAGCTTGTCGGACCGTCGCTGAAACGCACCGGCAAGTCGGTGTACAGGATCTCGCCCTCGGTCGGATGGGTCGCGCGCTTGAAGAAGCCCGACGCCTTGAGCTGCGGATCGGTCATGACATCGTCGAGGCTCGACATCCGCGCCGCCGGGATTTCAAGCCGGCGCAGCAGCAGCAGCCATTCGTCCGTCGTCTTGTCGGCGATGCAGGCGCCGGCTAGTTCATAAAGCGCGACGATATTGCGGGCCCGCGAAGCGATGCCGTCGAAGCGTGGATCGCTGTGCATCTCCGGCTTGCCGACCATCGGCCAGAATTTCCGCCAATGCTCCTGGGTGTAGGCCATCATGCAGAGGTAGCCGTCCCTGGTTTTGTAGGGACGGCGCCAGCTTGCCAGCACGCGCGTATAGCCGAGCGATCCCATCGGCGGCACGAAGTTGTGGCCGAACAGATGCTCGCCGAGTACGAACGACACCATCTGCTCGAACATCGGAATTTCCACGAACTGGCCGCGCCCGGTACGTTCGCGTGCGAACAAAGCCGCCGATACCGCACCGGCGATGGCAAGCGCGCAAGTCTTGTCGGCAATGATCATCGGCGCGTAGCGCGGCTCGCCGGCTACTTCCGACATCAGGGCGGCGATGCCGGACTGGCCCTGGATGACATCGTCGTAGGCCGGCTGGCCGCTATAGGGGCCGCCGTCGCGATAGCCGTGCAGCGCCGCATAGACGATGCGCGGGTTCTTGGCGCAGACGTCTTTATGGTTGAATCCCAGCTTGCCGATGGCTTGCGGACGCATCGAGTGCACGAAAACGTCGGCATTGGCGATCAGCCGCCACAGCGCGTCCTTCGCGCTGTCTTTCTTGAGGTCGAGCACCAGCGAACGCTTGGCCCGGTTGAGCCCCATGAACAGCGCCGCCATGTTCGGCGAGCGTGATGGCCCGGTGTGGCGGGGCGCATCGCCTTCCGGGCTCTCGATCTTGATGACGTCGGCGCCCATGTCGCCGAGCATCTGCGTCGCCAGCGGACCGGCGACGACCGAGGTGAGATCAAGGATGCGGATGCCCGCGAGCGGTCCGGCCATTTGACTTTCACCCATGACTTGAAAAGATCCGGCTTGCTGCGATCACGTCCGCAATACCGGCCAGGGACCACGTGCAATGCGACATATCGATGTGTTTTGTCATTTTTTTCCGCAGGGCATTTTCAAGAAGCTGTCGGAAACGACGGGCGGCACCAGAGACATCGGCAAGCGCATCCAGGGCGTGCGCACCATCTACGATCTGGATGCGCGGTTTCGTATCATGGACGGCTTTGAGAATTATTCGCAAGTGCTATCGCTCGGCCTGCCGCCGATCGAAAGCATGGTCGGGCCGGATCAGGCGCCGGAGTTCGCCCGCGTCGCCAATGACGGGCTCGCCGAGCTTTGCGCCAAATATCCCGACCGGTTTTGTGGCTATGTCGGCGGCCTGCCGATGAATGCGCCCGATGAGGCCGCCAAGGAAGCCGAACGCATCCTCATTCGCGGCAATGCCAACGGTCTCCAGCTCCACACCAACGTCAACGGCCTGTGTCTCGACGAACCGCAGTTCTTTCCGGTCTTCGAGATCGCAGCGAAAGCCAACAAGCCGATTTGTCTGCATCCGGCGCGTACCGCTGCGTTCCCTGATTTCGCAGCGGAGAAGAAGTCACGCTACGAAATTTGGACCATTTTCGGCTGGCCCTACGAGACCAGCGCCGCGATGGCGCGGCTGATCTTCTCCGGCGTGATGACGCGCCTGCCCGGTCTGAAAGTGATGGCGCACCACCTCGGCGCCATGATTCCGTTTTTCGACCTGCGCATCGAGACCGGCTGGGCGACGCTCGGCAGCCGCACCTCGGACGAGGATTACAGCGGCGTGCTCAAAAGCCTCGGCAAGCCGTTGCTCGATTGCTTCAAGGATTTTTATGGCGATACCGCGCTGTGCGGCGGCCGCATCGGTCTCACCTGCGGGTTGGATTTTTACGGGCCCGATCACGTGCTGTTCGCCTCCGATGCGCCGTTCGGTCCCGAGGAAGGCCGCGCCTATATCCGCGACTGCATGGCGGCGGTGGCGCTGCTCGACGTGCCGGCGGCGGTCAAGGAGAAGATTTTCTTCCGCAATGCGCAGACATTGTTTGGCGTGAAGTGACAATCTTGTCATCATCCGCGAAGGCGGATGATCCAGTAGTCACCGACGCCTGGAATTGTTCTGCGAGCCGGCGATTACTGGATGCCGCCTTCGCGGGCATGACAGTTAGGCAAACTCTGGCATCACTTCCTTGGCGAACAGCCGCATAGACTTCTGTGCTTCGGCGAAATCGAGCGTGCCGAAATTGATCTGCAGCGAAGCGTGTTCGAATTTGCCGATGGTGCTTTCCAGGCGGCGGATGATCGCCTTGATCTCGTCGGGCGTGCCGACCCAGGCGCCGCCGGCCTCGATCTGGGTATCCAGCGTGAAATTCTTCATCCGCGAAATTGATTCGGCATAGCCGCGATAGTCCTTGGATGCTGTGCCTTGCGTCCACTCGCCTGCGGATTCGAACAGCGCCACGAAATAATCCTCGAACTGAGGTCGCGGAATGTCGCGGGCGAGCTTCGCATCTTCGTGGCAGAACATGTGAAACGCGATCATGACTTCGCCGTCGCCGGGATGGCCGGCCTTGCGCCAGGCATTGCGGTAAATCGGGATCAGGTCCTTGAGCGGCCCGATCGGGATCGACATCAGTCCGTGTCCCTGCTGGCCGGCAAATTCAAACGAGTCCGCGGTCCGTGTCGAGGCGATGAAGAATTTCGGCCGCGGCTTTTGCGTCGGGCGCGGCAGCGAGGTGACGTTGTCGAAAGCATGAAACTGGCCGTTGTGGCTGACGTTCTCCTGCGTCAGCAACAATTCCACCTGCTCCAGCCCTTCGCGGAAACGGGCCACGGACTCGTCCGGCGAAATCCGGAAACGCCGGAACTCGTGGGGAAGGAAGGCGCGGGCAAAGCCGACGTCGAAGCGGCCGCCGGAAATGGCGTCGAGCATCGCGATCTCGCCGGCAAGCTTGAGCGGGTTGTTGAAGGCCGGCACTACGGCGCCGGTGACCAGCCGGATCGTCTTTGTGCGCGCTGCGACCGCCGAGAGAAACGCGATCGGGTTCGGGCTATAGCCGCCATAGCGCTCGAAATAATGCTCGATCGAACGGGCGTGGCTGTAGCCGAGCGTTTCGGCCTCTTCGGCTATGGCTAGACTTTGCGCGAAATATTCCGCAGCGCTCTTATCCTTGGGCTGAAAATTGGGAAAGAACTGAACTCCGAACTTCATCGGTATTAGCCCCCAGCCATCTCGTGAGAGCGCGGCTTGCGCCCGATATAACGCGTGAGTTCCGTGAGATTCTTGCGCAACGCCGCCTCATCGACCACATGCGGATCGAAATCCGGTGCGTCGAACGCGAGCATGTCCTCGTGGTTGACGCTGGCCGGATCGGCAATGCTGCGCAGATAGGTTTCGTAGCCGACCGGGCCGCCGATATCGGCCGGCGGGCAGCGGCCCTCGGCACTAATGAGATGCGGATAGCGCACGCCCGATTGCGCGGACGCCCGCGCCAACAGCGTGACTGTATGCTCCCAGTCCTCGCCGAGGACATAGTCGTATTTGAATGTTTCGCCGTGCGTCAGAATGTCGGACAGCGTCGACCGTTCCGCGGGTGAGCGTTAAATCTCGATATCCCTGTCGGGCTGTCCCCATGCCATGTCGCCGATGCGGAACTCGAACGGATGACCGTTCTGCCAGCCGATAGCGATTTGCAGCACGAAGTGCAGATCGTCGAGGCGAATGTCGGCGGGAACCTCGACGATGCGCAGGACGCGCGGCGTCACGTCGTCGATCTCCACGCTCAACCGCGCAATCTCGTTCATGTTTGTCGGCGGCGCGCCGTTATTCCGCAGCCTGCTGAAACGTCAGCATCTCGTCGCGTGGAGCGAGGTCGACGATCTTTCCGTCTTTGATCACGCAAGCGAGGTTCTTGGCGTCCTGCAGGATCGCGATGTCGGCGATCGGGTCCTTGTCCCAAACGGTGACGTCGGCAAGCTGCCCGGGGGCGATCTGTCCGACCTGGCCGTCCAGTCCGACCGTCATGGCGTTGTCGCGCGTTGCCGCGACGATTGCTTCCATCGGCGTGTAGCCGCCGTGCTTGACGAAGATTTCGAGCTCCTTGGCGTGCAATTCGCCGTGGCGGGTGAACGAATTGTTGCCGGTGTCGGTGCCGACCAGAAGCCGGATGCCAAGCTTGCGCGCTTTGTGCATCAACTCGCCGAGCAGGTCGTAGTGCCGCTGCATGCGGCCGAAATCGAGCTGCACCTGCTCGGCGCCGACTTTCTGCTGCTTGCCGAGCTCGACCACGACGGCG
This sequence comes from uncultured Alphaproteobacteria bacterium, assembly GCA_963733645.1. Taxonomy (GTDB): domain Bacteria; phylum Pseudomonadota; class Alphaproteobacteria; order Rhizobiales; family Xanthobacteraceae; genus BOG-931. The sequence continues at coordinate 185,339 of CAVTFP010000021.1, forward strand.
AGAAAGGTCGCGGTCGGCAGGATCGGCATGCCGGCCTTGGCGACGGCATCGAGATCGCGATCGGTAGCGAGATCGGCGTGCACGATCCAGTCGACGCCGGCTTCGGCGGCGGCGCGGGTCGAGCCGGCGCCGCGCGAATGGATCGCGACTTTCAGATTGCGGCGGTGCGCTTCGCCGACCACGGCGGAGATTTCATCCTTCGCCAGCATTTGCAATTCGCCGGAGCGGCTGTCCGCCATCTTGATGAAGTTGACGGCGTGCTTGCCCTGACGGCGGACCTCGGTGACCATTTCGTCTGCGGTGTTGCAGAGCTTGCCGATCGAATGATCCGGTGTGCCCTCCCACGACGGCTCGTCATCCTCGATGCAGCCGTAAGTCACGATCATGCGGCCGGCGACGAACATGCGCGGGCCATCCATCAGGCCGAGCCGGATGGCGTCGCGCACGCCGACGTCGGTAAACCAGGTGCCGCCCGGCACCGAAATACTGGTGACGCCGGAGCGCAGCACTTTCTGCGCGCTGCGGGCCGATTTCAACGTCGAGAATTCCGGCCGCGTCGTGCCTTTGCCTTTGCCCTCGCCTTTGATCAGCGGGTAGCCGTAGGACATGTGGCAATGGGCATCGATCAGGCCGGGCATGATCCATTTGCCGGCGGCATCGACCACGTCGACGGTCTTGCGATCCTCAAGATGAATGTCGCCCGGCAGCGCGCCGACGCTCTTGATGCGGTTGCCCTCGAACACGATGGTGTCGCTGCGTGCCGACGGCTTTCCGGAACCGTCGATCAGAGTTCCGTTGCGGATCACAACGGTTTTTTTGGCGGCGCTCATGGGCCTCTCCGGCGATTTTGTCTCGTTGGTGCGACTATACAGCGGAGATGGGGGTAACGGTATTGCGGTCAGCGCATGCGATCGCCCTCTCCCCAGCGGGGAGAGGGCGGGGTGAGGGGGCTCTGACCTCGCGACCGAACCCCCTCATCCCAACCCTCTCCCCCTTGGGGAGAGGGAGTGCGCACCAACGCATTTTGCTTTTGTGACCTCTGGAAGAGCACCGGTTGAAAGTCCAGCAAGGCCATACGCTGCGACGATATCGCCGACCTGATCGCTGCGGGCGATATGGGCGTGGACCACGGCGCCGATGTCGCGGGTGAGTTCCGCGGGCGTTCGCTCCGACCGAGGCTTGAGCTGGGCGCTCAGATAGGCGCCTTCCTCGCGGTTGACCTCGACGAGGGCTTTGCCGAACGGCAGTTGCATGCGCTCGTAACGCTGCAATCCGGCGGCAAGGTCGTCGCCGGTGTCGCGGATGCTGTCGGCGAGGCAGGCGGCGTCCAGTGCCGCCTTTGTGGTGCCGGCGCCGGCATGGGGACGCGCCACGAAGGCCGCGTCGCCGGCCAGCGCCACGCGGCCAAACACCAGACGCGGCGATGCCAGGTCGTAGATCGGCTGAAAGAACGGCGTCGTCCGCGCGAAAATCTCCGCCACTTGCGGCGCGATCGTCGCGTAGGCATCGGCCTTGATGCGCGCGATCACGGCGGGCCTGATCAGCGGCGGTGGAATGCCGTTCGGGTGGTGCCGGCCGCCGGCGTCGGTGCAAATGTCTGCAAGCGTGCCGGGGTCGACCGGCCGGTACCATATAATGTTGTAGGCGCGGCGGCCGACTGCGGTGTCGTTGTCTTTGCCGGGGACCGCGTAGCTGATCATCTGCTCGCCCTCCGGCAGGCAGAACGCATAGAGTTCGACCATCTCGCTCCATAGCGCGGGCGGTACGTCTGCTTCGTCGAGCGTCGCACGCCAGGCGACATAGCCGGCATAGGCGGGCTGCACCTCCGGCAAAAATTGTGCGCGCACGGCCGAGCGGATGCCGTCGGCACCAACCAGCAGATCGCCGCGCTCGCTTGATCCGTCAGAGAAGAACGCGGTGACGCTGTCGGCGTCCTGCGCGACGCGCGTCAGCCGTTTGCCGAGTTGGTAGCTTTGCGCCGGCAGCGTTTCGAGCAAAGCGCGGTAGAGCCGCGACCAGCCCGAGAGCGCGCGCGTCATCGGCTTCTCGATCACAATCTTGCCATTGCGGTCGAGGCAGACCGCGCGTGGTGGCGTGATGCCCATCGACTCATCGAAGTCGACGCCGGCGCGCTTGAGGATGGCGATGAGTTGCGGATGCGTGCCGAGGCCTACGCCGCGGCTCGCCAGTTCCTCGTCATTGCGCTCGAACACGGTGGCGTCCCAGCCGGTCGAACGCAACAGATGTGCTGCGATCAGCCCGCCGAGCGAGCCGCCGATGACTAAAGCGCGGCGTGATGTCATTCCCCTCCCCCTTGTGGGGAGGGGTTAGGGGTGGGGGTCGCGAGGCGACGCGCAACCGTTGACGCTCTCACGCCGCCTCGCGACCCCCCTCCCCACCCTCCCCCACAAGGGGGGAGGGAGACGTACGCCGTGCCAACGCTCAAGACAGCGCCCAGGGCATACTGTCATGTCCGGGCTTGTAATCCATATTGGTGGCCGCCGGATCGCGGTTGATCAGCGGCCGACCGTACATCGGGTTGGTTGCACTGCGGGTCTCGTGCTCGACAGTGAACAGAACTTCCTTGGTGTCGAGGTCGATCACGTCTTTGAAGCGGTACTGGTAGTCATTGTCTTCGATGGTGATGAGGCCGAGGTCGAGCAGCTTCCGATACGGTCCGGAAAAGTTTGTCAGATAAATCTGCACGTGATGGCGGTCGTAGCGCGTTTCCGGCGCGTCGGTCTCGCGGAAATAAAAGTACTGGTTCTCGCCCACCTGGACTTTCGTTTCCGGTCCGGCACCGTTCTTGATCACTTCGGCCGGCGCATCAATCACCTCGCGATAGAAACGCGCTATGCGCTCGACGGTGCCCGGGCGGACGTCGAAGCGCACATAGGGTATGCCGAGTTGGACGCGGCCGAAGCGCGCGGGGTCCGGTTCATGCACAGTGATGCGGTTGCCCCAAGGGCAAACGGTTTCGACGCCGTCGTTGCTTTCGCGGAATTCGAACTTGGTGCCGTCGAGCGCCTTTTTCACCCTCTTGAGTCGATCGAGCAGAGCCTTGCGATCGGGCATCACCAGACCGGTCACCCCGCGCAGCACGTCGGGTCTGCCCATCGGCAGGTGGAACTGGCTCATGCCGACATTGACCCACATATTGCCGGCGCCGGTGTTGAGAAACGGGTCGCGCGTATAGCCGAGTCCGGTGATGTAAAAGTTCGTCGCCTTGTGCTGGTCGTCGATGCAGACATTGACGTGGCCGATACCGACGACATTGCCGATATCCTGGGCGGCGCGGTCATATTGCTGTTGTGGCATGGGGCGGTTTCCTTCCTGCCCGGAATATTAGGCGCGGCGAGGGAGGTGCTCAACTGCCATTAAGGCGCGTCAGAGTCGCTGTTTTCCAGGACCGGCCTAACCCGCTATCATGCCTTGTCTTGAGGGTTGGAAGTCGCATGAAGCGACGTCATTTCATTATGCTTTTCGGCGGCGCGGCTGCAATTGCGGTCGGCCCGCCCGCGATGGCGCAAGAATGGCCGGCTCGACCAATTCTTGTGGTGAGCCCGTTTGCCGGCGGCACGACCTACGACCTCGTTGCGCATCTTGTGCTCGATCAGGTCGCGCGCCAGATCGGCCAGCCTTTCGTCGTGGAGAACCGGCCCGGCGGCGGCGGCTCCGTCGGCGTTGCCTCGGTGGTGAAAGCGGCGCCCGACGGCTACACCTTGCTGCTGAGTTCGTCGTCGATGAGTGCGGCGGTTATCCTGCATAAATCATTGCCATACGACGCAGTGCACGATCTTGCGCCGGTAGCGTTGTTCGGCGGCGAGCCGAGCATGCTGCTGGCGGCGCCAAAGAAGAACTTTTCGACCGTGGACGAACTCGTGGCGGCAGCCAAAGCAAATCCCGGCAAGCTTAAATTCGCTTCCGTCGGTATCGGCTCCGCTTCACATCTTGCCGGCGAGCGCTTTCGCCAGGTGGCGGGACTCGATGTCCAGCACATTGCCTATGGCGGGCCGGTCGAGGCCCTCAACGATCTGGCGACTGGGCGCATCGATTTCTATTTTGTGCCGATTACGCCGGCACTGCCTTTGGCCGCGCAGGGCAAGGCGGTGCCACTCGCGGTCAGCACGACCATGCGTTGGCCGCCGTTACCCGACCTGCCGACGCTTGCCGAAATGGGCTATCCCATTTCCACGTTTCTGACCTGGTGCGGGCTTTCGGCGCCGGCAAAGACGCCGCGCGCTTTTATCGACAAGCTGAACGACGCGATCGGCAGCGTCCTCGACCTCCCCGCGATTAAATTCAGAATGCAGCTCATGGGCTTTAAGCCGGAGCAGATGGAGCCTGAGCAATACGGAAAATTTTTCGCCGACGACGTGGCCACAACGATTGAACTCGGCAAGGAAGCGCACATTCAACCGCTGGATTAAACAATAGCCTGAATAAGTGGCTCGCCGTAGCACGCGGAGCGACCAAAGGCGGGTCGCGCCGGCCTCGTTGGCTTATACGGGCTACTTGCTACCCCAGCCGCTGCCAGCCCCCACTGGCGCCGCCCGCTCTCAATGTCTACGTGATGTTTGGCGCGGCGTGGTGGAAGCAAAATATAAATTTGGCCGCGGCTAATCGACGGCTTCTGAGCAAAATTATGGGCGCCGACAGGGAATATCGCCTTGGATGATGCGACGCGTGAATTAGCGGGCGTTGGAGGGCAACCGATCACGGCGGTGGCTGATCGGAAGCCCACGTCCAATATCGATCCGCAATATTTGTTGACGACTGAGGTCGTGGAGCGGCCGCCTGCCGAGCGCCCGACGCATGACACTGTCGATGGGGTCATCGAGTGGCTCACGGTGTCTGCCCGGCATAGCCCCTCTCTGGTCGCCGGCTTCGATGAATTTGCATGGCACATGCTGGCCGCGGGCTTTCCGCTACTGCGGATGACCCTTCATGTGCGAACACTGCACCCGCAATATCTCGGCGCCAGCTTCGTCTGGTGGCGCACCACCGGCCAAACCGTGCAGACGCTCATTGCTCATGAGGTGGAGGATATGGTCGAGCATGAGAATAATCCGGTCTGGAGGGTGGCTCGGTGCGGTGAAACGCTGCGGCGTCGCATCGATGTCGCCGATAGCGAGCTCGAGTTTCCGGTTCTCCACGATCTCAAGGCGGAAGGCGCAACCGACTATTTCGCGTTGCCGGTCAAAAGTTCGCTCGGCACCAATTACATGCTGACTTACGTCACCGACCGCAGCGGCGGATTCACCGCGCAGGAAATCTCGGATCTGACCCGGGTGTCGCAGCGGCTGCCGCTCCTTGCCGACGTCTATATGCACCGGCGCATCGCCCGCAATATTCTCGATGCTTATCTGGGCGCCAAGACCGGCCTGAAGGTTCTGGAGGGCCAGATCCGGCGCGGCACCGGCGAGGAAATTACGGCGGTTCTTTGGTCGTCGGATTTGCGGGGCTTCACCGAGCGTTCCGACAGGCTCACCGGAATCCGGATGATCGCGATCCTTAATGCGCTGTTCGATGCACAAGCCAAGGCCGTCGCCAGTCACGGCGGCGAAATACTGAAATTCATCGGCGACGGCTTGCTTGCGATTTTTCCGATCGAGAATGCCGAAATGGCCGCCAATGCGGCGCGTTGCGCACTCGATGCGGCGATGCAGGCGGTCGAGGCCGTGCGCGGGCTTACGAGCGATCCATCACTTGCAAACGAGCCGCCGCTTGAGATCGTCATAGCCCTTCACATCGGCACGGCGATCTACGGCAATATCGGCGCCGCCGACCGGCTCGATTTCACGGTGATCGGGCCCGCCGTCAATCTGGTCAGCCGAATCGAATCCGTAGCCAAAACGCTGAACCAGCCGATTGTCGTCAGCGACGATTTTGCGCGCGCCTATAGTGGGCCGTTGCATCCTCTTGGCCGTCACGAACTGCGCGGGCTGGCAATGCCCCACGATCTGTTTGCACCAGCTTTGCCCTGATGGAGCATGATCCGGGAAAAGCCTGCCCTCGGACTTGATCCGGGGGTGGAAACCGGTTTTCCGAAAGGATCATCTGGCGCGTTCAGCGGCTACGAAACGTCGCGCCTTTAATCCAGCAATAATCAGCAAATCATTGTTACTTTTTGTTGACGTTGGTTCGTCGGTCTATTTATGGCGACGTTAACTCGCCCAGTGCAGGGAGCATTCGCGAGGCGATCCTGAGTGTGGAGCGAGTGCGATGTTTGCTCCTTGCTCGCCCGTCGATATGCTAGTGTGCGATCCTCGGCCTAAGGACAAACCCGCGAGGCTACGGAATTTCATTACTCTAATCAGAGGTACGACGCCTGATCGGAAATGACGAGGCATTCATCTTAACCTGGTGCGACGGAGATAAGGAGTTATCACCATGCCAAAGAAGAAGATTGCAATGTCGACGATTGGAATCCTGCACAGCGGCACGAATAACCGCAAGCATGACAAGCAGATCAAGGCATTCATCGCCAGTCTGGCGAAGGCCGGTTATTCCGCGCCGAAGAACCTCACGGTCGTCGGCCCGCTGTGGTCGGACGATGACGCTGCCATTCTGGCCGATAATGCAAAGACTTTGGCCAGCGCCAATCCTCCGCTCAACCTTATCGTCGCTGCTGGCGGCTCCGCATCCGCCTATGCGGCGCAGCACGTAACCAGGACCAACGGCATACCGGTCGTTTTCACGAGCTTCTCCCAATTGGCCAGTCCTGCCATCAACATGACGGGTGTCGATGCGCGCACCTCCGAACTCGATCCGAACAGATTGGGTCAGTTGTACGACCTCGTGTCGCCGCAATGGCCCGATCAAAAAACATTCGGCGTGCTCGAAAATCGCTCGCGCAAAGACTACGACCCTGCAAAGCTGGACGACGCCGCGGCTCAATTGGGCATCAAGCTAGACCGCAGATCTGTAGCCCCTGGCGCTCACAAGGCAACCATCATCGACACCATTAATCAGGCTTTCCAGTCCTGGCAGCAAAAGGGGATCAAGGTGGCGCTCGTCGCCGCCGATCCGCTCTTCAACGATCTCCGCGTTGACGTCATCGCCGCCGAGAAAGCCTGTGGCGTTGCATCGATGCACCAATGGCACGAATTCCAGTCCGATGGCGGCTATGCGAGCTACGGAACGAATTTGACGCAAGCCTATCAAATGGCGGGCGCCATGGCGGGCAAGGTTCTCAAGGGAATCGCCCCCAGAAATATCCCGGTCCAGCCGCTGACCACCATCGGGCTGTCCATCAATCGCGCGGCCGCCAAGCGATTTGGACTAAAAGTCCGGAGCTAGCCGTGCGAGGCCGCCGTTCGCGGCTTCGCAAGTGACAGACAGACCGAGCGAAATGGACAGACCGCGCCTTATCATTGTCTGCGGCGTTCCCGGTGCAGGAAAGTCCACGATGGCGCTTCGCGCGGTCGATCGGTGGGGCGCGGCCTACTTCGCGTCGGAGAGTTTCGCTGATGAATTAGGCGCCGCCGCGCGAACGCCCGCCGGGGATCTCACCGAACAGGCAATAGTTCATGCCTACTCGGCAATGGGCGCCGCGGTGGCCGCCTCGTTTGCGGCGAAGAAACTGGTCCTTGCGGTCGGATCGTTTAGAGCCGAACGACAACGCGGCCGGTTTCGCGACATCGCAAGCAGCGCCGGCGCGAGTGTGACGACGCTTAGAATTGTTTGCCCCATCGAGACAGCGGCGAGGCGCGTGCAGTCTCGAATCGCTTGCGGGGAGCGCGGCCCGACTGAGAGCGCTATCCAGAAAATCGACGCCGAATTAAGCCGGGCGAGCGATATCGACCTCGTCCTGACAAATGATTCGTCGATCGAACATTTCTATCGGCAGGCCGACGCCGCGATAGAACGTCTCGTCTAGCACGCAGACGGCGATCCGCGCGCTGCGGCGGGATTCATTGAGCGTTTCAAGAAAGTGCTTTCGTTCGGTGAAAGCAGAATAGTCCAGGCGGTCGAACCGGAGACCGTCACATTTGTGTCGCGAATAAACGAAGTCGCGCACGTCTGAGTTGGCTTGAACGACACGGCGATATGCTTGAGAGAGGGGATCAGCCGCAGGGCATTCCTTCCTGCGGAGCCCGTACTCACCCTGCGGCAATGGATCGTTCGACAGCTCCTTACGCAAGATGGCGCGCTTTGATATATTTTTCAGTCTATCGGCGAGAAACGCTATTAATAACCTTGTGGGGGCTTATGAGTTTCGATCGGATGCTGTCGCGGGGAATCGTGTAGGACCTGCGGCCGCCTTGGCATGAGGCAGTTACATGAGGCGACTCGCATTTGTTTCGCTCATCGCAGCCGGAACGCTGACATGGCCGCTTATACCGAGAGCACAGCAGCCGGCCATGCCGGTGATCGGCGTCCTTACGACCGCTTCGGCTGCATCGCGGAGCAACGATCAATTCGCCGCATTCTATCGCGGCCTTGCGGACGCCGGTTACGCTGAAGGCAAGAATGTCACAATCGAATATCGCTGGGCGAACGATGATTACACCCGGTTGCCCGCGCTTGCCGCGGAGCTGATTGCGCTTCGGGTCGCGGTGATCGTCGCAGCCGGCGGTCACGTTTCGGCTTTGGCGGCGCACGATGCGACCAAAGACATACCGATCGTTTTCACGACGGTCACCGATCCGGTCAAGCTCGGTCTGGTCGCCAGCCTCAATAGTCCCGGTGGAAACGCGACAGGGACCGCCGGGCTCACGTCGGAGCTTGATGCGAAACGGCTTGAGGTGATGCACAATCTCATGCCGGCAGCCGGTGTTTTTGGTGTGCTTGTCAATCCGAAGCGTCCCGGACTTGAGGACCAATCGCGGGACTTGCAGGCGGCGGCGGACGCGATGCATCTGAAACTTGAGGTCCAAAAAGCCGCTGCCGAAAGCGAGATTGACACCGCCTTCGAGATGTTCACGCAGCAGCGGGTCGATGGAATACTTGTCACCGCCGATCCGTTCTTCAACAATCGGCGGGACCAGGTGGTCGCACTCGCGAAGGCCGCCAAGATTCCGGCGATCTATCAGTGGCGCGAGTTCGTGGATGCGGGCGGCTTGATGAGTTACGGGCCAAGCATCACGGAGGCCTATCGCCAGGCGGGCATCTACGCGGGCAGCGTTCTCAAGGGCGCCAAGCCCACGGATCTCCCTGTCGTGCAGCCGATAAGATTCCAGTTCGTCATAAACCGGAGAACTGCCAGGCAACTCGGCCTCGCCATTCCCGCCAAGCTGCTGGCACTCGCTGATGACGTGATCGAATAGGACGGGTGACTTCCTGCAATGGTGCCGATGGACCCGCGTTTCGCTGTATTTCTAGGGCTGCTTACCGCGACAGCGTCAATGAGTGCACGGGCCCAACAGGCATCGCCGAGAGAAGTTGCATGCCATGGTGAAGGGACAAAGCGATACATTGAAGACTTCCGCCGTCTCGGCGCCCCGCAACAGGAACCGGCGGTAACTGTCACGACTTTCATAAACGACAAGTTGAAATACGAAGAATACTACGCTGAATGTATGGCCCGCTGGAATTCGAGCAAAGGCCGATAGGGGATCATTCCGGCTCCATCTTTCTACCAATGCTACTCCGCCTGGATGCCGGCGGCTTTGATGACTTTGCCCCACTTGGCGCTTTGCTCGGTGATGAAGGCGCCGAATTCTGCCGGCGTGTCCCATTGCGCCACGATGCCAAGCGCGTCGAAACGTTTCGTGGTTTCGGGCAGCTTGAGATCGGCAACCAGAGCGGCGTTGAGTTTGTCGACGATCGGTTTCGGCGTGCCCGAATGGGCAAAGAAGCCTTGCCAGCTTTTCGCATCGTAGCCCGGCACGGTCTCGGCGAGCGACGGCACATCCGGCATGTCGGGGTCGCGGGTGTTCGACAGCACGGCGAGAAGCTTCAGCTTGCCGGCCTGGATCAACGGCAGTGCCGGCGTGAGATCGACGAATTCCATCGAGACGTTGCCGCTGGCAATGTCGGTCAGTCCCGGAACCGACCCCTTGTACGGAATGTGACGCATCTTGACGCCCGTCGCCATCTTGAATTGCTCGGCGAAGATTTGGTGCGGCGTGCCGTTGCCGGCCGACGCATAGGTCAACGTGTCCGGCTGCGCCTTGGCGAGTGCGATCAAATCCTTCACGGAATTCACCGGCAGCGTCGGCGAGACGACCAAAGCAAATTTGGTGAGGCCGACAAGGGTGACGGGCTGGAAGTCCCGTGCCAGGTCATAGGAGATGGTTTTCATCACATAGGGCAGCAGCGTGATCACGGACGGCGCATGCAGCAGCGTATAGCCGTCCGGATCGGCCTTCGCGGCGTAGGAGATGCCGATGTCGCCGCCGGCGCCGGGCTTGTTCTCGACGACGAACGTGCCGTGCAACGCGCGTTGCAGGACGTCGGCTTCATAGCGAGCCAACAGGTCGTTCGACGCGCCCGGCGGGAACGGCACGACGATGGTCGCAGGCCGGTTCGGATAGTCGTCGGCGGTAAGCGCCGGCGCCAGAGCCATGGTGGTGAATACACATGCGGCTGCGGCAGCGAAGGCAAGTCTCTGGCTCGTCGTTGTCATTGTCGTCTCCCTGGACCAAGCCAAGTTTATACCAAAACGACGTGCGCGTGGGGACGCAAGGGTGATAGACAGAGACGGAAATTATCGGGCTGGCGCGGGCGAAGTGTCGACTTTGTTCTCACGTATTTTCTCGGCTTCTCGCACCGGGCTCGATGCCGGCGGCCGCTCAAGCGACATCGATTATCGTTTGCTGGCGCCGCTGTTGATGACGTCGGTGACGATCCAGGCGGTCACCGCGCTGGTGCGGGTGACCACGTCCTACCGGGCGATCGAACTGCATCTGCCCGTCGTACTCATTGGCGTCATCTCGGCGGTGTTCGCCATCCTGCCGATCTTTCTGGCGGTTTGGGTCGGCCGCTATATGGATCGCGGCAACGATGCACAGGCGGCCTGGATCGGTTCTGGCCTCCTCGTAATGGCTTGCGCCGGTTTCCGGCTTTTCGCCAACTCGGTGACGGCGCTCCTGGTGCTCACCGCGCTGTTCGGTATCGCGCACCTGTTCATGATGGCGAGCCAGCAGATGCTCTGTATCCGTTGCTCGGGGCCGCGCGGGCGAGATTCGGTATTCGGCAATTATCTGGTCGCCAGCGCCATCGGCCAGGGACTTGGCCCCTACCTCATCTCCTGGTCGGCCGGTTCGGCGATGCTGCCGCCGACCGACATCCTGTTCGATTTCGCGCTCGCAATCTCGGTGCTGTCACTGTTGAGTTCATTGGCGATGCGCCCGGCGCCGAAACTCGCATTGCACGAGGCGAGCAAGCAAGTAGTGCCGGTGCGTACCCTGATGCGCCAGAGCGGATTGATGGCGGTATTGATCGCCAGCGTCATCACCATCACGTCGCAGGATCTGCTGACTATCTACCTGCCGCTCCTTGGCGCGGCCAACAACATCAATGCCGGCGATATCGGCGTGCTGCTTACGGTGCGCTCGGCGTTGGCGCTGATTTCGCGCATGGGCTACGTCAAGGTCATCCGCATCGTCGGGCGCGGGCCGCTGACGCTTGCGAGCATGCTCGGCTCGGGGTTGGGTTTTGCTTGCCTGGCGCTGCCGATCCCGCTGTCTGCGATGTACGCGGCGATGGCGCTCATGGGTTTCTCGCTCGGCATCGCCACGACGCTCAGCCTCACCAACGTCGTCGATCTCGCCTCCGCCGAGGCGATGGGTACGGTGATGTCGCTGCGCATCACCGGCAACCGCATCGGTCAGGTGGCAGTGCCGTTCATCGCGAGCCTGGTCGCTGCCGCAACCGGTGTCGGCGGCATTTTCGTCATCATCGCGCTGAGCCTCGCTGTCTCAGGCGCGGTGGTTCATTTCAGCCGCGACGACGCGTAGTCGCCGCGCTTTTTCTACCAGTGCCGGTGATAGTAATAGCCGCCGCGCCAGTACGGGCCGGGGCGGTAATAACCGTAGGGGCCGTAATAGGAATAGCCGTAATAGTATGGCGGGGGAGGCGGGATGTAGCCGGGAGGCGGTCCGCCGCCGGCGTAGACAGGTCCACCCGCGACGGCGCCGGGCGGAGGGCCGCCTGGTCCGCTGGGCGGGCCGAGCGCGGTGGCAATGATGTAGCCGTTCTGGCCCTGGAACGAGACCTGGCACCAGCCGGCATTGCAACCGCCGACATTGACCGGAGCGCCCGCGGGAATGAGCGTGATGACGGTGTAGCTCGTGCCCGGACCCTGCCGCAGATTGACGTTGGTGCCGGTCATAGCCGGCGGCGAGGCCGCCGCGCCGGCCGGACCTGGCGGTGGCGGCGGGTTGTCCTGCGCCATCGCGGCGAATGGCGAAATCGCCAAAAGCGAGCCGCAAAGCATTGCCGAGTACACTGCGATTTTCCCGGGACTCATCGTCAACCTCTTGGGGTTCAAAAGCGTATTACGGTACGGATTAGACGCGAAGATATCCGCGAATTTCAACTTAATTCGCGGCAGGATTTTGTTGCGTCAATAGCGGGGCAGTTTTTCCAGTTCGGGGAACGGCGCGTAGGTCGCGCCGGCGCAGACCTCTTGCTCGTCTTTCGGCGTGTCGATGAACTGATCGAACCGGCCGGCCAGGAACACCGCCGCGACTTCCTTCGGGCCGGCATAGACCGTGGCGCTTTTCTTGGCGTTGAAACGCAAGCAGGCCACATAGCGCTCGGGCATGGACGAGCTTGCCGGCTTGAGGACCGGCTCCGAAATGGCGGCGTCGCGGATCCCGGTCGGATCGTTGAGATAGGCGCGCATGGCGGCTCCGATGTCGGATTTGTAGTTCGCCGGATAGGCATTGATACCGGCTTCGCCGCCATAGGCCGCCCCCGAGTGATGATGGGCGCAGCCGCCGAGCAGAAGTGTTGTGACAATGAGCAGGCCCGCCTGCCGGGCGCGCCCGCCGTGCTTGCAATCGCCGAGGCTCAAATCGGCACCGCCATCGCGTCGAAGGCGCTGTCGCAATTGATCAGATCGACGCGCTTTTGCACGATGCGAAAGCCGTCGCCGTGGCGGCGAAGCCGATGACGCTGGCGGCCGGCAAAGACGCGCTGCGCATCGTCGCGGTACTCGACCATGATCACTGTGGAGCCGACAACGTATTCGTCTTTGGCCATATCGCTTTCCTCGATAGTGACGTTGCCGACCAGGTGCGCGGTGCGCGACGGCGGCGTCTGCACATGGATGCGCGGATGTTCGAGCCGATCGATACGCGTCTTCATCAAGTCGCGGTCGTCATAGAACAACGAAGCCTGGTCGAGCGGGCTCTGCTGATCGGGCACCGCCGGCACCCAATAGGTGCCGTCCTCGGCGAACAAGCCCATCCAGTCGCGGAACCGCCGCGCATCGAGCAAGCTCGCCTCGTGGATGATGAAGTCCTCGACAGCCGCCCGGCCGTTGCCAACGGCTGTCATCAAGCCGCCTCGGCCATGTATCCGAGCCAGGCTTTGTACTGCGCACGCACCACCATTTCGTGGGTGGCGAGTTCGCGCGTGGCGTTGCGCTCGCGGTCGGGCTCTTCGGCGCCGAGTCCGCGCGAAATATCGACCCAGTCGGTCATCGTGCTTCTCAGGCCCTTCTGCGCGCGCACGAACGATTCGAGATCGTCTGTCTGCACGAACGATGATGCCGAATGAGTGACGTTGAGCAGCCGGATATTGCCGAAATTCATCGACGCCGGCGCGCCGACGAGCCGGATCGGATAGACCGTCACCTCGGTGCGGTCGACCGCGATCGGCTTGATGACGCGAACATGGATGTTCAGGCCCATGATCGACATGTTCGGATAGACCAGCGAATTGTGCAGCCGCGGCGTGAGAATTTCCTGCGCGCGTTCGGCGCCGGCCTTTTCAGCCAGCACCTTCTTGTATTCATCGAACGCCGGACTCGAACGCTTGCCGTCGTCGAGCGTGGTGTTGCTGGTCCAGCCGTGGCCGTTGCCGGCAATGAAACTCTTGCGGTCCTTCCAGGACGCCGCGGTCTGCTTCTTGTCGATTTCGACGACGGCCGCGCCTTTCTGATCACCTTCGCGCCGGGCGAACTGCACGCCGTCCTTGTTGACGGTCGAGGCGTGGCCGAACGGCACATGATAGGAATCGAGCACATTCTCGACCTGGAGCTTCCAGTTGCCGTTGAAGGCATAGCGGTGCATGCCGGCATCGAGCGCCAGCACGCCGTCGGGCGCGCGATCGACCAGATCGTCGATGTTGCCTTTCACCGGGCCGATGTGATCCTCGAAGCTTGCGCCCTTTGCCGCGAGGCTTGCGAACACAAAGCCGCGGTATTCGGCGACCCGAGGCGCACCGGCGAGGCTGAACGCGTCCTTGTTGAAGTCCGCCGCGCAGCCTTCCGGCACCGGCACCGTCACCAAGCGACCGTCGGTGTCGAACGACCAGCCGTGATAGCAGCAGGTCAGACGCTGAGCGTGGCCGCGGCGCTCATTGACCACCTTGGCGCCGCGATGGGTGCAGCGGTTGAGCAGCACATGCACCGAGCCGTCGCGGTGCCGCACCATGATGACCGGTTGGCGGCCGAGCTCGGTGGTGATGAAATCGCCCGGACTGGGCACTTGACTGATATGGCCGACGAACAGCCAGGCGCGGCCGAAGATGCGCTCCATCTCCAGTTCGAACAGATCCGGATCGGTATAGACGCGGCGGTGCACACGGCCGGGCTCGATGAGCTTGGCGATCTCGTCGGCGTGGCCGTTTCGCATTGTGCGCTATTCCGCCGCCTGGTGGGCGCGCTCCTGCACCTGTGTGTTGACGAGCTGCAACGGGGAAGCGGTTTCTTCCAGCATGCCCCAGCTCTTGAGCCAGTCGTAGGTGCGTTGCATCTCGTCGGCCGGGATCGGCACAGGATCGACGACGACAAGCCGGCTCTCGCGCAAATCCTCGACCTTCAGCGCAGCGACTTCCGGATCCTTTTTGGCGTAGTAATCGATGAAGTAGTGCATGTACGCCTTTTTGTTCGCATTGATCCGCCGCACGGCTTCGCGCACCGCGCGATTGAACGCTGCATAAGTGTCGGCATCGACGCGGTTGGAAGCCACTTCGGTGCCATGGAAAAAAGCCGAACAGATAGTGCGGCAGCCCTTTTTCTCGGCGAGCGTGATGTGCGGCTCGGTCAGCGTGGTCGCGTCGATTTCGCCCTTCATCATGGCATCGAGACGATAGCGCGAGCCATTCGGCGCGCGGCACAGCTTGATCATTTCGCGGGGCAGGAAGCCTTCGAGCATGTGCAGCGCGATGTAATGGGTGCCGAAATAGAACGGTACGCCGATCGTCTTGTTGGCGAGCTGCTGCGGCGTATAGACGGGCGAATCCGGCCGCACCACGATGGCCGAATAGGCGATGATGGCGCGGCGGCCAAGCTGGCGGCTGTTCTGACCGGTATCCTGAACGCGGCAGTAATTGCCCCATTCGCAGGCGTTGTACATGTCGGCTTTGCCCTGTTCGAGCAGCTTGCCGTGGCTGGCGAACGGATCCACGCCCTTCGGCGTGGTGACGTGAGCCTCGACCTTTTTCTCGACGCCGGCCTCACGGTCGGCCCATTCGATCTCGATACCTTCCTTGGCGAACAGGCCTTCATCGTAGGCGACCAGTTCGGGCAAGCCTTGAAATGGTGCGGTGGTCTCCAATACGAGCTTCGTCATGGTGGGCTCCGAGGCTGATTGTGCGGCAAATCGGTTGTCGGACCTTAGTCCTGCACGTGCCTTGAATCAACGACCGGCGTGGCCGTATGACTCGTCAGGTCCGCAATGCACATATGCTCTCGACCTCTTCGAGTTTACGCAACTGTTCCACAGTGTGGAAAGCCGTTATGCTGCGCGGCCGAAATATTTCGCGAAATTGGCGATCATGCTGGCGGCGATCGGAGTAGCGACCGTGACAAGCTTCAGACCTATCGTATGCGCATTGCTTTTCTGCCTCGTGTCGGCGTCAGGCGCGGCCGCGCAGATCATGATCGACGTCAACCGGATCACCTGCGACGAATTCCTGCACGACACGGTCACCGTTCCCGACAACCTCGCGTATTGGCTGGCCGGCTATTACGACGCCCGGGTCGGCAACACCGAATTCGATGTCGGTGTGTTAAAGCACAATGTGTCCAAACTGGAGGACTACTGCCAGAGCCATCGGGACGTCACGGTCATGACCGCCGTCGAGACGCTCATCGGCTTGGGCAAATAGCCGGAAGTCTTTGTTACAGAACACACCAACCTGGAATGTCAAACGTGCCAACAACGAAATCCATCATGGTGGGACTGCTGCTGTGCCTTGCGGTAGCGGCTCCCTGCCGCGCCCAAATCACGATCGATGCGACGACATTGACCTGCCGGGACTTCTTGACTGAAACGGTCGTCGCGCCGGACAAGATCTCTTATTGGCTTAGCGGCTACTACAACGGCAAGCGCCGCAATACGAGCCTCAATGCTAACGCGCTGCGGGATTTTATCGAAAAGATCCGGGACTACTGCGTGCACAATCAAAACGTGACCGTGATGAAGGCCGCGGAAACTCTTCTCGGCGGCAATTAGCTGGCACCATCGCCGACGCTCTACGGCGACACCTCTTCGAGCACGCGGCGGCGAGTTTCGATCATGAAGGTCGCGGCGATGCAGCCGATGATGGCAAACATCGAGAAGGTCAGGAATACGCCGCTGATGCCGTAGCGCGGCAGGGCAAATCCGACGATCAGCGGCCCGACTGTTGCCGCTGCGCGCAGCCAGAAGCTTGCCCAGCTGACGCCAAGCGCGCGCATGCGCGTTGGATAGATTTCGGCAGTGTAGAGGAAGATGGTCATGTTCATCGAGCCGAGCCACATCGAGCAGAACATGAAGCCGACCAACATGCCGAGCGCGGTGGCGGCGCCGAACGCCCACAGCCAGATTAGTCCCGCGGCGGCGAGGAAGAACGCCGCGGTAAACCAGTAGCGCCGGCCGGTGCGGTCGATCATGAAGGCGCAGATCAGCGAACCGGCCACGCTGCCAACGGGGCTGAAAATCGCGTAATTGAGCGCTTGTTGCAGCGGCAGGTGATAGACCTCGCGGTACAACGTCGGAATCCAGCCCTGCAAGCCGTAGGCGATGATGTAGCACGACGCCCACAGCACCCAGACCAAGAACGTACGCGAGCGGTAGCGGCCTTCGAACAATTCCTGCCAGCGCGTTACTCCGGTAAGCGGCTGTACTTGAAGGTCAGTAACCGGCTGCAATGGTATCTTGCCGTCGCGCGACACGATTCGCTCGATCTCGGTCACGATCGCATTGGCCTCGGTGAGCCGGCCCTTCGACGCAAGCCAGCGTGGCGATTCCGGACAGAAACGCGGGATTACCAGCGCGACGATTGCCGGCAACGAGCCGATGATGAACATCCACTGCCAGCCAAAACGCGGCACCAACGATGCGCCGGCGACGCCCGCCATCAACAACCCGACAGGAAATATAATCTGATAAGTCAGGAAACGGCCACCGCGGCGGTCGGCGCGGAGGATCTCGCTGATATAAGTCGAGGCGACCGGAATTTCGGCGCCAAGCCCAATACCTTCAAAAAAACGGCAAACAAACAGCTGCTCGTAATTTTGTGTAAATGCGCAGGCCAAACTCATCAGCCCGAACAGCGCGACGGCGATGCGGATCGTCTTCACCCTGCCGATGCGTTCGGCGACCCAGCCGAAGGTCAAGGCGCCGAGCGCTTGGCCGAAATTCGCAATGCTGATGAGGCCGCCGATACTTCCGGGCGGAATGTGCCAATCGCGGATCAGCACCGGCAGCACGTAGGCGATGGCGAGCGAATCGAACGAATCGAAAAAGATCGCCACACCGAGGACGATGGTGATGGTGACATGCCAGCCCGAATAGGGCAGCCGCTCAAGACGCGCGGCGATGGACTGCTCCGACAGCGGTAATGCGTCGCTCATTGTCCCCCCTAGTACGCCCGTTGCGTTTTAGCGTTGCGGGCGCAGGCGCTGAATTTGCATTTGCGCCAGGAATGGGACGAGCGGATGCGCGCCCATATTGACGATCGATGGCAAGTCGAGCTTGACCAGAGCCTCGCGTTGATCCGGCGGCAGGTGGAATCGATCGGCGAAGGCGCCGGCGTCGGCGATGTATTGCGCCCGCATCTCGGCGTCATGAGCGAGGCCATGCAGCGCCGAGGTCAGCTCCACCAGTTCGGGCTTGATCGAGGGATAGTGCGCTTCGTGCTGCGCTTCGCCATTGCCGCCGATCCAGGCCAACGAGGCGTAATTGTGATGCCAGCTCGGGTCCATCGAAACCACATCGGGCTTGCGTTCGCCGAGCGCGCCGGCGGCGCAGGCCCAGCAGCGCAATTCGATATTGCCGGTCTCGTCGAGTTCGGCCTCGTCGTAGCCGATTAGCGATTTGAGATTTCCGGCCGCAAGCTTTTCCAGCACGCGCTGGTCCCAGGCCAGTTCCGGATTTGAATAGCGGTCGGTGCCGGGAAAATGCGACATGCCGCCGCTCGACAGGATCACCGTCTTCAGCCCCAGCGCGGTGACTGTGCGCGCGACTGCCTGGCCGAACTGATAACAGCGTTCCATGGTCGGCTGCGGCGGCAGATAGGCGTTGACGTAGATCGGCAGTACCGGGCCGGTGTGGCCAATATGCGTGAGCGGAATGCCGATGGCGTAATCGATCTTAGCTGTCGAGGTGAAAGCCGGATCGAAATTCTGCCTGTAAAGCTGGCGTACCAGCTCGAAGCCGATTTCGCTCGGGATTTTCCAGTGGAATTTCCGACCGGCGAATTCGCCGGTCGCTTCGCCGCCGACATGCACGGTAAAGGGCGGCGCGGTGATGTGGAAGAATTGCTCGGCGTGATCATTGGAGAAGATGATCCAGAGATCGGGATCAAGCGCGCGCAGACGCTTGCCGACATCGGCAGCAACCTCGCGGACTTTGGCGACCAGCGCCTTGTCCTCGGTCTCGGGCATGGTGAAGAACTGGGGCGCATGAGGCAGCATGGCGCCGCCGACTACCGTCGACATCATGGTTCCTCTCCTTTGCCGCGAAGCTATCGCGAGCAGGGAGGAACAACAAGCTCGCGGGGCCTGGTGCGACAGCTATGCGCGCGTGCGCTTCACAGGTCAGGCGGAAGCCGTTAGCTTCACGGCCGCGCTAAAAGGAGGCCTGATGGTCGAGGTGCCGATAACGCTGGCCTGCGGCAATTACGACCGCACGCAAGCGATCCGAGACGGGCGGGTGAAGATCGAGGGCTGCGCAGTTACGTACCTGCCGCTCTATCCGGAGGAGATCTTCCACCGCGTTTTCAAATTCCACGAATTCGACATCTCGGAAATGTCGTTCTCGAGCTACATCCGCACCGTGGCGGCGGGAACGTCGGCCTATATCGCCATCCCGGCTTTCGTGTCGCGGATTTTCCGCCATTCCGGCATCTATATCCGCAAGGGTGCCGGCATCGAGAAACCCGAAGACCTGCGAGGCAAGCGCATCGGCGTGCCGGAATATCAGATCACGGCGGTGGTCTGGATGCGCGGCATGATGCAGCACCAATACGGCGTGAAACCGTCGGAGATCCATTGGCGCAGCGGCGGCCAGGAAGAGGCGGGCCGTCACGAGCGCACACCGCTGAAGCCGATCTCCGGTCTCGATCTGCAACCGATCGGCGACGACAAAACCTTGGTCGGTATGCTGCGCGATGGCGAGCTTGACGCGCTGTTCACGGCGCGCGCGCCGTCCTCGTTCATGAAAGGTGAGCCGCATATCGAATTATTGTTCCCCGATACGCGCGCCGCCGAGCAGGCCTACTACAAGAAGACCGGATTTTTCCCTATCATGCATCTCGTCGGTATCCGCAAGACGCTCGCCGAGAAACACCCGTGGCTGGCCACCAGCGCCTACAAGGCCTTCTGCGAAGCCAAAGCGCTGGCGATGATCGACCTGCGCGACGTCAATGCGCTGATGGTGACCCTGCCGTGGCTTGTTGCCGAGACCAAGGAGACCGCCGCGATCATGGGCGACGATTTCTGGAAATACGGCGCCGCCGAGAACAAGCCGGACATCGAAGCCTTGACACAATACGTCCATGAGCAGGGCCTGACCGACCGCAAGGTCAAGTTCGAGGAATTGTTTCACCCGTCGACCTATGACATCTCGAAAGTATAAGTCAGGGCATGTCGGCAAGCGACGATCGCGTGATCATTTCAGGCTGCGGGCCGGTCGGCGCGGTGATGACGCTGGCGCTGGTGAAAAAGGGTATTCCCGTCACGCTGATCGAGCAGTTGCCGGATGCCGCCGAGGATCAGCGTGCCGCCACGATCCATGCGCCGACCGTCGAAATGCTGGTCGCGCTTGGCCTGGAAAAGGAAATGTTTGCCGAAGACGCGTCGGGCGGTATGGCGGCGCCGCTGTTTCATTTCCGCGACCGCGCCTCCGGTGAATTGATCGCCGTGTTCGATATCAACCTGCTCAAGGGCGAGGTGCCCTATCCTTATGTGTTGCAGTGGGAGCAGTACAAGCTGGTGCATGCCGCGCTGCCCCATATCAAGGCCAGCGGGATCGGCGAGGTGCGCTTCTCGACCAAGCTCACCGGCCTGGCGCAGACCGCCGATTACGTCGAGGCCACCGTCACCAATGCCGCGGGCGAGAGCGAAAAGCTGCGCGGCAAATATTTGATCGGCGCCGATGGCGGCAGCAGCACCATGCGCCGTCTTGCCGACATCGCATTCGAGGGTTTCACCTGGCCGGAACGCTTTATCAAGATCGGCACCAGCTTCGACTTCGGCGCAACAGGGCAGGCCTATTGCACGCGCAATTACTTCTCCGATCCAGATGAGTGGATCAACCTGTTCAAGGTCAAAGGCTACGGCCCGCCCGGCATCTGGCGCGGCGTGTTTCCCGTACCGGAGAAGGAATCCGATGAGGAAGCGCTCAGCATGGCGGGCATTCAACGCCGCCTGCAGGGCATCCATCGCAAGAGCGGCGACTACGAGATTCCCTATTACGCGCTCTATGCGGTGCACCAGCGCGTCGCCGCGACCTTCAACAAGGGACGCTTGCTGCTCGCCGGCGACTGCGCCCACGTCAACAATCCGATCGGCGGCATGGGCATGAACGGCGGCATCCACGACGCCATCAATCTTGCCGAAAAACTGGCCGACGTCTGGTTCGGCCGTGCCGGCACGGCCATACTCGACCGCTACACCCGCCAGCGCCGCAAGGCGCAGGTCGATTATGTGCAGGCGCAGACTATCCAGAACAAGAATGCGCTCGAAGAGAAAGACCCGGTGATTCGCCGCGGCCATCTGGAAGAATTGCGGCGCACCTCCGAGGACACCGCGCTACATAAGAAGTTTCTCTACCGTTCCTCGCTGATTGATAGCCTCAATTCGGCGAACGCGGTGGAGTAACGCCGCCATATCGAGATTGCCGAGCTTGTCCCGGCAATCTCGATTCCATTGGCGCTGCAGTTTGAATATCGGGATGCGCAGGCCAAGCTCACGCATGACGGCAATCCGGTTTATTTCAGCGGCCCAATTAGCTTCCCCCATTTCTCCTCAATCTCCCGCGCCTCGCTCGCCGTGAGTGCCGATGGCGGGGGGAATTTATCGATCCAGGCAAACGGCCGGCAGGCATCGATGATCGCTTTGGAATGCGAGGTGACGCCGCGCTCCTTGTCGTCGGGCGGGATGCGCGGATCGAGCGCCGAACTCCACGCGTTGCGCATGATGTCGATGCCTTCGGACGGTTCGCAGCGCGTCGCCACCGCCCACATCACGTCGGCAAGGTTCGATGGATCGACATCCTCATCGACGACGACAACGAGACGCGCCATGTAGCTGTGCGCCGCGGCGACCAGCGCCGCACGTTTGGCGTGGCCGTCGTAGCGCTGGCGCAGTGCGACCACCGTCATCAGTTGCGATACGTGCTGCCAGGCGCCGACTACGTCGGTGACGCCGCCGGCTTCAAGATTGCTCCAGATGGTCGCGGCGCGGAACGGCAGCCCGAAATGGAATCGCGGCGGCTTCATCGGCGGCGAGCCGAGCAGGATCGGATCGTTGCGGTGATGGATGGCGGTGACCTCCATGACCGGGCCGGGCCGTGCGGCGGCGGCGTAATAGCCGGTGAATTCGCCGAACGGTCCTTCCGGCAGCGTCACTTCGTTCATCGGCACAAGCCGGCCTTCAAAAATGATTTCGGCGCGCGCCGGGATGGGTAATCCGGTCTGCGGCCCATCGCACACTTCGATGGGGGCGCCTTTAATGGAACCGGCGAACTCGTATTCTGAGCGCCCGTCGGGCAAATATTCGAAGCCAGCGATGAACAGGGCCGGATCCTCGCCGTGGACAATCGCGACCGGACAGCTCTCTCCGCGATCCCAATATTTCCTGGCGATGATTG
>CAVTFP010000022.1:0-71260 GCA_963733645.1 uncultured Alphaproteobacteria bacterium
GGCTAAGCCCGGTGCTGCGATAGTCTTCCACCACTTCACGACCCGCCGTCATGGGCGAAAGCGAGACCGGCGCTTCGATGATCTCGGGCAGAAGACGGCCGGCGCGATCATCAGCCGCGGCAAAGAGCGGTAAGGCTTCATCATGCAGAGCCTTGATCGCCCATGATGCCTCGCGGCGTGACAGGCCAAGTCCCTTAAAGCCATCCGCTGCCGCAATGTGATTGAGAGCCGCAACCGGCACGCCAGCCCGGCGCCAGACATCTTCGACGCTATTAAAGGTCTTGATGGAGCGGCTTTCGGCGATCCGGTCGTAGAGGCGCCGATCGACCAGCTGCTCAGCTTCCTTCTGCCGCATGCTGCGCACCATGCAGAAGCCAAGGCGGACAGCGTGATAGCCAGCCGGTTTTGGTTCGAGCGTGCAGTACCATTCGGACAGGTTCACATCGACTGGACGCACCTCGACACCGTGCTCACGCGCATCGCGCACCAATTGCGCGGGCGCATAGAAGCCCATCGGTTGCGCATTGAGGATGGCGGCAAGGAAGACATCAGGATGGTGGCACTTCATCCAGGATGAGGCGTAGGCAATCAGCGCAAAGCTGGCCGCATGCGATTCCGGAAAGCCGTAACTGCCGAAACCTTCCAGCTGGCGGAAGGTGCGCTCGGCGAATTCTTTGGTGTAGCCATTATCGAGCATGCCGGTGATGAGTTTTTGCTGAAACGCGTGTACGCCGCCCGTGTGTTTGAAGGTCGCCATCGCGCGGCGCAGTTGATCGGCCTCAGTCGGCGTAAATCCCGCCGCCACCATCGCGACCTGCATCGCCTGTTCCTGAAAGAGCGGCACGCCGAGCGTCTTGCCGAGAACCTTCTCGAGTGCGGGTGTGGGATACTCTGGCTTTTCCTTGCCCTCACGGCGCCGGATATAGGGATGCACCATGTCGCCCTGGATTGGCCCGGGCCGCACGATCGCAACTTCAATGACGAGATCATAAAAAGTCTTAGGTTTAAGGCGCGGCAGCATCGACATCTGCGCGCGGGATTCAATCTGAAAGGTCCCCATCGTGTCGGCTTTGCGGATCATCGCATACGTCGCGGGGTCCTCAGCGGGGATGGACGCGAGATCGAGCTGTAGGCCTTTGGCTTTATCGAGCAGCGCGAAAGCTCTGCGCATACAGCCCAGCATGCCGAGGCCCAGTACATCGACCTTCATGAATTTCAGCGCGTCGATGTCGTCCTTGTCCCATTCGATCACCTGGCGATCATCCATCGCCGCCGGTTCGACCGGGACGAGTTCATCAAGGCGATCCAGCGTGAGGACAAAGCCGCCTGGGTGCTGCGAGAGGTGACGCGGCGTGCCGATCAATTGTTTGGCAAGTTCAAGCGTTAGTCTGAGACGGCGATCCTCAAGATTGAGATTGAGCTCCTTGGCTTGTTTCTCCGCGACGCCTTCGGTGCTCCAGCCCCAAATCATGGAAGCCAAACCGCCCGTTATGTCTTCCGGCAAGCCAAGCGCTTTGCCGACTTCCCTCACGGCGCCGCGCGAGCGATAGCGCGAGACCACCGCCGTGAGCGCCGATCGCGTGCGGCCATAGGTCTCGTAGATCCATTGAATGACTTCTTCGCGCCGTTCATGCTCGAAATCGACATCGATATCGGGCGGCTCGCGGCGCTCCTCGCTGACAAAGCGCTCGAACAGGAGGCCTTGGCGCACCGGATCGATTGAAGTGACACCCAGCACGAAGCAGACCGCCGAATTGGCGGCCGAGCCACGGCCCTGACATAGAATGCCTTTCGAGCGGGCAAACCGAACGATGGATTCGACCGTGAGGAAGTAGGGCGCATATTCCATGCGCTCGATCAGATTGAGCTCATGGCGCAGTTGCGTGGCGACCTTATCAGGCAGGCCTTCCGGATAACGTTTGGCGGCACCCTCCCAGGTCAGCTTTTCAAGACGCTCCTGCGCGTTAAGGCCATCTTCCAGCTCCTCAGTCGGATAGACGTATTTCAGCTGATCGAGCGAGAATGTGCAGCGTTCGGCAATCTCCCAGCTGCGGCGGACCGCTTGTTCGTATTTGGGAAACAGCCGCAGCATCTCCTGCGGGCTTTTAAGAAAGCGGTCGGCGTGATGTTCCTTCTGAAACCCGGCATTGTCGATTGTGGTGTGCAGACGAATGCACGTCACAACGTCCTGCAACATGCGCCGCGAGGGGCAATGATAAAGAATGTCATTCGTGACGACCGTCGCGACGCCGGCCTGCGTCGCTGCATTTGAAATGGTCCGAAGGCGTTGGCCTTCATTCGG
The DNA here is from genome assembly GCA_963733645.1 of uncultured Alphaproteobacteria bacterium. GTDB lineage: Bacteria > Pseudomonadota > Alphaproteobacteria > Rhizobiales > Xanthobacteraceae > BOG-931. The sequence goes on from CAVTFP010000022.1 coordinate 2,303, forward strand.
CAGAAAGTGGCGGGTGAGAGCGCAGTAGGCCCGCTCGCCGAAGATGCCGTGTAGCCTTTGCAGCTCGTTGCTGAGCAGGATTCTTGATGTCATCCGGCAGCAGGATGGCGAGCAGGCCCGCGTTCCATTCTTCTACATCCGCCCAATCGATATGACAGGCGCCCTTCCCCGCGCGTTTCTTGCCGACGGTGAGAAGTCGGCATAGGCGCCCATAGGCTTTGCGATCCGTGGGATAGACCAGCAGCGAGGTGCCGCATTGCAGATCAAGCCGGCAGCCGACGATCAGCCGGACACCGGTGACCTTGGCGGCTTCGTACGCGCGCACAATGCCGGCCAGGGAATTGCGGTCGACAATGCCGAGCGCCTTGATGCCGAGCACGGCGGCCGTCGAAAACAGCTCTTCAGCGCTGGACGCACCGCGCAGGAAGGAGAAATGCGTCGTGACCTGTAAATCGGCGTAGTTCATGCATCACCGACGCCATGCAGCCACCAGGACCCGCCCTGTTCCGTCGGTCCATCACGAAACAGCCAGTAGCGCGTGCCATCCGCGGTCTCGACCCTGTAATAGTCGCGCACCAGTTTGGTCTCGCCTTCGCTGATCCACCATTCGCCATGAATGCGCTCGGGACCGTCAGCTTTGGCGACGCGATGGCGCGCCTTGCGCCAGATGAACATGCGCGGCGGATGATCCGGCAGTTCAGCCACCGCTTCGACTTTCTCGGGCTGAAGGAAGAGACGCGCAGGCCGTGGCAGATCCTTCGGCCACGCCAGGCCTTCGGTCGGATGCAACGCTGAAACGCGACGTGTCGCGCGCTCCGGCAACAGACTTTCGACTGGCGACACGCGGAATACATTGCTTTCACCGAGCCGGACGCCAAGCGTATCGACCAGTTGCGAAACATCGTGCTGCGATTGATCCGTGCCGACATGCCGGCCAATGGTTTGCCGCTCGACCACGGCTTCGACCCATGACGCCGTGAGTGAAGCGCTTTCGATGCCAAAGCCAGGATCAATCACGACAAGACGCTCTGCGAGGAGCTTCGCCAAATGTTTGGGCTCACGATAAGGCCGCGACAGGCCTATACGCGCGGCTTGCGCAATATTGTCGACCCGCACGAACACGAGATCGAGACGGCGCGCCCCGATGCCACGCGTCTCGAGATCAAGACAAAGTTTGTCGGCAAGCTTTTCGATAACGCGCTTGAGATCCTCGGGATCGCCGACCGGTTCGGCAAAGCGCAACTCGCTGCGCGGCACTTCCGGCGGCAAGAGGGACGTCAGCGGCTCGTTGGCATTGCCGAGCGCCTGATCGAGGCGCAGCAGGACCTCTCCGCCAAATCGTGTTTGCAAACTGCCGCGCGGCTTGCTGGCCAACTGTGCCACGCGCTCAATCCCAACATCGCTCAATGATAAAATCGTTGAGGGCGCCAACCGCAACGCCGCCACCGGCAAACTGGCGATCGCGTCCGACGCGCGCCCCGGCGAGACAATCTGCGCACCGCCATACCGTGCCAGCGCCCAGGCGCAGCCAGCCGTATCTGCGAGCGACGCGCGTGCCGTAATACCTTCGGCCTTAAGGCGCTTGCAAAGATCGCCAATTAGCGCCACTTCGCCCTGAAACAGATGCGCTGAGCCCGCGACATCAATAAAGATTCCATCCGGCGGATTGGGCGTCACCAGCGGCGAATATTTGATGCACCAGAGCGCAAGGCGTATCAGTGCCGCTTCGTCTTCTTCGAGCGTCGCATCAATGACAGTCAGATCAGGGATCAGCGACTGCGCATGCGTGACTGTCATTCCGCCGCTCAATTCCATTTGCGCGGCAGCCTGATCCACGCTCGCGATCACGCGACGCTGCCCCTGCATCATGGCCGTCACGAGCGGTTTATCCCGTGGCGGCGCGTCTTTGCTCGCTCGCCGCAGCCGATCGGTCGGCCAATGCGGCAGGTAGAGCGAGATGACCCGTCGCATCGCATGCCTCCACAATCCAGGAATGCGGTTCGCCACCACGGACCCGCAGTAAATCTAGTTGCCAGTGCTGACGCGGCAGTCCGTCAAAGCCGCTTGGGGGCGAAGGCTGAGGCGTAACGCGCCAGCGCGTCGCGGCCGCGTTCGGCTCACCGGCCGCATTCTTCTCAGCCATGTTGTGCCAACGGCGAATAACCAGCGCCGTGACGCCGCTTTCGCCGGCACAAAGCTGCAAGCGACGCGAAGCGTTGAGAGAAAGCTTCGAGATTTCGCCAACGACCGCGGCGAGGCCGCCGCATTTGAGGCCTTCTTCCATCGCGGGCAGCACGTCGCGGTCTTTCCAGGTCTCGCAGAAGATCACGCGATCCGGATGCAGACCGACGCGCGCAAGAGCAGGCGCAAAGAGATCGCGCCCGCGCAGACACCACAGCACCGGTCCCTGCATGCGCGCGAGAATGCCGGCCGCGAATAAAGTCGCGAGGCCGGCGTACTGACTGGCCGCACCGCCCTCGATCGCTTCGTGCAAATGACCGCGCGCCAAACCACCGTGCGGCAGCCGATCATCAAGCGCTGAGACGTCAAACGGCAAGACTTCGCGCGGCTCGCGCCCATGCCGATCGACGCGCTCCAGATAGCTGCGCAAATCGGCAATAGATGTCGGCGGGCTGGCGAGCGCCATCCTCGGGTAGCTCCACAGGGGTCAATCAATGTTCCTATTTTGTTCTCTTTATGCTAGGAGTCAATGCAGATGAGAAAAGGTGCGGTTTTATTGGTCTTTTGAGGTTGGCGGATGCGTACCGAACACGAAGATGCTGGGCCGTCCGCGAGCCGTCCCCGCTTGCAGGGGAATGGTCGGCCTGCCCAGTTATTGCCTGTCGTACGACGGCATCCCGACACCGGCCTGCCGACCCAGGACGATTTGCGTTGGGGTCTTATTCCCCACACCGCAAAGCGCCGGCCCGACATTCAGCCGATCCACGCTCGCGCCGAAAGCGTTGCCGAAAATCGAATGTTTCGCGATGCGTATCGGTCGCGACGCTGCGTCGTGCCCATGAACGCATTCTTTCTAAAAGACGCGGCCGGCAAGCGTCACGCATTCACTGTGAACGATACTTCGCTATTTGGCGTCGCCGGCATTTGGGAAAATTGGCGCGATCCCGACACGCGGCAATGGGAACGGACATTCGCAACGATCACAGTTCAGGCCAACACATTGATTGCTCCAATCCACGATCGCATGCCCGCCATCTTGCGGCCCGAGGACTACACCCGCTGGCTTGGGTTGGAGGACGATCCGCGCGACCTGCTTAGGCCCTATCCAAGCGAGCTTGTCCTGCCGACTCGGTTGAAGGGACGGTAAGCCCGCGTCTTCGCATTGCGTGCTTTTACGCGACAGATCATCCGACTACACTTTGCCCATGTGCAATCTCTACAGCGTCACCACAAACCAGGCCGCAATCGTCGCGTTCACACGTGCGATCCGCGATCGCTCGGGAAATCTAGCGCCGATGCCGGGCGTGTTTCCGGATTATCTTGCGCCCGTCGTGCGCAACGCACCGGACGGCGTGCGCGAACTCATGCTAGCGCGATGGGGCATGCCGGGACCGCCGCAATTTGGCGGCGCGCCGATCACCAACATTCGCAATACCAAGAGTCCGCACTGGCGGGCATGGCTTAAACCTGAAAACCGCTGCGTCGTTCCTTTCAATTCTTTCTGCGAATACGCAGACACCAAGCCGCGCAAGACGCCAACTTGGTTCGCATTCGGCGAAGACACGTCCGCTCGCTTTCTTCGCCGGTATCTGGACGAGCTGGCACGGCAAGCGCGGCACCAAAGCCAATCCGGTTGAAGGCGAGCATCAGCTGTTTGGTTTTCTGACGACGGACGCAAATGCCGAAGTCGGGGCCATCCATCCCAAGGCGATGCCCGTGATTTTACGGCAGCCGGATCAGGTCGAAGCGTGGCTTACGCTGCCGGTGACGGAAGCGTTGCAGATGCAGAAGCCGTTGCCCGACGGCACGCTCAAAATCGTGGCGCGGGGTGAAAAGGAGGACGGTGCATTGCCTGAATTGACCGATCCCGCGCCAAGACTGTTGTAAACCCAAATGCGGAAGTAGCTTAGCTAATTGAGTTTGCTTTCGTCTCTATTGGGGATCACCCATGAGCCGCTTTTCGGCTTCATTCCAACGAAGACCCGTAACAGCGCCCGCTTGCCGTTTCGTACCGTGAGCGTGTTCTCGCCCTGGGGTGAAACGGTATAGAGCACATCGGCGATCTCGCGCGCTCCTTTGTAATCAAGATGCGCCAGTGGTATTAAAACTGTGCTTCAGCGGGTCAAATATCCGCGCCCGCGGAATCTGTGGCGCTTCATCATCTATCAAAAGCCCGCGCCTGCGCACTGAATAGCCGGGCAGCTCCGGCTCCGGTACTTCCACTTTCTTTGAAAATCCTACGTACAGCTTGTTCGACATGGGCGGGTGATGCGGCAAGCAGAGCCTCAAGCCCGTTGGGAAAGGGTGCTTGCGGAACCGCCCGCCGCGAAAGAGAGCTGCCCGCTTAATTCTAGCGCATTTTGCTTCGCGGTCGGGGCTGGGGAAAATGTTGGGAACTTGTATGGGAAGCCGACGTAATGCGCCGGCTTCCCGGCACACTTACTTCTGTTGCTGGCTCTTTTCGTGCGCAGCCTGCGATTGATTGCGAGCATTTTGTGAATGCTGCTGGGCCTGCGCGGAATGTTCCTTGCCCTTGGCGTGGTCATTTTTGCCGTGAGCATCGGCAGCGGCGCGATGTGACTTCGCTGCGTTTTCGTGGTGTTCCGCAGCCTTGTTGTGATCTTCCTTCATGGAATTTTCTCATGTTGGCCGAAGAATTCCGGCTGCATGCGACATATGACTCAATAGTGGCCTCGGCAGGCGCCAATGGTGTTCTTAGTAAGTGCGCGTGGAACCCAGAATTATTTGTGTGCGGCGCATCAAGAGAAAAGACGTGCACGCGCGGAACAGGAACGTAACTGCATTGGGCGGATTGTCCGTATGTTCTCTCCAACCCAGTGAAGGAACTTCGAATGAATCAGCAAAACCAGAACAACCCGGGTCAGCAAGGCGGCCAAGGTGGCCAGCAGGGCGGACAGGACAACCAGAACAAACCCGGTCAGCAACAGCCGGGCCAGCAGCAGCCGAAGCCCGGTCAGGGCGGACAGCAAGGTGGTCAGGGCGGCCAGCCCAACCAGCGCTAAATAAGAATAACTGCCATAACGAACTTAGCCCCGCTTCGGCGGGGCTTTTTATTACGCAGAGCGCCAGTGATCTGGCACGGTTTTGTTGTTCAGATGACGCACCCGAGCGACGAGCGGATAGCTGATGGCTCGAACCATTGTTGCCCTCCTCACTGAATGCCGCGTTGACGGGCCTGGCTCAGACCAAGTTTATTGTGACAGCCATGTTGCCGCGCGTTGCTTTGGAGTACGGACAAATCTGGTGCGCTTCATCCACCAGGGTCTGGGCCACTTCGCGCTCAACGCCCAGAAGGCTGACGTTTAGGCGCGCTCTGAGGAAGTAACCGCCGTCCGCCAAATTCAGGTCCACCTCGGCGTCGATAGCCACGTCAGCTGGTAGAGTGATTTTCTTTTTGCGGGCCGCGAGCGCGATCGCACTTTCGAAGCAGGCGGACCAACCAGCGGCAAACAATTGTTCCGGGTTGGTGCCGATGCGCGCCGAGCCAGGAGCCGAAAGCCTAACATCAAGACGACCGTCAGAGCTGCGCGTCAGGCACCGCCCAATAGGCGTGGAATAATAGCGCCAGAAGTCAGCGTATAGAAAAACAAAGCCAGTGCCGCCCAACGGGCGAACAATCCGACCATCAGCAACAGTCCGCCGCCGAGCTCCATCATGATCGCGCCGAAGACCAAAATATTAGACAGAGGATTCCGGACTTTGCCATTCCGGCTGCTGTAGCGTCGATCGAGCCGATCTTATTGATCCCGGCACGCACAAATATCAGCGCGATCAGAACACGGCCAATTGATCATCGGATGGCAGAGATGGGTCGATACTGTTGAAAAAGGTTCTTCGGGGGGTTGAGCAGATTTTTTAAGAAGCACCGGTGCGATGGTCGAAAAATGAAGTAGGGGGACATACAATCAGTCCGATTTTCAACCAGCAGCCTTCGTAAGCGCTCTGTGATGCGTTGGATTACGAAAAGCCGGTTTCGACGGGCGCACAGGCGAAAAATTTCGGTCGGTTCACTTTTGCCTTTTTCAACAGCATCGGTCACAATCTGCCGCGCCAGTCACACGCAGGCGTGTCTGAACTTCCCCCCATAACAGCCGCGCCTGCGCATGACTGGCCCGGTGAGGTTGGGCCAAGGAACGGGCTCATGGGCTGCAACGGCACATCAGCGAGTTTTATTCCACGATTTAAGAATATCCGACCACGCGGCCGATTGCAGCTGTGGAGCAGGGAAGCACCTGCAACTTACCACCGTTACTCAGCTGCATTGCGCAAAACAGCTTCTAGCGTGACGTCGAGATAACGCCCAACCTCCGTCACGCGCTCGTCGCCATACTGGCCAAAGAAGGACGATGGCTTGTCATATTCGAAAATACCCTTACCTTGCTCGTCCTCAAACAGGACCACCCGCAGCGGTGCGTAGAGAGCGGCGGCGAACTGATGCCGGGTCATCTTTGAGGCGGTAAGGGGATTGCCGATCTCATATTGCACCGCGTTGCGTCTGCTGCCTGCAATCTGTAGCAAGGCGCCATGATCGCGCTCGCTGAAGATCGACAGCTTTGGTCCGTTCTCTTCGTAATCCTTCGCGCGTTTCTGATCGCCGCTCCGCAGTGCCTCGGCGATGCCGGTATCGAGCTTGGGTACCGTGCCCTCGAGCTTCCGGCGCACCTCTGCGAACGATCGTCCTGACGATATCCTGATGTGCTCAACCACGATCGTCTGTGATGTAACGGAGGCTTGGGTAGTTTGGGTCATGTCGCACTCCTGCTCCCTTCCCTGACTCCGGTTATTAGGCGACCAGGTAGGCAGATGCTGCAGGCCTTGCTCAGCAGCGGAATCCGCAAGTGCCAAAAACGGATGCTGCCGGGCAATTTGCGGCGGTTACTCTTTGCGGGTCGACTCGAAAAGGAACCAACTCTGCCGCTCGGCCTTGCCATAAGGCCGCGCAAGTCTGCGCGGCCCGATGATCTTTTGCGGCCTGCGGCAGAGTGAGAGTTACGCGACCACCGCTTTCGGCATGCCCGCTGGCGCAAAATTTCCATCCAGCGAGGCCGCAGCCTCAATAACAAAGTTGGCGACCTTTTCCGGCTGCGAAAGCATGGCCAAATGGCTCGTTGGAAGGGTCAAGGTCTTCGCGCCCATTCTCTTCGCTGTGTCTTTCTCTTGATCGGGCGAGATCATTCGATCGTTCGCGGCGATGACGAACCAGCTTGGCTTGCTGTGCCAAGCCGCGGTCTTGATCGGTGTTCCGAGGACCGCGCCGTTGGTTGCCCCCTGGGTAGCTAACACGAGACTTTGCAAATCGGGTGAAAGGTCTTGCCCGAAATTCTCAACGACGCCCTTTCGGGTCAGGAGGAGGAAGCCGTCTTCAATCGGTTGAATTGTACTGAAGCCGGGCGGCGTAGGGTACTTCTGCCCCATGCCGCCAAGAGTTTCTCCGACGTCGGGCGCGAAAGCCGCGACATAAACGAGCCCCGCGACTCTGGCATTATTCCCAGCTTCGGTGATTACGGCGCCGCCGTAGGAATGGCCGACCAGAAGTACCGGGCCGTCCTGCGCGTTGATGATGCGGTTTGTCGATGCCACATCGTCGGCGATTGAATTTAAGGGATTCTGCACGGCTACGGCGTGCAGACCTTTGGCTTGCAGCAACGGAATTAGCTTAGACCAACTTGAGCCATCAGCCCAGGCACCATGGACAAGCACAACGTTTTTCACGGTCGTCATAAATACCTCCTATGTTACAGCAGCGTTCAAGATTGCGTCTCCGCAATCACATTTTCTTCAAGTCTCGACACTGGGAAGATAGACGGATCGATCTTGCCCTTTAGGCGGCGGCCACAAGCCGGGACTTGCCGCGCATCCTTCAACGTGCATTTGTTTATGCGTAGTGGCTAAGCCGTAAGTTACCCTGTGTCGAACATGAAGTGGTTGCAGGATCAGCGAACTAATTTCTCCGCGAGCCGTCTGGTTCGTTCTGAGCGAGATGGATTTGGATTGAGTGCGCATATGATACATATGGAAACGACATCATAGCGATTGAACCATGAATTCCGAAACGTTGGATGATTTCTCCACCTAGATTTTGCACAAGTGAGCGAATGATCTTAGTGCCTCGCCCGGGTTGCCATTTATTCGCGGCGCTACCGTTGTCGGTCACGCAGCATTTGACCCAATCGCCGCTCTTCAAGAGTTCAATCTGAATCACACCTCGACCGCGACCGAATGCGTGTCGGGACGCATTCGTTACGAGTTCAAACAGGATCATTCCCAGCCGCCAGGACTGCTCTGCCCTCAAAGTTAGCTGATGTTCAACAAAAATAAGCTCAACCCCATGCACTCTTAATTTTGACAGGCTGATAGCCTCACAAAGCTCGCGAACATACTTCGCGGCATCAATGAATTGATCTTTCGCAGGCATTTGCAGTGCCCGATGCACGCGCGCATGATTGTGTAGGTGTTCTATCGCAGGTACGAGCGCAGCCCGCACCTCGTTATTGAGGGACCGCGCCGCGGTGAGTGACAACATTCCGATGGCCGCGGTGAATTCGTTGTTAACCCGATGTGTTATCTCCTCGAGCAACAAGTTTACTGTAGGTGGACTGCTTTCAATGGCTCTAGGCATCAAAAAACCTCCGCCGTGTTTATACAACGCCCGATGCCACGGATGATTGCAGCATAGTTTCACGCGCACAATCCGGAAAAGGGTGGTGCGCTTCATTAGAAGTGCGATCTGAAAAGAGGAGGGCGATCCAGAAAGATCAGTTGCTACTTTCGGATCAGGGTGTTCGAGCAAATTGGCCGTTCAGAGGCATCCACTCGAGGTCCCATCTTTATGTCCGCGGAAACCGTCACGACAATCGGCTATGCTGAAGCTGGAGGGGCGGCCTCGTTCGCACTCTCATGGTGTCGCGCGCTCTCTGAGCGATGTAGCCGCGACAGCACAACGCAATTGGCGAAGCGGTCTAGGTTCAAGCGAACTGATCGATGACGTTGCCGCCGAAAGTTTTCGCATTGATCGCAGCGGTATGACTATGGAGAACATGCAATGGCCGCTGATGGATTGATAACGATACCGAGCAATTACGGGTCGCGGGACACGATGAACCGGCTTGAGACCGAAGTTAGATCAAAAGGACTTACTGTATTCGCACGCGTCGATCACGCGGCAGGGGCAGCGACGGCTGGACTCCCGCTGCGGCCAACCGACCTGCTCATTTTCGGCAATGCCAAAGGCGGCACGCCGCTCATGCAACTGGACCAAACGATCGGTATCGATCTGCCGCTCAAGGCGCTGGTTTGGCAGGATGAAACAGGCAAAACGTGGCTTTCCTACAATGATCCGAGTTGGCTCGCCATCCGGTACGGGCTGGGACATGATGCCGAAACGACGGTCAAAGCTATGACAGCCGCACTTCGAGCGATTACCTTGTCCGCAACGGAGTCGCACGAGTGAATACTTAGGTTACATACCCACCGTTATGGGGCGGAAGAAGCTCTGGCATCAGGGAATTCCAATTGCAAGTCCGTCGATGATCGCCCTAGCAGAGCACATATCCGCTGTTCCGAAACCCTCCGTTACCCTATCGTAAACCGACGTGAGCGCCTGCCGCGCTTCGGCCGGCTGCTCTTGCCTAATCCTCACGCGGGCGAGGCTCAGGGCGATCCGCAATTCCCAAAAGAGTGCGCCTTGCCGTCGGGCCAGCGTGAGCGCGTCGAGGAAGCAGTCGGCGGCCACCGAGAGGGCCTCGCCTGCCGATTCTTGGAGTATTAGCTCGCCTTTGACACGAAGAAGTTCGGCGACGTGCCAGCGCACTCCATCACGGTCAGCTCGTTCAAGAGCTTCTTCGATGGTGCTTAATCCTTCCGCAAAGTGTCCAACGCCGCCTAGAGCTTCAGCAAGGGCTCCGACAAATCCCGAGCAATGAAGCATTTGACCGGCCTGCCTGAAGGCATCGAAGGCTGAGCGCAACAGCACGACCCCTTTTGAAACATGGCCGCCCTTGATCAACAGCTCGCCTTCCATCCAATTGGCGAGCCTCGTCCAAAAGGTAAAACTATAGGCGGTCGCAAGATCACCTAGCATCGCGATCGATCGCTCGGCGGTCGCGTAATCACCGGTCATGAGCGCGATCGGGCAAACGGCTTCGCCGAGGGCGTAGCAAGCCCCTAGCTTATGGTCCGCGGTTAATGCCGCTTCCAAAGTCACCTGAGCATTATGCCTCGCTTGATCCGCGAAGCCTTGCAGGCAGACCGTGCGCGCCAGCATGGCGCGGGCGACAAGACGCTGGTCGTGATGGAACCAAGCTGTATGGCGTTGATCAACAGGGGCAGTATAAAGGTCGATCACACGTTCCAGATGGTGCCGAGCCACTACCTGATCACCCGCGTAATGCATCGTGGTACCGAAAAGGCGGTTACCGATTAAAATATCAGCAACTTCTTCCGTGCGACGCGCGACACGCGAAAACCGTTCCGCGTAGGATCGGGCTACCTGATTTGCACCTTTATAGAATGAAAAGCTCCACAGGGCCCACAGCGCACGAAGCTGCGAATTCATGTCATCCGCACGCTCAGCGACCTCAAGCGCCGCAGCGAAGCCAACCAAAGTGCTTTCCACCATTCCTGTCGTATAAACCAGCACAACACCCAGCGCGGTCAGTAACTGTATTCTGAGATTGGTACTTAGGTTCGCCTCGGGCTGAAGGTTGTCCAACGCCCTTTGGGCACGATCGCGGCATTCGGTCATCAATGACATGTTCAACCATGTAGGTACGTACGCGGCCGTCAGGACGACGCCGACCGCAGTGTCTCCCACTGGTGAAAAGGCCCAGTCCAGTGCCGCACTCACGTTGTCGATTTCTCGGCGATAAAAAGCTATAAGCGTAGGCCGGAACTCCGACGCCGGGCCTGATACAAAAAGGTCTCGAAAGAATTCCGCGTGGCGTCGCGCCGCCCGTTGGCCCTTTCCGCTTTCTTCGAGAGCCTCAAGCGCATACGCCCGCACTGTTTCAAGCAGTCGCCATCGTGCGGGCGAAGCCGAACCATCGAGAACCACGAGCGACTTCGCGACAAGATTCGTGATACCGTCCGCGACAGCCGACGCGCGGTAGCTATCATCCGTTATGAGTGCGATTGCGGCCTCGAGCGTGAACCCCCCCGCGAAGACGGCTAAATGGTTCAGCAATCGCTGTTCCGCATCGGGCAACAGGTTGTAACTCCAGTCAAGCGTTGCACGCAGCGTCTGGTGGCGTGGAAGTGCTGTGCGATGTCCGCCCGTCAACAATTTGAAGCGATCATCCAGGCGCAAAGAGACTTCCAGGATCCCGAGCGTCGCGGCACGCGCCGCGGCAAATTCTATTGCGAGCGGGATGCCGTCTAGACGACGACAGATTGCCGTGACGGCGGCGATGTTCTGCCGGTCCACAACGAAGTCCATTTGTAACGACCTAGTTCTGGCTATAAAAAGCTGCAAAGCGCTGTGCTGCAGTCCATTTTCGATATCATCTCGATCGTGCGATGGGACATCGAGCGGTGGTACGCGATACACATGCTCGCCATCGATCCGCAATATCTCTCTGCTTGTCACGAGAAGGGACGCGCGGGGACATATGCGCATTATTGCGTGTGCCAGTGCAGCTGCGTCATCGATGACATGTTCGCAATTGTCGAGCAGCAGAAGAAGCTTTCTTCCTCCGATACTTCGAGCAACGGATACAGGGGAGATTTCATTTCCGCCTAGTTGCAGACCAAGTACGCCAGCTACTGACGATGAAACGAGCTTTGGGTCCGACACTGAACCGAATTCTACAATGCAACAGGCATCCTCGAATTTGGGTAGGAGACTACGGGCAACTTCCAACGCTAATCTTGTTTTTCCGATGCCACCTGTTCCGGTCAACGTTACCGCTCGGTACGTGGAAAGCAGTTCCTCCAACTGCAGCACCGCACTGGCTCTGCCGATCAAATCTTCCGCAAGAGGTAGATTACTGACGAATGGCCGTTCGGGCGAAGATTGAGAGTCGCTACGATCACCACTGCCGGATATGTTACTTTGAATCGTCCAGTTCCCGAGAAGGCGATAGCCGCGACCAGAAGCCGTTCTGAGCATGTGGCGGTCTGCGCCGAGAGCCTTCCGGATCGCCGAAATGTGGACCTGGAGTGTGTTCTCCTCGACAACGGCGCCGGGCCATATTCGGCTTATGAGGTCATTCTTGGTGACAAGCTCACCGGCTGATTGAGCAAGAACCTCGAGAATCTCGAAGGCGCGTCCACCAATGAGGGCCGGACTACCATTGTATAGCAGTTCGCGGCGAGTGGCGTCGACCTCCCACTCGCCACACTTATAAATACACCGTCGGCCCTGCCCAGGCACCGTCGTGAATCCTTTTCAGGCTTTAAGGGTATTGGGAACGCCAACCTCACGCAAGAATTGACGACAACCCTCACGAACCCGTCATCGCGATTTAACCCGTTCGAACTGATCGCGCCGCCCGTGATCCCGCGGATTCAGAACTATTCAGCATTGTTTCAAGGAATCGATGCCCGGATGGGGGCATAACTTACGTCGTGGAGGCGCCCATGCACATGACGAACGAAAAGGCGATTGCGGCTCCAGACCTAAGATACGATCCGCAATCTGCGACCCGCATTGAAGAAGAGCGGCAATGGCGATCGCGGCCCCTTGGCGCCGCAGCGAATCCGCCAACTCCGAAAGTTCTTGCCACGCGATGGCGTGGCTTCGACACCGCGGTGCGACAAGTATGCAGCGAGACTCCGACTGACTGCTACATTATAGGTATCTCACTACGAAGCATGAATGTTCGCGTTTCGATATCCGGCCGCAGCGCGCTGACCGGTGTCGCGATGCCGGGAACGTTGCTTGTTACCGCGCCGGGCGTGGCCGCTGACTGTATCTTCAGAGGACCATTCGACGCGCTTCATCTGCATGTCCCGACAGATTTCGTCGACGAGTGGGACCACGAGATTCCCGGGACCGCGAGCCTGCGTTCCGAGGTCACTCCGGCTCCTGATGCTACGATCGAGCGACTTGGACAATCTCTTTTAGGCACCGAGGATCTCGGCGATTCCTTCGATCAGCTCTATATGGACGGTATCAGCACCGCCATCATCGCACGGCTTCTCGCCAAATCGGCCCCAACCATCCAGTCGGAGCGGCGGAACGCAAATCAGCTGGTGCGATGGCGGCTGAAGCGGGCGACCGAATATATAGAGGCGCACCTCGCTGATTCCATCAGTCTGGGAGATGTTGCTGCTTCGACCGGTCTTACTCGCATGCATTTCGCGGCGCAGTTTAGAGCTGCGACGGGTCTTCGCCCTCACCAGTACCTGCTCCGCCGCAGGATCGAGCGCGCCCAACAGTTGCTTATCGAAACCGGCATGCCGATTGTCGACGTGGCGCTTTCGGTCGGGTTCCAGACCCAGGCCCACTTCACGTGCGTATTCAGCCGATTCGTCGGGGAGTCGCCAAGCGCATGGCGCCGGTTACAGATTGATCGGCGAGGGCATGCCGGGCAACCCGCTCTGTCGAATATCATTTCGCATAAATTCGGCCCCACCGCAAAGAGCCCATTACTGTAGCCGAATCATCAATTCAGCATTCAACAGAACGCCTGTCGCGAGACCAGGTCCAGAAAGCCAGTAATCGGAAGGTCGAGCATATTCGCAAGCTATCGTGCAATTCAGAAAGACCGCCGCAGCTTACGAAGCGATCTTATTACATGTGTTATGCGAAGTTCGGGCCTGTGATTCAGGTCGGGTCACGATGGTCTTCATTCTAAGAAATAGGGGATATTCGGTGGAAAATGAATCCTCAACCTCGGCAAGGATGGCGTCGGCGAATGCGCCACCAAATTTAACGCCTAAGGGCGTTAACGATATTTCCGCTGCGCTCAACATGCTGCTAGCGGACGTGTTTACTCTGTATCTCAAGACCAAAAATTTCCATTGGCATATGTCGGGCCCTCACTTCCGCGACTATCATCTTCTTTTGGATGAGCAGGCCGCCCAGCTCTTCACGATCACCGACCCAATCGCAGAACGCGTCCGCAAGGTTGGCGGCACCACACTGCACTCGATAGGCCATATTAACCGTCTCCAACGCATCCTGGATAACGATGCGGAGTTCGTGACCGCTGCAGACATGCTTGCGGAGCTGCGAGACGACAACAAGGAACTTATCACACAAATGCGCGAAGCACACGATCTCTGTCAGGAGCAAGGTGACGTGGCCACGACGAGCCTCCTCGAAAACTGGATCGATGAGGCGGAAGGCCGCGCGTGGTTTCTGTTCGAGACCGGCCGTGGCGAATAGACTACTGGCCAACATCTTCGACAACATTTCAGCGGTCTTGGCTTGGCCATTTTCGGTGTTTTTCGCAGCGGCTTAAAAATCGCCGATTGATTATCACGGTGGTAAGTCGACGCGCTTGAGCCGGAAGCAGCAAAGTGGTGCGCGCAGCTCAGTTGATCAATCCTCACCCAGAGAAAGCGCGGATAATGACAATTACATATCAAGCACTCACGATAGGCAACGCAGACGTTTTCTATCGGGAAGCCGGCAGAAGCGATGCACCCGTGATCCCCCTCCTTCACGGGTTTCCAACCGCCGGCCACATGTTCCGCGATCTGATACCCATACTTGCCGACTCCTATCGGGTGATTGCTCCCGATCTCCCGGGCTTCGGCAATACAAAAGCGCCGCCGCGCGGTAGGTTCGATTTCACGTTCGATGCTCTTGCACAAGTCATCGCCGGTTTCATCGAAGCGCTGAAACTTGACCGCTACGGACGTTACGTTTTTGACTACGGAGCGCCGGTTGGTTTTCGGATCGCACAGGCGCATCCCGAGCGGGTAAGCGCAATTATCAGTCAAAACGGCAACGCTTATCTCGAGGGGCTTAGCGGCGCATGGGGTTCGTGGCAGACCTACTGGCGCGAACCGACTACCGAGCACCGTGAGGCGTGCCGCGACTCGCTCGCGCCGAAGACGATCCGCGACTGGCAATATCTCTATGGTGCCGATCCAACCCGGGTTTCGCCCGACGGCTACACGCTCGACATTTTCTACATGGCCCGTCCCGGAGCGGACGAAATACAGCTCGATTTGATTCTCGATTATCGCAATAACGTAATTCTCTATCCGTCCTTTCAATCGTATTTCAGGCAATGGTAACCGCCCTTGCTCGCGGTGTGGGGCAAGAACGATCCGGCGTTCCTTCCTGCCGGAGCGAAAGCCTACCGGCGAGACTTGCCAAAAGCCGAAGTGCATTTGCTCGATACCGGTCACTTCGCTCTTGAGACTCACGCGGAGGAAATTGGCGCGCTGATCCTGAAATTCATGAGTTGCGCTATTTCCTAGCCCCCGCGCGCCTCGGATCGGCGGCTGAGTGGCAGTGTGCCATCTCTGTATTGATTTTCGGGTTGATCATCGCGCCGCCAGGACCGATCCAATTTCATTTTCCGATGCGCAAATCGATCATCGTGCGATTTAGAAAAACTCGTGCAAGGCTAGAAGATTGCATCGGAATGATCGTCTAATTTCGTTGAGCGCTTAGTCCAAATTGCTTTAGCAGACCAACAAAAGGGCCAGTCAGATGCCATTCGTCAACGTCAAACTTGTTGAGGGAGTTTTCACCACCGAAGAGAAACATGCGATGGCCAAAGCCCTCACCGAGGTGATGGTAAAATTCGAGGGCTCCGAGGCCTTTCGCGAAGTCGTATGGGTCTTGATCGAAGAGCTTCACACCGATGGCTGGCATATTGGCGGACGGCCGTTCGCAGGCCCGAAGTCGTTAATGGAAACACTCGGTAACTCAAAGGCAATCTACGAAACCATTGATGGTGCGCCGGCAACGCGCAAAGAGTGGGCGGCCGCCTCGCCGGTGCGACCTTAAATGCTTGCCGAGTCCGAGCCGTTGCTGGCCGGCAACTCCCTGAAGGGAATGAACGGTCGTTCGCCCCGATGGATGCGGCCGAGACACGATAATATGGAGAACCTACATGTCGGTGATCCCCACCACAGACGGCGTTGAGATCTTCTACAAAGACTGGGGTAAAGGACAGCCGATCGTGTTCAGCCACGGCTGGCCATTGTCGGCCGATGACTGGGACGCGCAGATGCTGTTCTTTCTCGATAAGGGCTATCGCGTAATCGCGCATGACCGCCGCGGCCACGGTCGATCGACCCAGACCGGCGACGGTCATGATATGGATCACTACGCCGACGATCTCGCAGCGTTGACAGCGCATCTTGAACTGAAGAACGCCATTCACGTCGGCCACTCCACCGGCGGTGGGGAAGTGGTGCATTATTTGGGACGGCACGGCGAGAGCCGGGTGGCGAAGGCCGCCATTATCAGCGCGGTGCCGCCGCTTATGGTGAAGACAGCCGCCAATCCGCTCGGCCTTGCCAAGGCGGTGTTTGACGACCTCCAAGCCCAGCTCGCGGCCAACCGTTCGAAATTCTATCGCGACCTGCCGGAGGGCCCCTTCTATGGCTTCAACCGCCCGGGCGTGAAGTCATCGGAGGCCGCGATCGGAAACTGGTGGCGTCAGGGCATGATTGGTGGCGCCAAGGCGCATTACGACGGCATCGTCGCTTTCTCACAGACCGATTTCACCGAGGACCTCAAGAAGATCTCAGTGCCGGTGCTGGTGATGCACAGCGTGGACGATCAGATTGTCCCATACGTCGCCGCCGGACCGCTGTCGGCGAAGCTATTGAAAAACGGCTCGCTGAAAACTTACAAGGATTTCCCGCACGGGATGATCACCACGCAGGCGGAAACGATCAACGCCGACCTGCTGGCTTTTTTCTGTTCGTGACGTTGATTGCGAGCGCGAGGACCAAAAAAGGCAGGGTGCCGAGTGACCGACCGATCTGCAAAATATTTTGCGAGTGTCGTAACCGCTACCGGGGAAGTGCCGATCTTTGAAATCGGTGACCGCGCGAGGGTGATGACCCGGCAGCCGGTCGGCCACTACCGCGTACCAACCTACCTGCGGGGCAAGGTGGGCGTGGTCGACGCGGTGATCGAACCCGCCGCTGTCGATAATGAGGAAGAGGCCTATGGCCGTAACGTCGGATCGAGGCGCCACTACTACCGCATCGCGGTGCCAATGCCTTCGATATGGCCGGACTATGCGGGATCGCCGCGCGACGACCTGCGAATTGAAGTGTTCGAGACCTGGTTGGAAAGGATTTAGACGATGTCGCAGCGCGATCACGATCATGATCACGATCATCCGCACGCCGAGATAAGTCACTCGGAGCGGCCCGGTTATTACGACGTGATGGAGACCGCGGTTCGCGAACTCCTCGTCGAGAAGCGACTGTTCGGCGCCGACGAAATCCGCCGTCAAATCGAGGTGTTGGACTCGCGCACTCCGGCGCTCGGGGCCAAGGTTGTGGCCCGCGCCTGGGTCGATCCCGAGTTCCGCGCGCGGTTGCTCACGAATGGCCGCAGCGCCTGCGAGGAACTGGGGATCACTTTCTATGACGATACGCAGCTCATCGTTCTCGAAAACACAGACACGGTGCACAATCTCATCGTCTGCACCCTGTGCTCCTGCTACCCGCGGCCGGTCTTGGGGCTGCCGCCCGATTGGTACAAGCTCAAGGCCTATCGCTCGCGGGCGGTTTCTGAGCCGCGGGTCGTGCTCGCCGAATTCGGCACGAATATACCCGATGACCTGGAAGTCAGGGTCAGCGACTCGACCGCGATCGTTCGCTACCTGGTCCTGCCAAAGCGTCCGGACGAAACTGACGATTACAGTGAGGAACAGCTCGCCACACTGGTCACGCGCGACGCGATGATCGGCGTCATCCCCGTCACAGTTGGGAGCGGCCGATGAGCGAAACCAAGCAGCTTCTGAATCGTCTGCCGAACGACATTGGCGGCCTGCCGGCAGACCCGATCCAACGTACCGATCATGAGCTTGAACCGTGGGAGAAGCGCTGCCACGTCCTCGCCGACGTGCTCGACTTTCACAAGATCATCAATACCGAGGAAAAGCGGCGTGGGGTGGAAGCGCTCGGCGCGGAGATGGTGGGCAAACTGACCTATTACGAACGCTGGATCGCTGCTTTCGCCAACATCCTGTTCCAAAAGGGCATACTGACGCCAAGTGAGCTTGCGCGAAAAATGGATGAGGTGGCGGCGCGGTGGGAGGATGACAGCTTGGAGCGAGTGCCGTGACCGAGCGGGAGCAGCGGAGCCGAGCCGAGTTCGATCTGCCCAGCATCTCCGGCCCAGCGGTGCAGGAACGGGCGCGCCTCGTTGTTGCGCCCCCGCTAGCCGATGCGCTGGCGCGCGGCTTGGCGGTCGTTCAGTACCGCGCCGACAACCTACGTATCGTTCCGGTCTACGGTCCGGCTGCACTCAGCGTGGTGCCGCGGATCGGTCATATCCACGTCACTCTCGATAATGCCCGCTGGCATTGGGTGGATGCAAGCGGCGAGCCTCTGATCATTCAGGGACTGGCGCCAGGCCCACATCGCATTGTGATTGAACTCGCCGATCCCATGCACCGCGTGATCGACAGCAAAGCCGTCAATCTCGAA
This sequence comes from uncultured Alphaproteobacteria bacterium, assembly GCA_963733645.1. GTDB lineage: Bacteria > Pseudomonadota > Alphaproteobacteria > Rhizobiales > Xanthobacteraceae > BOG-931. The sequence goes on from CAVTFP010000022.1 coordinate 21,083, forward strand.
ATTCCACACGATCTTCACCGTCAGGCCACCAGCTAGCGAGGGCAACATGGACAGTTCAAAGAGGCATTTTATGTCGCGACGTGGCTTTTGCCTGTGCTGCATCGGCGGGGCCGCCATGGCGACGAGAGGTTGGCTCACACCTCGCGAGGCTTTCGCGGAAGCCCGGGGGATTGTCAGTCTGATCAAGGACAGCGCGGCAACCTCGCCCATCGTCATCCACACGCTGCGCGACAATGTCAGCGTGCTTGAGGGCTCTGGCGGAAATGTCGCCGTCGTGACGGGCCCAGACGGCAAGGTGCTGATCGACGCCGGCATCGGGGTATCCCGCCCACAGATGACCAAAGCTCTTGCCGGGCTCAGCGCCGACCCGGTTACGCACCTCATCAATACGCATTGGCACTTCGACCATACCGATGGCAATACGTGGCTGCACGCGGCGGGCGCCAAGATCATTGCCCACAAAAACACCCGCAAATATCTGACTGAGGTTCAGAGGGTCGAAGAATGGGATTACAACTTCCTTCCGCTGCCTGCGGGCGGAATTCCCAGTGACGTCTTTACTGCTGAGCGCAATCTAAAGCTCAACGGACAGTCAATCGCCCTAAAGCATTATGGCCCGGCGCACACCGACAGCGACATTTCCGTCACGTTTGGTGAAGCGGACATTCTGCATGTGGCGGACACGTTCTGGAACGGGATCTATCCATTCATCGATTATTCGACTGGCGGCAGCATCGACGGCATGATCACGGCTTGCGACGCCAACCTGGCGGTGGCAACCGACAAAACCATCATCATTCCGGGTCACGGAAAGCCGGTCAGCAACAAGGCCGAACTCAAGGACTTTCGCGACATGCTGGTCGCAATCCGGGAGAATGTCGCCGCGCTCAAAAAACAAGGACGTTCGAAAGCCGAGGCGGTCGCGGCGAAGCCGACCGCAGCGTTCGACGAGACCTTCGGCAACTTCGTCATCGATCCCGGCTTTTTCACGAGGCTGGTCTATGAGGGCGTGTAACAGCGCGAGCCGTACGCTCGACAACCGAGGCGGTTCGGTCCCGTGGAGTGTGGCATTTTCGAACGGCGGCGGGGAGCAATCGGACAAACGTCATGAAGCAAGTCGCTGAACATATTCCTGGATATTCGTATGGAGGACCTGACGTCGCTCAGTCGCCAGTTTCCGTCCGAGATCTGGAAGAGTTGAAGGTAAGCGCCGGATTTACGGAAGATGACGAGCGTCATCTGCGGCTCGCCGGCGAAGTGCTCGCCGACCAAGTAAAGAAAATTGTCGAATATTGGCGCGGCGGGATCATCGCGGGCATTCCGAACCTCGCTCGGCATTCTCGCGCGCCCGATGGGGCGCCCATCCCCGAATATTTGGCCAGGAGCAATCTTCGTTTTGAGCAATGGATTCTGGACACCTGCCTGCGGCCGTACGATCAGGATTGGGTCAATTACCAGCAAGAGATTGCCTTCCGGCACACCGCCGCGAAGAAGAACATGATCGACGGAGTGCGATCGACGCCGTACGTGCCGTTGCGAGACGTCATGGCTTTCATCGCGGTGATGAACATAACCATGAAGCAGTATCTCGCAGCGAAGGGCCATTCGGCAGAGCTGGTGGATAAGATGCATCGGGCATGGTGCAAGTCAGTCCAGCTCCAATTGGCGCTTTGGATCGGACCCTACACAGATGCCGGAACGGCGCCCAGCGACTGGTAATTCGTTCGCCCGAAGAGTGCGGGCTGCGGGGTAACACAATGGGTAATCAGATGGACTCGCGGGCTCGTCGTTTAATCACCCTGATCGCCGCGACACTTACGGTAGCGGCGTGCTCCGAGAAAACGACTTCGCTCGCTGATTACATCTCTTCGATTTGCGCGGCACCGTTTCGTTCTTCATCTGCCGAGGAGGCTCCGTTCCTGAGCGATAACATCAGCGCGATGACGAGGATGATGATCGACATGGGCATTCGACCCTCAGGAGACGTCGACATTGATTTCGTCGCGATGATGGCGCCGCACCATCAAGGCGCGATCGACATGGCAACCGCAGAACTGCGTTACGGCCGCAACGAACGCCTGAGGCGCATGGCCCAGGAGATCATCGTCACTCAACAGCAGGAGATTGCCGCCATGCGGCTTGCGGTCGGTGCGACCCTGCCACCTTCCGTGCCTTCACCGACACAAGTTTCCGCGCAGACGTTCTCCGACACCCGATAGTCGATACCGCGCTGATGCCGAGGTTCGCCTCGGCGCAAATGTAAAACAGGAGATGGACATGAGACACACGTTCTTCAAGGCAATGTTGCTCGCGAGTGCTCTTGTCGCCGCCTACGCTCCAGCACGGGCCGGTCAGGCGCCCGGCAAGGCGTCTGACCCCGACGTGCCAGTGAGTCATCGCGACCGGGTATATGCCGCCGAGCAGTTTTCCAACACGGTCTCGGTTACCGACCCCGTCGACAATAAGCTTCTCGGCGTCATCCGATTAGGCGAACCGCAGCCTGGCAATATGAGCCCGCTCTACCACGGCCAGGTGCTCGTGCACGGCATGGGGTATTCGCCCGACCACCAGACCCTTGCGGTCGTGTCGATCGCCAGCAACTCAGTTACATTCATCGATACGGCGACGAATACCGTAAAGCACACGACATATGTCGGACGCTCGCCGCACGAAGCCTTTTACACGCCCGACGGCACCGAAGTATGGGTCACCATACGGGGCGAGGATTATGTCGCCGTGCTCGACGGGCGCACTTTCGAGGAAAAGACGCGGATCAAGGTTCCGGCCGGGCCGGGCATGCAGATTTTTTCACCGGACGGCGTGTACGGTTACGTCTGCTCATCCTTCAATCCCGAAACGGTCGTGATCACAGTCGCTGACCATCAGATCGTCGGCCACGTGAAGCAGGATAGTCCGTTCTGTCCCAACATTGCGGCAACGCCGGACGGAAAGCAGGTGTGGATGACGCTGAAGGATACTGGCAGGGTCCAGGTGTTTGACGCGCGACCCCCTTTCTCAGTGCTGAAGTCTTTCGATGCTGGCCCGATCACAAATCACGTCAATTTCGTCAACAACGCGAACGGTGCTTTTGCGTATGTGACGATCGGTGCGCTGAATGCGATCAAGGTTTTCCGTGTCGATACCTTTGAGCAGGTCGCGACCATTCCCGTCGGCAGTCTACCGCATGGGATATGGCCGTCTGGCGACGGAACGCGGGTCTATGTCGGACTTGAGAATGGTGACGGCCTCACCGCCGTCGACACACTGACCAACAGGGCCATCGCGACCATTCCGATTGGACAAGCGCCACAGGCTCTTGCCTACGTTTCGAATGCCGTGCCGGACGGCGGCGGAATGCAAAACCTGCAACCGCTCGGGGTGGCTGGACAAGCTGCGCATCTCGCTCTCGCGTCGGCCGGGGCCGCCAAGAACGCAGGCAAGTTGCCGACAAGCGTGGCGTTATTCGATCAAGGCCTTTCGCAGGTGCTGGAGGCATCGGTGTCGGGGTTGCTCCCCAAGCAGCCTTACGTGCTCGCGCTTGCCGCCAAGCCGGACGGCCGAGGCTCGATCGAGCCGCTCGCGGCCTTCATGACCAATCCGGCGGGGTCGGCAATCGTCAACGCCGTGGGACCGATCCGTCAGATCGTGGAAAACGCCAATAGCTCCGAGCGCCGCTATCTAGTGATCGTTGCGGGCACAACGGACAAACTTGGCGCGCTGGTGCAAGTGCAGGCCCAGTAAGCAGCAACACGGCCTCTGTCGGCTTGCCGGCGCATGGAGAGTAGAATGCAACGCGAGACATTATCCTATCAGGCCGACGGCCTTACAATGAATGGCGAATTGTTCTTCGAGCGGAGCGGCGCTCCACGATCTGGCGTGCTGGCGTACCCGAGGCTAGACTCCTCAATTTAAAAAACAACAGCGCCGGCAACCACTATTGGGAGAAACTAATAGAGAAAACAATTCTCTGCGCTCTTGACTCGCGCACGTTTTCACACGGCCTGTCGCGGCAGTCTTTCTTTTTGTGTTCGGCCGATCATGTTGCAATGCGTGAGGCAGGTTATGGCCCAGGCTGTGTAAAAAAGGCCTTGTATTGGCACCGTGCGCAGAACACCGCCGGCATTTGCGCGCTGATACGCAATTTCTCCTGGAATCCATTCTCGGAGCGCCCGGGACGCTCCCTGGGGTGTCTGCTGGCATTGATTTGAATGCGCAGCATCCCTCGGCTCAGGTCGCCAGGGCCTCCAGTAGCCCGGCCACGCCAATGATCGCCATCACGCGCTTGATGTTGTAGGCGAGCACATTGAGCGCCATCTCGGTTGCCATCTTCGGCAGTCGTTTCGTGAGAAAGTGCGTTGCTCCCATCCAGCACTTGATCGTGCCGAACGGATGCTCCGCTGTCTGACGGCGTATCGTCATCTTTTCCGGATGATGATCGAGACGTGCCTGCACAGTTTCGAGCACGGCCTCGTGCTCCCATCGGGAGACGCGACGCACGGTTTCGGGTGTCCTGCTTGCCTTGGTAAAAAGAAAAAATATCACCTTAGAAACTGATGGCACCAAAATCAAATTGCTTAAGCGAATCTAGAACTATGCTGGAGATTACCTGCGAGGCAACGAATGCTTTCCGGCTCAATGAGAACCTGGGAAACCATTCAAGTAGTTACCAGATGCAAGCCACGAGTGCCGCGCCAAGATGGAGTCGCGGTGACCGTCCCTATACGCAAAGCGAAATGGTTGTGAGAGTTAAAACGTGGTTGAATGAGCAGCGCGGTTAGGCTTGGGACTTTCCTCGGAAGCCTCGTCTTTATCAGAGCTGATGTTTCTGCTGCTCATTGTTATTGCAACGAATGTCCCTTTTCGGGGTGAAGCGAACCCTATTATTTGACCGGGCCGCGGCTGAAAATCATCCAAAGGTACAAATCTTTCGAACTGAATCACCCCCGACGACCTAGCTGGATTTTAAGCTAGGATGCATCCGGTCTTCGGCTTTTTGTAAATCGCCTAGCTGCGCGCATGGATGCGATCCGCAAGAGGCTGTCGAAAGACAAGGACGTAACGCTTTGAAAAACACGCTCACCGAAGTCCGCTATCGGCGCAGTGATATTTCTTTCACGTGGCATGGATTTTCCTCCTTCCGCATAAAAAGGAGGCGGCTCTGGCGAGATGGTGCCCAAAGCCACCTCGAATAACTGGTGTTTCGTCTGCGCCTATCTCCTAGAATGGAGGAGCCGTAAGAGGGTCGTAGGGGTATGGCTCAGCTGCGGGTTATCGATCGACGCGAGGTGGACTCTGAAACTGCGTTGGGGGCGCTCACGAATCTTCTGAAGAACTCCTTCCGACCCACAAGGCCGTTTTAGCCTCACTCGCTGGGTTTTTCGCGCGCTAGGCGTCTGATTTCCACCAATAAGTTTTACGCACTTGGCACAGCGCCCGAAGTCATCGAGCACCATCGGGGTAGTGCCCGCGTGCATCGCATTATGTCTGAAAAATCGACCTTTGGGATTAAGCCTGCGATCTACGCGATCATCGATCCAATCTGGGGTCATGATTTAGTGTGATCCCGGAACGACACGCAGCCTGCCTATGCGATAGCCAGATGCATAGGTCGTACCCAACAGCCATTCACGGGCCGATAATCGAGGCCTCTCGCCAGGAAACCCGCGCACTGAGGATTGAACGGAAACGCCACGGTGGCTCAAGGTCCGGCCCATGGCACGCCCCTTGCTTTGCTTGAGAAGCTCCGCGCACGACGACAAGCGAAAAGCTTGGGCATGACAGCAATCAGCCGTCAGAACACTGCGCCCGCCAATGCCTGAAACGCGATCACGGAGTCATCTGTGAGCCATGGGTCAACGCAAATGATTGAACGCAAGGTGAGTGCGCGCATCCGAGCGCGCGCGCAGATAAATCGTCGCCGCCTTTTGAAGCTCGCCGGCATAGCTACGGCTGCGCTGGCCGCCCCCTCGGTTCTGTTTCGGGCGTGTGCGGCGGAACTCAAGCCGGTCACGCTCACGCTCGACTGGATCTACCAGGGACCGAATGCCGGTTTCATGGTGGCGCTCGACAAAGGGTTTTACCGTGAGGCCGGGTTGGATGTTGCCATGACGCCCGGCAAGGGTTCGGCCAGCACGGCGCAGTTGATTGCGAGCAAAGCGGCGCAGTTCGGCTTCGCCGACGGTTATGTGCTCGGCAACAGCGTCGCAAGGGGTATGGCCCTGAAGAACATCGGCGGCATTTATCGTCGCAACCCGGCCGGCATCATGGTGCTCTCGGATTCCGACATCACGACGCCGAAAGATCTCGAGGGTAAAACGGTTGGGCTTACTGCAGGCAGTGCGCAGTTTCAGCAGTGGCCTGCTTTCTGTAAGGGCGCGGGTGTCGACGCGTCAAAAGTGGAAGTCGTCAATGTCGATCCCGCCGGCGTCTCAGCGGCACTTATCAGCGGCAAGGTGCCCGCCATCGGCGGGTTTGTTCAGGGCTACGTACCCTCGATCGAAATCCGCGGCAAGAAGGAGGCGCGGGTCTTCTATTTTGCCGATTATGGCGTCACCGTCGTAAGTAATGGCATCATCGTCCACGACGACCTCTTGAAGAATGATCCTGAACTGTTGCGTGCATTCGTCACACCCACCATCAAGGGCTTCCTGTACGCGCGAAAAATCCCGACGAGGGTACTGCCATCGTCAAGAAGTATTTGGAAACCGTCGATCTCGGGATCACCCGGCGCGAGATGGAACTGTCCTGGAAGAGCTGGGTCACACCCAACACCAACGGCAAGCCGCTTGGGTGGGGCTCCGATGCGGATTGGGCCGCGACTGTCGACGTGCTCAAGCAGTATGGCGGCCTTACGGTGCCGCTCGATCCTGCAACCCTCTATACAAATGAGTTTGTGCCGACCGGTGCCGAATTCGTGCCGCCGCAGGAGATTTAACCGGCGGCGACATCGAACGATGCATAACAGCGAGCCAGTCGTGTGACCTTTCTGGCATAGCTCTTGCTTCGCAAAAGGCGCATTTACAGCGGCTGCGTGATGTTGCCCACCTCGGCGCCGGAGCCGCGCTTTTCAACACTCAGCGGAGTCCAAGCTATGAGCACACGTGCTTTGCCAAGCTCAGCGCTGTCGCGCCGGCGATTTCTGAAGACATCGGTAGTGACCGCGGGCGCACTTGTGTTACCACTCGCATCTAAGCGGGCGCCTGCCGCTGTTTCACTCAAGCCTGTGACGATAACCCTTGATTGGCTCTATCAGGGCCCCAATGCAGGTTTCCTGCTGGCACAGGAAAAAGGCTTCTATCGCGACGCTGGCCTCGATGCGGCAATTACGGCTGGCAAGGGTTCCGCCAGTACGGCTCAATTGATTGCGAGCAAGGCTGCCCAAGTTGGATTTGCCGACGGTTTCGTCGTTGGCAACAGTGTCGCGAAGGGCATGGGCATCAAAACCGTAGGCGCCATCTTCCGGCGCAATCCCGGTGCGATCATGTTATTCGCGGATTCGTCCATCAAGACGCCAAAGGATCTCGAAGGAAAGACCATCGCTGTTAGCGCGGGTAGTGCGATAACGCAGCAATGGCCGGCTTTCTGTAAGGGCGCCGGCATCGACGTAACGAAAGTCGACGTCGTCAATGTCGATCCAGCCGGCATTGGACCTGCACTTATCAGTGGCAAGGTCGATGCCATCGGCGGCTATGTATCGAGTTATGTGCCAACTCTCGAGATTCGCGGCAAGAAGGAAGTGCGTATCTTTTGGTTTGCCGATGCTGGCGTCAGTGTGGTCAGCAACGGCATCATCGTACACCAGGACCTGCTCAAGAGTGACCCAGATCTCGTTCGCGCGCTGGTTCCGGCGACCATCAAGGGTTTCCTCTACGGGCGAAATCGTCCTGATGAAGCGATTGCCGCTGTGCAAAAGTATCTCGAAACCGCCGACACGGCGATCACCAGGCGGGAATTGGAAATTTCGTGGAAGCTCTGGGTGACGCCGAACACCAAGGGCAAACCGCTAGGCTGGAGTTCCGATGCCGATTGGACCGCCACGATCAGCGTGCTCAAGGAATACGGCGGCCTGACGGCTCCGCTGCAGGCCAGTGATCTCTTCACTAACGAGTACGTTCCCAGTGGCGCTGAATTTGTGCCGCCGCAGGACGCCTGAATGGGGCGCTCGTGAACAGCCTCGCTGGCGATCATGAGACGTATCTGCGCGTCGAGAATCTGTCCAAGGTTTACGCCACGCGCGACGGCGAAGTGCGCGCCCTCAACGAGGTCTCCTTTACGCAGCGACGCGGTGAATTTATCTCTCACGTCGGACCGAGCGGCTGCGGTAAGAGCACCCTGTTGATGATCGCGGCTGGCCTGGTCCCGCCGTCAGGTGGCGCAATCAAGGTGGGCGACCATAAAGTCGTCCGGCCGCGCACCGATATCGGCATCGTCTTCCAGAGTCCGGTGCTGCTCGAATGGCGTACTTCACTCGGCAACATCATGTTGCAGGCGGAAGCCCGCCGTATGGATCGCTCGGACGCGCGCCGGCGAGCGTATGAACTTCTCGATTCGGTCGGCCTCGGAGGTTTCCAGGATAAGTATCCCCACGAATTGTCCGGTGGTATGCGGCAGCGGGTCTCGATCTGCCGGGCGCTTATTCACAATCCCGATCATCTCTTGATGGATGAGCCGTTCGGTGCGCTCGATGCGTTGACCCGAGATCAACTCGTCATCGATCTTCAGGCAATCACGATGCAACGGCGCATGACCGTATTGTTCATTACGCACAGCATCCCGGAGGCCGTCTTTCTGTCTGACCGTGTTATCGTTATGACGCCGCGGCCCGGCAGCATCGACCGCGTCATCGATATCAGATTGCCACGGCCGCGGACGCTGGCCATGCGCGAAACGCCGGAATTCGCTGAATATAGCCGGCAGATACTGGATCTATTCCTGGCGCGCGGCGTATTGCGCGAGCATTGAGAGGGCACGTCATGAGCGAGGGTTTATCTGCACTCGTTGGACCGCAGAGCGCGGTTCGCATCGAAAAGGCCGAAGTGATCATTGCACAGCGTCGTCGCTCGCAGGCGCGACGCGATCAAGTGATCGCGTGGGTTTACCCAATCGGTTCGATGCTGCTCTTGATCGTTATATGGCAAGAGGCAACCCGTCTTTTCGCCATTCCGGACTACTTGTTGCCGCCGCCAACCGCGATAGTGCACTCGATGATTGTTAATGAAGCCGTCCTTATCAAGCATAGCATTGTCACGATAGTTGAAATTCTGCTTGGCTTTGCACTAAGCGTCGTCGTGGGGGTGCCGCTGGCACTAGGCATCTTTCTCTGGAAGCCTTTTGCCAATACCGTATATCCGCTACTGATCGCTTCTCAGGCTGTGCCGAAGGTCGCGGTGGCGCCGCTGTTCCTCGTATGGTTCGGCTTCAGCCTCTTGCCGAAGGTTCTGATCGCCTTCCTTATCGCGTTCTTCCCCGTTGTCATCAATACGGCGATGGGGCTCGGGGCGATAGAGCGCGAAAAGATCTACCTTGCCCAATCAATGGGTCTCGGACGTACGGCAACGTTTTTCAAGGTCCAATTGCCGAATGCATTGCCGTCGATCTTCGCCGGATTTAAAATTGCCATCACGCTTGCCGTAGTCGGCGCGGTTGTCGGCGAATTCGTAGGCGGTCAGAGCGGTCTTGGCTATCTGTTACTGATCGCCAACGGCAACATGGATACCGCACTGTTGTTTGCCGGTATCGTGGCATTGACTTTTTTGGGCGTCGTGTTTTTTGCGCTGATCGGCGTTGTCGAGCGGCTGGTTTTGCCGCCTCATGCGGTTGAGCGGGTCTCGTTCGACCGCGGGACGATGTGACGCCGCTGTTGCCCGAGAGTAGGACTTAGATCGTTATTGCGATGCCCGTTCTATCAGGGCTGCATCATCAGTACGTGCGGACGTGATGCCACAGCGGAGGGCAATTTCTTCAAAGATTTCAGTTTGATCTGCGGAATACGGACGTGAAAATGTCTGCTTTCAGTGGATGAAAGGTTGTTACTCGAGCGCGCCGCCCCTGAGCGCAAAAAGATCTACGCTTGAATATCAGCAGGGAGAGTATTCGTGGACGATCGCCTGCAGCGGCGTGAGATGGAAGCCATTGCAAGCATTATGGATCTGCGGACAATTTGAAAACGCAGCGATCACATCCATTTCTGCGCGCAAATCGATGTAGTCACCCGCTTTGCTTTTCGGCACCTGGATCGACCAGTTGCCGTCGCTGCCGATCGGACAATTCATAAACACGTTCATGTTGAAGGGCACGTCTTTCCAGGCAATGCCCCAGGGTTTCAGCGCGGCTGCAAGGTTATCGCGGCAGTTTCGCGTGTCCTTTACCCCATAGCGTTTCTCGTTGGTGAACTTGGAACAAGCGCCCGCTAGCATGTCGTGCACGCCGCAGGTGTCGGCAATGATGGTCATCATCCCGCGCGCTTCATCGGAATAAAGAACATAACCGACGCGCGGAAAGACCTGCTTGTTCAAGCTGATCGTATTCATCACCGAAAGTTTTTCGGCAACGTTGGCTGCATTGATCGCCACAAGATCGGCCACTTGCTGGCCTTCAAGATCGACAATCCGCAATACTTGTCCTTTGCGAATTTCTGCGGCGAAGTGGCCGGCGGGCGCGACTGTTTCTTCGCGCAATACTTTCATCGTTGAGCGATCGGTCATGGCGCGCCACCTCCTGCTTTAATCCCTTTATCTCGCTACGCTCGGGCCCGCCTGCCCATATTGTGTGCAGTCCGATTGTCGATCCGTTGCTCGGGTCAGGGACTTCTGCCAGTTCGCATTGGCACAAGGTTTGCATTTTCTGGAAGGTTGCACGGAGGACACGTCTATGAATAAATTTAGCTTGACCCGAAGGCACCTGTTGATTGGTTCCGCCGCAACCCTGACGATGGCGACCGTTGCCAGGGCGGCAACGCTCGATGAGATTGAGAAGCGCGGCTACATGGCTGTCGCGACCGAAGACGACTTCCGGCCCTTTGAGTTCACCGACAACGGTAATCCTACGGGATATGACCAGAATCTGCTGGCGGCGTTCAAGAAAACCGTCAAATTCGATATTCACCAGGACATTATCCCGTGGACCGGAATTCTGCCTGGCGTCACCACCGGCAAATATGACGCTGCGGTGACGGCGGTGCTTGTCACGCAAGAGCGGATGAAAACGCTCGACTTCTGCAGTCCGGTCGCTGAATCGGTCGACTACTATCTCAAGCGCAAGGACGATAAGTCGATTCAGGGCATCAAGGATCTCAGCGGCAAGACAGTCGGTGTCGAGTCCGGCAGCGCCATGCTCAAGCTGTTGCCGCAACTCGACGACATGCTCAAAACTACCGGCGGGCATCTCGGCAAAATCGTGCAATATCAAGGATACCCTGAAGCCTATCAGGATTTGGCGCTTGGCCGGATCGATTACGTCGTCAACGTCTGGCTCAGCCTGCAAACGATTGCCAAGGAAAAGCCCGATACTTTCGAAGTTGGTCAGGCGGTTTCGCAGCCGACCTTCATTGCCTGGCCGGTGTTGAAGGGCAACGATGGGTTACGAGACCTTATGAACAAATTTCTGCTTGGCGCGCGCAAGGACGGCACGATGTACGCGCTGCAGAAGAAGTATTTCAGTACGACCTACGAAAATATGCCGGAGGTGGCGACGGCAAGCGTGTGATGGTGCTCGCCTGTGGGACAGGGAGATTACCTAGCGCTTGCCGCCGGGGCAGCCAACACGATCGCGGTTAGTCTGCTCGCGATCGCGATAGGAAATCCGTTAGGCCTTGGCTTGGCGCTGATCCGATGGGGCAGGGTTCGCGGGCTCGACAGTATCGTCGCCGCGCTCGTCAGCCTCTTGCGGGCTACGCCTTCCGTCACTCTTATACTGCTGATCTATTTCGCGCTGCCGACTATCGGCCTGGAAGTGCCACGCTTTGCCGCCGGCGTCACTACATTGGCGTTGGGCACCATGGCGTACAACTGCGAGATTTGGCGTGCGGTGCTGCTTGCTTTTCCGCCAGACCAGCTTGATGCCGCGCGCGCTTTCGGCTTGCCGCAGGCTTTGCGCTTTCGTCTCATCATCCTGCCGCAGATCGTTCGAGCTGCGCTGCCAGCTCTGGTCAACGAAATGACGCTGATTATCAAGGTCAGTCCGGCGGTCGCAGTCATCGGCGTTATTGAGACGACGCGCGCGGCAAACCGGATCGGTGCGGCAACCTATAAGCCGATCCCGCCCCTCCTGGTCGCCCTTGCCATGTATGTCGTTATCATCGGCGCTTTTGTTGCTGTTCAGCGGGTGCTGGAGCGGCGGCGCCCTGCGGAACCATTCGCATGATTCCGCGCGGCATCGAGGTGCTGTGGGAACAGCGTGACGCCATCTTCTATGGATTTGTGAATACTATCGCGATTACCGTCGTTGCTGCGGTCTGCGCCGGATTTCTCGGTTTGTTGTTGTTCGCACTTCTGATCTCCAGAGTTCGGACGATTGAGGTGGCTCTCACCTGGCTTATCGATCTGATGCGTTGCGTGCCGTTCATGCTGTTCTGTTACATGATCTATTACGGGCTGCCGTCGTTTGGCATCGTGATCGGCAATCTGACGGCGGGTATTGTCGCGCTTACGCTCTATAACGCTGCCTACATTGCCGAGTTGTTGCGCGGCGGTTATGCAGCGCTGCCACGGGATGGAATTGAAGCGGGGCATGCCTTTGGTTTTCACGGCTGGCGCCTGCTGACGCGCATCATCCTGCCGCCAGTTTTGCTGTCGTCGACGCCGATGCTCGGCAATCAGCTGATTCAAATCATCAAGGACAGCGCGTTCCTGGTGATCATCGCGGTCCAGGAGCTGACGTTCGTGGCCAATTCAATTCAAGCGACCTATTACGTCCCTTTCGCCAGCTTCGTATGTGCCATGATCCTGTATTGGCTGTTGTGTCTCGCGGTGGAAGTGGGTGTAAGGGCAGTCGTAGTGAAGGCGGAGATGCAGCGATAAGGGAGAATATCGATGGCAAAAATACTGACCGATGCGCAGGTGACGCAATTTCGTGAACAGGGCTGGCTCGCGCCGCTGCGCGCGGTCGATACCGCGCGGGCAGCAGAATGTGCGGCACAGATCGCGGCCTATGAAGCCAGGATGGGCGAGAGTGCCAATCGGAGCCTCAAAATCAAAGGTCACCTTGCCATGCCGTGGCTGGTCGAGATTGCCCGCAGTCCGGGCATCGTCGATGCGCTCGAGAACCTCATGGGTCCTGATATCATGTTGTTCGGCGCTTCGATATTTTCCAAAGGCGGTAAAGATCGGGCTTACGTCTCCTGGCATCAGGACAGCGCCTATTTTGGCCTCGACCCCCACGAGGAGATCACCGCGTGGGTTGCGTTCACGCATTCTAATGCAGAAAACGGCGGTTTGCAGGTGTTGCCGCGATCGCATTTGGGTCCGGACATGGTCCACGAAGAAACCTACGCACCTGATAATATGCTGGCGCGTGGACAATCGTTGCAGATCGACGACGAAAGCAGCGCGGTGACTATCGAGCTCAAGCCTGGAGAATTTTCACTGCATCACGAGCGCACGGCGCACGGCTCCAAGCAGAACCGGACGGCCGCGCCGCGCATCGGTTTCGCATTCTTCTACATTCCGACGCATGTTCGATCTACCATCGGACGCCGCACCGCCACGCTCGTGCGTGGCGTGGACCGTCACGGATACTGGGATCCCGATCCCTTGCCGCAGTTCGACCTCGACCCGGTGGCTTTTGCAGCGATGCGCGCCGCCTGGGGCCAGTATCGTGACGGAGAAGTCAAGCAGGCTGCGGAAACGTGAGTGCCATCGCGGTCCTTCAGGTCGCCGGCCTATGCAAATCTTTCAACGATCATCGCGCCCTTGAGAGCATCGACCTTTCGGTCGCGGAAGGCGAAACGGTCTGCATCCTTGGGCCGTCGGGGTCCGGGAAGTCGACCCTGCTGCGCTGTATCAACTGGCTCGAAGTGCCGGACAAAGGCGCGATCTACCTGTCGGGTGAGCGTATTGGTATCCGGCCCAGTGGTCTGATCATGCAGGACCGCGAGCTTGCACGTATCCGCACGCGGATCGGCATGGTGTTCCAGCACTTCGCGCTGTGGCCACATCTCAGCGTACTTGGCAATCTCATGACCGCGCCGCTGCATGTTCAGCAACGGCCGCGCGAAGAAGTGTCCGCCCAGGCCGGGGAGCTGTTACGCAAAGTGGGCCTGTGGGAAAAACGCAATGCTCCGCCGGCGCGCCTCTCGGGCGGCGAGAAACAGCGTGTCGGAATCGCACGTGCCTTGATGATGCGCCCCGTGCTTCTCCTGTTCGATGAACCAACAAGCGCACTCGATCCAGAATTGGTCGGCGAAGTTCTGGCGGTGATGAAGGCGCTCGCGAGCGACGGCATGACAATGCTGGTGGTCACCCATGAAATGGGATTCGCGCGCGATGCCGCAACGCGCATCGTCTTTATGGATCAGGGCAGGATTGTCGAGACCGCGGAGCCAGAGAGCTTTTTTACCAGTCCGCAGACGGAGCGGTCACGGCAATTTCTGACGCGCTATGGCGCGGCGAAGGGACGCGCGTGATGAACATCGATGCTCCACCGCCCAAGGCCCATGGCATCGGCGCCTCGGTGCGGCGCAAGGAGGATGAGCGGTTCCTGAGAGGGCAGGGGCAATACGTCGGCGATTTTCATTTCGCCGGAACGCAGGAGATCGCTTTCGTGCGCAGCCCGGTGGCGCATGCGCTGCTCAGAGGAGTCAATATCCCGGAGCGGTTTCGCAACGCGGTCTTCACCGCCAACGATCTCGCCGGCGTCAAGCCGATCGTATCGGCGCCACCGCTAAAGGGCTTCAAGCGTTCGGCGGAGCCAATCCTTGCCACCAACAAGCTCCGCTTCGTCGGCGAGATCGTCGCCATGTGCGTGGCCAAAAGCCGCGGCGAGGCCGAGGACATCGCCGGCACCGTCACGGTCGAATTCGATGAGCTACCGGTGGTGACTGACATGCTGGCCGCGTGCGAGCCCGGCTCACCGCTGGTCCATGATGAATGGGACGATAACATTTTTGTTGCATTCAGCGAAGACGGTCCGGTCGAAGAGGTGGCGAGAACTGCGGCGATCAAGGTCACCAGAACGATCCGAACCGCGCGTCACTGCATGGTGCCGATCGAAGGCCGTGGCGTCCTTGCTTACCGCGACGCTCGGCTTCGGCAACTCACGCTCTTCACTTCGACCCAGTTTCCACATTCAGTGCAGACCGGCTTGAGCGAATGCCTCGGCCTCACCCATGGTGCACTGCGCATCATTTCGCCCGACGTCGGCGGCGGCTTCGGCTACAAGGGCTTGCTGTGCCGCGAGGAGGTGGCGCTGGCCTGGCTCGCGCAGCGCGTCGATTATCCGGTGCGCTGGCTGGAGGACCGCCGCGAGCATCTCGCCGCCAACGCAAATTGCCGCGAGCACCACTATCAGATCACCGGCTATGCCACCGCTAGCGGCAAGCTGTTGGCAATCGATTGCGTCGCCCATGTCGACGCCGGGGCCTATTCGTCCTATCCAATCTCAGCGTCGCTTGAGGCGGCGCAAATCCCCAACTTATTGCCCGGGCCATACGTCCTTTCGGCCTATCGCTGCCGCGCCTCGGCGGTGGCGACCAACAAATGCCCGATCCTGCCGTATCGTGGCGTCGCCCGCACCGGCGTCTGCCTTGCCATCGAGGTGGTCATGGACGCCATTGCGCGCGAAGCCTGCCTTGAGCCTTACGAAGTGCGGCTCCGCAACATGGTGCGCCCTGAGCAGATGCCGTTCGACACTATCCTCGGTAAGCATTTCGACAGCGGCGACCATCCCGAGTGCCTGCGCCGCGCCGTCTCGGCAATCCGGCTCGACGAGGTCAGAGCGCGCCAGCGGCGCGGCGAGCCCGACGGCCGCCTCGTCGGGGTCGGTTTATCGTTTTTCGTCGAGCAAGGAGCGCACGGCACCTCCGTGCTCGCCGCCTGGGGCCGGCCGATTGTGCCCGGCTACGAGCAGGCCAATATGAAACTCACCCCGGATGGCGAGATCGAGATTTACGTCGGCACGCATTCGCACGGGCAAGGCCACGAAACTACCTATGCCCAGGTGGCCTACGAAATACTCGGCGTCGATTTCGACAAGATCAAAGTCGTGCAGGGCGACACGCTGCACACGCCGTATTCGACCTCGACCTGGGGATCGCGCTGTATGGTGCATGGCGGCGGCGCTGTCGCCGTCGCCTCGCGGGTTCTGGCGCAACGCGCCGCCCATATCGGCGCTTGGCTGATGCAGGCGCACGATGCCGAGGCCTACGTTGCCGACGGCAAGGTCATCGCCGGCAACAGCAGCGTGACGCTGCGCGAGGTGGCGCAGGCTTGGTATCTGCAGCCGCAGACCTTGCCGCCACACCTTGACACCGGTGGCCTCGACGTCACTGCCGGCTACCGCGCAGCCCGCGACAGCGGCACCTTCACCTATGCCGCCCACGCCGTCATGGTGGCCGTCGATCCGGCGACCGGCCTGATCGAGATTCTGGATTACGTCGTCGTGGAAGACGGCGGCACGCTGGTCAATCCGATGATCGTCGACGGTCAGATCCGCGGCGGCACCGCGCAGGGCATCGGCACCTGTCTCTATGAGGCGTCACCGTTCGACGCCGCAGGCCAGCCGCTCGCCACTACCTTGCAGGATTATCTCGTGCCCGGCGCGACCGATGTGCCGAATATCCGCGTGTTCCATATGCGGACACCGTCGCCCTATACGGAATTCGGCATCAAGGGGCTCGGCGAGGGCGGCGCGGTCGGGCCGCCTGCCGCCATCGTGTCGGCCGTTAACGACGCGCTACGGCCGCTTGGCGTTGAAGTCCATGATCTGCCGCTGACGCCGCAGCGCGTCCTTGCCGCCATTGAGAGCCGTCGTCCTCGCGGCAGTGCGAACTCATAACCAGCGAACCCCAGTATTTTTCCAACCAACTATTAGGATTCCTTCATTCGCGGGACTGACGGGTTAAAACGCCTATAGATTGATGCCTGCCGCTGCGAGGATGCCGCGCGCCCGTGTGCGCTGCTCGTCGGTGATGGTCAGGCGCTCCGCGAAGTCGCGGCCCGATGGACGCGTGGCGTCAATGGCCATCTTGGTCACGGTGTAATGCTGCGGGTCCGAGGTCGGATCGAGGATCGGGCCTTTGGCGTTCGGAACAAAGAAGACGTCTTTCTCCGCCTGGACTTGTGTCGCCACCGCCCACATCACGTCGTTCATATCGAAAATGTCGACGTCATCGTCCACGACTATGACGTATTTGGTGTAGTATTCGGTGCCGAATGTCGCCAAAGCCGCCATTTGCGGCTCGCCCTCGGCGGTCTTTTTCATCGAGACGATGGCCATGAATGCGCCGCAGGTTGCATGCGGCACGTGCACCGCTCGTACATTCGGCAAATTTCGCTTCAGTGCGTTGAGAATCTCGCCCTCGCGGGTCAGGCAGGACACCAGGACGTGATCCTTGGACGTGCCCGAGGTGACGGCGTGATACATCGCGTCGCCGCGCATCCTCACGCGTTTGGCAACGAACACGTTTTGCGTGCTGCGATATGATGCGTAGCCGGTGAACTCGCCGAATGGACCTTCCGGCTCGTGAACGCCGGCAAGGATTTCACCTTCGATCACGATCTCTGCGCCGGCCGGTACTTCGAGATCGTCTACCCCGCATTGCGCCAACCTGTAGGGCTCGCCAAACAGCCCGCCGATGATTTCAAATTTCCGGGTATTCGGCGGATACGCATAGACCATCGATCCCATGTAATGCAGCGGGTGGGTGCCGATGGTGATCGCCGCAGGCAGTGAACGGCCGAGCTCCTCGGCGCGGCGGTGAAATTCATACATGCGCCGACGCGAGTGCAACGATACACCAAGACGATTTTTGCCCTTAAGCATGAGCCGGTGAAAGCCGGTTGTGTCGATGCCAGTCGCCGGATCGCGCGCCGAAATCTGCCCGGCGGTGATGTAGGGCGCGCCGTCGACCGCGAATTGCAGCGGGATCGGCAACTTGGTGAGGTCGACGTTGTCGCCTTCAATGATAAGGTCGTTCCACGCTGCCTGCGCAACCGTTTCACAAGGGATGTATTTCTGGCAACGATCTCGGAACGTCGCGGGCAGATCGCGCGGATCGACGCCGAGACAGGCCGCGAGAAGCCGCCGGTTCGCGGCAACATTGGTCACAACCGGCATGTCGTATCCGCTGACATTTTCAAGGACGACGACCGGATTTTTGCCGCTGCGCTCCAGCTCGAATACGATTGAGGTCATGTCGAAGCGCGCGTCGACCGGCTCGCGAATTCTCAATAGCTCGTCCGGGAATTCGGTCTCGACCATATGCAGGAAGCCGCGCAGGCTTTGCCTGTCGAGATTGTTTAGCGCACCAGGCATTCGAAAAATCCTCAGTTGAGTGGTGACCGGCAGATTGGTTTCACCATGGTATGGGTGACCGTTTGCATTTAGCAAGCATGCCGTCCCGGACGATGCGGCTTCGGGTTGTCGGACTGATCTGTGTCCGGGGCGGATTCGGCTGCCGAAAGTTTGCCCAGTAGTTAAACGCCTTCGCGCTTGCCAGGAACCGCCTTCACGGACAATGTCGCTTGTCCGCATCTGACGATGATTGAGAAGACCGAATTTGCCACGTTCATGGACAAGGTTATTATGAAGGAACAGGGGGTTGGAGCGCGTCTCGTCCGCAGGGAAGACGATCGCTTGCTTCGCGGCCGTGGCCAATTCGTAGCGGATCTCCGTTTCGCCGACATGAAAGACGTCGTCTTCGTGCGAAGCTCGCTGGCTCATGCGCGTCTTCGCGGCGTAACGATTCCCGACGCTCTAAGAAGCGCTGTCTTCACCGCCACTGATCTCACGGGCGTCAAGCCTATCCGTGCCATATCGGCTATTCGCGGCTTCAAGCCGTCAGAACAAGCGCCGTTAGCGGCAGGCAAAGTACGCTATGTCGGCGAACCGGTCGCGATGTGCGTCGCGCCGTCTCGCGGGCAGGCCGAGGACATTGCCGGCACCGTTGTCCCCGATCTCGATGAATTGCCGGCCGTGCACGACATGCTCAAGGCACGGCAGGCTTCATCTGCTTTATTGCACGAGCAATGGGGCGACAACGTATTTCTTGAAACCTTCGTGGACGCAAACATTGCGGAGGCCTTCGACGCGCCGATCAAGGTAACTCGGGAAATTCGCACCGCGCGCCAATGCATGGCGCCGATCGAAGGACGCGGTGTCGTGGCAATGTGGGATTCACGGCTGGAACAGCTGACCATCTACTCGGCCTGTCAGATGCCGCATATCATTCGTACCGGCCTTTCTGAGTGCCTCGGCCTTGACGAGGGGCAGGTGCGGGTGATTGCTCCCGACGTCGGAGGCGGCTTCGGCTACAAGGGCATCCTGCTGGCCGAGGAGATTTGCCTTGGATGGCTTGCCATGCGTTGCGGTCACCCGGTGCGCTGGATCGAAGATCGTCGCGAGCACCTGACCGCCGGCGCGAATTGCCGCGAGCACCATTATCGGATCACCGCCTATGCTGACCGCGACGGCACACTGCGCGGCATCGACTGCGAGGCCGTCGTCAATTCCGGTGCGTATTCGGCCTATCCGTTCTCGGCCTGTCTCGAGGCCGCGCAGGTAGCGAGCATACTTCCGGGGCCGTACGACTTTCCCTCTTACCGCTGCCGGACTTATTCGGTCGCAACGAACAAATGTCCGATTCTGCCCTATCGCGGCGTGGCCCGAACCGGCGTCTGCTTTGCGCTGGAACTCCTGCTCGACGCTGTTGCGCGCGAGGCAGGCGTCGAGCCGCATCAAGTGCGAGCGAAGATACTCGTCAAACCGGAGCAGATGCCGTTCGACAACATCACCAAGAAACATTTCGACAGCGGTGATTATCCGGAATCGCTCCGCCGGGCGGTCGCCGCGATCGATCTTGCGGCGGTGCGCAAGCGACAACAATGTGGCGAAGCGGACGGCCGGCTGATCGGGGTTGGGCTTGCGACTTATTGCGAGCAGGCCGCGCACGGCACATCGGTCTATTCCGGTTGGGGTATTCCCATGGTTCCAGGCTACGAACAGGCGACCGCGCGCCTGACGCCCGATGGTGGATTGGAATTGCGGGTCGGAGTGCAGTCGCACGGCCAAAGTCTCGAGACCACGCTCGCACAGGTAGCGCACGAAATCCTTGGGATCGACGTCACGAAAATCAAAGTGGTACACGGCGACACTGCCATGACGCCGTATTCGACCGGGACGTGGGGATCGCGCTGCATGGTCATGGCCGGCGGTGCCGTGGCCGTCGCGTGCAAGGAGATCGCCCGGCGCGCCGCAAAAATTGGTGCTCAGCTTCTGCAAACAGATGCGTCGCAGGTGACTGTAGGCGCTGGTGAGGTTGCCGGCCCGCGTGGATCGATCTCGCTGAAGGAGATCGCCAGAACCTGGTATCTCAAGCCGCAAAACTTGCTGCACGGTGTCGACATGGGCGGCATGGAGGCCACGATCGGCTATCGTCCGGATCCCGATACCGGAACTTTCAGCTACGCCACGCATGCGACCATCGTTGCGGTAGATCCTGAGACTGGCGATGTCAAAATTCTCGATTACGTTGTCGTTGAAGATGGCGGCAAGCTGGTGAATCCGATGGTCGTGGATGGCCAAATTCTCGGGGGCCTCGCCCAGGGGATTGGTACCGCACTGTTCGAGGAGATGCCGTTTGATGCTTCGGCGCAACCTCTTGCATCGACGCTGGCCGATTATCTGTTGCCCGGATCTACAGATGTGCCCGTTACCAGAATCGAGCACATCGAAACGCTCGCGCCGCACACTGAGTTTGGCGTCAAAGGCATCGGGGAGGGTGGGGCCATTGCGGCGCCGGCCGCCATTGCCAACGCCGTCAATGATGCGCTGCGGCCTTTACGCGCAGAACTTCTAGTTTCGCCGATTACACCGCATCGAGTGCTTGAGGCAATCAAGCGTGGTCGTTCAAGCATGAATACACCTTAGGCTTATTGGCTCAACTAAGCGGACATAAGGGGCACAGTCTCTTCAGTTAGCTCTGATTTGAAAACGATCACAATTTCCCCAGAAAAGTAGCGTCGCTTCGTTGGGCGCGATCGGCATGAGACAACACCAGGCGCACCAAAAGACGTGGCAGCGTTGTCCGGTCATGGCGGCTAAGCGGGGCCAGTGTATCCTGATGCGCCTTCCGCGCGGATGATTCCATGCACATGAGCAAGGTCTTGCCGGCTGCCGTGAGGCTGCAAAGCTGCGCGCGCCGGTCCTATTCCGAGGTCATGCGCCTCATTAACCCGCGGGGCATGCAGGCGCTTGGCGATACCGGTAGTCGTCGTTCGATCGAGAGCCACCGCTGCTGCCAACTTGGTCTGATCCGTAGGCCCGGATGCAGCCAGGATCGAAAGCACGCTGTATTGAAGGGGAGTGATCCTGAATTCGGCGCAAGCCTCCATGAATAGGCTGATGTGAATTTGATGGAGCCGACGCACCAGGAAGCCGGGACGCGTCGACAGCGGCCAATCGGCCGATTTCGGCACCTGGCCGGGTTCAGATTTTTTCTTTCGACGCTTGTTCGGCTTGGCTATATTCATTCTCCGCGTCCTGCGCGAACGCCAACTGCGTCTAGGCCGCTGGCACGTGTCTTGCTTAAAAATAACGTAGTATGCTTCGCTTTTGGCTCCGTAGCGAAGCTTAAGTTCCGCTAAAAAGCTAGTGGTCATAAAGGAGTTGGTATGGCTGAAACTCCGAAATATGATCTCCTGCTACGTGGCGGCCGCGTTATTTGCCCGGTTTCGCAGATCGACGGCGTCCGCGATGTCGCGATCCACGATGGCAAGATTGCCGCGATTGCAGAGACGATCCTGCCGTCGAGCGCCAGTGACGGTGATCGACGTTTCCGGCAAGCTGGTTCTGCCCGGCCTGATCGATACTCACGCCCATGTCTATCAATATGTCACCGGCCGCTTCGGGCTGAACCCGGACATGGTGGGTGTGCGATCCGGCGTCACCACCGTGATCGATCAGGGTGGCCCGTCCTGCATGACACTCCCGGGCTTCCGCAGTTTCATCGTCGACCAGGCCGACACGCAGGTGTTCGCTTTCCTCTCGGCTTATCTGGTGGGCGGCCTCGAAGGCCACTACTACCCCAACCTTTACAGCCCGGCCGGAGTCGACATCGACGCCACGGTAACTGCCGCGAACGCGAACAAGGATATCGTGCGCGGCATCAAGGGCCATGCCGAGATCGGCGGCTTTGCGCGCTGGGGCATCAAGGTTCTGGAAATGTCGGCGGAGATCGGCCGACTTACCGACCTGCCGCTCTATGTGCATTTCGGCACGTTGTGGGGCCTGCCCGAGAGCGGCGCCAATGGCGAGGATGCTGACACGATCCTGGAGCGTGTGATTCCGAAGCTGCGGCCCGGCGATATTCTGGCGCATCCGTTCACGCGCCATCCCGGCGGCTTCGTCAATTCAAACGGCGAAGTGCACAATGTGATCCGCGCCGCGATCGACGCGGGATTGAAGGTCGACGTCGGCCACGGCAGTCATTTCTCGTATCGCATCGCGCGCAAGGCGCTCGCCGCCGGCATCAAGCCGCATACGCTTGGCGCCGACATGCACGGCTACAATACGGAAGTGCCGCCGCCTGCCGGCACGCCGGCGCAACACTATGACGATGAGAACCATCCGTTCCGCGGCCAAGCCAAGTTCAGCCTTACGCAAGCGATGAGCTCGATGATTGCGCTCGGTATACCGCTCGAAGACGTGGTGCCGATGGTGACGTCAAATCCGGCGCAGATGATCGGAATGAGCGACCGCGTCGGCGCGCTTAAGCCCGGCTATGCCGCCGATGTCACGGTGCTATGGGACGATCGCGGCCGCTTTATCCTGCGCGACAATGAGGACACTAAAGTCGTGGCCGAGCGGCTGTTGCGGCCGGCGTTCTGTTTGCGTGCCGGCAAGCGCTTTGACGCCGACTCCCCGATCCTGCCGCAAGCAATTGCCGCGTGAAGGGCGGCGCCTCCATCAATGCGTCGGGAGCCAGCTGCAGCGAGTCCCTGCCGGCAGATCCGCGGACGCAATGGGCTCTGCTCGATCTGGCCGCGCGCAATGCGGCCTACGACAACAATGCGGCCGTTGCCAATAGCGCAAGGCTGATCGACGAGCGCAACCGAGCATCGGCGGCTTATCGGGCCGCTCATCCGACCAATCTCGATCTCCCCTACGGTCCGGCTGAGCGAACCGCCTTTGATCTCTATCCCGCGTCTGATCCCAAAGCGCCGTGCCTTGTGTTTATTCATGGCGGATACTGGCAACGTAATTCACGAGAGGTCTTTGCCTGCTTTGCCGAGGGACCGGCAGCCGCGGGTTGGTCGGTTGCTATTCCCGGCTACAGTCTCGCCCCGCAAGCAACGCTCACCGCCATCGTGGCTCAAATCGGGTCGGCGCTGGATTGGCTCGCCGAACACGGTGCCCGCTATGGTATCGATGGGCCGCTGATCATCGCGGGTTGGTCAGCGGGCGCACAACTCGCCGCTCTACACTTGTCCCACCCGCGCATCGTCGCCGGCCTCGCTATATCCGGGATCTACGATCTTGAGCCGCTGCGTGACACATCGCTCAACGGAGCGCTAAAATTAACCGACACGGAAATTTCCGATTTTTCTCCGCTGCGGCTCCCGGCGGTCGACAAGCCACTCACCATTGCATTTGGCAACGCCGAATTGCCGACGCTGGTTCACGATGCATGGCGCTTGCATGAGCTGCGATGGCGGGAGGGGGCGCCTGGCCAGATCCTGCCGATCGACAGCGCCGATCACTTTTCCATTTTGCAGGACCTGCAACGGCCGGGGAGCGCTCTGGTCCGCGCTGCGGCCAGCCTTGTCGTGACTTAGGAATGCCTGAGGCGTTCTTCATTGAAGCGACGGCTGCTTATTGGCAGGAGATAACGTCGTACGTGCCGCCGCGGTTTTCGGCCGTGCCGCCTTTTTGCTTTGGCTATCCGGCTCGCCTGCCTGATGAACGTGTATTGGTTCTGCCGCTGCGGCAGCTACCAGCCGGCGACAGTGCAGTTGCCTCGCTCATCGCAAACCAGGCCTCGCACGCAGTCGTCGCCACCCTGGCCGATCACATGGCGGAACAGGCTAAATCATTCCATGTGGACGTTCTCATTGGCCTACCGACGCTTGGTCTCGCTTTCGCATCGCTTGTGGCAGCGCGGCTCGGACAGTCGCGTTACGTCCCCTTGGGTTATTCACGCAAATTCTGGTACGACGACGCGCTGTCTGAGCCAGTCAATTCAATCACAAGCCCGGATGCGGGCAAGCTCTTGCGGCTCGATCCAAATCTCCTGTCTTTGGTCGAAGGCCGGCGGGTCGCGCTTGTTGACGACGCGATTTCCACCGGCGCCACTGCGGTCGCCGCCGTTCGGCTTCTGCTCAAAATGGGCGCCGATGTCGCCGCCATAATCGTGGCGATGAAACAAACCACACGCTGGGAACCGGCGCTCCGCGCTCTCCCGGACCATCTGCCCGCACGCGCAGTCTTCGGCTGTCCGCTGTTCCGCCGAGGCAAGGGCGGCTGGTGGCCGCTCGAAGACACGCAGCCTCTGATCCCATAGATGCCAGACGTCGTGCTCGGTTTTTGAATCGACGAATGAGGATGTTCGAGTGACCCGCTCGCAATTGACAGTGGCTGCGCCACGTCCGCTACAGGTCAGACTCGGCCGCGCCGGTCGTAAGCTGGCGTGGCAGATCTTCCCTCGAGTGTGTTGCACAAGTCGAAAGTTGCAGGGCCACGAATTTTAGCGAAAAATTCGAAACGGGGAGCAATCGCCAATTCGTATAACCTCAATCGCGCTACCGAGGTTGCCTATGAGTTTAACGTGCGGCGCTTAGGCCCCCCGCGTATTTATACCAAATCCGCGCCAGTTGCCGTCAGAATTTTTGAGCACCGAGTTTTGCAACACAATCCCCTCAATAACTGCCGCGCCAGCGCGTAAATGCGGCAGCCGGTTGGCCATAAACTTCCGAGGCCGCGATTGCGAGATTGCGGCCGGCAACTGTCGTGGCGCTCGGTCCAAAAGCGGGGGGCAGGCGAAGGCCCTTCAGCCGCCGCGCTGCAGCCGCGATGGATTAAATGCATTACACTGTACCGGCAGGGAGCAGGGCGCCGATTTTGAGGATCCAGCCCGGGTGGACCAGTCACCAACCCGAATCCTCTGCCGTGAGCGAGTTGCAATGGCCGATGAGTCTATCCCTGTCGGGACCACCTTGCTTTTGAAAGGCGGCCTAGCGCTGACGCCTGATACGGATTGGCACGATCCGCCGCGGGCCGACATCGCCATCGCTGGTGACAAGATCGTTGGCGTTTGTGCGGGTTACCGGCTCAGTGAAGATCAAAAAATGCAGGTGATCGACGCGCGCGATCATTTGGTGCTGCCGGGTTTTGTGAATGCGCACTACCATTCGCATGACGTCCTGGCGAAGGGCACACTCGAAGAGGTTCCGCTCGAAGTCATGGCGGCTCTATGCGCTACCGCCACAATATCCGCCGCGCTCTTCGGAGGAGGTCTACGCGCGAACATTGCTGGGTGCGCTCGAATGCTTGCGATCCGGGATGACGACAATCCAGGACATGCTGACACTCTATCCGTACGAGGACCGTCATATGGATGCGGTGATGAAGGCCTACGACGAGGTCGGCATCCGCGTCGTATTCGCGTTGCAATATGCCGATCGGAAGGGGATCGAAACCATTCCATTCTGGAAAGATACGTTCCCCGCCGAACTTCACCCGCTGTTGTCGACCGCCGCCGAGCCGGAACGCGAACTTGATCTGATCGGGCATTTCGAGACGACACGCCTCAAGTCTCCCCCGCGGCCACGAGTGTCCTGGGCGCTTGGACCGTCCGCACCGGAGCGATGTTCGCCAGCGCTGATGCGGCGGACAGTGGAGCTGGCGCGCCGCTACGATATTCCGGTCTACACGCATATCTACGAGTTCGCGCGGTATGGCGCTGCAGGCGCGCCTGTCGTTGCCCGAATACAGCGGCCTCTTGATCCGCCGACTGGCCGAGGAGGGCGTTCTCGATCGTCGGCTCAATTTCGCTCACAGTGTTTGGTTATCGGAGAAGGAGATTGATCTGCTGGCCGAACACGATGCGGGCGTCGTACTCAATCCCCAAGGGAATTTGAAAATGAAATGCGGCATTGCCCCGATCCGCACGCTGCAAAATGCCGGCGTGCGGATCGGGCTCGGCTGCGACAATTGCAGCTGCTCAGATGCGCAGAACATGTTCGTTGCCATGAAGCTCTTTACGCTGCTGGCGGCGGTCAGCGATCCAATTCCGGGGCCGCCCCAGGCTGTCACGGCGCTGCGCGCCGCTACGGAGGCGGGAGCGGATGGCGCAAGATTAGGTGACGTACTCGGGCGGATTGCGCCAGGCTTCAAAGCCGACCTGACCCTTATCGATACGCGGGACCCAACATTTTCACCGATGAATAGCGCGGCGCGTCAGCTTGTTCACATCGAAGCCGGGCGAGGTGTGCGCCATGTCGTTGTCGACGGCAAAGTCGTGGTGCGGGACCGGCAGCTTACCACCGTCGACGAAACGACGATCTACGAAGCGGTGAAGGCGGTGATGCCCGGCTTCAGACGCGATTTTGCGACGATCTCACAGCGGGTTGCCAAGCTGCAGCCATGGCTCGATCAAGCGCATCGTCGGATTATGGCGGCTGAACTCGATATCGAACGTCTGCCGTTTGGCAGTCACTAGGGCCGCGCCGGCCATTCTATTCCGTGGGCTGTGACAGCCGTTCGCCGGTTGGAAAAAGCTTCCGAACCTCTTCTCGACGCTGCAACCACCAGGCGTATGATCGCGGCAGTAACGCCAGAGGATCGGCGGCGCCAAGAGCCTGCGCGGCGTGAGCGGGCCAGTTCGGGTTCCACATCAGTTCGCGGGCGAGCGCGACCAAATCGCAGCGGCCCTCCACAAGGTAGCCTTCCGCCTGCCGCGGATCAGTGATCAATCCCACTGCCATGGTCGGGATTTTCGCCTCGCAACGGATGCGTTCCGCAAACGGCACGTGGTAACCGGGAACACGTGGTACCACGGAGAGTGTCAGTGGTCCTTCGATACCGCCGGACGAACAATCAATCACGTCAACGCCGCGCTCCCTAAGTTCCCTCGCGAGCACGATCGTATCCTCGAGTTCCCAGGCGCCGCCCTTGCCGTCGACGCAAGATGTGCGAAAGAACAGTGGTCGATCGTTGGGCCATATCGCGCGAACTGCCTCGATCAACTCCAGCGCAAATCGCATCCTGCCTTGCAGGTCGCCGCCATAAGCATCGTGTCGTTTGTTGGTAATGGGCGACAAAAATTGTTGGATGATGTAGCCATGCGCGCCGTGCACCTCGCAAATGTCAAAGCCAGCATCTACCGATCGAGAGCTGGCTTCGACATGGCTCGCGATCACCTGCTTGATATCATCGCGATCCATTTCGCGCGGCACCAATGCACCTGGCTTGAAAGGAATCGGGCTTGGCGCGATGCCACGCCACGGCGGCTCACCGATCTTGGCGTCGTCTTCGGTGAGCGGCGCAAAACCTTCCCATGGGGCCTTCGTCGCAACCTTACGTCCGGCGTGCCCTAGCTGAATCGCGCTCAGCGCCCCTTGGCTGCGCAAAAAGTCTGTGATGCGCCGCCATGCCTTGGCCTGGGCGTCGGTGTATATGCCGGGACAATGGTAGGTCTTGCGGGCATGTTCTTCGACGGTCGTCTCTTCCACGAACACGACGCCAGCGCCGCCCATCGCGAATTTTCCGAGATGGACCAAATGCCAGTCGGTCGGCGCACCCTCCACTGCGGCATATTGTGACATTGGCGATACCACAATGCGATTCCGGGATGTCACCCCCCGCAAGGCGATCGGCGTCAGCAAAAGAGGCTCGGCTCGGTCGGCCGAGCGGACAGCGCCGGCCTCCGCGATTGCACTCATCGACTTGTCTCCAGAATCAGATTGTGTAACTTAACTAACAATGCCGCCAGCGGCACCGGCTCAGCTTGAGTTGTAGCAGCTCTCCCAATCGTCTCTCGGGTAGCAAGGGCGGAGACGTATCCTTCCCGCGCGGGCGGTGCGCTTCATCGTTCCGTTTCCCCCTGGCGGAGTGAGCGACATCATCGGCCGCCTGATGGGGCGATGGCTGTCGGATCGGCTGGGTCAACTTGTCATCGAAGATCGCGGCGGCGTGGGCAGCAATCTGGGTACAGAGATTGTCGTGAACGCGCCCGCCGATGGTTACGCGCTGTTGTTGGATGGTTCGGCAAATGCAGTCAACGCTTCGCTCTATCCAGATCTCAGTTTCAACTACCTCCGCGATATCTCGCCCGCAGCCAGCATGTTCCGCGCGCCTCATATCATGGAGGTCAATCCATCCTTTCCCGCCAAGACGGTCCCCGAGTTCATCGCTTATGCCAAAGCCCATCCAGGCCAAATCAACATGACATCGGCCGGCACCGGCACGAAAATGCCAGGCGTTTTGCGGCGCTACCCTCATAACCCACGCCTCGGCAATCGCCTCGGCGTCGCGGAAGTCGTTCTTCTGTCCTTTCGAGTACGGACGCACATACTTCGCCGGCATCAGCCGGGCATCGTGACCAAGCGCCCTCAGCTTGCGACTGAGATGATGCGCCCGACGCACGCCTCCATGCCAATCAGGCACGGCGGCATATTGGCGAACCGCGCTTGAACCTGGCCGCGCGACCACTTCTGACGCAACACGATCGCGCCGCGCTGATCAAGGCCAACAACGTGGAACGAGTTCTTGCCGATGTCGATGCCGACCACGACGATTGAAGTATTCGGATTCTGAGACATGGCGTGCTCCTTGTCTTTGGTGCCCCTTGTCAGCTTCCATCGCTGGCGGGGCAGGAGCACGGCCGGACCATTCCATCAGCGGATGCGCTGTTTGATAGACCTGTTCGCCGGTAAAGCCTACATTCCACAGCCAGTCGGTTGGCAAAGCGGACCTCGTTGTAAGGCCCTATCGGTGCCCTGGAGTGGAGCGACCTGGCTACCAAGCGTGACGATTGCCGGGGGACGGAGACCATGACCGTGAGTAATCTCGGACCCGTCTTCAATGACGCGCCTTTTCACGAGAGATTTGACAGACTCCGCGCGAGTTATGCGAACCATGACAATCTGGTTCGGGAACTGGAGAGATTCGTGCGGACGGCGCCCGACGATCAGATCGTGCGCATCAATCCGATCCAATATGCAGCGGATCATGGCCGCGATGAGTCCGAAATAATTGATCTGTTCCTGCATGCGCGCAAGGCGGGTTTGCTTGGGATGGAGTGGCACTATGCGTGCCGCGGGTGCGGGCAAATCGTGGAAAGCCTTCAGACGCTGAATGCGGCGGGTGAGCACTATTTCTGCAACACCTGCCTGGTCGACCGCGATACGGATTTGAGCGATTTCGTCGAGATCGGATTTACCGTCTCGAAAGCCGTACGCACGTCGCGGTTCCATGATCCGGAGAACTTGAGCGCGAAGGAGCGTGTTATCGACTACAACACATCTGCAAACGCGGGCAGGAAAGCACGCGATTTTTTTCGGCGCCATCATGTGTTCTGCACCTATGTCGAACCGGGCGAAAACAGGACGTTCCAGGTCAACCTGGAGCCCGGATATTTCGTTTTGCGATATGGTCCGGGGTTTATTGTAGATCCCTCGTCGGACAATCGCGTTGAGCGGATCGGTATCACGCATCGTGATGGCCGGCCGGCCGAGCCGACGCAGACGGTGGCGCCGGGATCGTTGACATACAATCTGACAAACGCTAGCCCGGCTCGCATCATTGCGTACGCGCTTAGCATCACAGCGGCCGAACGCAGGGCCTACAGTGGGACCCCACAAGGCTTCAGGCTGGGAGGCTTCCTGTCGGGTTCACGCCTTTTGTCGACGCAGACATTCCTCGATCTCTTCCCGTCGGAAACGGTGATGAGCGCCGGTGGCTTGGCGGTCAAGCGTGTGGCGCTGCTGTTTACCGACATCAAGGGCTCGACCGCGCTCTATGACCGTATCGGGGACATGAAAGCGTTCAACCTGGTGCGCCAGCACTTTGGCGTGTTGCGCGATGTCATCGCAGCGAACCGTGGTGCGCTGGTCAAGACGATTGGCGATGCTGTCATGGCGAGCTTTCACGAACCGCTGAACGCCATTCGTGCTGCGCTGGACATGCTTGCGCAGATCAGGCGCTTCAACGATAGCGTGGGTGAGGAATTGATCACACTGAAATCGGCGCGCATGTCGGGCACTGCCTAGCGGTGACGTTGAATGGACGGCTCGGTTATTTCGGGCAGACAGTCAACCTGGCGGCCCGCGTGCAGGGGCTGGCCGCGGAGAACGACATTTATATGAGCGACGAAATATACCGCTTACCCGGCGCCGCGGACTTGTTGGTGGCAATGCAGTGTGAGGCGCAGACCGTCCACGTCAAGGGCATCGCGCGCGAGATCGGCGTTCACGCATTGCGCTCCCGTCATCAGGGGAGGCCGTGACAGTAGGGCTCCATTTGCTGCGGTGCATGAGTTGGCAAGTGTCCGATGCTCTGGCGCTCAGCCCTAAAGCGTTTTATGTCAATCCCACGCTGCTAAATCCTATTTCCCTGCGAAAATTCCGAGCGCAGCTATGGCTTCCAGTCTTTCGCCTGCGCCACGATGGTTGCACGATCGAAATCGTTGCAGTCGGCAAGAAATTTTGAAGTATACGCGGCAGTCGCGGGTTCGGCGCCTTTTAACGTGCCCAGGGTCGTATAGGCCGTGCGCGTGTTCTCCCAGTTGGCGGTTATGAAATCGCCAAGAGGCGAATTCTCGGGTTGGCCCTGAAGCGCCATCTCGAGGAAGCGATCCATGACGTGCACCCCGTTCTTTAGGGCGGTGGCATCATCCAAGCTCCCGGATTTCATATTTGGAAACTCGTCCCATAACATGTGGACGGCAGCCGCCCTGTTGGTCATCGTAAAGACCAAGCCCTTCGTCATGGCGCGACAGTAGCCCGCAACTTCCGTCGGGTTGGCAGCCGCGAATACCGCCGATGTCGCGAGCGTCGTGCCGACCATCTTATCTTGAAGCGGAATATTGACGACGCGGAGCGTCAGTCCGGTGTTCTCGGCTGCCGCAAGCATCGCATCCCACATCACCAGCGCGTCGATCTGACCGCTCCGCAGCGCGGCGACCGCTGAAGGTCCGGCACCGGTCGATATCCCGTTATACTGCTCGGGCGCGATGCCGATTTCGGCCAGGTTCTGCTTTAAGGCCAATCCGCCGCCGGCGCCAAACGAAGGCGCGCCGATGGTCTTGCCTTTCAGATCTGCTAGTCCGTGGATCGGCGAGTTGGGAAGCACAACGAGGAAGGTGCCGGGATTGCGTTTGAGATTGAAGAAGGAGACTAGGTCGCCGCCTTGTTCGCGCACCGACAAGATCGCGTCGCCTGCGGTAGTGCCGACCTGGGCGTTACTGGATTGCAGAAGTTGAGCGGAAACCATACCAGTCTGAGTGTTTTGTATGTCGACATCGAGCCCTTCCGCCGTGAAGAAGCCAAGGTGTTTGGGCACGGCATAGAGGAACACCTCCTCGCCGACGCCCATGATTGGGTGCATCTGCACCAAGGTCATTTTTTTGAGCGTTTGTGCGGCGCCGGCCGTGATGCCCGCGGACGCCGCGAGCGTCAGCGCAAGCGCGGCGCGACTAAATCGTGTGAGCATGGTTGGTCTCCGATCAGTTGAAATGGATTATCACGGCCGACCCGATGCGTTTACCCGCTGAGCCCAGAAGCAATAGCGGCGCTCAAGAATGCCTACAGCGTGATTCATCAGAAAGCCGATCATGGCAAGCAACAGGATTACCGCAAAGAGCGGCGCGAGTTCCATTTGCTGATCGTATTGCATCAGCAGCATGCCAAGACCGGCGCTGGCCCCGACGAATTCACCGACAACTGCCCCGAGGATCGCCAGCACTGAGGCCACGCCAAGTCCGGCAAACAGAAACGGCAAGCAGCTTGGGAGGATAATCTTCGAGAGCAGGTGCCATTCGCTGGCGTTACAGGAGCGCGCGAGCTCGATCCGCTCTGGTTCGACCGCTTGATATCCGGCCATCGTGTTCACCAGCAGCGGGAAGAAGGTGATAACGGCGGTGATGAACACCTTGCCTTCGAGGCCGAAGCCGAACCACACTACCATCAACGGCGCCAGTGCGACCTTGGGCAATGATTGGAAGCCCACGATGTACGGATACCAGCTCCTGCCGAGGATCGGCCAATGGGAAATGACAAATCCTAGCAGCGCCCCGAGTGCCGATCCGATTGCGAGTCCGAGCAACGCCTCCCAGACGGTGATTGCGGTGTGGTACCAGTAGCCAGCTCTATCCCACGGCGTGCGACTCAAGCCTCGGACCAAAGCCCGCAAAACCTCCTCGGGCGCAGGTACCACATAAGCCGGTGCGCCGAGCACGTCAGTGGCGAGCCACCAGCAGCCCACCAGCGCAACGAAGATCGCCGGAGAAATTGTGAACTGCGGGTAGCGCCGGAAGACGCTCGGCGCCGCTTCGCGCGAAGGCACGACAGCAGCCTCGGCGCGTCGCCTGTCTACGGCTTGCGTCGTCATCAGAACATTCCTCCTTTCGCATCTAGCAACGAGCGCAAATGCGCGGCGTAACGACCGAACCGATCGGTGTTGATGATCGACAGATTCCGCGGACGCGGCAGATCAATGGAGATGATATCGGCAATGCTGCCCGGTCGCGTAGTCATCGCAATGACGCGGTCGGACAGGAAAATCGCCTCCGCAATCGAGTGGGTGATGAAGAAAACTGTCTTCCGATTCTGGCTCCAGATCCGCACCAATTCTAAGTTCATCTGCTCCCGCGTCATGGCGTCGAGCGCGCCAAATGGCTCGTCCATCAGCAGCAGGCGAGGCTCTTGCACCAACGCACGTACGATGGCGGCACGCTGTTGCATGCCGCCCGAGAGCTCGAACGGATAACGCAGAGCGAAGTCGCCCAACCCGACCATATCCAGAAGCTCGAGTGCACTCTGCCGGTAGTTAGACCTCGGTAGCTTGCGGAGCTCGATCGGTAGCAGCACGTTTTCGATTACCGTCCGCCACGGCAGCAGCACCGGCGACTGGAACACAACAGCCGCTTCGGGACTAGGACCGCGCAGCGGCTTGCCATTCAATTCGACCGACCCCTCGGAATAGGGCAGCAGGCCGGCCAGCACCTTGAGGAGCGTCGACTTCCCGCATCCGCTCTGGCCGACGACCGAAACGAACTCGCCGTCGTAAATCTCGAAGTCGAGGTTCTTGAGCGCCGTGACCCGGTCTGCGCCTGCAGTGTCATAGGTCTTTGAAAGACCGCGCGCGAGGATCAGCGGCTGGGCGCCGTCGGCGTTGGCTTGGAGCGAAGCGGACGCGGCACGCACATGCTTCATAGGGCATATCTGGGGAACAACAGGCCATGTTCTTTTAAGCATAAAGCAAGGCGTATGCCAGAGGGACGGGCCAAGGTGCCTCCCCCATAAACCATGGCGGGCGGCGACCGTGCCTCGACCCGTGCCGCAATAGCGCTTCCGCTATGTAGTGCGATACGTGGCGACGAATGCGTTGGAATGGCCACAGCGCGGCGTTTATATCCTCCGATTGCTCGTTGAAGGTGTCCTAAAGCTGCGTATCGACAGCACGTTCGGTCTGAAGGACCGCAGCGCTAAGCTCATCCCGCAATCGAAAGCGACGGCACGATCGGCAAGACCCTGCTGCTGCCGCGCCAGTACGCGGAGCGCTCGATTACGCCATCCCGGACGGTACTAGCCTGAAGGAATCGATTTGCGGCGCAGTCTTGAAGTACACAGACTGCAACTCGGCTGAGTCGTTGAACTTAGCCTGCGTCAGCCGCCGGAAGATCACATTGGTTGTCAACGAAGGTTGGTCGAATGGATAGGGATCGACCGCTATGGTCCTGGCATCCAGCGGCGTGAGCGTCACGCCGACCCCCGGCGCGCCGGAATAATTGACTGGCACCGGCTCGATGCGGTCGGGCTTGAGCACTTCGGTGCTGCAGATGTAGAGCGACATGATGTCCCAGACCTGAAGCAAGTTGTAGTTGATCGCAAGCTCGTTGGCATCGAGCTTTTCGCCCGCCGTCTCTTGCTTAGCTTCGCTGCGGGCTACGAGTGCCTCTATGTCTGGCGCCAGCTTGCCGCGCTGGATCGCGGGTGGATGAGCGATCACCCCGTAACGTCCCTGCCACAGACCGGTCCTGTGCTTGGCAATCATCAGCCCCGCATAGGCGTCTATGCTGCTAAGCCATTCGCCCGCCCACTCGAACGCCTGAAGTTGCGCTCGATCGTTAGGGACGTCCCTGTAGTTTGGCGTTTTGCCGGTATCAGGGTTGAGGTGTGGACCGGTTTCGTAGCGAATCCAGCCGCGATCGTGAAACATGGCGGCGCGCACTAGAGAGCCATAGGGCCGCGGCTTTTCGAATTGTTCGTTGCCCCAGTGCGCGGCAAACAGCCCGGAGAGCTGAGCGTGATCGTTCTGGGTGATCATCACTATTGAGCCGTCTGAACTCGTAGCGGACAATCATGATTGACCCTCCCCGTAGATGAATAGTGGTTGCGAAACGGCCAACGTCGCTGCGCTACGTGCCATAGTGGCTCATTGGGGTGAGGTAAAAAAGTAGCCGGAGCCCTTGGCTCCTGCATCGCCGGCATGTTCGGCGGTATCTTCACGCTCGGCGCCAGCGGGATTATGCTCGCCTTTACCTTACTTTCTGAAATTCGCGCAGCGTTTCCTGCGCCGCCGAGGCATCGATGTCGAGACCTCCAAGCCGTGACCCTCATCCATGCGCCTAGGCATCTGGACGCCGCTGAGTGTGCGGGTAGGTCAAAACGCGAGGTAATGGCGGAGCGGACAAATCGTTCGAATTGGCGCTCGAGGTTATTTCGAAAAGGGAGGCATGCGGCTTCGATATCACGCTCATCGCCGAGCGGCTGCTCGGCCCGGACCTCGAAGCCTGGATGCTGACGGCGGCACTCGCCGCCCGCACCAGGACAATTCAGATCATGCCGGCGGTCTATCCCGGGATGATAACGCCGCAGCGGCCGCAAAGGTGGACGCCACACTGGACCGCATCACCGGCGGCCGCTTCGCCATCAATGTGGTCTCCGGCTCGTACCAGAAGGAATTCGAGTTGTTCAGCAACGGCAATTGGATCGCTCCCTCGGAGGCCCGCTACAACCGCATGAACGAATTCGTCTAAGTGCTCAAGGGCCTCTGAACGGAGGATCGATCATTTCATATTCCGCAGTTAATTCTTCCAGGTCGACGACGTCACCTTGCCGATGAAGCCGGTGCGCGTCCCGCATCCTCCGATCCATACCGCAAGCCGGACCGACTCGGGTAAGGACGTCATCGCCCGACATTGCGACCTCGGGTTTGTGAATTATGTGGCCGATTATCGGGAATACGGGAGAACTTCGCTGGGGTGAGGCGTGACATCGCCGATCTCACCGAGCGCGCCAGTCATTTTGGCCGCGAGCTCGCCCTTCGGCATGAGCGCTCACATCATCTGCGCGGATACATTGAGGGAAGCGCACCAGCGTGCCGACGAACTGGAGTCTTACGGGCAACGCGATCATGTTTCGTCCACGACGGCGCGCGGACTGGGCGCCTGTCTGGTCGGCAGCCCGATCTCATCGCCGAACCACGCGTAGCTATGAAGACATTGATGTCGAACAGTTTCTGCTCAATTTCCACCCGATGCTGCCGAGACTGGAGACATTCGCGAGCGCTACTGCCTGTTTCCGGCACCGGACTAAGGCTTGCGCGGCTCGCCTGATTGGCCGTGGATTTCGACATCGCGGCGTGCGATTGTTGAGATGCTATGAAATTGACCTGGTTTGAATTGCTTGGCTTTCTAGTAGTGATTGTCTCAATCGGCTCGGGCATGCCGTTGGCGGCTGCCGCCGAAACCATCACCATGGTGACGACCGGCAAAGGATCGGCGCAGCAATGGCCCATTTTTATCGCCATGACCAAGGGCTACATGGCGGAGAGTGGTGTTGCGCTCGATCTGGTTGCCGCGCCGTCATCCGCTGCAGCGGTGCAGCAGATTGCGGCCGGATCTGCCAATTTAGAATCTGGTGGCTTGACCGATCCGCTGCTGGCCATCGATAGGGGTGCCAGAATCGCAGTCCTGCGCGTCGAAACCCTGGTGGCGCCCTATTCGCTGTGGGCGAAGCCTGAGATCAAGTCGATCGCCGATCTGCGTGGCAAGCTGATCAGTATCGGGGGCCCCAAGGACATCACGCGCATTTATCTCGAACGCACATTGATTCCGAACAGCGTCAACCCGGGCGAATATGACATGATTTTCGCCGGCACGACCGGAGCACGCTTTGCGGCGCTGTCGTCGGGCGCCATCGATGCCTCCCTCCTGATACCGCCCTTCAGCTTTAAGGCGAAAAGCATCGGTCTTTCGCACCTTGCCGACGTAGCCGATTATACGCGCGAACTGCCCTTCACCGGGTACGCGACAAACATCGTGTGGGCCACGACCCATAAGCCGTTGCTTCTCGGCTTTCTCAGCGCCATGGCCAGGGGCGTCGACTGGTTTTATCAGGATGCCAACCGCACCGAAGCGATCGACATCCTGGTTAAGGAATCCGGCTTGAGCCGCGCCGACGTCGAGGCTACGTACGACTATTATCGCGAGCTCCATGTATTCGACCACAAGGGTGCGATCGAGTCGGCCACCGTCGGCAATCTTATTAAGGCGATGCAGCAAATGGATGATTTCGACGGGCCGCGGGACATCGGCCGGTTTGTCGATCCCGACATCACTGGGCTTGCGGCGCAAGTGAAGTAAACCTCGTCGGCTAGAGACAGCAGCTATACGGTATGGTTTGGCTGACCCGGTGGTTGCATTAAACCAGCATGTTTGATTTTACCTCCGATAACATTCCATTATCGAAGACAATGCCGCGTCGGCCGCGGCAGCCCGGAAGGCTTCGCCAACCCGGATGACTATTTCATCGCAGGATCGAACCTGACATCGACCAAAGGCGCGCATGCTTCTCATGGCTTGCCTGCTCCGGTTCGGAAGCTTGCCGCTAGCCAAGCATCCTGAGCATCCCACGGCCGAGGAACGGGAAGCAACGCGGAAAGCAGTGGCCGCCTATCAGGCGGTGTTTGATACACATTAGGCCTCACTTGGACCGTCAGATCGCGTTAGCGCGAATGAACGCTGTTCGTTCGGTTTCAGGCACTGATGGGGCCGTCCCCCGATATCGGAGAATTTGTTCAAGGCTATGAGGCAAGCGGGTGGCTTGGCATCGGCGCGCTAAGGGCACGCCAACAGACGCAAACTTGGCATCTATGTGCGTCCCTATGAGGAGTTGTTCTGCCACACAAAACGCCATGCAAGATTATTTTACGGCGCTAGTCGGGCTGGCGCCGCCGTCGATGACCGTTCCGGTGGTGTGCACTTGTTGAGTGCGGCAGCGAGATCAACTCCGCCGTGCCTGTCGCTTAATCAAGCTGCTGACAACAAAGGCATCCATCTGTCATAGAGCTGTGATATTCTATACAGGTCGTCCCCTTCTGAACCTCCAAGAGTCCCGCCGCTACGTCGCGGCGGGACTTTTCGTACGGTGATATGGATCGGCGGCTGTAGTCATGCCGCGGATTGGACGCCGAGCCGGCGTTTCAGCGCCTCAGCGATCAGGCGCCGCTTTAATACGGGCGGCGACAAGCGCTTTCACATGCGCATTCTGGGTATCCAATGGAGCGTCCTTTGCTTCCCGACGGCAAGCCGGCCAATTCCCATACAGCCACTAATTGCGAGAGGAGCGGAGCCATGTGGACTGCCAGCTTCGCGCCCAACTGCGAACGTCTGATAGCGCGCTGTAATCGAGGGCGACGATACGGCTCTGTTGAGCGGTGAGGGCGGTCTGTGTTGGCTGCGGGTTGGGGTCCGCGGTGGTGCGGGGTATCGATGCTGCGGAGCGCGCTGGAAGAATGTATGGTCCGAGGGATTGAGGCGCGATCATCGCGCTGGGAGGAATGACGATGAACCTGTCGAATCATAGCCTGCTGGTCATCGTCGTGGTCGGAATCGTCGCCGGATATCTGGCGGGAAGAGTGATGCGCGGTGGTGGGTTTGGCCTGATCGGCGACCTGATCGTCGGCCTCATCGGAGCTTTCATCGGCGATTGGCTGTTGCCACAACTAGGTATTCACCTCGGGGTCGGCATCGTTGCGTTGATTATAAATGCATTCATAGGCGCGGTCGTGCTCTTGCTGATCCTTCGCTTATTCGGGGGCGGGTGGGGCGGGGGCTGGGGCTGGGGCAGACGCCGCTGGTGGTAGACGAGCGGCTCCATCATTGAGCGGTGGAGAGGAGTTGTTGGAGGGAGTGCATTTGGATGACCAGGTGCGGGCGCGGAATCACCTTGCCGATTTGAGGAGGCCGGCTCCTGCTGCAAAAGCAGGATCAGTTACTGGTACAAGGCAACAAGCGCCGCGGCGGGCGAGACAAATCAGCACCGCAGACGTGCCCCTGCATGGGGTGCCCATCATTAGGGGTTTCGGAGCAGAGACCGCTTCAGTTCGTTCTCGCCTCGTGCTCTTTCTGGGAAAAGGTACTGGCCGGTTTCGGCGTGCGGCTCAGAAATGATGCCGCCTAACCAACCGCTCACCGGGGCCAAGAGCCCACCCGCGTTTTCGTGTCATCGCTGCGGCGTCACCGCGTTCGGTGAAAAATTAGTCCGACACTAGCGCCGCCAGGCGGAGAGAATCGTGACAATTCCAAAGAACGACAAGCACAAAGAATATACGCGTTACGCCGAGCATTGTTTGAAAATGGTGACGCTGGCGACAGATCAGGAATCCCGCGCCATTCAACGTGAGATGGCAGCTGAATGGCTACGATTGGCGGACGCTGTACTGCACCCCTTGAAGCGGCAGCAAATGCAAATGGTGTGATGCAGGCCGCCTCATGTGTGGATGCTCAAGCCGAGTCCGGATGAGACGCTGAAGATCTGGCCCGTGAATAAATCGGTCGGGAATGTAAGGAATAAAGGCAGCAAACTGATCGAACCGCTCGCTCTACTTGTCTAGCTTCTTCAGAAGAGCCGTCGCCTGCGCGCGAGAAAGCATCTTACCGATCTGCGTTTTCGGTATCTTCTTGGCTGTCTTAGCGTCCAGTTCGTGGCCTTCTTGAAATTCTCCTTCAATCCCCGCAAGCAGAGCCCTCACACGTGCCGTGATTATGTCGCCGGCGGGCTGAATAACCACGGCCATTTCCTTCGGCTGTTTAAAAACAAGCCAGAACAGGGCATTCACCCTCAGCTCCGTTGTTTAGAGGCTGGCTAGTGTTTGAAAGTCTAATTTCTGTGTGAGCCTTGCGAGAGACGAGGCTTGGTCGTGGCGTACTGGCCTATAGGGCCTACATCGGAAGTCAGCTGGCATTCGAGCACATTGCGCTCGTACGCTTCGGCCTCGCTCTTGATGCGATATTTCAGGTCGAACGCATTCTCTTCCGTCGGCATCCGCTTGGTAACTGTATAAAGACCGGCGACTTTTTCGCCGATCGGCGTGTACTCGACCGCTTGCCCAACAGAATACTTAAATGACATGAGGTTCCCTTCGTGTTGGCGGACTCTTATCCGGCAGGCGACGAAGTGTCCAGCAACGCGTCTATTGGGCGGGTGAAGTCGCTGCTGCCTCGATGATGACGGATAGGTCGCGGCCATTTTTAAAGACCAGCCAAAAGTGGAATGTGTCGGCTGGCTTCACTGCGGGCCTGTCGGTTGGTATATTTCCGCGTCACGCGGGGTTCAAGGCTGATGCGCTTAATAGGTCTAACGCTAACCGCCGTGGCGGTCGTGTACGGCTCTCTGGCCTACGCGCAAAGCGGAAAGGAAATGCTGCAATCCTGCCAGCCCCTCCAGCGTGGTATGCACGTCGATCGCGACAAGGTGTTTTTGTCGACAGGCGTCAATGTCCAACAGTGCTGGGGATTCATTGAGGCCGTGCAGGAGTTCTCGATCTTGGCCGACCAGGACGGGAAGACCCTGCTGGGCGCCTGCCCCGACGAAGACACGAAGACCGTGCAGATTGTAAAAGTGTTCGTCGATTACGCTCGGGCGCACCCTGACAGGCTGAGCCTACCGGCCGCTGACGTGGCGTACAACGCGATGGCGGATGCTTTTCCATGTAAATGATTTCATACAATCTCCTTTACGCCGATTTGATTATCGTCGATTTATTTGTCGACGCTCCGGTTGTCCACGAAACGGACGGCGATCGGCCACGCTGCCGCCGCACTACCAGTGAGTTTGATGAAGTCGCGTCGCCGCATTGAGCGCCCTCAGGCCCACATCCGCATCCTACCACGCGGCAAACGCCGAAGGGCGATATTGTGCGGTACAGCAAACATTTGCCGCCCAAGTCTGTTGAGGGTCATTCATGACCGATGAGTTCAGTACCTGTGCAGACCAATGTCCTCTGTGGATGGCTCCCGCATTGCAAGAGGTAAATTGGCGCGGTGGCATTGGTCGGGTGCAGTCTTCTGTCCGGCCTGTTGATGCAGTCGATTGAGACTGCTGGCCCTGATGGAGTCCGCGAACAAGGTCCCATTCTGTTGTGCAGGCTATGATGCCTTGGACATTGGGTGGGTTGTCCCAGTTCCCGGTCTGACCGGTTTGCCATCACGTCGCATCGCTCTCGCAACCTCGTGATCTCCTCTTCAGCTATTCGTGCATTGCCTGACTTATGCGGCCAGTACCGGCCGGTGGCCGGCTCGATAGACCTCGCCGCGTGTCATGATTGCCCAGATGGTGCGTGCTGTCTTGTTTGCCATCGCGACGGTTGCGACCCGCACGGGCTTTCGCGCGAGTAGATTGGCTAACCGTGGATCGATCTTCTCGGGCCTGGACTTTGCACGGCTCACAAGTGAGGTCATGCCGACAATGAGCAGCTTACGCAGGTACTTGTCGCCCATCTTAGTGATGTGGCCGAGCCGCTCTTTGCCACCGCTCGACTTCTGAAGTGGCGTCAGTCCCAACCAGGCGGCGAACTGCCGCCCCGAACGGAACTGATGTGGGTCGGTGACCGATGCGGCA
Organism: uncultured Alphaproteobacteria bacterium; assembly: GCA_963733645.1. GTDB lineage: Bacteria > Pseudomonadota > Alphaproteobacteria > Rhizobiales > Xanthobacteraceae > BOG-931. The sequence continues at coordinate 62,356 of CAVTFP010000022.1, forward strand.
AGCGCCGTCGCTCCGACCGGCCCGATGCCGGGGATCGTCATGAGACGCCGCGCGACATCGTTGCCACGTTGCCAAACGAGCAGATCGCGATCGATTTGGCGAAGCCGGGCGTCGATGTCGAGTGCCTGCTGTGACAGCATGCCGACCATCCTCGCGGCTTCAATCGGAACGTCTGGTGCTTCACCATCGACGATCCGTCGCGCCATCAGCAGCGCCCGTCCGAGCCCCTTGGCGATGTCGATGCCAAACTCAGCGAGCAAGCCTCGGATCATGTTGACCATCTGCGTGCGCTGCTTGACCAGCAGATCGCGCGTGCGATGCATCGACAGCGCCGCCTGCTGCTCAGGCGACTTCACCGGCACAAACCGCATCGTCGGCCGCGTTACCGCTTCGCAAACCGCTTCGGCATCGGCAGCGTCGGATTTCCCTCGCTTCACATACGGTTTGACGTAAGCCGGCGGCATCAGGCGCACTTCGTGGCCGAGTTTGATCAGCTCACGCGCCCAGTGATGCGACGTGCCGCACGCCTCGATCCCGACCAGGCACGAAGGCAACTTGGCAAAGAACGGCAGCATCTGCGCCCGTCGCAGAGCCTTGCGGACAACGACCTGACCGCTCGCATCAACACCGTGAACCTGAAAAACGTTCTTGGCCAAGTCGAGGCCGATCGTGGTAATCTGCATAGCGGATGGCTCCCATTTCGCTCGTGAACGCCTGATGGCCTTCACACTTTGGCACCCAGATGCCGTGAGCGGGAGCCATCCACCTCATCTGTTGTTACTCCAATAGCGACATTATTGTTCGACGCAGCGAAGTGACGTTCAGGGCCACCTCCGGAAGTCGGTCAGCGCAGGCCTGCACTCGCTTATGCCCAGTTCGCGGCTGCTCACGAGAGCGGAATTTCCGCAACTCAATTTCCAACGACGACGGGAGTGATGTCCTGAAACCAGCTACGCGCCTGGACGAAGCCAGACAGTTTTGGCGATAGTGCCCGCGGGTTGAGATCGCTGACGATGAAAACGCGCACTGCGTCTGCGCTAGTGGTCTCGTGAACCTCGGCGACGAGCTTGTCGCGCTCTGCTACGTCAAAAGCGTTGAAGATGCGCTGCGAGAGTTCGTCCACTTTTGCGTTTGAATAGCCGCCCCAGTTTGCGCCATTGGGCGCTTTGTAGATGCTCATCACTGTTTTGAGATAATTGAGAGGATCGGTGGCGCCACTGCTGAAATTAACGCGCGTCGTATTGCGGATACTTCGCGGCGCCTTGGATGTAGATCGTCAGAATCGTGTTCCAATCGAGCGTGTCGAACGTTACTTTGAAGCCTACTTTTTCGAGCTGCTCCTTCACCAGCTCGTTCATCGGTAACGGCTGCATCTGACCCGAGCCCGAGGTCGATATCGCCACCGTGATCGCGCAAGGATAACAGCCGGCGGCTTTGAGCAGCGCCGTCGCTTTCGCCGGATCGGTCTTGTATTCGAACGGATGGCCGTAATCTTTCTGGCTCGGTACAAACACGCCATAGCTCGGCACCGCGATGCCGTTGAGCATCTCAACCATTTCGTCGCGGTCGATCGCGTAGTTCGCCGCCTGGCGCACGCGCAGGTCCATGAACGGGCCGCGGGTAAAGTTTAGAAGATAGGGCCAAGTGTGCGGATAGACGTTGGTGAAGATATTCATGCCAGCGGATTTGAGGCGATCGATGGCGTCGGGCGACGGCGCCTCGATCCAATCGACTTGCCCGGATAACAGTGCGGCGACGCGCGTCGAGGCCTCCGGCATTGGTAACAGCACAACGCGATCCTGTTTCGGAATGCGGCTCTTATCCCAATAGTCGGCGTTCTGAACGAGCTCTAGCCGTTCGTGAGGAACCACCTTGTCGAATTTGTAGGGCCCGGTGCCAGCCGGTGCTTTGGCATAGGCCTGATAGTCGTTGCCCGCCTTCGCCATCGCACAGGGCGACATCATCAGCAGATACGGCAGATTATAAGGAAACAGCGAGACTACGGTGTGGGTGTAGATCGCAAACTTATGGTCTTCGATCTTCTCTAAATGCTCGATGTCATTGCTGCGCGAACGTGCGCGGGCGAAGTTCAAGGGGCTGAATGCCGGGCTCGTCTTTTGCGTCAGCCGTTCGAAGTTCCAAATCGCGGCATCGGCATTCCAGTCGCAGCCGTCATGGAATTTGACGCCTTCGCGCAGCTCGATGATCCATTTCTTTGGATTATCGGGATCGGGCGACCACTTCGTCGCCAGCGCCGGCCTGATGTCGGCTTCCTGATCGCTGCGCGATAAGTCCCAATCGACTAGCCCGTCATATAGATTATAGCCAACGAAGCGAAAGCCTTCGAAGCCCTGATCGGGCTGCCCGGCCCAATCGGGGATGTCGCCTGCCGTCATGGCGATGCGCAGTACCAACTCGGCGGCGGCCGCATCCGGCCGGAACGTCAACGCGGCAAACACCGCCAACAATCCGGCCGCAGCCGATGCAAACGTCTTGCGCAGGAGCATGACAGCACCTCTTTCGCCGTGTGACGCGTGGAGCTCCTGCCATTGTTGCAAGGACCGTGCCTCGATCCTGCTTTATTCGCAGCCACACCGCTCCGTCATAGCGCTTCCGACGCGGGCCTGCGGTGCCATTTTGTGCAGGGAGCCTCAAATTCCCGCTGCAAGGCGCCCGCGCTCGCGAGGACGGCCCGGAAGTGACGGGAAATGCAAGTGGTTGCGCGGTTGCCGGCGGCGCCGCAGGCGTTGGCACCTTAATTGCTCGGTTAATGGCTACCGCCCGAATTCGCCGGAATCGCCGATGTGGTACTATGCGGTACGCCGGGTCATGCTCGCCATTCCGATCGCGATCGGAGTGACGATTATTTGTTTCGCGCTGGTCTATTTGGCGCCAGGCGATCCGGTACAGAACCTGCTGCCGCCCGATGCCAGCCAGGCCGACGTCACATACTTGAAACATGCCTACGGCCTCGATCAGCCGATACCGGTTCAATATGTGAAATGGCTGATCCGCGCGCTGTCCGGCGATTTCGGCGTTTCGATCCAGACTAATCGCCCGGTGCTGGGTGAAGTGCTGCATGCGCTGGCCAATACCTTGATCGTTTCTGTCGGTGCTGTGCTGGTGGCGTTCCCGCTGGCGCTCACGCTTGGAACGCTCGCCGCCTATTACGTCGGCCGTGCGCCCGACCGGGTCGCCACCGGCGTCGCCGTCATTGGCATCAGCGTGCCGAATTATTGGTTCGCTATCGTTCTGATCATCATCTTTGCGGTCGAGCTGCACGTTCTGCCGGCAACCGGAATGGGCTCCGAAGGTTCCGCCGGATTCAATCCGCTGCAGTGGAGCCAACTCAAATACGCCGTGCTTCCGGTACTGGCGACGGCGCTGGTTCCGCTCGGCATCATCATGCGCAGCACCCGCGCGGCGGTCGCCGACACGTTGTCGCAGGAATTCATCCTCACCTTGCGTGCCAAGGGGCTGCGCGGCTTCGCCGTGCTGCGCCACGCGTTGCGCAACGCGCTGCCGCAAGTGCTGACCGTCATGGGTTTGCAGTTCGGCTATCTGGTCGGCGGCTCCATTCTGATCGAGACGATCTTCACCTGGCCGGGCACGGGCTTCCTCCTCAACAAGGCGATCCTGACGCGCGACATCCCGATGCTTCAGGGCGCGATGCTGGTTCTCGCGCTGTGGTTCGTGGTCATCAATCTCGTCGTCGATCTGCTGCAGACCGCGATCGATCCGCGCATCAAGCGAGGCTGATGAGCGACCATGAGCGACACGACGCTGCCATTGCCGATAGTCACGGGCAGCGAACTCGCCGCTGGCGCGGGTTCGCGGCTATTGGCGCAGCGTCGGCCGCCGCCTGCGCCGCGACTACGTCACGCTGTTCTTCGCATCTTTGATCGTTGTCATTGCGCTCGCCGCCATCCTGGCGCCGCTCGTTGCGCCGTTCGATCCCAACGCCACGAGCATGATCAATCGGCTCAAGCCCATCGGCTACAAAGGCTTCATCCTCGGCACCGACGAGCTTGGCCGCGACATGCTCTCGCGCCTGATCTTCGGCGGCCGCATTTCGCTTCTGATGGGCCTGGTTCCGGTTGGGCTCGCGACCTTGGTCGGCGGCTTTCTCGGATTGCTCGCGGGCTTTGCGGCGGCATCATCAACACGTTGATCATGCGCATCATGGACGTGTTTTACGCGTTCCCATCGGTGCTGCTCGCGGTCGCCATCTCCGGAACCCTGGGCGGTGGCATCGCCATCAGCCTCATCGCGCTGACGCTGGTGTTCATTCCGCCGCTCTGCCGCGTGTCAGAGACGGCGACGACGCAGATCCGCAGCCGCGATTTCGTCGAGGCGGCGCGGGCGAGCGGCGCATCGAGCCTTTCCATCATTTTCCACCACGTGCTGCGCAACGTGCTGGCGCCGGTGCTGATCTATGCGTCGAGCCTGATTTCGGTCTCGATCCTGCTCGCGGCCGGACTGTCCTTTCTCGGCTTGGGCGTCGAGCCGCCGACCTCCGACTGGGGCTTGATGCTGTCGACGCTGCGGCAATCGATCTATGTGCAGCCCCTCATCTGCGCGTTGCCGGGAGCGGCGATCTTTATTTGCTCGCTGTCGTTCAATCTGGTCAGCGACGGGCTGCGGCAGGCGATGGATATAAGGGCTTAAGGGACGAGCGATGGCGGCAGAAGTCACAGCTGACTGCGCAACCGCCGGCGGCCGCGGGCGCCGCCGATGATCCGCGCGATCGCGGTGGCAAGGCGCAGCCGCTCTTGATCGTGAAAGATCTCAAAAAGCACTTTCCGATTCACGGCGGCCTGCTCTACCGCAAGATCGGCGCGATCGAAGCCGTCGACGACATCTCGTTCTCCGTGCTCAAGGGCGAGACCTTAGGCGTCGTCGGCGAATCTGGCTGCGGCAAGTCCACGCTGGCGCGCGTTCTCATGGGCTTGATCCCGTCCGATACCGGCCGAATCATTTTCGACGGCGAGCTGGTAGGCGGCATACGCGGACTGTCGCTGCGCGAGCTGCGCCGCAACATGCAGATCGTGTTTCAGGACAGCGATTCCTCGCTCAATCCGCGCCTGCCGATTCAGGAATCCATTGCCTACGGTCCGCAGGTTCACGGCATTCGCCGCGCCGATGCCCGTAACCTCGCCAGGAACCTGTTGCTGCGCGTCGGTCTCGATCCCGGGCTGTTCGCGTCGCGTTATCCGCACGAATTGTCCGGCGGCCAGAAGCAGCGCGTCAATATCGCACGCGCGCTGGCGCTCGATCCGCGCCTGGTCATTCTCGACGAAGCCGTCTCCGCCCTCGACAAATCGATCGCGGCCCAGGTGCTGAACCTGCTGCGGCATCTCAAACAGACTTTGAAGCTGACTTACATCTTCATCTCGCACGACTTGAACGTCGTGCGCTACGTTTCCGATCGAATGCTGGTGATGTATCTGGGCCAAGTCGTCGAGATCGGCCCGACCGACGCCATCTATCGGCAGCCGAAACATCCTTACACCAAGGCGCTGCTTGCCTCGCGGCTTTCGACCGATCCGCGAAACCGCTTCGACACTCCGCCGCTCGCCGGCGATCCGCCCAATCCAGTCGATCCGCCCAGCGGTTGCCGCTTTCGCACCCGGTGCCCATTCGCCGAGGATGTTTGTGCGGCGAAGCGTCCGGTGCTTGGACAATCGGCCGGTCAGGCGGCACACCTTGCCGCTTGCCATATGGGCGACGTCGCGTCCGGCCATAGCCGCTCGGCCGCCGCGCCGCCGTCGCTATTGAACTTGCCGCCGATGCAACCGTGTCCTGAGTGCCAGGCAATGCCGGATCGTGCCAGACCAGCCGATGCGCCACTCGTCGAGGTCAATGACCTCCACGTCAAGTTTGCCGATCGCGACGAGACGGTCTGGGCGGTCAACGGCGTATCGTTTGCCCTGATGCCCGGCGAAGTGCTCTGCATCATCGGCGAGTCCGGTTCCGGCAAGTCGGTCACGATGCGCGCCCTCATGCGCCTTCTGCCGAAGAAGCGCGCCGTCATGAGCGGCCGTATCAGGATCGGCCAATACGACATCATGGCGCTCAACGAGCGGCAGCTGGCGACGTGCGCGGCGCCATCGCCGCCATGGTGTTCCAGGAGCCGATGACGGCGCTCGATCCGGTTTACACGATCGGCCGGCAGATCGCCGAGACGGTGATGCGCCACGACGGCTCGTCGCGCCAGGCCGCGCGGCAGCGCGCGCTGGAGATCCTGCAACTGGTCAAGGTGCCCTCTCCGGAGCGCCGGCTTGATTCCTATCCGCACGAATTGTCCGGAGGGCTGCGCCAGCGCGCTCTGATCGCCATGGCGTTATCCTGCCGCCCGCGCCTGGTGCTGGCCGACGAGCCGACGACCGCGCTCGACGCATCGGTGCAGATCCAGATCCTCCTGTTATTGCGCAAGTTGCAGCAGGAGCTCGGCATGGGTCTGATCTTCGTGACCCACGATCTCGGCGTCGCGGCGCAAATCGCCGACACGGTTGCAGTCATGTATGCGGGGCGCATCGTCGAATACGGCAAAGCCACCGATGTCCTGTTGCGGCCACGTCACCCCTACACGATGGGGCTGCTGGCTTCGATCCTGCCCGATCGCCTGAGCGAGCAGGATATCGAGGCGATACCCGGCAACCCACCCGACCTTCGCCTGATGCCCGAGGGCTGCAGCTTTGCGCCGCGCTGCAAATTCGCGCGCCCGGTCTGCGGCACGGTAGTGCCGAAGCCGCGGCAGGTGGCGGCGGGCCACGTCGCCAGTTGCGTGCTGCTCGATGAGCTGCCGCTGCGTGACGCGGCGACGCCAGCAATTCAGATACAGTAGTTCTTTGCCACAGGAAAACATCATGCCTTCAAATTCGAAACTGCGTATCGCTCATCTTGCTGGTCCCAATGCAACGATCCAGAACACGCCGCCGCTCGTCACCTCGAACAAGGCGCGGCGGAAGCACGGCTTGCCGCTGCTGCAGGGCGCGGACGGCAGCGTGGCGAAATTCGATGCGCTGCGCGCGCAGCGACTGGCCGCGCCGGTCAAGGTTTATGTCGAGCAGTTCTCGGCGCATCCGCTGGAACAGCGACGCGGCCGAGCTTTATGGGCCGCCCGACGGCTATCATCGACGCCGACGGCGTATTTCCACAAGGAACGCCGCGGCGCTGGCGACAAGCCGGTCTACGAGATCGAGCTGCGTCCCGAGGACGGGCTTTATCCGCTGCCCTACATGGCGCTGCAGGCCGACGGTCAGGCCTGGGAGGAGGAATGCGCCGCGCCCGAACGCGCCGGCGGAGCAGGCGCGCCAGGGCTTCTTCCCCGACGGCTCGCGCAGCTTCGAGGAGATCGACCGCCTGTCGGTCGGCATCGACGGCGTGGCCAGTGTCGATCTCGTCGCTGGCCGAGGTCGATTTCTATCGGCTGCTGCCGCCGGGCGGCTACACCAAGGGTCTCGCCGCCGCGCTGCGCACCGACGTCGGCGAAGGCGACATTCCGCCCGAAGCGCTGCGGCAAGGACTTCTTTCCCTACAAGCCGCGCCACCTCGGCGACGGCGCCGCCGCGGCCGGCGCTCGCGCGCGTCACCAACATCGCGCAAGCCGTCATGTCGAGCGGCAAATACGACGGCGCGATCTTGACCCAAGGCAGCCCGGCGGTCGAGGAGACCGCCTATTGGTTCAATCTTCTGATCGACACGACGCGTGCCGATCTGCGGCAACGCCGCGCAGCGGCCGCAAGGCCAGATCAGCAACGACGGGCCGCAGAACATCGTCGATTCGCTCGACCTACATCGGGTCGCGCATCTGGGCCGACGAGCAAGGGCCGCAACCGCGCCGGCGTCGTCGTCATCCAGGAGCAGCGCGTCTTCGCCGCGCGCGAAGTCGCCAAGGTCGACGCGCGGCCCGGCGGCTATGTCGCGACTGGCGGCCACGGCGGCATCCTCGGCGGCATCAATCATATCGGCATGCCGGAGCTGCTCTATGTGCCGGCCTACAAGCACACCTACCTGTCCGAGGTGAACACCAGCCGGCTGCCGAACACGGTTAAGGCCGTGCGCGCCGGGCCGAACGGCGCGCGAAACGCTTCGAGATCGCGATCAAGGGAGCGGGCGGCGACATCCTGCCGACGCGATTCCGTCGTGTCGATCGTCAAGGACGGCGGCTATTGCGGCGAGGAGTTCGGCGACGATCCGGCGCTCGAGCCCGATCTCGCGTTTCTGATCGAGCACAAGCTCGGCCTCGGCCGGCTCGCCGGGTTCGTGACCGAGGGCCAGGTGCCCTATGGCGCGATGACGTCGCGGGCGCGCCAGAAGACTATGGAAAAGGCAGTCTAAGCGGGCTGCCGGTGGTCCGGGTCGGGCGCGGCGATCCCGAGGGCTTCGCCGACGGCACCCGATCTTTATCTCCGGATCGAATCTCACCGCGACCAAGGCGCGGCTGCTGCTGATGGCGTGCCTGATGAAGTTCGGCAGCCTGCCGCCGGCACGCGATCCCGATAGACCTACAGCAAGTGAGCGGGCGGCGATCGAAACGGCGGTTGACGTATATCAGCATGTTTTCGATACGCATTGAGACCAAGAAACGGCGCCCGCATATTATGGAGGACGCAGCCTGCTGACTTCCGTTGTGGGTCTTGGTTGTGTAGAAACGCGGAGGCGCGCGACGGCAATAGAATGAACGTTCTTCAAATCGCATTCGAGTGCGCAAAGATTCGCTAGCTCATTCAGTATCGCTCCAATTGAAGAAAAACTATTCTCGTCGCTTCTCGATTTTTTGCGTTTTTAGAACACAGCCTCGGTCAAAAGCGACTGAGACAAATCAGTCAGCTGGCACCGTGATGTCCGTTCTACCCCCAACAGCGACCAAATTTTTAGTCACCGCTAAGTGTCGTGAAGG